>JANQJC010000059.1 GCA_028281825.1 Flavobacteriales bacterium
GCGGTCAATGATTGTAAATCCTTCTGATTTATCGCTTTCTAAATCCCTAAACTCAATTATTCCCAGACTATCACTTGAGATCATCTGCGCTCCATCACCATCTAGAACTACTTTACTACCAGCATAGTCAAGTCCAAAGGTTACTACATCTGGATCATTAACATGGATATTTCCTTTAAAGGTATTTGTACTATAATTTCCTGGTTTTAAGTAGCCCGTTGAAGTTGCGATGAATGTGGCAGTACCATAGTAGGTGTCGGAGGTACGGAACATTAAATACCCCGTTCCGTTGTTAATAAACGTAGCATCTCCGTAATAGGTATTACTTCCTAAAAGTTGCTCATTAGCAGTTGTATCTCTGGTGAAGTGAGCATCTCCATTAAAAGTAGCACCATCTAAAATAAACCCTGGCCCATCAAATGTAAAATCACCACCTAACTCGCTGTCATCAATTTTTAGATTTGCTGCACCAGTTAAGGTTAAATCAATGGGATATAGACCTTCTTGCTCAAACTTCCTAATAGTTAGTGTTCCATCAATAAATCCTGTATCGCCTATAGCAATGATATGGCCTTCGGTCATGGTTAAAGTGGGTGTATTACCGGGCGCAAAGTGCACACCACCAGATGATTTTGAATTTACATACACATTCCCATTAAAAGTAGTACTCCCGCTAGCACCAAAAGGTTGAAATTGTAGGGCAGCGGATGTTGTAAGGTTATACACCTTAACATCACCATTAAAATAGTTGTTAGCCGTTCCATATCCTAATGTAAATGCACCACTTCCCTCATTTATAATTGTGACCAACCCATTGAAAGTATCAGGATAGTTTAAGGCTGTTGTAAATACACCACCCATATTCACAATAGTAACCGTATCATTATACAAGTTGCCTCCTTTAGCTGTATTTGAAGTGCTTCCAGAACGAGTCAGATTAAATTCGCCATTAAAGGTCGTATAGTAGTAGTCAATATATGGAACATCAAGTGTTACATCCCCACCGAACTCACAATTCTCAAGCCATATGGAGGCAGCCCCGGTGAGCGTCAAATCAAAATCATCATTCCCCTGCTGAACAAAATCTCTTAACTTTAAAATGCCAGAGGAAAAACCTGAAGTTCCAATGATAATGGGGCCATCCATCTCATATTCAACACCAGAGTTGCCGAAATATATTCCTTGACCTGACGTACAGTTAACAAATACCGTATCAGCGAAATAATGGTCATCACTGGCGTTAGCAAAGGTCAGCCCGCCATTTCCTGTATTGTATATGTGTAAGTTATAGTTAAAGGTATCAGGATTTTGATGACCATAGTATGGGGAGTAGTTGCCACTATTAGTTATTACCACTGGACCATTAAACACATTGCCACCATTGCTTTGCCCGCCATTTCCTGTCACTTCTACTATCAAAGAGTCATTAAAAGTTGCTCCATTGAGGTAGGGCTTCTCTGAGGTAACAATCACCTTGGTATTGATAGTTCCACCGAAGAAGTACGTGATGGTTCCTGTTGCATTCACAACACCATTACTGATAGAACCACCCGAAAAATACCCCTGTCCTGTGATATTCAAAGTATAGCCATTCAAATCAAGGCTTCCACTGTACAGGTTAAAAGCAGTGACTCCAGCAACGCCATCATACACTGGTGCAGTGCCAGCCGATACAATGGTTACATTATCACTTGCGCCTGGTACACCACTGGGAGTCCAGTTAGCAGCCGTTCCCCAGTCAGAGGAAGAGCTACCATTCCAAGTGTAGTTGGTTGCAAAAGCTGATTGAAAAGAAATGAAGATAAAGAAAACGGAAAGAATAGTGTTTAGTAATCTCATGGTGGTAGATTTGTTGGTGTTGGTTGAATTCAAAATGAGCAAGATCCTAAGTGGAGATTTAGTTAAGAGCAGCCCTGATACCTGTTTCAGAACTTCCGTTAGTTTGGATGGCAACTACTTCTGTATAATAAGCTCCATAACCACTAAACCCTCCAAGGCTAATGGTTACCATATTACCACTTCTGCTGTATGAAGTACCGTCAGCAAAAGTGCCTGGAGTATCAAAATCAAACTCTTTGTAAAACAAGTCACTTCCACCCTCAGTTAAGCCAACCATAACAGCTATTCTATCCATATTTGAAACATTGGACATGTTAATTTCTATGGTCAAATTGGTTAGGACGTGAGCCCTGGTTTCAGTATTCATGCTAGATAATTGGGAGCTTGTTGCATTAGGATAGCTTGGGTTAATTTCTACTGAAGATATGGAATGTTGACTATATGAAACAAAGTATAAAATAGAAAAACATAACGTAGCAAAGATTTTATTCATGACATTAGGTTTGGTGTTATAATAAAAGAATCAAATGTATAATAAAATAACAATATAAAACAAAATTTTATTATTTTTTTTAAAAAAACTGATTTCCCTCGGTAGAATATTAGTGCCTCAGCCGCATGTCCATAAACACCACACCTTCGGAGACTGCTTATGAACACGCCGCCTTATTAATAAATGGAAAGAGCTTTGAATGGTCGTTCCTCACACATCAAAGCCCTTTCGCTGCCCTGTTCAATGTATTTGTCTGAAAAGAAATGCTATGCAAGCAATGTTTACGGCCAAATGAAATCGCAGCCATAAGAGGGATGTTCAAGGGGAGGTTTGTTGTACCTATGTTGTACCAAACAAAAAAGGAAGCCTTTTGAGTTTCCTGTTCTTGGTACCCGGGGCGGGAATCGAACCCGCACTCTCGCAATGAGAACAGGATTTTAAGTCCTGCGTGTCTACCAGTTCCACCACCCGGGCGCTTTTCCAAAGAACTATGCTCACCTAAAAAAAATCCTCCCTTGGGGGAGGACTTGAAGGGCTTTGAGCGAGAAACGGGATTCGAACCCGCGACCCCGACCTTGGCAAGGTCGTGCTCTACCAGCTGAGCTACTCTCGCTTTTAGGGATTGCAAAAGTAATTATTTTTTCAATTCTGCAAAAAAGATTTTTATTTCCCTCCAATCAGTTTTTTAATTTCGTTCAGTTTCATAAGGGCTTCAACTGGGGTAAGTGTATTAATATCAATATTTAGTATGTCTTCCTTTATTTGGCTCAATACGGGGTCATCTAATTGAAAGAAGCTCAATTGGTAGTCGGCTTCCTTAGTCGTTTTTTTTACTTTCTTGTTCAGGTTATCAATATTGTGAGACTCCTCCAGTTGCTTGAGAATATTATTAGCGCGATTGACTATTTTTCTTGGCATACCAGCCATTTTGGCTACATGAATACCAAAACTATGCTCACTTCCTCCAGGCACAAGCTTTCTTAGAAAGATGACCTTATTGTTTAATTCTTTTACCGATACATTAAAGTTTTTCACCCTGGCAAACGAGTTCGCTAATTCATTCAGTTCGTGGTAGTGGGTAGCAAACAAGGTTTTTGGTTTGGCTTCGGGATTGCCATGCAAGTATTCGACAATAGCTAATGCGATAGATATCCCATCATAAGTGCTTGTTCCTCGACCAATTTCGTCAAGTATTATTAAGCTCTTTGGTGAAAGATTATTGATGATACTGGCTGTTTCATTCATCTCAACCATAAAGGTAGATTCGCCCGAAGAGATATTGTCCGAAGCACCTACACGGGTAAAGATTTTATCAACTAAGCCGATAGTGGCCATTTTTGCTGGCACAAAACAGCCCATTTGTGCCATAATCACAATCAAGGCAGATTGCCTTAATAAAGCCGATTTACCAGCCATATTGGGACCTGTAATAATGATGATTTGTTGGGTTTCACTATCCAAATAGAGGTCATTGGCCACGTATTGCTCACCCAAAGGCATATTTTTTTCTATTACAGGATGACGCCCATCTTTAATGTTTAACACATCATCTTCGCTTATCTCAGGGCGCACATAATTGTTTTCTTTAGCAACCTGTTCAAAAGACAATAGGCAGTCCAACCTGCTTATAAGCACGGCATTAAGTTGTATAGGTTGTATGTAATCCGCTAAAAAGAAGACTATATCGTTATACAGTTGGGCTTCAATTTGGAGTATCTTTTCTTCGGCCCCTAATATTTTCTCCTCATACACTTTAAGTTCTTCAGTAATATAGCGTTCTGCATTTACCAGTGTTTGTTTACGCACCCAGTCCTCGGGAACTTTATTTTTGTGGGCATTGGTTACCTCTAAATAGTAACCAAAGACATTATTGAAGGCCACCTTTAAAGAGGGGATGCCAGTCGCCTTACTCTCCTTTTCTTGCAGTCGCAAAAGGTAATCCTTACCAGAATGAGCCAATTGTCTGAGCTCATCCAACTCCTTTGAAACCCCGTTTGAAATCACATTGCCTTTCGCTACCAATACTGGAGGGTCGGCCTGGAGTTCTTTTTCTATCTTATCACTAAGTGTTTGGCATGGGTTAATTTGCTCCCCAATCTTTTGAAGACTCTTGTTTTTACTGTTGACACAAGCATTTTTGATTGGCTCAAGTGCTTGCAATGCCTTTTTCAACTGAACAACCTCTCTGGGGGAAATCCTTCCAGTAGCTATTTTTGATACTAACCTTTCTAGGTCTCCAATCTGCCTAATGTTTCCACGAAAATCTTCCGCCAATTCCGGATATTTCAGCAGATGTTCAACGATTGAGTGGCGTTCAATAATGGGTTGCTTGTCTTTAAGCGGTAGCACTAACCAGCGCTTCAATAAACGACCACCCATCGGAGTTATGGTTTTATCCAGTATATCAATTAGTGAACTTGCCCTTTCATTACTTGAGCCCAATAGCTCCAAATTGCGAACGGTAAATTTGTCCAGCCAAACATATTTATCCCTTTCAATGCGGGCTATCTTATTGATGTGTTTGAGCTTTTCATGCTGGGTTTCGCTCAGGTAATGCAGCGCAGCACCTGCTGCAATGATGCCCTCATCTAAATTTTGGATGCCAAAGCCTTTCAAAGATTTGGTTTCAAAGTGCTTCAATAAGAGCTCTTCAGCAAATTCTTGAGTGAATACCCAGTCCTCCAATGTAAACGTATAAAACTTGTCGGTAAACCTTTCCTGGAACTTCTTTTGATATTGTCTCTGGAATATAACCTCACTGGGCCTGAAACTCTGCAATAATTTATCAATATAGTCTTCAGTACCGCTAGCTACCATAAACTCGCCAGTGGAAATATCCAGAAAAGAGACGCCCAATTCCCGCTTTCCAAAATGGACACTTGCCAAAAAGTTATTCGACTTGTTTTCCAGTACCTGATCATTGAGTGCCACCCCAGGTGTTACCAGTTCTGTCACCCCCCTTTTCACGATGGTTTTTGTCATCTTAGGGTCCTCCAACTGGTCGCAAATGGCAACCCTCATGCCAGCTCTTACTAGTTTAGGTAAATAAGTCTCTAAGGAGTGGTGAGGAAAGCCTGCAAGTTCAATATATGCAGCTGCCCCATTAGCCCTTTTGGTAAGTACAATGCCCAATATGTTGGCTGTCTTTACAGCATCTTCACCAAAAGTCTCATAAAAGTCGCCCACCCTAAATAGCAATAGTGCATCAGGGTGCTTTGCCTTGATGCTGTTGTATTGCTTCATCAAAGGGGTTTCTTTTTTATTGCCTTTTTTTGCCACTGCTTTGCCCAATTCAGGTGCTTTTGGGATTTTCGTAAAATTAAAAATACATTGTGCCTTGAAAGACAATATTGTCTAATTTTTATCAAATACTATCAACAATAGATGAGAAAGCTCAAAAATGAGGAGTTAGACAGGCTATCAAAAGATGAGTTTAAAAAGTCAGATAAAACACCTGTGATTGTAGTATTGGACAATGTACGCAGCCTGAATAATATTGGCTCTGTTTTTCGCACTAGCGATGCTTTTTTAGTGGAAGCAATCTATTTATGTGGCATCACAGCCACTCCACCTCACAGGGAAATACAAAAAACAGCATTGGGTGCTACAGAGTCTGTAACTTGGAAGTATTTTGATAGTACCCTGCTTGCGGTTGAAGAACTGCAGCAGACAGGGTATAAAGTTTATAGCATAGAACAAGCTGAAAAAAGTATGAGCCTTGAAAGTATAGAACTAAGTCTTTCAAAAAAATATGCCCTAGTATTCGGCAATGAGGTGAAAGGAGTAGAACAGGCAATAGTTGACGCTTCAGATGCTTGTATAGAAATACCCCAGTTTGGCACTAAACATTCTTTTAACATCTCTGTAAGCACTGGTATTGTATTGTGGGAGTTTTACAAAAAACTTAGAATGTAAGGACATTCAACAATAGACCAACAAAAAAGCCCAAGCAAACTGCTTGGGCTTTTTTGATAAATAAAATCAATCGATTAGTTGGCAGGAATAAAGTCAACCCTTCTGTTAACATTCATTTCTTTGCCATCTTCAGTTGGAGCAAGGTTTTCGTTTTCGCCTTTACCTTCAGCTGTCAACCTAGCAGCATCAACCTTGTAAGTCTTTACTAAATGATCAACCACAGCTTGTGCTCTCTTAGTAGCCAAGTCGTTGTTCAATTTCTCTGAACCTGTTCTGTCACAGTGACCTACAACTTTCAAGTTCAATCCTGGGTTAGCTTTTAATGCTTTAGCTGCTTCAGCTAGAGCCTCAAAGCTTGACCAGTAGTCGATTTTTGAACTGTTGATCTTGAAGTATACAGATGGAAGTTGGCTAGCAGCAGTTGCTGATGCACTGACATCTGGAGCTTCAACCTTAATCTCTTGTCCTTTGAAGTTAACCAAAGCACCTTGCTTAGTGTTAGGCTCGATATCTTTGCTATCTGCAACACCATCACCATCAGAGTCAAGCTCAACACCGTTCTCATCTACACTAACGTTTTTACCTGAGAATGGATCGGCATCTAAATAATCAGGAACACCGTCACCATCGCTATCCATTGCGCGCCCGCTACCGTCAACTTTAGACTCAGCAGGTGTGTTGGCTTCTTTATCAAACAGGTCAGAAACGCCATCACCATCAGAGTCTGTTGCAAGACCATCGATGTTAGCTTGAATTTCTTCCATGTTCTTGTTAAGAGCTTCGAAAGGATTAACCCACTCTTGAGCGTCTTCGTTCTTACCAATCTTATAAGTAAGGTTCAAGTTTGTGTATCCATATTTATCATTGATACCAGTATTACCTTCTGTAGCATCTAGCTTCTCAGTATTTACGATTCTCAATGATTGCTCAATACCTAGGTCAAATCTCCTAGAAAGCTTGATTTTCATACCAGCAGCCAGTGGGAATACTGTTTCCCGGGTTCTTTCTTTTTCAGTTGTATGATCAGGCCACTCATAACCGGTAGAGCCAACAATTGAGTCAGTACCAATTTTGAACTTCTGGGTTCTGAAGTTTACGAAACCAACACCACCAGAAACGTAGTAAGTAAACCTACGTTCTTTAGTCTTGTCAGAGTAAATCAGATTCATGAAGTTAAAAGTGGCATTGATTGAATACTCAAAAAGATCACTTTCAAAGTAAACCCAATTGTATACACTATTATTATTTCTTTTTCCGCGCCTTTTTGTGCCACTAACTTTTGATTGGTTTACATCAAGTTTAAGACCCCAAACAGGGTTGATTTGGTAACCAACATTTAGGCCGTAACCAAAGTTCCATCTCTCACTCTCATTCTCTTTTACTGGCCACCAGTCGTACTGAGCAATGTCGCCAAAAAAGAGGGTAGTGCCGAAATGAGCACCAACAGACCACCTGTTGAATTTTTTCTTAGCAGTACTTTGTGCGAAAGCTGTGCTTCCTAAAAAGATTACGCTTACTAGTAAAGCTATTCCTTTTTTCATGTTTCTTGTTTTTCTTTATCTATTAGGGGGCAAAATTAATTATTGTTTTCAATTAATCAAAAAGAGAAAATGTTTTTCTCAACAGTTTCTGTTAAAAAACACCTTGATTGGGTCTGCCCATTAATTTTTTTGCAACTCAATAATCGCTAAAAATCAGGTGAATTAAACAAAACAAAGTAAGTAATTAATATTTACATGAGCAATTAAGGGAAAGTTAGGATGTTTTCTAAATATCTGGAAGGGTAGTAAATTTTGTCTAAAACTTAAAAAGTAAAAGAATTTGGTTCAATTTTTTTGACTTCAAGTGTGTCTTCGCATTCAAAAAGCAGTGTTTCTATCTTTTTATGAAGCACAGGATGTATTCTTTTTGGAGCAATATCAGCCAAAGGGGCTAATGTAAATTTACGCAAATGCATTCTTGGATGTGGTACTGTAATATTTAGCTCTTCTATTACTGTATTATCATATAGCAAAATGTCAATATCAATATTGCGCGCATCCATTTTGCCAATTTCTCGAGTTCTTCCCATCTCTTGTTCAATGGCAAGTAACGAACTAAGAAGTTCTTTTGGCTCAAGACGGGTGGTAATTTCCACTACTATATTTATAAAACTGTTTTCATGCGTAAAGCCCCATGGCTCAGTTTCATAATAAGCAGAGCATTGGGTAATATCTCCAGCTTTTTCTCTTATCTTTTCGAGTGCATGGTCAATAATTGCGAGGCGGTCGCCGAGGTTGCTGCCAAGTAATAAATATGCCTTGTCTTTCACTGCCATTCTTGTTAAAGAATCACAAATATAGGACAGTAGTATTTATAAGGTATAAGCTCATTGTCCAATTTTGCTAATTTTGTGCCTCCAATCAAAAAACACACGACAATGAAATTTTTTAAAGTTGTATTTGCCTCTATGGTAGGCTTTATTTTTGCCTCCATACTGCTTACTGTAATTAGCTTGCTTATTGTAGCCGGTATAGTAGGCGGAATGAGCGAGGAAAAAGTAACTAAGGTAGAGCCCAACTCATTGCTTCACGTTAAGTTTAGTGGTGAGATAAAAGACAGGGCCGCAAAAAACCCTTTTAACAATTTTGACTTTGGCTCATTCGAGTCGAAAAGGGCTATTGGCCTTGACGAAATTCTAAAGAACATAGAAAAGGCTAAGGATGATGAAAACATCAAGGGTATTTACATTGATGTGGCTTCAGTGCCAGCCGGTATGGCAACCATAGAAGAAATAAGAAATGCTCTACTTGACTTCAAGGAGTCGGGTAAGTTTATTGTGAGCTACAGTGAGATATATACCCAAAAGGCATACTATCTGGCTTCAGTGGCTGACGAGATATGGTTGAACCCACAAGGCCTGCTGGAATGGAGAGGATTTGGCGCTGAATTGATGTTCTTCAAGAATATGTTGGAGAAGCTTGAAGTAGAGCCTCAGGTTATCCGTCATGGTAAGTTCAAGAGTGCTATTGAGCCTTTTATATTGGAGAAGATGAGTGAGGCTAATCGTGAGCAAACAGAAAAATATGTTTTCTCATTGTGGGACCATTATGTAGATGGCATAGCAGCTAGCCGTGGCCTTACTGCCGAGAAACTTAATGAGATAGCTGACCAGGCGCTTATTCAAAAGGCAAAAGATGCGGTTGATCAGAAGTTGGCAGACAAGCTAATGTTTAAAGATGAAGTGATTGCTGAATTGAAAACAAAAGCTGGTATAGAGGAGGATAAAAAGCTTAAGACCGTTTCAATTGCGGCTTACACTAACGCCAAAGTGGAGAAAGAGAACCACGAGATATCTAAGGATAAAATAGCTGTTGTGTATGCTTTGGGCGGCATTGAGAGTGGTAATGGTGATGATGAAACCATTGGCTCAGAAAGAATATCGAAAGCCATCCGCAAAGCACGTAAAGATGAGAATGTAAAGGCAATTGTATTAAGAGTGAACTCACCAGGTGGTAGCGCCCTGGCATCTGATGTTATATGGAGAGAAGTAGTGCTTACATCAGAAGTCAAGCCAATCATTGCCTCTATGGGTGATGTAGCTGCTTCAGGCGGATATTATATTTCTTGCGCCGCGGATACTATCCTGGCTAGCCCGAATACCATTACTGGTTCTATTGGTGTATTTGGCCTTTTGCCAAACATGCAAGGCCTCTTTAATAATAAGTTCGGTATCACATTTGATAATGTGAAAACTAACAAATTTTCTGACCTAGGTTCTGTATTCAGGGCTTTAACTGAAGAAGAGAGAGCCATCATTCAAAAAGGCGTAGATGATATTTATATTGATTTCATTACTAAGGTTGCTGATGGCAGGGGATTAACTGTTGACCAGGTTGACTCTATTGGACAGGGCCGTGTATGGAGCGGTGTTGATGCATTAGATTTGGGACTCGTTGACCTAATGGGTGGCTTGGACGATGCTATTGCTATCGCTGCAGAAAAAGCTAAAATTGAAGATTATCGCGTGGTGGATTATCCAGAGCAAAAAGATCCATTCAAGCAGTTCCTGAGTGAGGTGTCTGGAGAAGGTGAAAACGCATTAATACGCAGGCAACTGGGTGAGCATTACGAATTTTACAAAATGGTTGAGGACATCTCTGAGATGAAAGGTGTTCAGGCCCGTTTACCTTATGTAATCAGCATCCACTAAGACATGTAACGGGATAAATAAAAAGCCTCGCTTTCAATTGAAAGCGATGCTTTTTTGATTCCAATGATTAGTTTTGCCTTAAACCAAAAT
>JANQJC010000062.1 GCA_028281825.1 Flavobacteriales bacterium
GGTGACGGCTCTGCCTTTGCAATATATGCAGTGAACAATGGCAGCAATGCTAATGTAACTGACTGCCTGTTAGCTCCTGGTGCTGGTGGCGGTGGTGGCAATGGCGGTGCTGGCGGTACTGGCGGTAATGGTGGCCTTGGCGGTAATGGCGGTGGCAATGACGATGGTGACATCGGCTGCGGCGGACAAGGCGGTAACGGTGGTAATGGTGGCAACGGTGGTAATGGTGGTAATGGTCAACCTGGTTTGAGTGTTGACATCTATGAAGAAGGGACACCAGTTACTGTAAACGGCACAACTGTACCGGGTAATCCTCCGGTAGTAACAGTAGATAATCCAGGTTGTACTAATGCAACAGTTGTATTCCAGGGAAGCACAGCAGGTGCATGGAACTTTGGCATAGATGCCACCCCTTCTACTGCAACAGGTTCTGGCCCTCATAATGTTACCTACTCTACCACAGGTAGAAGAGACATTACTTTTGACGGTGAAACCTTTACGGGCTTTATTAATGTTCCTAATCAAGGTTCATCAACAACTGGAACAATAACGGCTTCAGCTACATCTATCCCTTGGGGTTGTGAAATAGATTTCAGCACTATTGCAGCTGGCAACTCTTACCAATGGAATTTTGGTTCAGGAGCTACTCCAGGCACTGCTAACACACAAAACGTGAATGATGTGGTATACGGGCAGCCAGGGACGCGTTGGGTATACCTGACTGTTGAAACCTCATGCTGTGGTACCATTCAAGACTCCATAGAAATTACTGTTACTTCAAACAACCTTTCACTTTCTATTTCACCGGGTACAACTGTGTGTGAAGGTGAACCTGTTACTTTAACAGCTTCTACGGGGTATGATAATTACAATTTCATGAGTAACAGTAACTCAATAAACAGTGGAACTTCAAACACATATACTTCCACTACCCTTACTGATTTCAGCAGCTTAACGGTTGAAGCTATTACGCAAGGCTGTACACTTACCAGCCCTAATATTGTACTAAGCGTTATTCCTGGACCTGTAGTTGATTTAGGGCCTGACCAGCAAATTTGCGGACAGAGTTCAGTAACTTTGGATGCTGGCGCAGGTAGCGGGTATACCTATGATTGGTCGAACGGGGAGACGACGCAAACGGTAAGCGTGCAAACAGGCACTTATTCAGTAATTGTTTCAAATGGCAATTGCAGCGATAGCGACACTGTTGAAATTGCGGTGAGTAACGTGATTACACCTGTGATAACACCCTCAGGGCAAGTTTCTATCTGCGATGGACAACCTGTAACATTAGATGCTGGCAGTGGTTATACCACATACATGTGGTCTAATGGTGGAACTGACCAAACCATTTCAGTTTCCAATGCAGGTGCATATACCGTATATGTTACTGATTCTAACGGTTGCGATGGCACCTCTGACACGGTGGATGTGAGCATTGGCAATATCACCGCACCAAACATCGACCCAAATAATATTGTTCTTTGTAATGGAGACAGCGCCACTTTAACTGCGGGGGCGTATGAAAGCTATATGTGGTCCAATGGTGGAACATCTAGCTCCATCAACGTTACATCGGCAGGAACTTACACCGTAACGGTTACTTCAGGCAATTGCACAGCTGTATCAAATACAGTTACTGTTACTTTGGGCACCGCTTCAGTAAGTATTACCAATAGTGGTAATACGATGACAGCATCAGCTGGTTGTACCAACTACCAGTGGTACTATAATGGCACACCGATACAAGGGGCCACCAGTGCTACTTACGAAATAGACAAGAGTGGTATTTACTATGTAGTGGCTACTTGTGATGGTTGCGAAGTGCAATCAAATGCATTGGAGCTAAGCTTTGTGGATGCCATTGACGAGATTGACTTTGCCAAACTGATTAATCTGTATCCTAACCCGACGGACGGTTCGGTTACGGTACAGATAGAGTTCAACGAACCTGAGAGCCTTATTTTGAGACTAGCCAATGTATTGGGACAAGAAGTGGAGCAAGCCCGCAGGTTAGAAGCAGCTTCTTCTTTCACACAAACGTTTGACTTGGGCTACTTGCCAGAAGGGGCTTACTTCCTGGTGATTGAAAAAGATGGCCAGCGATTGGCGAAGGTAGTGTTGAAGAAATAATTATTGAATCCTTATAAAAGCCCTTCTCTCATTATGAGGGAGGGGCTTTTTATTCCTCTACGAGGGTATAGTCAAAGATACTCCACTCCCCCTTGGCCTTGCGGAATTGGTAGGTCACCTTTACTCCTTCAACAGGATAGATGATTTGCAGGCGCATAGAATTGCCTACGTGGGTCATATCCCCTACTATCATATAGTTTTTGGTCCTTATGCGCTTAATGTCTAATTCGCGCATCACTTTCACCTGCTTATTGTTTTTCTTAACCCCCTTTAGGTTATCCTGGTTCACCAAGCCAAACTCTTGTATGTAAAGCTGCGCCCTATCGGGGTTAGCACCCGTATGCATATATAGTTGAAGTTCTGGCAAATCAAGCGCCAACTGGAAAATGTCCTTCAACTCAGAGAGCTGAAGCTCATTATCACCAGAGCGCCCTTGCCCAATTGCCCCTGGGGTGTTAAGAAGGAGGGCAATGCCTAATATGGCGGATATTGTTTTCATAAAACGGACGGTTTTAAGCCCGGTTTAGACTACTAAATTTAATAATTTCCCGCTAACAATCAGCAGGATGGACTTTTACTGGATATAGGAGGTAAAGGTTACGTGGGGGATTTTGCGTCATTATGAGACACAAGATTTTGTGCCTCTGCTATAATGTGATTAGGGTTACCTCTCACACCCCACAAAACACCCTTCCCATCAAAGGATTATAAAATTTTACACGTTACAGGTTTCCCTCAATGGAAACCTGCAATATGTTTTGTTCGTTTTTTGTTTGGTGGTAGAGACACAAAATTTTGTGTCTCTACAAAATTGGGATGGAAGAATCACCTCGCACACTGCACACAATAAAGGCTTTCGGGTTTTATTAATAAACGCCCTAATGGGATAGACTTGCCGCACTTGTGACATTTACCAAAATCATCACTCCCTACCTTGCCTAACACATAATTGAGTTTTTGCAGCTTCTCGCGGGCTTGTCTCAATGCTGCTTCTGAAATACTCTTATTGTTGATAGCATTCATGCGGGAGATACGTCCGATGGCATTATCAGGTGCCACGGGTGAGGCCATGTCCTCATAGTCTTTGATGAGTTCTTCGGTCTTCGCGATTTCGTCCCGTATCTTGGCTTTTATCTCCTCGTTGGTCATGGGTGCGGGTGCTTTTGTAAGACAAATGTAAGATTTGTCCAAATTTTGTCAGATGTGAACAGATTTTCGGACATTTGTATTTGCTTTTTGTCCGATTAAGCTATTACTATGAACAGAGACAATATTAAAACCGAGATACAAAAGATTATTGATAAAGTACCTGATAGTGTATTGGAAGAGATATATGCTATTCTTAAGGATTTTGCTGACAAGGATATAGACTCCATAAAACTCTCTCACAACTTAAATAAGATTCTGAAAGAGGATAAGGGCTTATTAGAGAGATTGGCAAAATGATAACATTAGAAGAAGTTTTAAGCATCCATCATGTTTTAGTAGAGAAATTTGGGGGAGCTGAAGGTGTTAAAGACCAAGCGGTGCCTGAATCAGCTATTAATAGACCTTACAGCACTTTTGACACCGTGGAATTATATCCTACACCAGTAGAAAAAGCTGCAGCCGTAGTTGAAAGTATAGTAAAAAATCACCCCTTTGTAGACGGAAACAAGAGAACTGGTTATGTACTGATGCGTCTCTTTCTTATTAGGGAAGGGCATGACGTCAAAGCAACGGAAGATGAAAAATATGATTTTATAATCAGTATCGCCGAGGGAACTGCTAAAATTGATGATATTAAAAACTGGATATCTGAAAGGGTAGTATGAAACAAAAGGGATTTTTGAGAACATTTATCATAATCATGGTGGTGGTACTGAATGTAGCTGCCGACCAGGTGGCGAAAGTGATAGTAAGGAATAATGTGGAGCCGCATTCTTACACCCAAATCATTGGCCCTTACTTTACCATGACCAAAGTGGAGAACACGGGCGCTTTCCTTAGCCTTGGCGAGAATTTAAGCCCTTTTCTGAAGAATTTGATATTGCTTGGTTTGCCCATTGGGGCTTTGCTGGCTATGCTACTTTATGTCGTTATTAAGCCTGTAGATACAGTTTTGACATTGGCTATTGCCTCTGTAATTGGCGGTGGAATTGGAAATATATACGATAGGGCTGTTTATGGTTCTGTGACGGATTTCTTTCATATCAGGTTTTCAGACATACTGCAAACGGGCATTTTCAATATCGCTGACGTATCAGTGATGGTTGGTGCAGGAGTTATTTTGTTGTACAGTTTTTCAAGTAAAAAGACACTAACTCAACAAAGTTCATAACAAAGTTTTATCGAAACCCTTGAGGGACTCACGGAAAATCTTAGTCGTCGAATAACATCGTACTTTTAGGGCTATTTTCATATTAATTTGTAAAGCAGTACATTCGGGCTTCTTCTAAGGAAATCTTATGAATCAACCCGAACAAAAACTCGACCGCTCGCTGGGTCCCTTGATGCTGTGGGGCTTGGGTGTAGGCTACGTTATTTCTGGTATGTACTTCGGCTGGAACCTTGGCCTGGCTGAGGGTGGTACACTAGGCCTTGCCATCGCCACGTTTTTCATCATCATTATGTATGTCACTTTCACGTTCAGCTACACAGAACTGGCTTGCGCTATTCCTAAGGCTGGTGGGGCTTTTGACTATGGCACTCGCGGTTTGGGTAAGGACTGGGGTTTCTTCGCTGGCATGGCCCAGAACATTGAGTTTATCTTTGCCCCACCTGCTATTGCTGCGGCCATTGGGGCTTACTTCAACCTGTTCGTGCCCCTTGACCCCGTAATGGACTTGCCTGGGCTTGGGGTTACTACCATCCCCGTAACAGCTATTTTCGCTTACCTTATATTTACAGGATTGAACATTAGAGGTGTGAAAGCCGCTGCTGCTTTTGAGTTAGTGATTACCATCCTCGCTGTTGTGGAACTGTTGATATTTGCGGGTGCCACACTTCCCAGTTTTGAAATGGCCAACCTTAAACACAATGCTTTGCCCAATGGCTTTGAAGGTGCCTTTGCAGCTATCCCTTTTGCCATCTGGTTTTTCCTGGCTATCGAGGGGGTTGCCAACGTAGCAGAAGAAGCCATCAACCCGCAGCGTAATATCTTGATTGGCTTTGGCTCTGCGATATTGACCCTGGTGGTATTATGTTTACTCACCTTTGCTTCTTCTGTTGGTGTAGCTGGTTGGGAGGCCATCGTTTACCCTACTGGTGAGGCTGTAATTGGTGCTGATGGTAATGTAATTACTTCGGATTCACCTTTGCCCCTTGCACTTGCCAAGGTGGTGGGTGAAAGCGGTTGGTTATACCACCTGCTTCTGACTATTGGTCTTCTGGGGCTTATCGCCTCCTTCCACGGAATTATACTCGCTGCTGGCCGTGCCACTTTTGAGTTTGGGCGGGTGGGATACATTCCCAAAGCACTAGGAAAAGTTCATCCTAAGTTTAAAACCCCAGCCAACGCTTTAATCATTAATACAGTGATTGGCTTGATTGCATTACTTACAGGAAAAACTGGCGATATCATTACCATTGCCTGCTTTGGAGCATTGACTTTGTACATCATTTCCATGATAGCCTTCTTTGCACTGAGGAAAAAAGAACCTGAGATGGAGCGCCCTTTTAAAGTGCCACTCTACCCTGTCTTTCCTGCGGCGGCGTTGATTATCGCTACCATAGCCCTGCTTGCAATGACATGGTATAACCTTACCCTTGCTGGTATTTATTTCCTAATATTGGTGCTTGCCTATCTTTGGTTTTACTTTACAGTGAGAAACAAAACTGACATAAGCGTATGAGCGAATTGAAATATAAAAAGAACCCTATTCAGGAGATAAAGGATTCTGACACTACTAAGATTAAACTGGCTATTGCTGATATCGATGGCATCCTTCGTGGAAAGGTCATCCGTAAGGATAAGTTCCTATCTGTTGCTGAAGGCGGCTTTGGCTTTTGCGATGTAGTTTTTGGTTGGGACAGCGGCGATGTAGCCTACGACAACGCCACTTATACTGGATGGCATACGGGCTACCCAGACGCCCAAGCCCACATTGATTTGAACACATTCCGTAAGGTGCCCTGGGATGATAACGTCCCTTTCTTCCTGGCTGATTTTGTGGATAAAGATGGTAAGCCCCTACACGTTTGCCCACGCAGCTTGCTGAAGCAAGTAAAAGAGAAGTCCCTGAAAATGGGTTACGCCCCCATCTTTGCCCAGGAGTTTGAGTGGTTCAACTTTTATGAGGACAGCGAAAGCCTGCATGAGAAAAACTACAAAAACCCTGACCCGATTACTCAGGGGATGTTCGGCTATTCTATTCTTCGCTCATCTGCCAGAAAAGAATATTTCAATGACTTGTTCGACTTACTGGAAAAATTCAACGTACCGCTGGAAGGCTTGCATACTGAAACTGGCCCTGGTGTATATGAAGCAGCACTACTCTACGGTGATATACTGGAAGCTGCTGACCGTGCCGTGCTTTTCAAAACCAGTGTGAAAGAGATTGCCCAGATGCACGGCATCATTGCCACCTTCATGGCAAAGTGGAACGAGCAACTCCCCGGTTGCAGTGGACACGTGCACCAAAGCCTGTGGGACGCCGACCTCAAAACCAACCTTTTCCATAGTGAGGATAATCGCGGTATTAGCAAGCTGTTTGAAAGCTATATAGCTGGGCAGTTACATTGCTTGCCTTATATCTTGCCAATGTATGCCCCTACTATCAATAGTTATAAGCGATTGGTAGAAGGCGCATGGGCGCCCACTACCCTTACCTGGGCTGCTGACAACCGCACAACGGCATTACGTGCCCTGCCGGGTGGTGCTAAGTCATGCAGACTGGAAACCCGCGTAGTTGGTAGCGATACCAACCCTTACTTAGCAATGGCAGCTTGCCTGGCCTCTGGCCTTTATGGCATTGAAAACAATCTAAAGCTGGACACCCCACAAACCATTGGTAATGGCTATCGTCTCGATAGCCATTACCAATGGTTTGTGGGGTGTCCAGCTTTAGATTGTTTTCAATGCCATAAAGGCCAGAGGCCAGGCA
>JANQJC010000087.1 GCA_028281825.1 Flavobacteriales bacterium
GTAATGGAAACCTGGATGTGAGGGGTGGAAAAGGCGGAGATAGTGATGACAAAGAAGGCGGCGGCGGCGGTGCTGGTGGACGAATAAAGATATTTTACGGGGTTAATAATGGCTTTAGTGGAAATACTAACGCCCAGGGAGGCGCCCAAGGCAATGGTGGACAAAGTGGGCAACAGCCTGGCGCGTCAGGTACTTCAACGGTAAATACCTTTGCCACATACTCTGTAGCAGTAGGCCCTGAAGTAGTGATACCATCTGCAGACTTTACAACGGGTAGTGTGTGTGATGGAGCTCCAGTTAGTTTTACTGACCAATCAACTATCTCACAGGGAAACATAACGGCTTGGTTGTGGGATTTTGGTGATAGCAGCACGTCAGACCAGCAGAATCCAACCCATACTTATGCTAACGCCAATACATATAATGTGACGCTAACTGTAACCACCAACTCTGGTTGTGTTGCTAGTGTTACCAACCCAGTTACTGTCAATCCGAACCCTGTTGCAGACTTTGATTTCAATAACTCTTGTGTGAATGTTGCGGTAAACTTTACAGATGCATCAACCATATCTTCTGGCACCGTACAATCATGGGACTGGGATTTTGGAAACGGTTCATCATCTGCCCAACAAAACCCTACCCACACTTATTCGGCAGCAAATGACTATACCGTGAGCCTGATAGTAACCAGTGACCAGGGTTGTACTGATAATATTTCTCAAACGCTTACAGTTAGTCCGAACCCTATTGTCGGCTTTACTGCAACCACTGAATGTGAGGGAACAGCCACTGAATTTACGGATAATTCCAGTGTAACACCTGGCACTATAAACGGTTGGACCTGGGACTTTGGGGATAATGGTACCTCTGACCAGCAAAACCCTACCCACACCTACGGTGGTGCAAATACTTATACCGTTTCACTATCTGTTACCTCGAGTGACGGTTGCACGTCTTCTTCTACCCAAGCGGTTTTTGTAGAACCAACACCCGTGGCGGACTTTACGGGAACAGATGTTTGTTTAGGCACTCCTACTACATTTAACAATCTTTCCAACGTTTCAACGGGTACTATCACCGATTATTTATGGGATTTTGATGATAATGGAGCAACTTCGGATGTACTCAATCCAACGCATACTTTCTCCACCTCGGGTCCTCATAATGTATCACTTACAGTTACTAGCAGCAGCGGTTGCACCAATAGTACTACTATAGCCGTAGAGGTGTTTCCAAACCCAATTGCTGATTTTGATGTGCAAGACGTCTGTGAAAATGCAACATCTGTTTTCACTGACCAATCTACCGTTAATGGAAGCAACATCAGTAGCTGGGCTTGGGATTTTGGGGATGGCCAATCATCTAATCAGCAAAACCCTTCACACACTTATGCTGCTCCGAATACGTACGATGTGACACTCGCGGTGATTACGGCAGATAACTGCCAACACGATACTACAATTTCTACTGTTGTTGAACCAAACCCAACCGCAGACTTCACCGTAGCAGATGTGTGTGAATCATTACCCAATGCTTTTAATGATGCTTCCAGTGGTGCCATAAGTACCTGGGCCTGGGATTTCGGGGATTCTCAATCATCTAATCAGCAAAGCCCTACACACACTTATGCGGCACCCAATACCTATACTGTTGAGCTAATAGTAGCAACAGCGGCTGGATGCGAAGATACCACCAGTAATACCGTTACGGTTTTCCCAGGGGCAACGGCAGCTTTTTCTGCATCTATTGAATGTGAGGGTACGCCGACTGAATTTGCAGATTTATCAACAGCATCGTCTGGAGGCTCCATCACTAATTGGGCTTGGGATTTTGGGGTAAGTGGCGGTACAAGCGCGCAGCAAAATCCCTCATATACCTACAATAGTTATGGTGATTATACAGTTACATTGACGGTTACTACAGCCAATAATTGCACCAGTGTATCAACAGCCCAAGTGCAGGTATATGCGGTCCCTCAAGTTAATTTTTCAGGCATTGACGTGTGTTTGAATGAGGTCACTAATTTTACGAATAACTCTAGTATTGGCGATGGGCAAATAGATAGTTGGGCGTGGAGCTTTGGGGACTCCCAAACATCAACTGACGCAAGCCCAGGTAATACCTATGCCACAGATGGTAATTATACCGTTCAGCTAATTGCTACTTCAGATAATGGTTGTAGAGATACAGCTACTCAAACAGTGTTGGTGTACCCATTGCCTCAAGTCAATTTCTCTAATGACCCCGTTGGAGGTTGCGTTCCGATTGATATTAACTTTACCGACGCATCTACCATATCATCAGGTAGCATAGTACAATGGAATTGGTCGGCTGCTGGTTCTGGCCAATCGAGTAATCAAAATCCTTCTTTTACCTACACATCAGCGGGTGTTTATGATGTAACACTCACGGTAATATCAGACCAGGGATGTGTTTCTACACAAACAGCTTCTGATAAGGTGGTTATCTGGCCTTTGCCATCAGCAGGGTTTTTACATGAGCCTGTCTCACCTGATATTATCTATCCTGAATTTGAGTTTGAAGATATATCTGTAGATGCGGAGGCATGGGAGTGGGATTTTGGTGACTACTCCGATGGCTCAGCCGAGCAAAACCCAGTTCACCTCTATCCTGATACAGGAACTTATGAAGTGGCATTGGTCGTTTTTAATGAATTTGGTTGCACAGATACCGTGATAGAAGAAGTAACCGTGAGGCCTGCGTTTTTAATCTATATTCCAACTGCCTTTACACCCGACGGTGATGGGCTGAATGATACTTTTAAGCCCAAGGGCTTTGGCTTCCGTGAGTATGAAATGCGTATATACAGCCGTTGGGGCCACCAACTATTTGTAACCAACGACCCTGAAGTCGGTTGGGATGGCACCTATCCTCACACAGGTGAGCCAGTGATGGATGGTGTATACGTCTATCGAATCATTGCACAGGCAGATTTTGATTACCTAAAAACCTACAACGGCAAGGTAGTTCTTATACGTTAGGCTTTTAACGCTTCTTAACGGTATTCTTTCCTGTCCCTCGGTTTTTTATCGAGTATTTTTCTACATTTGAATAAACCAAACTAAGAATTAAATGATAGCTCTGTGGATATTGTTGGGGATACTTGGTATCATCCTGCTTTGGGGTATTGCCACCTATAATGGACTAATAAACAAGAAAAACGGGGTAGAATATGCCTATAGCAGCATTGATGTAATGCTTAAGAAAAGAAGGGATTTAATCCCCAACTTGGTTTCTTCTGTTAAAGAATACATGAGCCATGAAAAAGAGCTACTTACCAAAGTAACTGAACTTCGCAGCCAAATAATCAAGGCTGAAGAAGGTGGCTCAGAAGAGGAACGGTTCAACCTGGAGAATAAGTTGAGTGGAATGCTGGGTCAAATAAAAGTGGCGGTTGAAGCCTACCCTGATTTAAAAGCCAATCAGAACTTCTTGCAACTGCAGTCTTCTTTAAACGAGGTTGAGGAGCAAATATCAGCTTCGCGCAGGGCGTTTAATGGCTCGGTATATGAATTCAATAACGCGATTGAAATGTTTCCGTCCAATATCATAGCTGGTATGATGAACCTCACACGCAAGGCTTCTTTTGAAATACCCCCAGAGGAACGCGAAAATGTGAACGTGGGCGAAATGTTCAAAGCCTGATAACCCAAATTGGAGGCACTATCGGAGATTAAGGCCAGCTTATCAACTGAGCTTGAGGCACTGGAGCAAAATCGCCTCAAGGCCCAAGGTAACATCAGGGTAGCCTTATTTATAGCCATAGGGATATTGGGTATTGCAGTGGCTGTGGGTCTTTTTGTCCAATCAATAGAACTTCCTGGAATAGCTTTTATCATTGCTGCTCTTATTTACGGTAGCGTATATTATCTCAAATTCCAAAAATACAAAGGTGAGTTCAAGCAAAAGGTGTTGCCTGTCATCATCAAATCTATTAATCCTGGGTTGAAATATAACCCTCACGATTGTATCTCCAAGAGTGCATTCAAAGCCAGTAAAATCTTTCAGAGAAGGGTGGATAGGTACAAAGGGGAAGACTACTTCATTGGCATGGTGGATAAAACCCATGTGGAATTTTCAGAATTGCATGCGGAGGAAAGACATAAATCCACCGACAGCAAAGGGAGAACGAAGACTACCTATGTCACTATTTTCAAGGGGCTTTTCATGATTGCAGATTTCCATAAACACTTTCATGGCCACACTATTGTTTTGCCTGATACAGCAGAAAAAGCATTTGGAGGTTGGTTAGGTAAAAAGTTGCAATCATGGAATGTGAGCCGCGATGATTTAGTGAATATGGAAGACCCTGAATTTGAAAAGGAGTTTGTGGTTTACAGCGATGACCAAGTAGAGGCACGGTACATTCTCAGTACCAGCATGATGCGCCGTATTTTAGAATTGAAACACAAGTTCAAATGTGGGATTTACTTATCCTTTCTTGATTCTAAAGTATATATCGCTATCTACTCCAATAAGAATATGCTAGAACCCAAATTGTCTCAAAGCCTCCTCAATCAGGGCGCCCTTAAACGCTTTTATGATGAGATAAATATTTGTTTGGATATCGTAGAACAATTGAACCTGAATACTCGCATCTGGAGCAAGCAGTAGAATTTATTCCTCAAAAAAATCCCTCACAGCCGCTTTCCCCTTTACAGTGGAGTAAGGCTGTAATGTATGAGCAACTAATCTAAGGTAGTGTTGTATCTGTTTTGGTGCCGTGGTCTCTTTGAAAGAGATAACACACTCAGAAATCCAGAAACGGGAGATAATCCCAATATGTGAGCCTAGCATGAGCATATCTTCATCACTCAGATTATTCAAGTGCCCATTTTTCGATAGGTTTTTCAGATTGAGTTCAATGGTTGAGAAACGTTTTTTAGCTGTGGACTTGTAGCGCTCAGCTACCATTGGATTCTGTGTAATAAGATGTACAAAACTTAAACCCAGGCACCTGTATTTCAACTGATTGTAGAAAGTGGCTTTTAGCATTTCCAAGAAGCTATAAAGCGTTGGATTCGGTAGTTCAAAAAACGTATTTGAATTCAAATCCCTTAGATCCTTGGATAGTTCATTTACCAAGTGGTCTTTAGTTGGGAAATAATAGGTTACATTACTTACCCTCATGCCCATATCAGCTGCCAGCTCCCTTACACCTACATACTCAATTCCATTTTCATTGAATAACTCCAGTGCTCTAATCTTGATTTTTTCTTTCGTTTTCATTTAGAATTTGGACAATGTCCAAATTTATCATAATTTCGCTTAAAGCCAATTACAAAATGCAAATAAAACTTCCACATACCATTACAAACCCACAGGGTGAGAGGATAACCTTTAAAGAAATAATAAAGGACGATAAAGGCGACAAAGTATTGCTATCGGCCAGCTGCGCTCCTGGTGCAGGTCCCGAAATGCACGTACATTTTAAACAAGCCGAGTCCTTAACAGTTGAAAAAGGCAAGCTAACTTATCAGATTATGGGGCAAGAGCCAGTTGAGATTGGCGCAGGGCAAACCATTTTTTTTGATAAAAAAGTTCCTCATAAGTTTTGGAACGCTAGTAATCAAGAGGTGGTTTGCAGTGGCTGGGTGCAGCCCGTAAATAGTATAGTATTCTTTCTATCTACATTGTATAATGCGCAAAAAGTATCTGGGAGTGAGCGGCCTGAAGCTTTTGACGCAGCATATCTTTTGGTGAGGTATAAAAACGAATATGATATGCCCCAAATGCCTGGTTTTGTAAAAAAAGTGATTATGCCCATTACCTATACTATCGGTAAGCTAACTGGCAAGTACAAAAAGTTCGCTAATGCTCCTACCCCTCTTGACTAGGGTTTATAAAAACAAAAACCGCGGGAGGTCTTGGGATACCTGCCCGCGGTAAAAAACACCTCGACTATTTAACCACTATGAACCCAAGTTTGCCTTAAATTCTTTTTTATAAGCCCTGCCGATTGGCACGGTATATTGAGTTTTCTCATCACCTACTATAATGCTTGAGCCTCTCACAAAATTGATTTTGTCCATGTTCACGATGTATGACCTGTGAGACCTTACGAAGCTTTCTGGTAGTGTTTCCACCATGCTTTTCATGGTTGAAAGAGTGATAAACTTGCCAGTAACGGTTTTGATGATAACATAATCACTCAATGCTTTTACAAAAAGGATATCATCAGTTTTTACCTGAATTAGCTGGTAGTTTGACTTTATAAGTATTGAATTCTTACGACTGGCAGATTCAACGTTTTCAGTCCTTCTATAATTAGCAGATGTAATACTGTGTCGCATAATCTTATTTTTTAATCTTGTTTCTTTTTCGTTTTTCATTCTCACGGTTTTTGCACCGTTTCTGTGGAATAGTACACGTGGGGTTACACCTTAGTTGCTGGTTTTAGACGAATAAGGTCAATTTGTAGACGATTAGACGTATGCCTCATACAGAAAAAGTGATGCGCCCGTCGAAAAAAATGGGGTATCCTGTATATAATTTTATACCGTTTGTTAGCGTTTATGTAACTTTGCATCCCCTAAAAACAATAGGTGTCGCCAAGAGAATATGGTAATTGCCAGCCTTAGAAATACAGTATTATTGGTTTTAGTAGCCTTGCTGTTGCCAACGCCTATGATGGCGCAGGATGGTGGAAGCCTCTCTTTAATAGGTCATGTGAAGCAGGATGGCAAGCCTGTTGAAGGTGCCGAAGTAAAAATTTTCCAGGAAACAGAAAGGCTTAAATACCGCACCACAAATACCTCAGGTGACTTCAAGGCCACACTCGACTTGGATAAAGAGTATATCTTAAGTGTATCCCGTCCAGGTTCAACTACTAAAACTTTGGCAGTATTGACTGAAGTTCCCGAAAGTCAAAAAGGCAAACCCTATGAACAACATGTGGATATTGACCTGACAGTATTAAGGGACAACCCCAAGGGCAAAAAAGTTTGGGAAGAATCAACAGGTAGCGTGCTTTATAAAGAGAACTTCGGTTTCATGCTGGTAGATCAGGATATAGCAGCTATCAAGCGCGCTAAGGAGTTGGAAAGAAAAAGGCTGGAAGCTTTGGCCAAGGCGCAAGAAGAAGCTGAAAGAAGAAGATTGGAAGCGGAGAGGCTGGCAAAGGAAAAGCAAGAGCAAGAGCGTTTGAGGCTGCTTGAACTTGGTAAAGAACAGGCCCGATTGGATTCCATTGCACAAGCCAAAGAAGATTCATTAGCCGCGGTTCAACTGGCGATTCAAAAAGAAATGGAGCGTAGGGAAAAAGAACGCTTGAGACAACAAGAAGATGCTGCATTTCAGGCTAAGTTAGATTCTATTGCCCTTGCAGATTCATTAGCTGCAGATAAACAAAGGAAGGAGCTTGAGAGGCAAGAAGCACTTAAAAAAGCTGAATTGGAGGCTGCCAAGAGACAACAGTATATAAAAGATTCAATAGCTTCTGCCGAAGCGGCAGAAAGAGAGGCCGAAAGGCTGGCTGCACTAAAAGCTAAGGAGCGGGAGAAGTTTCTCGAAGATTCAATAGCTTCTGCTGAGGCGGCAGAAAGAGAGGCTGAAAGATTGGCCGCACTAAAAGCTAAGGAGCGGGAAAAGTTTCTCGAAGATTCCATAGCTTCTGCTGAAAGAGCGCAAAAGGAAGCAGAGAAACAGGCCCTTGCAGATGCTAAAGCCAGGGAGAAAGCACTAAAGGATTCTCTAGATGCTGTTGAGAAAGCTAAACGTGAAGCAGAAAAGCTAGCCATACAACAAGCCAAAGAACGGGAAAAAGCCATTCAGGATTCCCTGGCTGCTGAAGCTGCCGCCAAAAAAGAGGCCCAACGATTAGCTGCCCAAAAAGCCAAAGAGCGAGAAAAGTTTGTGCAAGACTCTATCGCCGCAGCTATAAAGGAACAGAAGCGCCTAGAAGAAGAAGCCCGGATAAAAGCCGCCGAGGAGGCGCGAATAAAAGCTGAAGAAGAGAAACGCGCCCGCGCAGAGGAAGAACGCAAGCAACAAGAAGAAGCTGCCCGCAAGGCAAAAGAAGAACAAGAACGTATACTGGCTGAAAAAGCAGAACGTGAGCGCTTAGAGGCGGAGCGTATAGCTGCCGAAGAAAAAGCCAAAAAGGAGGAAGCTGAGCGTAAGAAAAAAGAAGAAGAAGCCCGTATAGAAGCCTTACGTGCCAGTAATACTTTCATTGAGGAAGTAAACGAGGAACAAACTAAAACCGTTACCAAGACTATTACAGTGGTAAACGGCGTTAAAAACACCTACATGAAAACAGTGCACAACTGGGGTGGCATATACTGCACCATGAACGGTACTGATATTACCGAAGAGCTATACAACCAACAGCTTAAAGCCGCCCGTGAAGAAATGCCTAAGGGCTACTTTGATAAGAAGAACTAGGCTTTAGAACAAGCCAATTGCTGAAACGCTGCAATTCTAAGTATCATTGTGGCTCATTCCTAACTCATGCGGAAAGCGATATACATTATCCTTTACATTGTAACAGTATTCCTTTTTCAGGAGATGGCATTGCGTATCTGTTTTCCGCTACCTGAAGTTACTAACTTCAATCGTAGTGATTTTACCCCAAGGCCTGATAATATCGAATCGATTAACCCCATTCGTTATGAGAAAAAGACCTTTCAATCTTACCCCGACACGATTTTTAAGTTTGTCCACCGATTGAATGGTTATGGCTTCAGGGATAAAGATTGGAGTGTTGAGAAACCAAAACGCAAAAAGCGAATCATGTTTATAGGTGACAGCTTTACAGAGGGCGTTATGGTTTCAGAAGGTGAAACAATACCTGATGTATTCAATAAACTAGCAGGTGTCGACCAATATGAAACTATGAATATGGGGGTATTGGGTGCCGGCTTGCCGGAGTACTCTCTTTTAACTGCAAGTGCCGTTCCACTATTCAAGCCCGACTATCTTTTTTTAGTGCTTTTCTCTAATGACATTTCCAGGCGCAAACCTGCACTACCAACTAATATTGAATACACCAAGCGCAACAAATACATCCCAAGGTTACTGGAATTAATTAAGTTGCTTATCAAAGGGGAGCCATTGCCTTTCAGATGGAAAAAGACCACTTCTTTAATGCCCTCCACGCCTGATCTTTGGACCTTATATGAAAGCGAAGTCAGCAAACATGCTGACAACGAGTTTGCACAGTATATGAAAGAGGGCAACTACAATATTTTTCGTCTTAACTATGTGGCTTCAGAAGAAAAATACTTGAAAGTACATACTGATATGGAGCCTTATTTGGAATGGATTAACAAGTTTGCCGCCTATCATGGGGCACAACTGGTAGTGTGTTATATACCCAGCAGGCAACAAGTAACTCAATACTATTATCCTTTTGAGCTACCCACCTGCCGCATATTATGTCCTGACTCTATGGATTTAACCACACCTGAATATAATATTCACCAAAAGGAATTGAAACGAGCTTGTGATGCTCTCAACATTCAATTTATTGACCTTACAGAAATCATTAAAAAAGAAGAAGACAAAGGCAACCACCTTTACTGGGGTTATGACGACCACATGAGAGCCAAAGGCTACCAATTGGTGAGTGAGACGCTTTTTAGGGAGTGGAGAGGTGGCAGCTGACAGAAGTTAAAACCCGTTTATTTGGATTTCTTCTTTAAATCCTCAAGTTTGCCTTGTAACCATTCGGAATCATCAGTTTTAATCTGAATGATTTGGTCTAGTGATAATTTTGTGTTGGACATCAAACTATACCTAACTGATTCATCCACATCAGCTTTTAATAAGTTAAAGATTTTCTCATTAATTTTTCGTTTTCTTGCGATGGCGCATCTCACAGTTATGTCTTCATCAGTTGCAAGAAATTCAAGTATTTCTATTGAGATGGTCTTATTAAGTATTACCCAAACTTTATATTCTGGGTATCTATCAATTACATCATGCCATACTGAAATATCTGCAACATCATGAGTGGCCCTTTGGTCGTTTGAGTTTCGAAGTTTGATGAATTCGTCAGCAGATTTAATCATTGGGAAGAGTTTAATAAGCCAAATTCGGTTTCAACCAAATTAGCCTTCTAACAATTCTAACAACTTCTTTGGATCTTGTCTATTGTCCCAAAAGGCAGTAATAATTATTTGTGTTGGAGAAAATTTATAATAAATGCTAAAATGACCCATCGCAGATTCTCTTGTGTCAGGAAATTCTGCCTCTTTAAAACCTTTGGGGTGTTTGGCTATTGTGGATGTTTGTCTTGAAATAAGCTTGATAAGCTTTTCTGAATAGGCACTTGAGCCATTTCTTTTGGTCCAGTAGAGAAGAATTAGCCGACGTTGCTTTTTGGCGGTTTCAGTCCAAACTATTGTTCTCTCAGCCACTTTAAGTCTTCTTTGTCCAAAGTGCCTTGGTCAATCAAATTACCATTAGCAATATCCTGCTCACTCATTTCAAGCATTAAAACTTGTTCTTCAGTAAGCCTTACCTTATCAGAATTGCCAGTGTTGCCTTGTACCAATTGGTTTAAAGCGGATAAGTATTCTTTATTAGTAATTGTTAATAGCTTATCAATTATGCTATTTCTAATATTGTCAATTGAAGCCATGTTGAATTCTATTTACTTCAAATATCGTGAATTTTTGCCTCATATTGCATCAATACCCCAAATTAGGGCTCATCCACCTTTCCACTTGTTCAATGCTCATGCCTTTGCGCTTGGCGTAATCTTCCACTTGGTCTTTGGTAATTTTTCCCAAGCCAAAATACTTGCTCTCTGGGTGGGCAAAATACAAACCAGAAACCGAGGCGGCAGGCATCATTGCAAGGCTTTCGGTCAAAGTAATACTAGCTTTATCTGCATTTAATAGTTTAAAGATAGTTGGCTTTTCAGTATGGTCGGGGCAAGCTGGGTAGCCAGGTGCTGGGCGTATGCCACGGTATTTTTCCTTAATCAATTCGTCGTTACTCAAATCCTCATTAGGCTCGTAGCCCCAAAATTCTTTGCGTACACGTTCGTGCATCCTTTCGGCAAAGGCTTCAGCAAGGCGGTCGGCAAGGGCTTTTAGCAAAATACTATTGTAATCGTCGTGGTCTTCTTCAAACTTTTTTATCCACTTTTCAATACCCACACCAGCAGTTACTGCAAATGCACCAACGTAGTCTTCCAATCCGGTTTCCCTTGGTGCTACATAGTCTGCTAAGGCAATATTAGAGGCTGTGGCGGCTTTCTTGGTTTGCTGCCTCAGGCTGTGTAATGTCTCTAACTTGGTTTTCCTGCTTTCATCAGTAAACAGCACTATATCATCCCCTTCGGCATTGGCAGGCCATATGCCTATCACAGCATTAGCAGTCAACCATTTTTCACCCACGATGCGCTTTAATAGCTTTTGTGCGTCATCGTATAGCTTTTTGGCTTCAACTCCTACTACTTCATCTTCTAGTATCTTGGGGAATTTACCTGCCAACTCCCAGGTCTGGAAGAAAGGTGTCCAGTCGATGTAATCCACTAATTCAGCCAATGGATACTCCTCAAATACTTTTGTTCCCAAGAACTTAGGCTTGGCAATATCTTCCGCCTTCCATTCAATCGGGAATTTATTCGCCCTCGCATCCTCAATACTTAAGAATTCCTTTTGCCCATGTTTCTTCTCATGGTAGTCGCGCAACTTCTGGTATTCCTGCCTGATGTCTTCAACAAAAACGCCTTTTCTCTCCTTACTCAACAAGCTTTCCACTACCGTTACAGAGCGAGAGGCATCCAATACATGCACTGCCTGCCCTTTCTTGTAGTGTTGCTCAATTTTCACAGCAGTATGTACTCTGGAAGTAGTTGCCCCACCAATTAATAGGGGAACTTCAAATCCACCTCGTTCCATTTCTTTGGCTACATATACCATTTCATCCAATGATGGGGTAATCAAGCCACTCAAACCAATTACGTCTACATTCTCGGCTTTGGCTGTTTCTAATATCTTCTCGCAAGGCACCATCACACCCATATCTACAACTTCGTAATTGTTGCAACCCAACACAACGCCAACTATATTCTTCCCGATATCATGCACATCACCTTTCACAGTAGCCATGAGCACCTTACCATTGGTTTTAGTTCCCTCTGATTTTTCGGCTTCTATATACGGTGTCAAATAAGCCACTGATTTTTTCATTACCCTGGCGCTCTTTACCACTTGTGGTAAGAACATCTTACCAGAACCAAATAGGTCACCCACAATGTTCATTCCACTCATCAATGGGCCCTCAATTACCTCAATAGGGCGGTCATATTTCAGGCGGGCTTCCTCCGTATCAGCATCTATATAATCCACAATACCTTTTACTAGGGCATGGCTTAATCTTTCTTCTACTGTTCCTTTTCGCCACTCTTCATCTGCTACCTTAGACTTTTCAGCACCCACAAAGGTTTCCGCAAAGCTCAAAAGCCTTTCAGTTGCATCATCCCTGCGGTTAAGTAAAACATCTTCCACACGCTCCAAAAGGTCTTTTGGTATTTCCTCATAAACCTCTAACATACTTGGGTTCACGATACCCATATCCATACCATGCTTAATACCATGATACAGGAAAGCAGAATGCATGGCCTCACGTACCGCATTGTTCCCACGAAAAGAAAACGAAACGTTACTCACACCCCCACTTACTTTCGCACCAGGTAGATTCTCCTTTATCCATTTAGTGGCACGGAAAAAGTCAACCGCATTATTATTGTGTTCTTCAATACCAGTAGCAACGGGGAATATATTCGGGTCAAAAATGATATCCTGCGGCGGGAATTTCACCACATTCACCAATATGTCATAAGAGCGTTTGCATATCTCTATACGCCTATCATAGCTATCAGCCTGGCCTTTTTCATCAAAAGCCATCACAATCACAGCCGCACCATACATCTTCACTTTCTTGGCTTGGCGAATAAACTCTTCTTCACCCGCTTTTAGGCTAATGGAGTTCACCACAGGCTTACCCTGAACGCACTTTAATCCAGCCTCAATTATTTCCCACTTACTGGAGTCTATCATCACTGGTATGCGGGCTATCTCAGGCTCGCTCGCCATCAGATTAAGGAACTTCACCATTGCCTTTTCGCCATCCAACATCCCTTCATCCATATTTACATCGATGATTTGGGCGCCACCTCGTACTTGGTCTAATGCCACTGATAGGGCTTCTTCGTAGTTTTCCTCCTTTATCAGGCGAAGGAACTTTCTGGAACCAGTCACATTAGTCCGCTCACCCACATTCACGAAATTCGTTTCTGGGGTAATCACCAATGGCTCAAGGCCACTTAATTTTAAAGGAGGAAGATGATGTATGTTGCTCATTTAAACTTCTGCTAATTTCTGTAATGGCCTGGGTTGGTATTGGGCGGAAACTTCCGCTATTGCCTTGATATGGCCTGGAGTAGTGCCACAACAACCACCTATTATATTGATGAGGCCTTCATCTAAAAACTCTTTGATTTGCTCCTGCATCTGTTCAGGGGTTTCGTCGTATTCACCAAACTCGTTAGGTAAGCCTGCGTTAGGGTGGGCGCTCACAAGATAGTCAGCCTTCTTGTCCAAAGTTTGCAAATAAGGGCGCAATTGCCTTGCCCCTAAGGCGCAATTCAAGCCTACACTTAATAATGGGAAGTGAGAGACAGACACCAAAAACGCTTCCGTTGTTTGCCCTGAAAGCGTCCTGCCGCTGGCATCAGTTATAGTACCCGAAACCATCACGGGAACATCCTGCCCTACTTCATCCATCAATTCATACACTGCAAATAATGCGGCTTTGGCATTAAGGGTATCAAATATCGTTTCAATCAGGAAAATATCCACTCCGCCATCTAATAAGGCTTGGGCTTGGTGCTTATAGGCTTCCTTCAATTGGTCGAAATTAATAGCCCTATACCCTGGGTCGTTTACGTCAGGGGAGAGAGAAGCAGTTCTATTAGTCGGCCCTATCGAGCCTGCTACAAATCTCGGCTTGTCAGGGTTTTTGGTAGTAAACACATCTGCTACTTCCCTGGCAATTTTTGCCGACTCAAAATTGAGGTCATATACTGTTTGCTCGTCCAACTCATAATCTGCCTGGGCAATGGTGGTAGAACTAAAAGTGTTGGTCTCAGCAATATCAGCACCAGCTTCGTAATACTCCCTGTGTATATCTTTGATGATATCAGGACGAGTAATACTCAGCAAATCATTATTGCCTTTCAGTGGCAAAGAGTGGTCTTTAAACCTTTCCCCGCGGAAATCTTCTTCCTCCAATTTATAGCGCTGTATCATGGTGCCCATAGCTCCATCCAGCACCAGGATGCGTTTTTCTAACTCCTTTTTAATGTCTTTTTTCATTTTCTAATTTTTTGGTTAAACGATATTATCGTTCCAAAAAAAAACCCTCCTGCTTTTAAGCAGAAGGGTTAAGAATATGTTGTTTCAAATTTGATACTTAATCCATCTCTGCTTATCTGCACTCATTTTCATGAGCAAGGAATTGGCACCTTTTCATCCCCTTGCAGGGCTTGAGAGGTTGCCAAGACGTCGTAGGGCCTGTCCCTCGGTCTTTCTCGATAAGAAGAATTTTTTAAAGAACTGGTGCAAAGATAGTTAATAATCCTCGAAAGAAAAAATAAGTGGGTATTGCATTATAGTATGTTATTTTGAGAGATTATCAATCTTCTCATCCATATTCTCAATGATTGCATTGATTAAGAATTCTTCTAATTGGTTGAATTCTTCTTTTGATGGGATTTGATGATATATTTTTTGACATTTATTTTCAAGTATTCCACAGTTTAACTTAATATCATATCTCTCATAAAAAAACTCGGTTTGAATGTAAGTATGTATATCGAAGGCCTTTGTTCCTGCTTTTTTAAAACCTTGCAATACTATTCCTACTCCTAAGCTTCGCACATCATCTTTTATTAATGCTAAATCAAAGTCAGCTTGGTTATGGAAAGGGTTTCCAGATCCATTAATATAGACTACTTTCTCGTGAGAGATAAATAGAGAAAGTAGTTCATTATCTATTAGTGACTGATAAATTCGTTCATAGTATGGCAATAAAAACAAGGAATAGATTTCTCTTACGGCTTCTATAGTTTTTGGCTGTGCTTCTCCTAAAGAGAGTTTGCTAATCTTCCTTTTTAAAGATGTTAGTTTTTTTTCAAATGAACTTTCATGTTCTTTTAATTCTTCATCTATGCGTTGTTCAAGTTCTTCTATGGAGGGAAATTCGCTTTTAATATCTTCGGGTAATCTTTCTGCAATCTTATATTCCGCAATTCCAATAGGTTTTGATGTGTCTCTCAGAGAATATTCTGCAACAACTTTATTCTTAGTCTTACATAAGATTAGTCCAATTGTAGGTTCATCAAAACGCCCTTTCAATTGATCATCTGCCAAACCCATATATAGGTTCATTTTACTTACGTATTCAGGTTCAAAGTCGCCTATTTTGAGTTCAATGATAATATATCTTCTAAGCTTGGTATGATAAAATAATAAGTCGACAAAAAATTCCTTACCATCAACTTCAAATCTTTTTTGTTGCGCCATGAAAGCGAAGCCATCACCTAGCTCTAATAATAAGTTTTTGATTTGACTTATCAATGCTTTTTCTAAGTCTCGTTCTCTTGCTTGTTCGCTAAGCATTATAAAGTCTAGGTGATAAGGATCCTTAAATAATTGAACCGCCAATTCGGATTCATCAGTAGGTAAAGTCTTATCAAAGTTATTTGTAAGTTTTCCTTGTCTTTTATGCAAACCACTTTCGATCTGGTGAATTAGGACGTCTCTTGTCCACCCATTTTTTAAAGTCTCTTGTGCATAAAAGAGCCTAGAGCTAGTTTCTTTTAGTTTGTCTAATAGGATACAATTATGACCCCATGGTAATTGTGCAACGCTCTGTTGCACAAATTCGAAAGATTCAGGGTTTTTGGATTGTGCAACACTCTGTTGCACAACTACGAAATGAGGGTAGGCTTCTGCAAAAGCCCTCATATATTTAATATTTCTGAGTGAGAGTCCCTTCATATCAGGAAACTCTAGCTTAAGGTCGGAGGCTAGCCTCTCTATTACTTTAGTTCCCCACCCCTCTTGTTCTTGCTGTTGGAGGATAACATTACCTATTTCCCAATAAACAGATATTAACTCATAATTAACGGCTAAAGTTGCTTTTAATCGGGCATACCTGATTTTTTCTTTCAGGCTCTGCAAGGTTTCAAAATAACTTTTATCCAATTCAGAAGCCATAATTACGGGGTTGAATTATTGAAAGTCACCCTCCCCTTGGGGAGGCTAGGCGGAGCCTCTATAACCCCAACAACACTTCCTCTGGGCTCTTGCTGCCAAATATCAATCTTACAGGGTTCTCCAGCATTTCCTTCACTTTGTATAGGAAACCTACAGACTCCTTACCATCAATAATTCTGTGGTCGTAGGAAAGGGCAACGAACATCACTGGCCTAATCTCTACCTTGCCATCCACAGCCACTGGCCTTTCTACTATATTGTGCATACCCAATATAGCGCTTTGCGGTGGGTTTAGGATAGGGGTAGAAAGCATGCTACCAAACACCCCACCATTGGTGATGGTAAAGGTGCCGCCACTCATATCGTCGAGTGAAAGCTTACCATCCCTTGCTTTAAGGGCTAAAGTTTTGATGCCTGACTCAATCTCAGCCAAGGACATGGTTTCTGCATTTCTCAATACGGGCACCATCAAGCCTTTTGGGGTGCTTACTGCAATACCTATGTCAGCATAATTATGGTAAATAATTTCATTGCCATCTATCTGGGCATTTACCGCAGGGAAATGGTTCAAGGCCTCAGTTACCGCCTTGGTAAAGAAGCTCATGAAACCTACACTTACACCGTGTGTCTCTTTGAATTTCTCTTTGTAGGCATTACGTATTTTTATAATGGCACTCATGTCCACCTCGTTAAAAGTAGTCAACATGGCAGTCTCATTCTTCACAGAAACAAGCCTTTCAGAGAGCTTGCGCCTTAGCATACTCATCTTTTGCCTGTCTGTATCGCGTGTGCCGCCCCAACCTGATAGGCTGCCACTATCAATGCCACCAGCTATATAATCCAACACATCACCTTTAGTAATGCGGCCATCTTTGCCGGTGCCCTTTACTTTATTGGCACTCACACCGTTTTCGTCCATTAGCTTCTTAGCAGCTATGGATGGATGTCCATTAGCATAGCTATCACCAGCCTTTGCTTCTTCTTTCTTTGGCGCTTCCTTAGTAGCTGTCTCAACTGCCGGTTTAGCTTCTGGTGTGGCAGATGCTTGTGCAGCTTCTTTCTTTTCCTCTTTCTTGCCTGCTGGTGCTTCAGCGTCAGTATCTATGGTACAAATTACGTCACCAACGGCAACAACTTCACCTGCTTCTACCTTTATTACGACAGCTCCCGCTTCTTCCGCATTAATCGTAAGGGTGGCTTTATCTGAATCGATTTCACAGAGTTCTTCGTCTTTTTCAACGTAGTCACCTTCTGATACTAGCCAATTGGCAATTTCTACTTCTGTGATTGATTCACCTGGGCTAGGAACTTTTACTTCTACTATCATCTTTAGTATTGAGTATTAGGACTTTTATTGGTTAAGCTTCAACTTTTGCTTTTTCAAAAACTTGCTCAATTATAGAGCGTTGGTTGGCACTATGCCTGGCTGGTGAGCCTGTTGCTGGTGTGCCCGATGCTGGCCTTGAGATAACGGCCAACTGCACCCTTCTGTACAATCTCACAACTAGTGGCCATGCACCCATATTCTCAGGCTCTTCCTGCACCCATAACCAACGCTTGGCATTCTTATATTTTCTGATGGCGTTATCCAATTGTGTTTTTGGCAATGGGAATAACTGCTCAACCCTCACGATAGCAACATCTTCAGCACCATTTTTCTCTTGCTCCTCAATCAGGTCATAATATAGTTTACCAGAGCAGAACACCAGTTTTTCTACCTTATCAGGGTTGGCTTTAGGGTCGTCAATCACCTCTTGAAAACGCCCATCAGCTAAATCTTCCAATGTGGATACGCACTTGGAGTGCCTCAATAAACTCTTAGGAGTAAAAATAATCAATGGCTTACGGAAATTTCTGTGCAGTTGTCTTCTCAACACGTGAAAGAAGTTGGCTGGAGTAGTGCAATTCACTACCTGCATGTTATAATCAGCGCATAATGAAAGAAAACGCTCTATCCTCCCACTTGAGTGCTCAGCACCCATGCCTTCATAGCCATGAGGCAAGTACATCACCAAGCCGTTCATGGCCTTCCATTTTTCTTCGCTACAGCACAGGTATTGGTCTACAATTATTTGGGCGCCATTGTAAAAGTCTCCAAACTGCGCTTCCCATATAGTCAAACCTTTAGGCATACCAAAGGCATAACCATAATCAAAACCTAACACGCCATATTCTGATAATGGTGAGTTGTATACTTGAAACTTAGCTTGTTTCGGCCGAATGTGGTTAAGTGGTATATATTCTTCTTCACTCTCTTCTCCGGTGAGCAATGCATGGCGGTGAGAAAAAGTGCCCCTCTCAGAGTCCTGCCCGCTCAATCGAATAGGGTGGTTTTCCAAAAGAAGGGAGCCATAGGCCAATAGTTCAGCCATTCCCCAATCCAATGAGTTGTTATCGAAGACCATGGCTTTTCTGTCCTTCAATATCTTCACCATTTTGCGGAAAAACTTGCTGCCATCAGGCACTGAAGTGATTTTATCCGTAATTTCCTTTAAAGTCTTTTTATTAACTCCGGTCTTTGGTGATGTTTCAAAGTCTTCGGGGGTAGACTTCTGAAATCCCTGCCAGGTATGCTCAAGAAAAGCGGTAATATGGGCTTTCTCTATCTGTTTTGACTCATCGAGGCGCTCCTGCAACATCTGGTTGAAGCTCTCTTCCATTTCCTTCACCAAACCAGCTTCCACTAAACCTTCAGCCAATAGTTTTTGGTTGTATATCTCTAGTGGATTAGGATGCTTCTCGATGGTCTTATACAACTTAGGCTGAGTGAAGCGAGGCTCATCACCTTCATTGTGTCCGTACTTGCGGTAGCACAATAGGTCTATAAATACATCCCTTTGGAAGGTTTGACGGAATTCCATTGCCATCAATACAGTGTGAACGACAGCTTCCACATCATCCCCATTCACGTGAAACACTGGCGATAATGTTACTTTGGCTACATCCGTGCAATAGATGCTAGACCTGCCATCGATATAGTTGGTGGTGAAACCTACTTGGTTATTGATAACGATATGCACAGTACCTCCGGCATTATAACCCTCCAGGTTGGCCATTTGCACCAACTCATATACCACACCTTGGCCTGCGATAGCAGCGTCACCGTGAATTATGATAGGGCAAAGCTTTGTGAAATTACGTTCAAACTTGCGGTCAAGCTTAGCCCGAGAAATACCTAAGGCAACAGGCCCAACCGACTCCAGATGCGAAGGGTTGGGGCATAGGTTCAATTTTACTTTTTTGCCACTATCAGTATTCTCTACGGATGTATAACCCAAATGGTATTTCACATCACCTTCAATAGTATCGTCGTCATAATCCTTGCCTTCAAACTCTGAGAAGATATCCTTATATGTTTTATTGAAGATATTGGCCAACACATTCAACCTTCCTCTATGGGCCATGCCCATCACAAATTCTTCCACACCCAGGTCGGCACCTTTTTCAACAACGGCATCCAATGCAGGGATAAGTGATTCAGCGCCTTCAAGTGAAAACCTCTTTTGTCCAGTAAACTTTTTACCTAAGAAACTTTCAAAAACAACAGCCTGGTTCAGCTTATGAAGTATGTGCTTCTTTTCCTCAAGTGAAAATTTTGGGGTATTCTTTTCTGTTTCCAATTTTTTCACAAACCAATCAACCACCTCTGGCTTCCGGATGTACATAAACTCACTACCTATAGCTTGGCAATAAGTTTGTTCTAAATGCGAGATAATATCCTTAAGCTTTGATGGCCCAATACCCAAAAGTGTCCCAGAATGAAAAGTGGTCTCCAGGTCTTCTTTGCCCAACTCAAAATTTTCGATATCGAGAGTAGGCTCATATTTCCTTCTTTCTCTTACAGGGTTCGTCTTTGTGAAAAGGTGACCTGTTTTCCTGTAACCATTAATCAGGTTGATTACATTAAACTCCTTTTGGAATGATTCAGGCATTTCACCTGCGCTCTCATAATTCTTGAGGGCAAACTCAAAGCCTTCAAAAAACTTTTGCCAAGTTTCTTCTACTGAATAGGGGTCTTGCAAATACTGCTGGTACAAGGTTTCTACCGTACCAATATCTACATTGCTGAGGTATGTATGTTTATCCATGCTGCACTAAGGCGATTATCGAATGCAAAGTTAAGATTTTATGAATTGTTTTAAAGTACTTAACACTCCTTTTTTACTAATGTTCATGGCAATCCAGCGCTCGTTTAACATACATTAACTTTCTCATTGTCAGCACTAATTGCCTAATTTCTATCTTTGGCCTTCGTTAATTGCATATAGTAAACCAACTAAATATGAAAAAAGTAGCATTTTTTGCAGCACTTGCAGCTCTACTATCAGCTTGTACTGAAGTGGAGAAAAAGCAAACCGAATTTGGCACTAAGCTGATTGAAAAAGTTGAGAAAACTGGGGATGAAATCGTTATCCCTTACCAAAAATGGGAATTACCTAATGGCCTTACACTGGTTATTCATGAAGACCATTCAGACCCAATTGTTCATGTTGATGTTACGTATCACGTTGGGTCGGCCCGTGAGCAATTAGGCCGCTCTGGTTTTGCTCACTTTTATGAGCACATGATGTTTCAGGGTTCAGATCACGTAGCTGACGAGGAACACATAAAAACCATAAGCGCGGCTGGTGGGCAAATGAACGGCACAACAAATAGCGACCGTACCAATTACTTTGAAACGCTTCCTTCAAATCAATTAGAAGTAGCGCTTTGGTTAGAGGCCGACAGGATGGGTTATTTCTTAGATGCAGTAACACAAGAGAAATTTGAAATACAAAGGGCTACTGTTAAAAATGAAAGAGGCCAAAACTATGATAACCGACCTTATGGTTTAGTGAGAGAGAAAGTGGGTCAGGCGCTGTATCCTTATGGCCACCCTTATTCTTGGTCTACTATCGGTTATATTGATGAATTGAACCGCGCTACACTGGACGATTTGAAAAACTTCTTCCTGCGTTGGTATGGCCCGAATAACGCTACATTAACTGTAGCAGGCGATGTAAACCCTGAAGAAGTAATCGCTATGACGGAGAAATATTTCGGCCCAATACATCGAGGGCCAGAGGTGGAGGACGTAACTCTGGAAAAAGTGACCTTGGATGAAGATCGCTATATTTCTTATGAGGATAACATCCGTTTCCCATTAATTCGATTTGCTTTCCCAACGGTGCCCAACAGGCACCCTGATGAAGCTCCATTAGATGTACTATCAGAAATTATGGGTGGTAGCAAGTCTTCTATATTCTACCAGAAGTTTATCAAACCTCAGATTGCTATTAATGCACAAGTATCACATCCTTGCCAAGAATTAGCTGGACAGTTTGAGTTTACTGTATTGCCGTTTCCAGGTAAAACTTTGGCTGAAATGGAAAGTATGATTCGAGAGGTTATCGATGGATTTGAGAATTATGAAATCTCTGATGATGACCTACAGCGTTTCAAATCTCAGATTGAAGTGCAAACCATTCAACAGATATCAAGTGTGAGCGGGAAAGCCAGCATGCTCGCAATGTGGGAGACGTTTGAAGGCAACCCCAACTACATAGGTAAGGACTTAGAGAGATACAAAAACGTTACCAAAGAAGATGTAATGAGGGTTTATAATCAATACATCAAAGGTCAAAACGCTGTAGTGTTAAGTGTTTATCCTAAAGGCCAACCAGAATTAAAAGCTCAGGAAGATAACTTCACACCTGTATTGACTGACTCTACCTATAAGGCAGACGACAGCCAATTTGCTGACTTGCGTTATGTGAAAGGTGAAGACAATTTTGATAGAAGTATCAAGCCTACACCAAGTGAAAACCCAAGCATTAAGCTACCTGACTATTGGACGCAAAACTTTGACAATGGACTTGAAGTGATTGGCGTTAAGAATGACGAAGTGCCAACATTTGCATTAAGACTTGCTATTAAAGCAGGCCATAGGTTTGAAGACCCTGCTAAAGCTGGTGTGGCATCCTTAACGGCTTCTCTATTAACCGAATCAACAGAGAAGTATACTACAGAAGAGCTTCACAACAAATTAGATGTGTTGGGTAGTAGTATCAGTGCCAGTGCCAATAGCGAGGAGATTATTGTGAACATTACAGGATTGAAAAAGAATCTGGATGAAACTTTAGAACTGGCGCAAGAAGTTTTGTTCCGTCCAAAATTTTCAGTAGATGACTTCAATAGGCTGAAGAACCAACAATTGGAACAAATAGCCAATCAGGTTACTGAACCAACTGTAATTGCCAACAACACTTTCAAGAAGGTACTATATGGTGATGACCATATAATGGCTATCCCAACCATTGGAACTATGGAGTCAGTATCTTCAATCGATTTGGCGGACGTAACTACATTCTATGAAAACCACTTGGTGCCAAATGTTTCAAGGCTTGTGGTAGTAGGTGATGTAGATGAAACAGAAATAGTTGCAAAACTGGATTTCATGAAGTCGTGGGAGCAAAAAGAAGTTACTTTCCAAGAGGAAGCGGCTTTGCCTGCTCTTGACCAAACCAAGATATACTTGGTGAACAAAACTGGTGCCCCACAATCTGAAATTAGGATTGGATACATGGCTTTGCCTTATGATGCCACAGGTGAGTACTACAAGGCTAAGTTGATGAACTTCCCACTGGGTGGTGCTTTCAATAGTCGAATCAACCTGAACCTGCGTGAAGATAAAGGTTGGACTTACGGAACCCATTCCTATTTCAGCGGCTCAAACTTTGTTGGCCCATTCACCACTGGTGGGGGTATTAAAGGAAGTGCTACTGACAGTGCTGTAGTTGAATACATGAAAGAATTCAAGAATTATGCTGATAATGGTGTTACTGATGAAGAATTGAGTTTTGTGAAAAGCTCATTAGGTCAAAGTGATGCTTTGAAATATGAGACTAATAGTCAAAAAGCTAGTTTCATTGACCAAATTCTTAAGTATGACCTTGAGGGTAACTTCATTGAAAAGCAAAACACCATCCTAGCCAATATTACTAAGGATGAGATAAATGCTCTTGCCAAAAAACACCTGCCTTACGATAAAATGGCAATAATTGTGGTTGGTGATAAAGAAAGCATTTACCCTGGTTTATCTAAGCTGAACTATGAAATAGTGAACATGAACTTGGGAGATGAGCTTGAAGCAATGAAGAGGAATTAAGAATTGAAATAAATTAGTAGGTTGAAGGCCATGAAGCAAACGCTTCATGGCCTTCAGCTTTTATAGCCTATCTCTTAGCAGAGAAAAAATCTTTGAGCAAGGCAGCACACTCTTCTGACAAAACTCCACCATACACTTCCGTTTTGGGGTGCATTATTTTTTTGCCAATATTGGTAAAGCCTTTGTTTTTGTCAAATGCCCCGTAAACCAACTTACCCAATTGAGCCCACTGGATGGCACCAGCGCACATCACACACGGTTCAAGGGTAACATACAAAGTGCATTCATTAAGGTACTTGCCTCCAAGCGAATTTGCTGCGGCTGTTATCACTTGCATTTCTGCATGGGCTGTTACGTCATTTAGCCTTTCAGTAAGGTTGTGGGCCCTGGCTATTATCTGGTTTTGACAAACAACAACAGCACCTACTGGTATCTCATCCATATCAAAAGATTTTTGCGCCTCTTTGAGGGCTTCTTTCATGTAGTGCTCGTTAGTAAAAACAGATAGCGTCATGGCGGTAAAAGTAGCTAAAGAAAAAGACTTGAGATATATCTGTATTAATGCTTCTTTTCGCCTGAATTATTCCTAATTTCGCAGCCTTAAAACAGTCTTGATACAATGCTACGTACACACAATTGCGGAGAGTTAAATCTGAATGATACAGGTAAACAAGTTACACTATGTGGATGGCTGCAAAAGTCGCGAGACTTAGGTGGCATGAATTTCGTCGACCTTCGAGACCGCTATGGCATTACCCAGCTAGCTTTCAATATGGAAACCAATGCCGCATTGTATGAGCAAGCTCGTGAACTGGGGAGAGAATATGTTATTCAGGTGAAGGGCACGGTGGCAGAGCGCAGTAACAAAAACCTTAAGATACCAACAGGTGAGATAGAGATTCTAGTTTCTGAATTGAATGTGCTTAACCCTGCAAAAACCCCTCCTTTTACCATTGAGGAAAATACAGATGGTGGTGAGGAGTTGAGGATGAAGTATCGCTACCTGGATTTGAGAAGGCAGAACGTTAGGAAGAACTTCGTTTTAAGACACAAGCTTGCCATTGAGACAAGAAAATACATGGACTCAATCGACTTTTTAGAAGTTGAAACTCCAGTATTAATCAAGTCAACTCCTGAAGGCGCAAGGGATTTCGTAGTGCCATCAAGGGTACATGCTGGTGAGTTCTATGCCTTGCCACAATCACCTCAAACCTTCAAGCAACTCCTGATGGTTTCAGGCTTTGATAAATACTACCAAATAGTGAAATGCTTCCGTGACGAGGACTTACGAGCTGACCGCCAGCCTGAGTTTACACAGATTGATTGTGAAATGAGTTTCGTAGAACGTGAAGACATTCTGAATACTTTCGAAGGATTGGTTAAACACCTATTCAAGACAGTTAAAGATGTTGAACTAGGTGAACTGCCCAGAATGACTTATACTGATGCTATGAAAGATTACGGTTCAGATAAGCCGGATACTCGTTTTGGTATGAAGTTCAAGGAATTGAATGACTTAGCCCAGGGCAAGGGTTTTGTGGTATTTGATAGTGTAGAGTTGGTGGTTGGTGTCAATGCTGAAGGTTGCGCAGAATACTCACGCAAGCAAATAGATGAACTAACTGATTTTGTAAAGAGGCCGCAAATAGGGGCTAAAGGGCTAGTGTATGTTAAATGTAATGAAGATGGCAGCTTTAAGTCTTCAGTAGATAAGTTCTACAGTGAGGAAGATTTGAAAGCATGGGCTGAAAAGTTCGATGCCAAACCAGGTGATTTGCTTTTGATACTGGCAGGTGAGACTAATCATACCCGCAAAGCCTTGAATGAACTAAGGTTGGAAATGGGTACAAGGCTGGGCTTGCGCAATGCCAATGTCTTCTCTCCACTCTGGGTGGTTGATTTTCCATTGTTGGAATGGGATGAGGATTCACAACGCTATTTTGCCATGCACCACCCATTTACTTCGCCAGTGAAGGAGGATTTGCACCTATTAGAAACGGAACCAGGCAAAATAAGGGCTAATGCCTATGATATGGTTGTAAACGGTGTAGAGTTGGGTGGTGGCTCTATTAGGATACACAATAAAGAGACCCAAGCTAAAATGTTTGACATATTGGGTTTCAGTAAAGAAGAGGCTCAAGAGCAGTTTGGCTTTTTGATGAACGCTTTTGAATATGGTGCGCCACCGCATGGTGGTATTGCTTTTGGTTTTGATAGGTTATGTGCCATTTTTGGTGGTTCAGACTCAATTCGCGATTTCATCGCTTTCCCAAAGAATAATGCCGGAAGAGATGTAATGATAGACACGCCTTCTATGATATCAGAAGAACAATTGAAAGAGCTAAGTATCCAGGTAGAAAAAGACGAAAAAAAGCCGGTGAATGAGTAGAGTGTTGGTTATTATTTTAAATGCCAATGTTTTTCCTACTTTTGCAGCCGCATAAGCAATAGAGTGAAAAAAGTACTTGTAGTATTTGGTACCAGGCCAGAAGCCATTAAAATGGCTCCTTTAGTAAAGCAGCTGAAGAAATATCCCGATGATTTTCTTACAAAAGTTTGCGTGACTTCGCAACACAGGCAAATGCTTGACCAAGTGCTTGAGTTTTTTGACCTAACGCCTGATTACGATCTTGATTTAATGAAGCCAGGTCAAAACCTCTATGGCTTAACGGCAGCCATCGTAACTGGCATGAAGGATGTACTAGAGGATTTCAAGCCTGACTTCGTATTTGTTCATGGGGATACAACAACTACTATGGCGGCTTCTTTAGCGGCTTATTACAGTGGAGCCAAAGTTTGCCATGTTGAAGCCGGTTTACGCACACACAACAAGTGGGCACCATTTCCTGAGGAAATGAACCGCTCTATTACAGGTAGGTTAACAGATATACATTATGCTCCTACAGAAAAGGCGAAGCAAAACCTTTTGAAAGAGAATGTTGCCGAGGGAAACATAGTAGTTACAGGAAACACGGTAATAGATGCCTTGCTAGAAAGTGTGGAGCGGGTTAAATCCAGTGAAAATGATATTATAGTTGGACTAAAAGGAAAGCTAAATGGTAAGCCTTTGGTTTTGGTAACAGGCCATAGGAGGGAAAACTTCGGTGATGGTTTTCTTAACATTTGTAAGGCCTTGGCCAATATAGCATCAGAAAATGATGTACAGGTAGTTTATCCAGTGCATTTAAATCCGAATGTACAAAAGCCTGTTTACCAGATACTGAACAATAACGAGAATATATTACTCATTGACCCACTGCCATATGAAGCCTTTGTATGGTTGATGGATAAAGCGTACTTGATTATTACTGATAGCGGTGGCGTACAGGAAGAAGCACCAAGCTTAGGCAAACCAGTATTGGTGATGCGTGAAGTAACTGAAAGGCCAGAAGCCGTTGAAGCAGGTACTGTGATACTAGTGGGGACAGACAAAGAAAAAATAGTAAAAGAAACCGAACACCTATTAGGCGATAGCCAGCGATATGAAGCTATGAGCAAATTACACAACCCATATGGAGATGGTAAAGCGACGGAGCGTATTGTTGAGCATTTGCGAGGGTACTAAAAAGAAATGCAGGAAAGAATGAAAGTAGTAATGATGGGTTTGGGCTATATAGGCCTGCCTACTGCCGCTTTGATGGCTGCGAGAGGATTACAAGTGCATGGTGTAGATGTTAATCCTGATGTAGTAAGCACAATAAACAAAGGGAAAATCCATATAGTTGAGCCAGACTTGGATGGTTTGGTACATCATGTGGTAAGCGATGGCACCTTAAAAGCTGACACGGCACCAGTAAAAGCAGAAGCTTACCTGATAGCTGTGCCAACACCATTTGTCGGCAACTATGAACCAGATTTAAAATATGTGGATAGTGCCACTGACATGATATCTCCATATTTGGAGGAAGGTGCCCTTGTAATTCTTGAATCAACTAGCCCAGTTGGCACAACTGAAAGAATGGCTGACAGGATTTATGCTTCTCGCCCTGAGTTGAAAGGTAAGATACATGTTGCTTACTGTCCTGAAAGGGTATTGCCCGGTAACGTAATACACGAGTTGGAAAACAATGACCGTTCTATAGGTGGTATTGACCCTGAAGCTACAGAAAAAGCAATTGAGTTTTACGCACATTTTGTAAAGGGGCAGTTGCATGCGACCAATGCCCGCACCGCTGAGATGTGTAAATTGGTTGAAAACTCATATAGAGATACCAACATTGCTTTTGCCAATGAGCTCTCAATGATATGTGAGAAGGCTGGTATTAGTGTTTGGGAGCTTATCAAACTGGCAAACAAACACCCAAGGGTAAACATCCTTGTTCCTGGCACAGGGGTGGGTGGCCACTGTATAGCAGTTGATCCGTGGTTTATCGTGAATGACTTCCCTGAAGAGGCTAAGATTATCCGTACAGCACGTGAGGTAAACAACTACAAAACAGAATGGGTTATAGAAAGGGTGGTGAATACTGCATTGCAGTTTGAGTTGGACAATGGTAAAAAACCTAAAGTGGCCTGCATGGGTCTGGCTTTTAAGCCAGATATTGACGATTTGAGAGAATCACCAGCTATACATGTAGTAGATGCCTTGAACGAAAGAGGTCTAGACTTGATGGTCATTGAACCTAATATTGAAGCACACAATAAATACACCCTCAATACTACCGAAGAGGGCTTGGAAAAGGCTAACATTATAGTATTTTTGGTAGGGCATAGAGACTTCAAAAAACTTGAGCTAATAGAAAGTAAACAGTATATGGACTTCTGCGGTGTACTTGAAGCCTAAACACGCATATGAAAAAAGTCATCAAATATTTATTTTTGGTAGTCCTTTCTTTGGGGTTGTTAGTCTCCTGCACCTCACAAAAAAAGATTACTTATTTTCAGCCAATTTCCGATTCTACTGATAATGAAGTCGCTACAATAGTTAATCCGTATAAGGAGGTTGTGCAAAAGGGGGATATTCTCTCAATCAAGGTGAATAGTTTGAGTCCTGAAGCTAGTCAGTTTTTTAATCCTTATACTCCAACTACCAGAACAACTACCGAAATAACCACAGAAGGCTATCAGGTGGATAATGAAGGCAATATTGAGTTGCCCTTGGTAGGCACTATACCAGTGGAAGGGATGTCATTCTCGGAAATAAAAAAGAAACTAAAAGTTGAACTGGAAAAGTATCTTCAAAACCCAACGGTTAGTATTAGGTTCCTTAATTTTCGTGTGACTGTTTTAGGTGAAGTAAACAGACCAGGTGTATTGCCAATTACAACTGGTCGGGTATCACTTCCAGAAGCTCTGGCTTTGGCAGGAGACCTCACAATTTTCGGTAAAAGAGATAATATCTTACTCATTCGGGAGATAGGACAAAAAAGGGAGTTTGTGAGAATAGATATCAACAACAGGGAGTTTTTTGCTTCAAACTATTACTATTTGCAAAACAATGATGTAATATATGTTGAGCCAGGTAAAAACAAGAAAATCAATGCAGATACATTCTTCAAGATTGCACCTTGGATAGTGAGTGTAGCTATCTACACCTTCCTAATAATAAGAACAGTGAATTAAGCACTCGTGGAACAAAAGAAATCAATAAGCCTCCAAGAGGAAATAGATATTAAATTTTTGGCAGCCTTGTTTCTAAGGTACAAATGGTTATTCGCCATTTGTATGATTTTAGCCGTTGCAGGAGGAGTTGCTTTCCTAAAGTACTCCACGCATTACTACAAGGTTTCTTCTTCAGTAATCGTATCGCCAGATAATAATATGGCAACAGCTGACGTGGTTGAAGACTTGATTGGCCTTGGCTCTGAGGCTAATGTTGAGAATGAGATTGAGATACTTCACTCAAGAAGGATAATAGGTAAGGCATTGAATAACCTTGATTTCGGTATTTCCTACTACGGTGATGGCAAAATCAAGAATAATGAGTTGTATAAGAGAACCCCTATTGTTTTAATAAGCGACTCTATCAATCAGTTCGCTTCTCAAGAGCTATCGGCTCGAATTACCTTACTCTCTAATAACGATTTCAAAATAGAGGTATTGGATAATAATGAAGTGCCTTTGCTGACTGAAAAAAAAGCGTTTGGAGAGTTTTTCAAATTTGGCAATATCAATGTAATGTGTGATAAAACGCCAAGGTTCACCGAGCTTTCAAGTGCCACTGAGATGGCTAATCGCATTTACCTGCTTAAGTTCTATTCAGATAACGACTTAATTAACTATTACCAAGATAAGCTGGATATCAAAGTGTCGTCTAAAAACGCTTCTGTACTTAGTCTTAGCCTTATTGAGGCTGTTCCTGAGAAAGGAAAAGACTTTTTGCAAGAATTGATGGACAGCTATATGCAGTATCAAATTGAGCAAAAAAACCTGCTTGCTGAAAACTCCATTCGATTTATTGATCAGCAAATAAGCCTGATATCTGATGAGCTTTATAAGATTGAACAGGCAATACTTTCCTACAAATCATCAAAAGGGATAACCAGCCTTACTTCAGAGGCACAGATGTTTGCTGAGAGCCTTAAAGATGTGAATAATGATCTTGCTGAAGTAAATATGAAGCTGGGTTTTGTGACTAACCTTGAAAACTATGTAAAGAAGAACTCAAGTTTTGAGAATGTATCACCAGCCAGCTTTGGTATTGAGGACCCATTACTTACTAGTCTCATCATTAAACTTTCTACACTTGAATCAGAAAAATTGAAGTACAAGGGGATTACTAAATCAGATAATCCTATCGTAGCCTCCATCAATGAGCAAATCAGTTATGTAAAGCAAAGTTTGTTGGAAAACATAACCAGCATCAAGTCTAGTCTTGAGATATACAAGAAGAACATTACTGATAATCTCACAGCACAAGAAGCCAGGGTAAAAACATTGCCCGAAGTTGAATACCAATTAGTGGTTTTACAGAGGCAAAGGGCGATAAAGGAACAGTTGTACAACTACTTGCTGCAGAAAAAATCTGAGAACGCTATTCTCTTGGCTTCAACGGTTTCTGATAATAAGATACTGGATGATGCTGTTTCTTCTAAGCAGCGGGTTAAGCCTAAAACAACCGTCATCCTTTTTTACTCCCTGGTTTTAGGCTTACTTTTCCCATGTGTGGTGGTTGTTCTCAGAGAATCGCTTAACTCAAGAATTAAATCTGTTACTGATGTTGAGAATAATGCGAATGTTCCTGTTATTGGTATCATTCCTAATAACGCAGGTAATAACCCACATGTGCTAATTGAAAAGCCGAAATCTCCTGTTTCTGAAGCCTTTAGGTTAATTAGGACGAACCTGCGTTATATCAACCCCGACAACGACCAGAAGACCTATTTGATTACTTCTACAATTGGCTCAGAGGGTAAGTCGTTTTGTGCGTCTAATATTGCGTTATCTTTTTCACTTCTCAATAAGAAGACGTTACTTCTGGGTTTGGACCTTCGCAAGCCAAAGCTGTTTGGTGATTTTGGTTATGATAATACTAAAGGTCTTACATCATACTTGGCAGGTTCTTCAAATATGGAAGATGTTATCGTTCCATCTAAGAAGTCTGAATACCTTGATATAGTTTTTTCTGGCCCTATACCAGTTAACCCCGCTGAATTGATTTTATCAAAAAGGTTAGAGGACTTCATGGCTTTTGCCAAAGAGAAATATGAGTTTATAATTATTGATACTCCACCGGTTGGTTTGGTGGCTGATGCCATTCTTTTGGCAAAGTACTGCTCAGCTTGTATCTATGTGGTGAGGGAAGGTTATTCTGATAAGGCATCGCTCAAGTTATTAAACCAACTAAATGACGAGAATAAGTTCCCAGGCTTGTCTGTATTGGTTAACTATGCTACTAATAGGTCTGGAAGTTACGGTGGTTATCAATATGGCTATGGCTACGGTTATGGTTATAAGAGTGACTATTACGAATTTGATAAAGAAGAAACACTGATTGCGAGAACCAGTAAAGGTTTCCGTAAACTATTTAAGCGCAAGAATTAAGCGCTACTGGTGTTAAATTCTTTTTAAGAGAAGCTTTCATGTTAAAGAAGATACTTTCTTTTGGTGGTGTGGAAGCATTGGCAAAAGGCACCAACTGGCTTGCCCTTAGCCTTTTACCCATTCTTTTACCTGTAAATGAATATGCCAAAATTGGGCTTCTTGTTGCAGTTCAGGGGTTTTTAAACCTATTCTTTACAGCTGGGCAGGATAAGTTCATCTTCAGGTTTTATAAAGGACCAAAGAAAGAAAGGGTACACTTTAATATTCTCCTATTCCTATTCCTACTTGGGTTAACAGCTACTGTATTATGCGGGTCTTTTTTGTTGTTTAGCGGAAGGGCTGAAATCTTCAGTTTGGATCCAATTCTCGTATTTGGAATTATATGGGGAATGGTGCTTTTCTCAAGTAATAAAATCAGCCTATCGATTATTCGGCTGCGTTCCAACGTGAGGGAGTACGGTATCAATAGGTTGGTATATCAGTTTTCTCTCTTAATAATATTGTCCATAGTGGCTTATATCACTCGTATGAGTTTCTCATATGTAGTTGCGATGATTGGCGCTGCATTAATCATACTCAGTTTAGAGTATAGAGCTGGGCTGCTTAAACTAAAACCAGACTTCTCGCTTACAAAACGGTATCTCAAAATACTATTTCTGTGGGGATTGCCATTCATACTTCATTCGGCCTCAAAATCGGTTTTAATGTTTGTAGACCGCTTTTTGATAGAACAATATGGTGGTACCTATGATTTGGGTATTTATACTTTTGCCTATCAAATAGGGCAATCCATGTCCTTCCTTTTTTTCGCTCTTAACGTATATTTTGAGCCAATATATTACAAAGACAAAGGTGAAGGTATACTTACTCGATTCTTTCTTACCTCAAATACACTGGCAGCATTATTCCTTATCGGAATTGTAGTGCTTCTTCCATTTGTAGTCACTCGTTTTTATCCTGCAGATTATATCAACTCACTTGATTATGTGCTGGGACTGGGGTGTTCATTTCTATTAAACCTATATTACATAGGCTATGCAAATAGATTGGTGAAACATAAGAAGGTTAAGTTTTTGGCAACTTCAACCTTTATAGCTGCCAGTACAAATCTTATTCTCAATTTTATATTGATACCCAAGCTAGGCATCAAAGGCGCCGTATTAACTAACTGGATTAGTTATGCCTTGTTGTCATATATATCTGGGTTCTTTTTCCGAAGAAGTATACTGCCAGATAAGCATCTAACTATAAGCCTTATAGTTACTGCTACACTATTGTTCGTGCCAATGAGTAACTTAGCAGCCTGTTTGATACTGTTTGGGTATGTATCTATAAATGTCGCCGGTATCTATTATATGAGAAAAGCTAAATGAGACTAAAAACAAATAGGCTTATAATTAACATATTACTGGTGTTTTCAACATTATTGTTTTATGTCCATGGGGATAGTTACTTAGCCAAGTACGTTTTCATTCTGCAATTTTTTCTTTTCGCGCTATTTGGGCTCGTTTTTCCAAGAAAAATACTGTACTTTTTTTCACCCTCTTTTATTACCACAGCCTATATCTGCATTAATATGGCCATTGGCCTGTATGCATTCGAAAACGGGCTTATTTATAAACAGGTAATAGTTGCTTCTTATATCAATGACGAGGTTATACTTAGAGCCAGTTTAATGTTTTTTGTAGCCAACATTATCGTCTTCAATACCTTTAGGAATAGGATAAATAGTATAGATAGTGAAATGAGAAAGAAGGCTCACCAGTTTCAACTATCCAGAAACCAGGTTATTAAGTTCTTTATAATTATACCTGTTCTGTTTGCGGTTGATATAGTCTCAGACAAGCTGGGCACCCAAGGTGGAATATTCACCATACCTGTTACGGTTTCTATACTTTATCTCTCTTATCTATTGTCTCGTTCTCAAGAAAAGGGCCGGTGGATTTTTTACCCAATCATTATTCTCATCTCGCTTTTTCTTCAATTTGACTCTAAGAGAGAAGTGGTATTTCTTATTGGTGGTATCTTTATTATTGAGTCAATAAGTACTGTGCAGTTGCGCAGATTGAGTTCTACCCGGCTTTTTTTTACAGTTGTTGTTTTGGGTATAGCTGCCTTTTATCTCATTATAGCCATGTCAATTACCCGAGGCTTTGGGTATTATGGCGTGAAAAACCCGATTGAAGCACTCTCATACGTTGATGATTACATATCAGATGAGAATAATATACGTCTGGTGTTAAACAACATTGAAGCTACTACGGTATTTTTTCATTCTTATAACGCAATCGATATGTTTCTCACTAGAGAAGCACCAATGCTTTATGGAAAGACGTTCATTAAGATTGCATTCTTCCCCTTTCCTCGAAGTGTGCTGCCCATTAAGCCAAATAGCATCATTCATGAATATACATATAGATATGACCCCTATTTAAGAGAAGAAGGTAGGTCAGTTGCGGTTTCATTATATCCAGAGTACTTTTGGAACTTCGATTGGTTGGGAGTCCTTGTATTGTTTGGGGTGTTCTTTCTATTCAATGAAGCGTATTTCTATGGTATTAACTCCTATTTTGAGGGCAACATACAAATAGCAGTGATGGGAGTGTTTCTTATAGCCTACTTTGTGGGGTACTTGCGAGGTTCAGGTATTGACCTATTCTTGCTATACCTGCTCATTGCATTCGGAACTATAAAACTACTCTACTACTTAATAGGATCAAACAAGCTATATATTGAAGAAGATACCAATACTTGATGGATTGAGGGGAGTAGCGGCCTTATTGGTACTTTGGGCGCACTTTCCGCTTATCGCCGGTAGTAGTATATTCAAATACTTCCACTTAGCCTCAAAAGCCACTTATGCAGGATATGTGGGTGTGGATATTTTTTTCGCACTAAGCGGATTTTTGATTACCCGGATTTTGCTGTTTGAAAAGCAGGAGGGGAAACTAAGTTTCAAGGTGTTTTACATCAAAAGGGCACTTAGGATATTTCCGATATACTACATCTGTATTCTTTTAGTTGGGCTCATTATATCCTGGGACAAGATGGGGTGGTGCGCTGCATACTTATCAAATTATTACTTTGCCTTTGACCTTACCGAAAACTCCATGCGTCACACTTGGTCATTGTGTGTAGAAGAGCACTACTACCTGTTTTGGCCTTTGTTGATATCATTCACTAATCAAAAAACGGCAAAGACATTAATTGGATGGGTAATACCAGCAATAGCTATTATATCAGCAGCTTTATCGCTTGTATACTTAGACAATGGCCCTGATTTAGTGAATAAAGCATCACACCATAGGATGTTGACACTTGCCTTAGGCTCATTTATTGCGTATAAGGAAAATAGTATATTACAAATGAAGAGACAATATCTGTTGATTGCGGTTACACTAAGCGGCTGCATTTTAGTGTTTGGACGCTTGGCCTTATCACAGGACGCCAAAGTTTTTGCACGTTTTTTGAGCTCAAGTGTATTTAGTGTCTCTCTGCTTATACTGCTTATACAAAGCTCAATGAGTGATGGGAAAAATGTGGTGAAAGGCTTTTTGAACAGCGGTATAATGAAGTTTTTTGGTAAGATAAGTTATGGTTTGTACCTGTTTCACCAACCTGTGTTGTACTATTTGGGGGTATCGCATATGCATGAAGATGTCAAAGTTTCATTACCATATGCAATTTTACTATTAGTTTTGTGCGTCGGTATCCCAACGGTCTCTTTTTACGTAGTAGAAAACCCGTTGTTGAAACTGAAGAAAAAATATTCAGTAATTAAGTAATGAAGTCAGTACTATACGTACTCCCCAGAAGGGATTATTTTTCAAGAGGTGACCGAGGTAGTGTTACCCATGCAATGGGTATAATAAATGGCCTTACGGCCAATGACATTAAGGTATTTGTAGTAGCAGGCGATGGCTTTGAAAAATATAAGCCTAGACTTGTGAATGGGAATAACGTAGAGTATATTGAACATAAAGCAACCTCATTTAGGTGGCTTTGGTTAGTTGGTTTGTATTTCAAGGTAATGAGCACTATTGCCACTCATAAAATACCAATCGTCATCATTCGGTATAGCATCTCGCTTCCATTGTTCCAGTATATTATCAATTTGGGAGTTAGGGCCAGAGGTAAGAAAATGGTTCTAGAAGTCAATTCCTTGCTTGCCAATTATTCTGACTTAAAGGGCATTAAGCGATTCTTCAAGCCCTTATTAATACTTGTCGAGCCAATGATTGTCAAGTCTTTCAAATACTATTACGTAGTAAGCAAAGGCTTGGCTGATTTTATGATTAATAATGACTATAAGGGTAAAATGATAATAGTGCCCAATGCATCAGATATTGTGCCTAAAGCAGTTAAGGAACGCAAAGAAAGCCAGGTGCGTATGGTGTATCTGGGCAGCCTTAAATTCTACTATGATTTGTACCAGCTTATAGATGCTTTTGTTGAGCTGAAGGAAAGAGATTTTGAGGGTATATCAGAGCTTGCCTTTTATGGTCACGGCCCTGAGACAAAGGAGTTGAAAATATACGCCAGAGGAAGAAAAGATATAGTTTTTTATGGTGAGTATGACAACTCTAAGGTAAGTGAGCTAATCAATCCCACCAGCGACATTTTAATGCTTCCTTACAAAGATGGTACTGTAGCAAACTTTGGTTCTCCAACCAAGTTGTTTGAGTATATGGCCCTTAAGGCTCCGGTAATCTCTTCAAACGTTGGGCAATTGGATGAGTTTGTGGTTGATGGAGTTAATGGTTTAAAGTATCATTATTACGACAAACAAGAGCTAATGGACAAGATTGAGCAATTAGCTCAAAATCCTGAATTGCGGGCCAAGTTGGCACATAATGCGTATAATGACCTTATGACCAAACATACCTGGAAATCAAGGATGGAGTATTTATACACCCAAATTATAGCGGTGGATGCTTAATGAACTTTTATACTATTACCACCGACAAAAATGGATGCTTCGCCCTGACTTGCTGTACCTGAGTAAGTTAGAGAATATAATGATTGATAGGCCAATCTTTATAGTTGGCTTGCAAGGTGGCGGTGGAACATTTTTGAGCCGTATTTTTCGCAGGATAGAGGGAGTAGTAACACTTTCTGGCAATCACAAGTACTTTACAGGTGCAGATGAAATGCAATCAGCACTAGGACCTTTTTTGCCACAACAGTATTCAGGGATATTACACAAATACCCCAAAAGCAATAATTTTGGCCACAGGCGGGGCTGGAGTTATGCTTGTGATGAATTGCTTCCTTTTCATAAATATGATGAGTGGGACTATAAGGAAGACCAGGGTGCTGGCTTTAGGCATGCTATTAAAGTTTGTATCAAGATAAATGGCAAAAGTGGCAAACCACATAGGTTTATTGATAAGTCACAGAGTTATGCACTCAAAATACCTATCATGCGAAAGGCATTGGAAGGCTCATTACCTAAGTTTATAGGCATTGTGCGTAATCCTTATGTGATGTGCTGGAGAGCTGCCAGCATGAAAACAGCCTTAGCGTTTGAGAAACAAAATATTGAGCACAAGCTCTTGATAGCTACCCAGCATTGGAATAATACGGTGAGGTGTTTAATTGAGAATGAGGGTCAGGCAGACTTTAGACTTTACAAAGTGGAAGAGATACTAGAACAGTTTGAAGAGAAGGTATATGAAATTGCCCGGTTTGCTGAGGTGGATTTAAAGGAGGAACATTTTCCAAAGGCTTCGGATGTATTGCCAGCAGGTTCTAAAAGACAAGAGCGTTGGTATCCTGTTCAAAGGGAAATAAATAATAAATATTTAGAGAAAGTTCCTGCAAAGGCAAAGGAGATTATCTTGAATCAATGCGGAGATTATATAGAGCGTTTTGGCTACTAAGGAGATGAAAGACGTGATATTTATCGTAGGTGTGGGCCGTTCAGGCACTAGCCTTTTACAAAGTTTCCTAAATGCCCATCCTGACATCGCTTTTACTCCTGAAACTCAATTCGTAAGAAAGTACTTAGCGAAGGCATCCCTCAAAGCCAAGATAGAAGCTAATTCTGCATCTTTTTTTATTGACCTGCTCAAGCAGGATAAAGAATTTGCTCGTGCTAGTACCCAGCCTGAGAAGATTATCTCAGGGAGAAAGGTAAATGTGGTGGAGACTTATAAGGCCTTTTTAAATAACTACGCATCGGCAAAAAACAAAACTATAGCCGGAGACAAAGACCCACGCAATCTTGACCTAATAAAAACACTTTATCAGTACTTTCCTCAAGGAAAAGTAATTCACATTATTCGCGACCCAAGAGATGTTGTCTCTTCAAGGATGAAAGCTGATTGGTCCAGCAAAACACCTTTTATACTTCATCCTTTGATGTATAACGCTCAATTCCATCGCGGAAGAAAAATAGGGAAGAAATGTTATAAGGAGAACTATTTTGAGATAAACTACGAGACACTTATCTCTGACCCTGAAGATTCTTTGAAAGGGATTTGTGACTTTTTTGGGGTCAACTTTGAATCAGCCATGCTCAACTTCTCTGAGTCATCAAAAGAGTTGGTTTCAGAAGCTGAAATGCAGTGGAAGAAAGAAACATTAGGCCCATTACTTTCAAAAAACAGTGGCAAGTGGCGTAAAACACTTAGCCCAAGTCAGATATACTACATTCAAACGCTTTGTAGCTCAGTTCTAGAAGAGTTTGGTTATGAACCAGATAAAATTTCCCCTTCAATAATAACTCGCATTTCGGCAGTGAGCATGAGGATTGTTTCGGTAATTTTTTCAGTTTTGTATCCACTAAGGATAAAATACTTGCTGTAAATGTTTTCTGCTGTAAGAGGTGTACGACCAGTTTTTCTCGAAAAAGGAGACCTATACCTTTCTAAAGGTTTTAGAATAGCCAAGGCTAACACAGATCATCCTGAGAAGTATGATATTATTTCCAGGTATGGAGGGTTGAAAGAAAGCCTTATATCTACTTCGCCTTTGGCAACTCGTATGTTGAGAGAAGGGATACATTTCTTCCTCCCTATGCCTAATGGACATCTTTTGATGGTGAGAAATAAACTTCTATTTAAGAAAGGAGGCGGCAATTACAAAGTTGTAATGGATATTTTTAAGGGAAGCAGACCCCTTAATATTTGTAAGGCAAGCAATGGCAGCCTTTATTTTGGAGAATACTTTTCTAACTCAGATAGAGGCGAAGTGAAGATATTTACATCCATTGACGGTGAAAATTGGGATGCGGCTTACACTTTTAAGTCGGGCACTATTCGTCATGTACATGGTATTTATGAAGATAGTTTCCGTAACGGCTTATGGGTTTTGACTGGAGATTCAGATGATGAGTCGGCGCTATGGTTCACTAATGATGGCTTCAAGACATTAACCCCATTGGGTAGGGGCAGCCAAAGAGCAAGGGCTGTTGGGATTATCCCTACTGAAAAAGGTATCATAGTTCCTATGGATAGCCCCCATCAGGTGAATTATATCCAGCTTTTTGAGCCTGAAACAGAGAAATTTACGGATTTAGCGCAGATAGGTGGTAGTGCTTTCCACGCCCAAAAATATGGGGATATCCACTTAGTGACCACCGTTACAGAACCTAGTCCAGTGAATATCACCAATGCAGCTTACTTATATGGAAGCTTGGATGGTGAAAACTGGAAGTTGATAGAAGCTTTCAGGAGGGATATTTTCCCAGTTAAATACCAGAATTACACCCGCTATTCTGAGATAGAGCTTTTGCCTTTTGATGAGAATACTTCAAAGTATATTTTTGCATATGCAAGGGCAGTCGCGAAGTATGACAACTGTATGCTTTGCTTTGATAAAGAAAAACTGCGCGCCCAAATAACAGGCTAATGAAAAAACTACTGCTGTATTACAACACCCTTAAATACCTGCGGTGGCAGCAAGTGTTTTACAAACTGAAATACACGCTATTCAAACCTTCCAAAAAAATAAGCCCTCCTTCTAGCATTCAAACACATTTTGTGAAGGGTGATTTCTTGCCATTCAATGGTGCCAGCGCAGATGGACAAACTTTTCAAATACTCAATAAAGAGGCAAAGTTTGATGACAAAATTAATTGGGACTACTCAGAAAACGGTAAGCTTTGGACATATAATCTGAATTATTTTGACTACCTGAACAGCCCTGAATTAAGTATAGAACTTGGGCTAAAACTGATTGCAGACTACTGCACTTCAACTACAAAAAATGGCAATGAGCCTTATCCAACTTCACTCAGGGGGATTAATTGGATTAAATTTATATCCCAGCACAAGATTGAGGACGGAACCATCAATAAACGATTGTACGTTGACTACACGAGGCTTTGCCAACGTCCAGAGTATCACATCATGGGTAATCACTTATTGGAGAATGGAATTTCATTGCTGTTCGGAGCCTTCTTTTTCAAGGATGGCAAGTTCTTTTCCAAAGCCAATGAGATAATAACCAATGAATTAAAGGAAGAAATCCTGCAAGATGGCGGGCATTATGAGTTAAGTCCCATGTACCATTCTATAATCTTGCAACGATTACTTGATTGCGTAGTACTCTTAAAGAACAATCAAGTATTTGAAACACAAGATAGTTTGCTAATTCTAGTAAGAGACAAGGTGGGTAAAATGATATCGTGGTTACAAAAAGTGACCTTTTCAAATGGAGATATCCCTCTTGTGAATGATGCAGCTATGGGAATGGCTCCCATAGCAAAAGAGCTACTACACTTCGGAGAAAGACTGAAGATAAAATCAATTGTACTTCCCTTAAATGATAGTGGCTATAGAAAGTTAAACTCAGAAGAATTAGAAGTTTTGATTGACGTGGGTCAAATTGGCCCCGACTATATTCCAGGTCATGCTCATGCAGATACATTTAATTTCATCCTTTACCATCAAAGTAGACCTATTATAGTTGATACTGGTGTTTCAACTTACAATATTGGCCCACAGAGAGATTTGGAAAGAAGCACGTCAGCACATAACACAGTGGTTATGAAAAACCAAGATAGTTCAGAAGTGTGGGCTGGTTTTAGAGTAGCTAAAAGGGCTAAGACCAAAATACTAGCTGACACCCCAAGTAAAGTAGTGGCCACTCATGATGGTTACTCAAGATTTGGAATAACTCATCTGCGTGAGTTTGAGATTACTACTGAAACATTTACTGTTAAAGATGATATTGGTAAAGATAACGGGATATCTTATTTACACTTTAGTCATGATATAAACCCTGAGTTGAAAGAAGAGAAAATAATAGCAGGTAGTGTAGAGATTGAGATACCTAATGTTGAAAAGATTGAAATTCAGCCTTACATGCAAGGTTTGGAGTTCAACAAACAAGTAGAAGCAAAAAAAGCCGTAATCTTTTTCAAAGGGCAGATAACTATTACCTTTGCGCCGAAATGAGAAATGCTTCTTGGTTAGCGCTTTTTGTGATGTCCTTTTTCTTGTCCTGTGGGGGAAGTACAACTCCAGTTGGTGACGGAAAAGGATTGGTGCAAAGTGAGGAGACAGAAGAGAAACTTACTAAAGAGGAAAGCACCGAACAACAAACCCCGAATATAGAAGAAGCTAAGCCCCAAGGTACTATGAGGTTGCCAAGTGATACCATTTTTTTGGAGGATGGTATCATAGATGGATATGAACTCAAAATCACAAAAAGCGGAAGCGAAGAAAGACCACTGGTGCTAAGTGCAAGGCATCCAGGTAAAACAGTGATAACAGGTAACGTGAGGATTGAAATTTCAGGGTCTTACGTTCATGTTGTTGACCTTATTTTTAAGAATGTTCAATCGGTTGGAAAATATGTTGATGTTATCAAGTTCACGGGCAATAGGAACAAACTAAGTAATTGTATCATATACAATACAGACAACTTTAAGAGTGAAAAAACCTATTACTGGGTTACTATTGATGGAAAACGTAATGAAGTAAGAGGCAATTCATTTGTTGGAAAAAGCAATAAAGGGCCGCTGGTATATGTAGTTGCCGAAGACGCCAGAAATGGACATCACGATATTTCCCAAAACCTTTTTGCAAGGATAAAACCATTGGGTGAGAATGGACTTTCGACAATACGTATCGGACTGAAATCTACAGAACCTGTAAGTTCATTTACTACTGTAATGGGCAACGTTTTCCATAACTGTGACGGCGAAATTGAACTGATTAGCAGTAAAGCTAGCAATAACAGCTTTATAAATAACCTGGTTTATGAGTCAAGGGGTGGATTGACCCTGCGTTGGGGTAATGATTGCAAAGTGGATGGCAACCAGTTTATATCCAAGAAAAATACCTCTATTGGGGTTCGGGTGGCAGGTAGTGGACATGAAATAAAAAATAACACTTTCAAGTTAGTGGGAGGCCCAAATGCTGCCGCCATTGTTTTGATGACAGGAAGCAAAAATACTGAATGCGGATATCAACCTGCGAGAGATATCAGTATCCATGACAACGAATTCCATAATAATTCTGATTGGAAGATATTAGAGCAAGTGAATTGTGATGCAGGGCCTCAGTTTTTAGCTAAGGATAACTTTAAATTCAAGAATGGTCAACCTAAAGGTAAGGGCAGCGACTACTCCGTTGAAAGAAAGGTGGTGAGTACTAAGAGAAAGGGCAATAGCAAAATCTTGAAGGAAATTTATGTGATGAAGGCTCTTGAAGGTGAAGGAGAAAAGGAGAGCACCCCAAAAGTACAAATGCCAGATTTAAGCATAAGAACCAGGCTAGAGAGTAATGAAGGGTTTATTACTAGTTGGGTGCGCGCTTCTCACAGGATTAATAATGCGAAAGTTGGCTCAACTATAAAAGTTTCTAGCTTATAATAGCAGACAGACGATATGCGGATTTTATATTTCTACCAGTTTTTTTCAACGCCCAAGGGCTCGTGGGGCACTCGTGTTTATGAGTTTGCTAAAGAGTGGGTGGAAAAGGGTCACGAAGTTACGGTGGTTACCAGTGTATTTGTGAAGTCTGATTTAAAGGCCGAGAAACTGATTGAAACCCAATATTTCGACGATATTAAAGTAAAGGTGATTAACATCACCATGGACAACCGGCAAAGTATATTGAAAAGGATATGGACCTTTATGGCCTATGCCTTTCTTTCTTGTTGGTATGCCTTAACACTCAAAGCCGATGTTGTTGTAGCTTCTTCGGGGCCGATTACGGTTGGATTGCCAGGATTGGTCGCAAGATACTTGAGAGGTAGAAAATTGGTTTTTGAGGTAAGAGACCTTTGGCCAGAAGGGGCTATAGAATTAGGTGTAATTAAAAACCCAATCATCAAATCACTGTCACTTTGGTTTGAGAAAACATGTTATAGGGCTTCAGAACATGTCATTTGCCTTTCACCTGGAATGAAAACCCACATTGAAACCAAACATATAGGGGTGAAAGCAACTAGCGTAACCAATGCAGCTAATGTTGAACTTTTCTCAACGTCACAGCCATTCCCAAAAGATGAAAAAGCTCTACAACCAAAGAAATATGCCATTTATACAGGTAATATCGGAGAAGTGAATAATAGCTACTGGCTCTATAATGCAGCTGTTAAATTGAAAAAACTGGGTAGAAACGATATTAAAATTGTGCTGGTGGGCGAAGGGCAGCAGAGGATAGAATTACAAGAGTTAGCCAAGCAAAATGGTATAGACAATTTTATCCATAAAGGCCTAATGCCAAAAGAGGACTTGATACCTTATATACAACATGCAATGGTTTCAATGGTACCACTCAAAGGAACTCCCGTTTTGGATACTTCATCTCCGAACAAGCTATTTGAATCAATAGCAGCTGGTATTCCAGTTATTCAAAATACCCAAGGCTGGATAAAAGATTTTCTGGAGGAGCACAAGATTGGCTATACCTTAAACCCTAATGACCCATTGCAATTGGCCGAGAAACTTATTTGGGTGGATGAAAACCCTGAAGAAATGAAGAGTATGGGAGAAGTAGCAGCTGAAGTGGCAAAAAAAAACTTTGATAAAACATACCTAGCTGATAAAATGTTGAATTGCCTTGAATCTGTTGCTAATGGCAAGAAATAGATTTGTTGTTTATAAAAAAATCCACAAGGTATATTTCATAGTATCGGAATAGTTAATTTTGAGCGGTTGAGAACCTGACCGATTAATGGGAGCACCTAACATAAATAACTCCACTTCTTCTGCTTTTTATATCAGTAAATCTGAAAGAAAAAGATTGCTGATGCTATTCGACTTGGTGTTACTAGTGGTGCTGTGCTTCACATTGCTTTTTGGCCTTAGAAATGGTGAGTTTAAATATTTGCCCAATCTCCTTTTATTAAACATCATCCTCTATTATGTGATTGCTCGCCTAACGGGCTTGTTTGATGACAGGTATTACGCATCCTGGAAAGCGATACTAGTTCGTTCTTTCATCACGTTTCTAATCCATTTTACCATGTTTTATGGTATTATGGGTATAGATTTCGATATCTTTAAAATGAAGGCCTTTGGAATGGCCATGGCACCCTTTCTCGGGTTTTACATCATCAGTTATTTCATCAAGCTAGCATATAGGGCTTTAGTATTCTTAAAGCTTAAAAAGAACATTTTAATAGTGGGGGCCGGCAAATCAGGTGTTTTGATAGCTGATTGCTTGATGGAAAACAAAAGGGTACAAAAAGACAGAACTTTCAATATTGTAGGGTTTATTGATGATAATAAAGAGGAAGACTACACCTATAGGGGAATAAAAGTGATTGGAAAAACGAATGATATAGACCATATCGTTGAAAAACATGGTGTGAAGGAAGTAGTTTTCGCAATCCAGAATACCAAAGGTGTATCTGATGAGCTATTCAATAAACTACTGCTCTTCATTGAAAGTGGGATTGAGGTAAGTAATACCTTCAATAAGTATGAGGAATTGATGCAAAGGCTGCCAATTGAGAAAGTGGGTAAAGACTTTTACCATTTCTTTCCTTTTGCCAAGACAAATAGCAGTATTTTTTATCTATCTATCAGCAGGATAATAGAGATAGTGTTAAGCATTATAGGCTTGTTTATCATGTTTTTGTTTATCCCACCTATCTTTATCGCTAACCTGATTTTTGCACCAGGCCCATTGTTCTATTCTCAGAAAAGGGTTGGTTTGTACGGCAAGGAGTTTAACTTGAGCAAGTTCCGCTCTATGGTAGTAGATGCTGAAAAAGGGGGTGCTAAGTGGGCAGATAAGAATGATAGCCGGACTACTAAAATCGGGGCGCTTTTGCGCAAAACCAGAATTGATGAATTGCCCCAATTTTTTGCAGTACTCAAAGGAGATATGGGACTAATTGGCCCTAGGCCAGAAAGAAAAGTTTTTGTTGACCAATTAAAAAAAGAGATACCTTTTTTTGAGGCCAGACACTTTATTAAGCCTGGGATTACTGGTTGGGCCCAAGTAATGTACAAATACGGAAACTCTACCAATGACAGCCTTATCAAGTTAAAGTATGACTTGTACTACATCAAAAATCGTTCTATAGCGCTTGATATCCAGATAATTATAAAAACGATTTTCACGGTAATCAATTACAAAGGGCAGTAACTTAATTTACTTTGTAAAAGCTTTTGTACCAATCCACAAAATTTCCGACACCCTGTTTGAGGTCGTAACTTGGGGAGTAACCAAAATCTTCTTTCAAGGCATCAACGTTAGCATAAGTGATGGGAACATCACCAGGCTGAATAGGCATATAGTTAATGTTCGCCTTCTTTCCCAGCTTTTCTTCAATGGCATGAATAAAATCCATTAAAGGAACAGGATTGTTATTTCCTATGTTGTAGACCTTATAAGGCGCCACTGAGCTTGCTGGGTTTGGAGCGTCTCCCTTCCATGAAGAATTGCTTTGTGCTGGCCTTATCACTACACGGCTAATACCTTCTGTTATATCATCCACATAGGTGAAATCACGTTTCATATCCCCGTGATTGAATACGTCGATGGTTTCGTCGTTCAAAATAGCCTTGGTAAACAAGAAAATAGCCATGTCAGGCCTTCCCCAAGGCCCGTACACTACAAAAAAACGCAAACCCGTAACTGGTATTTGATATAAATGGCTGTAAGCATGGGCCATCAGTTCATTGCTCTTTTTGCTAGCTGCATAAAGGGAAATAGGATGGTCTACATTATCAGAAACAGAAAAGGGGATGCTCTCATTCAACCCGTAAACGCTGGAACTGCTAGCATATACCAAGTGCTTAACAGGATACTGTCTGCAAGCTTCCAAAACATTGAAGAAGCCATTCACATTATTACCCATGTAGGCATTCGGTTTAATCACTGAATACCTAACACCAGCCTGAGCTGCCAAATGAACTACATAATCAAATTGGTAAGTTTTAAAAAGGTTAAGCAAGCCATCGTGGTCTTGGATGTCGAGCTTTACAAAAGTGAAATTGGTTTTACCCTCAATGGAATGATTTTCAACGGGATTGGTGTCAACTCCTAGCTCTTTCAAACGAGCCAATTTCAACGCAGGGTCATAGTAATCATTCAGGTTATCGATACCCACAACTTCATGACCATCATCTAGCAATCTGGCTGCCGTATGCATCCCAATAAATCCTGCACAACCTGTTACCAGAACTTTTGCCACTTGATAGAATTGACCTGAGGTGATTAATTGCCCAAAAGTAAGCCTTTTAGTGAGATAGCAAATTAATCGTTTCTCTTGATTACTTTTGTAATTGGATGGCAAGGCTATACCTAATTATTTTATTGGTTGTATTTGTTGGTTCTGTTTCAAGTGCTCAACAGATGTATTTGCCATTTGTACATACCCAATACTACACCTTTGAGGACTCACTTTACCGTTTGGGCACAGATTTTCATACTTCCATCAAACCATATCGAGAGGCTCAAGTGAGGGAATATACCAATCCTGATAGCTTGGATAGGTTTGGATATAATAATGGAAGATTTGCTAATACGTGGTTTGGGCGTAGGATATTTAAGCAGCACGCCGTATGGCTCGACTCAGGCAAGTTTCAATTGTTTCTTGACCCGGCTTTTAATCTTGAAACGGGGCAAGACAGGGCAACCGATAGTAGCGCCTATATAAACACAAGAGGGGTTCAGATAGGCGGTAACATTGGGAAAAAAGTGTCTTTCTATTCCGCATTTTATGAGAACCAGTCTAAGTATGCACCCTATGTAAATGATTATGTGAATGAAAATGATGTGGTGCCTGGACAGGGCAGGGTAAAGGAGTTTAAGGGCAATGCCTTTGATTTTTCTAATGCTGAAGGTTATATCTCATACGCTCCCTCTAGCCATTTTGCCTTCCAATTTGGACATGGTAAAAATTTTATAGGGGACGGCTATCGCTCATTGCTTTTATCAGACTATGGCTTCAACTATCCCTTTTTTAAGGTAACGGCCAACTTCTGGAAAATACAGTACACGAGTATTTGGTCTTCTTTTTTGGACATTAGAAACAGACCTGTAGTCTATGAAGCGGGCTTTCCAAAAAAATGGGCTCATTTCAGTTACTTAAGTTACAACATTCACAAGCGAGTAAGTCTAGGCCTCTTTGAAGGAATTATTTGGCGAGACAGATATCCAAGTGGCAGTTCAGCGCTTAACTTAGGTTTTGCAAACCCGGTGATATTTACTCATTCCATTTTTAGTGGCTTAGACAGGAGTAATAATGCTGTGATAGGTGCCAACCTAAAAGTGAACGTTCTTAAAACCACTTGTATTTATGGGCAATTGGTGGTAGATGATTTTAAGTTCGGAAAGCGCGGGAATGGTTACTACAAGAATAGGACAGGGTATCAGGTTGGCTTCAAAAGCTACAATCTGTTTAAAATAGACAACCTGTTTGTGCAGGGCGAATATAATACAGTAAGACCCTATACTTATTCCCATACTAATTCAGTTCAGGCTTATGGGCATTTTAATGAACCACTAGCGCATCCATTCGGAGCAAACTTTAGGGAGATGGTTGGAATTTTGGCTTATCGATTTAGGGACATATCTGTTCAAATAAAAACAGTGAGCGCTACTATTGGAATGGACATGACTGGATTTAATTTTGGGCATGACATTTTTCATGAAAATACAGACTTGGAGGGTACTGTAGGGTCAAGTGGTAATTACACGGGTCAGGGGGCTGAAATGAAGGTGGTGGTTAATGATGTGAGACTAGGTTACCTAATTAATCCTGTGAGCAATCTGAACTTATTCCTCGGGTATACTGGCAGAAAAGCAACGCTTTCAGGCGTGGAGAGCAATACTTCATATGTGTATTTAGGTTTCAGGACTGATTTACGAAACTTCTATTACGATTTTTAATGCAGTGGGATATTAAACATATCAGCACTATGGCAATGCTTATGGGTATTGTTAATACAATATTAGGTCAATCAGCAAGAATCGATCAGTCTAGTGTTTACGAAAGAATGGTGGAGCATTACATCTATACAGAAGGAGAGAATACACATACTTCTATTCGCCCCTGGTTGCGCAGTGATATTAAGAAACAAGATTGGGATAGCCTTTCCAGCAGGTATAAGTATGTAGGCGATTCAAGAGCTTTGAAGGAGATAATGAATGAGCCTTTCGTTCAGCTTAACTTAAAGAAGCTAAATGTGATCCTTAATCCTGAATTTGATTTAACAAGTTGGGGTAATGTATCAGGTGGTAGTGGTGCCTTTGAACAGACTTTAGGCTTTAATTTTAATGCTGCATTAAGTAAAAAATTATCAGGAAACTTTAGAATGAGGTTTTCGAACTCTAAATTTCCCTTATTTATCATGAGAAAGATAAATACAAATAATGTAGTGCCTGGCCAAGGGTATGCGAACCGCTTTAATACGAATGAATACCAATATTCAAACGCTGCGGGGTATATCTCCTATACACCTAATAAGTATTTTAACCTGCAAATAGGGCAGGGAAAAAACGCCATTGGTGACGGGTATCGCTCACTTTTGCTTTCAAATCATGCGAATAACTATGGTTATGCAAGGGTGACTACTAGCATCTGGAAACTGAAATATGTAAACCTATTTACCTCATTCAAAGATATCAGAGGTTCTGGCGGAGACAGGGGGCTTTTTACCCAAAAGTATAGTAGTATCCACTATTTGGATTGGAACATTTCTAAATCAGTTTCAATTGGTTTATTTGAAGCAGTTGTGTGGCAGGGGGAAGATACTTCTGGTGTAAGAGGCTTTGATGTAAATTATTTGAACCCCATTGTCTTCTTTCGGCCAGTGGAGTTTTCTTTGGGTTCGCCAGACAATGTGCTATTGGGTATCAATGGAAAAATTAGGTTCTTGAAGCGTAATTTTCTTTATGGACAGTTGCTATTGGATGAATTTGTCCTTTCAGAAGTTACCGCAGACATCAAGCACTTTCTTGGCAGAGGAGACAGCACACAATCAGGTTGGTGGGCAAATAAGCAAGCCATACAGGCAGGTATCAAAGGGTATGAGCCTTTCAAATTCAAGGGCTTCTTTTATCAGGCCGAGTTAAACTTTGTGCGCCCTTATACCTACACACATATTACCATTAACCAGAACTACGGACACTTTAATGAACCATTAGCCCATCCATTAGGAGCCAACTTAGTTGAGAAGCTGGCGAGGATGAGTTATCAAAATGGTAGATTTTATGCAGAAGCCAAGTTGATACAGTTGACCTATGGGGAAGACACTTCGGCTACAAGTGTGAGCTTTGGGCAGAATATTTTCCGTTCTTATCTGGATAGAAAAGGCGAATACGAAAACAGAGTACTACAAGGTATTAGAACTAATTTAATGCATGGGGAACTGACGGTCGCCTATATACTAAATGCCCAGATGAATCTTCGTTTGGAAGCGGGGATAATTGTAAGAAGAGAAAGTAATGCCTTCAGGACCTCAAAGGAGAACTATTTTAAGTTGGGATTAAAAACCACCATACCTGATTATTTCTACGATTACTAGTAAAACTTTGTGATAGCAGTCGTATCCCAAAAAATAAAATATTTTTGTCGTAAATTAGTTATAGACCCACTGGGGCGTATTTTGAACTATTCAAATAATCATAAACCTTACTCAATCATCCTCTTTTTTTTGGGGCTGATATTGTTTTTGGCTGGCTGTTCTGTGAAGAAGAATAACTTCTTTACACGCAACTACCATAGCATTACCACTCATTACAATGGCTGGTTTAATGGTAATGAATCCTTAAAAGAGGGTGTTGCCAGTTTGGAAACTGCTCACCAGGACGATTATACTAAGGTTTTGAGTGTTTACAAATATGGCACTCCTGAAAACTCAAAATCTATATACCCTCAAATGGATAAGGCGATTTTGAAGGCCTCGACCCAGATACAGAAGCACTCTATGCTTATCAAAAGTAAAGAGTACAACCGCTGGGTAGATGATTCATATTTGCTTATTGGAAAAGCCCATTTTTATAAGCGTGACCACTATCCGGCGTTAGAGATGTTTCAGTATGTATACAAGCAATACCCGCAAAGCAAATCCAAATTTTATGCACTTTTATGGTTGGTGAGAACCTATGGAGAGCTAGGCCGATTTAAAGACGGGCAGGGTATTATTGACATTCTGGAGAATGAAAAAGGAATGCCTAAGAAAATAGTAGGTGAATATGCATTAGTGCAATCAGACTTTTTCATCAAGCAGGAGGAATACGGAAAAGCTGCCGACCAACTAATTAAAGCCATTGCCAACATCAAAGACAAAAGGAGAAGAACACGCTATACCTATATACTGGCCCAGCTATATGAAAAGATGGGCGACAAAAGCAAAGCATTTTTCTATTACAACCAGGTGCTGAAAAAGAACCCCACCTATGAGATGGAGTTTAACGCCAAGATTAACCTTGCCTTGCAATATGATGCAGCAACAGCGGATGGCGGGAGCCTGAAAAAGGAGCTTATCAAGATGTCAAAAGATGATAAAAACATCGACTATTTGGATAGGATATACTTTGCACTTGCCGAGATTGAACTTGCTGAAGGAAATAGGGATAAGGCTAAGGAGTATTTCCAGGGCTCAGTGAAATACAGCACCACCAATACGCGACAAAAAGGGATATCATACCTAAGATTGGGCGAGTTGTTTTTTGAAGACCCTGACTATATGAAGGCTGAAGCATATTATGATAGTGCTCTTACTTTTATATCGGATGATTACGAGAATTATGAAGCGATACAAAACATGAGGAAAAGCCTTGGCGATTTAGTGAAGAACCTCAATACTATAGCTTTTCAAGATAGTGTATTGAGGCTTGGAAATATGTCAGAGACGGAGCTTAACTTGTATGTAGATGACATTATTGCCAAAGTGATTGAGGAAGAAGAGCGCCAGAAGTTTGAGGAAGAAAACAATCAAAACAATAATCCTTTTCAGCAAAATCAGCAGACTACAACCAACAACCAGGGTTCAGGAGGCCAATGGTATTTCTACAATACTGGCGCGCTGAGTTTTGGATATTCAGAATTTCGGAAACTATGGGGCAATCGCCAACTTGAAGACCATTGGAGGCGTAGCAATAAGGAGAGTATTGATATTGAAGTGTTTGACGAAGAAGAAGGTCTCGCGGGAGAAGATTCAGTTTTGGCTGATAATAAGTCAAGAGAATACTACTTGAAAGACATACCGAAAACAGAAGCTGAGAAAGATAGCGCACACAAGCAAATAATTGATGCCTTCTTTAACCTAGGTATGATATACAGCGAGCAGATTGGTGATAAGCCACGGTCTATTGAGGCTTTTGAAGAGCTCATTAAGCGATATCCAAGCAATGAGTACAAAGCATCGGCCTGTTATCAATTATACAGGCTTCACACTTCACGAGGTAATAATGAAAAGGCGAATTATTACAAAAACCTCATAATCAAAGAATTTCCTGAAACTGAATACGCCAAAATACTACTTGACCCAGATTACTTTAAGAAGCTACAAGCTCAAATGGGCCAAATAGGAGAGCTGTATGAGCAAGCTTATAATGCCTTTAATGATGCGGAATATTTTAAAGTGATTCAAATTGCTGATAATGCCATAAAGGCTTATCCGGGAAATAAGATGTTGGGAAGGTTTGACTACCTCAAGGTTTTATGTATTGGAAGAACAGAGCGTGTTCCTGATTTCAAAGTAGCACTTGAAGAATTTATAAAAAAGTATCCTGAAGATGATATGACCGAGGAAGCTCAGAGAACGTTAGCCTACATTGCTGAAATGACAGGAGAAACAGAGATTTTAGAGGCCCTTGAGCCAAAAAAAGAAGAACCCAAGAAAGACCCGGCTCCTTATGTATATAAAGACAAAGGAACCCATCGCTATGTGGCGATAGTGTCCCAGGAAGAGTTTAAACTGAACGAATTTAAATTAAAGCTGTCCAATTTTAACCAGGAATTTTTCGGGCTGATAACACTCAGGGTTAAAACCTCACTTTTGGGGCCTAAAGAGCACTTAGTATACGTAGAGACTTTTGTTGATGAAGCAAAGGCTATGGATTATTATGCTACCATCAAGCAAAATCAAGATGTATTTGAAGGAATTGAGAAAGCAAACTACCAGCACTTTGTGATTTCAAGCGCTAACTTCCCGATATTCTATCAGTTTAAGGATGTTGATGAATACTTGGAGTTCTTTCAGGATAATTACCTTAAGAAACAGTAAAGCACTTTTTACTGATTATCACAGAAGTGTTTTAAGGTATAGTAGTTAAAGCTCCTGCCATCCCATCTTTTCTTTTCTATCCCATTTTCAATCCAGGCAAATTTTGGAAATCTACCGTCACTTAATTTGAAATAGGCTTCGTTGCTGAGCACTTCATGATCAAAATCATGTCTGGCAAAATTTAAAAAGTTTTGAGCGTCTTCTTCAGTACCTTGAAAACAGATAAAGAAGTTTGGAAAATTATCCCATCTTTTTTGTGAGATGGCTACTTTTTGTGCCCCAAAAAGGCAATAGGGGCAACTTGTGCTGAAAAATCCCACAATCACCTTATCAGAAGCCATTTCTTGAAACACCGGGCTTTCAACTAAGGAAGTATCAAATGGCTTTTCGTTATATTCAGCCACATCCATTAGGTTGTCGGGGAATATAGCGTTTAGAATAAAAGGTAATGCAATCAATGCCAAACCAATTATATGTCTCAACCATTTAAATCTGATATCTGCATTTTTCGGTTTCAGAAGCATAAATACAGATACTCCCGTGACGTAAACTATTGCAATTATAGAGAGGGTGGTGTTGTAGCGAATGATATCAGTATAGCTTTTATAGATAATAATGTTCTCCGCAAGCGTTCCCCAGGCTAAGTCAAATATGTGGAGTGCCATTAAAAGCAGCGCTAGCTTTGGCAATATGTTTTTAGGGTTCAGGTTAAGCACTAAAAAAGTACCAGCCATAAACTTGAGACCCACAACCAGCCTTGCAATAACAGGAGCTACATACCAATTGCCAATGCATTGCTCTACTAGCCGATACTCAAACGTTTCAATTGTATATAGGTTTTTATAGCCCCAGTATATCAGCACTAACCCGCATACCGCTTGAATGATATATCTTAAAACTCTTACCATTGATTAGCCTTTATGAGTAGGCAAAAGTAGATTTTTGTGAATAAAAAAAGCCGCTCAATTGAGCGGCTTTTATTTCAAGTTGTGAGTGAATTACTTCAATTCGCAAACACCACCAGAACCATCTTCACACCACTCTTCAGCGTCAGCTTTTTTCTTAAACTCAGCAGTAGTTGATGTAGTAGTACCAAGCACTGTACACTCACAAGTGTACTCTTTTTTACATGATGTAGCACCGATTATACCTGCTACAGCAAGGATTGCAAGAACTTTTTTCATAGGTAAAAGTTTTTTAATTAATTAATGAATAATGTTAAAATTCGCAGCTAAGATATAAATTTTTCACATAACCACAATCCTACTGTCGTTAATGAATTATGAACAACTTATTCTTGATAATAAACTCGCTTAACTCGTCTTGAGACACTGGTAAGTACTTCATAGGGTATGGTTTCCATTACTTTGGCAAACTCATCGATTGGATACTCATTGCCAAATACAATCACTTCATCACCTTCTTTGCAATGTATATTAGTGATATCAATCATGCACATATCCATACAAACATTGCCCACAATCGGTGCCTCTTGGCCAGCAACTATCAATTTGCCTTTTCTGTTGCCATGCTTTCTGCTTAGTCCATCCGCATATCCAATCGGAATAGTGGCTATAGTTAGGTCTTTTTGTGCAATCTCGGCTCTATTATAACCTATGCTTTCACCCGCTGGTATTTGATTAATCTGCGAAATGGAGCTTTTTAGTGTGCTCACATTCATCAATTTATGTTGCTCACTTTCATTAACTCCAATACCGTATAAGCCTATACCAAGCCGTACCATATCAAATTGCGCATCTGGAAAGCGACTAATACCAGCAGAATTAAGAATATGACGTAATATTTTGTAGTTAAAGAATGAAGTAATTTGCTCACTCATCTGCCTAAACAGCTGGATTTGTTGTCTACTAAAGCTATCAAACTCTGGAGCATCACTGGCAGCCAAGTGAGAAAAAACAGAACGAATTGAAAGATTCTGATTGTTTTTTATTCTAATCATTAACTCATTCAACTCATTTTTTTGAAAACCAAGCCTGTGCATACCTGTATCCAGTTTGATATGAATCGGAAATGGTTTTTCTAGACTGGCGGTATTTCTTTTCACAGCTTCAGCAAACAACTCAAAAACCCGCATATTAAAAATCTCTGGCTCAAGGTTGTAATGTATCATTGAGTCATAGCTTTGCACTTCTGGGTTCATTACCATGATTGGCACCGTAATGCCTGATTTCCGTAACTCTATACCTTCGTCAGCATAGGCTACAGCTAAATAGTCAATCCTCTGAAACTGCAAAACATTAGCTATTTCATGACTGCCACTACCGTATGAAAAGGCTTTAACCATTCCCATTACCTTAGTGGTTGGTAATAATTGTGATTTGTAGTAGTTAAGATTATTCACTAATGCGTTTAGGTCAATTTCAAGGACTGTTTCATGGGTTTTCTGTTGTAATACCTTGTTGATGTCCTCAAAGCCAAACATACGGGCACCTTTTAACAGGATAACCTCATTATTGAAAATGGAATGGTCATATTTTTCAAGAAAATCTTGCGTGGAGTTGTAAAAACTTTTGTCTATCCTGAACTTCTCTGCCTGGCTTGATATGGCTTCTCCAATTCCTATTAACCGATCTACCTTCTTTTTTTGGAGCAGTTCTGCCACTTCGGTATAGAGGCTTTCCACATCCTTACCACTCTGCAATATATCAGAAAGAATAATGGTTTTTTTTGGATGTTGTTTCTGCTGTTCCAGAAAGTCAAGGGCAATTTGTAATGAACCAAGATCTGAGTTATAGCTATCGTTGATTACAGAGCAATGGTTAATACCTTCTTTTAACTCCAATCGCATAGCAACAGGACTTAAAAATTTTATTCTTTCAGCAATTTTCTCGTTTTCATACCCCAGATGCAACATTACCAACCAGCAATTGATGGCATTTTCAATAGAGGCTTCATCAGTAAAAGGAATAACTATTCTTATAAAGGTGTTCTTACAAACCCCTTGTATTTCAGTTTCATGTGCACCCTTAGTTATGCGCCCTATTTGCAAATCAGCACGGGTTTTCTTTGACCATGTAATGAATTTAGTGTTTTTAAGATTATTTGACTGTCTTATTGCTTCATCTAGTACAAGGTAGTCTCGGCAATACAAAAGGTACTCGGTATGTACAAAGAGCTTAAGTTTTTCTTTCGCTTTCTGTTGGTGGTTGTCAAAGTTTTCGTCGTGGGGGAGGCCGAGATTGGTAAACAAGCCGATGGTTGGTTTGATGACTTTTTCCAAGTTAAACATTTCATCGGGCTTTGATATACCTGCTTCAAAAATGGCCAATTCATGGTTCGAATTCATTTGCCATACTGATAGGGGAACACCCACCTGAGAATTGAAGCTTTTCGGGCTTCTTACAATGTTCTTATCTTCACGCAAGAGTTGATACAGCCACTCTTTTGTTATGGTTTTACCATTGCTACCTGTGATACCAATTACCGGTGCCTGAAATTTAGCCCTGTGCTTAGCGGATAACAATTGCAAGGCCGCCAATGTATCTTCAACAAGAATAAAATTACCTTTTTCAAGTAGAGCGCTATTTTCAGGCTTTTGTGAGACGATAAAGCTGGTGACACCGCTATTCAGCAATTCTTCAATATAAATATGTCCATCATGGCGTTCACCCTTAATGGCAAAGAAGATTACATGTTCAGTACCACTTAACTTGCGGCTATCAATAAGAAGGGTTTTAATAATGGTTTGGCCATTTCCAGCGATTGTAGTCCCTCCAATCGCTGAAGCGATATCGTCTATTGTATATTGTCCTGTGCTCATACTCCCCTATCCTTGCATTTCATTAAAACAGCTTCTACAAAGTGGCTCATATTCTGATGTTTCACCCAGCAAAACAAGTGATTCTCCTTCAGCCAGGCGGTGAGAGTGATTGGCCAAGTTACCACACTTCACACATATGGCATGTACTTTGGTGACGTATTCCGCAATTGCCAAAAGAGCTGGGACAGGCCCAAATGGCTTGCCTTTAAAGTCCATATCAAGGCCAGCTACTATTACCCGTATGCCCTTATTGGCTAGTTGGTTACACACATTAGGTAACTCACTATCAAAAAATTGGGCTTCGTCAATACCTACTACATCTATATCGTTTGCCAATATTAAAATATTGGATGATGCAGGCACAGGAGTTGACATTATTTCATTGGAGTCATGAGAAACCACTTTTTCCTCGTCATATCTTCTATCTACATCAGGCTTAAAAATTTCAATCTTTTGCTTGGCAAGTTGGGCTCTCTTAAGCCTGCGTATCAACTCCTCTGTTTTTCCTGAAAACATGGAGCCACAAATAACCTCAATCCAACCCCGCCTTCGGGAATAATCTACCGGGTCTTCTATAAACATATGGCTCCTTCGATACTAAATATTTAAATTCGTCGAAACTTGAGGTCATAAAAGCCACCAAATACTTTTTGATTGTTTAATCGAAAAGATTTAACATGATTGTAACAGTGACAAATACAAAACTACGCAAATTTGCGTTTCAAGAATTGAGGGAAAACACAACCAATGAAAAGAGAAGAGATAGCAAAAGCACTTGAAAAGCTACACCAAAAGGTAAGTTCAAGCCAAAACCCATCTAAGCTGGAAATTGATATTTTGAAAGATGATGTCAAGGAACTGTATAATAAGGTGCTAGAATGGGAGAAAGACAATCAACCTGTTGAGGCTGCCCAATCTGCAGAAATGCACGTAGTACAGCCAGAGGAAGTAGAGCAGCAGGAGCCTCCAGTAACTGTAAAAGAGCCTAAGCAGGCGGTTGATGAACCTACCACCCCACCAATTGCTGTGGAACCTGTGCTAGAAGAGTCAGAAAAAACGCCCGAACAGATTGATAAAAAAGAAACTTCTGTTGCTGACAAAATGGAAACAAAGGAGGACAATAGCCTTGCTGGTAAATGGAACAAAAATCCTATCAGTGACTTGAAAAGTGCCATTGGCTTGAATGATAAGTTTTCTTTTATTCATTCTTTATTTGATGGCAAGGTGGATAATTATAATGAAGCGATTGAGAAATTAAATACCTCTGATGGCAAAGAAGCTGCAACACAGTATCTTAATTTTTTAAGCAGTGAATACTCATGGAATATTGAAAGTGAGGAGTATCTAAAATTAAAGGATTTTATAAGTAGAAGATTCACTTAGAAGAATGTAAAAAGAGATGATAGCCCCATTGATAAACCACCAATGGGGCTTTTTTATGCCCAAGCCTATTTGTTATCAAATGATAATTTTTAGCTGAAATCGTCATCATAGTTTTGCTTTGAAACCAAATCCTCAAAACCATGAAGACAAATTTTTTAGTTTTTTTAAGTACGTTTATTTTGTGTACAACCTCTGTGTTTGCACAGGCACCAAAATCATTTAATTATCAAGGAGTAGCTCGCGATGCAAGCGGGCAAATTCTCGGCGATAAAAGCATCAACCTCAAAATAAGCATACTCTCAGAGGGTAATTTGAGCGAACCTGTATATATTGAAGAACATCAGGTTAAGACTAATAAACTTGGCCTTTTCTCTCTAAAAATAGGTCAGGGTCTGGCTCTTTTAGGTGATATGGAAGATATTGAATGGGGTTCATCCGCTCATTATGTTTCAACTGAAATGGATGTGGATAATAATGGGCACTTTGCCTTAATGGGAACTGCGCCCCTGTTATCAGTACCTTATGCCTTGTATGCTGAGAAGGCAGGCTCTTCAGGAGATGAGTATCGCAGTATTGACTTTAGTGGAGCCTTTGGACAAACCATCCGCCATAACGGCAATGATTGGGAGGCATCTTCGAATATTTACAACACAAGCAATAATGTAGGTGTTGGAACTACCAGCCCATCAGAAAAACTGGATGTAAATGGCAACATTAAGATTGGTGCAACCAACCAAATCGTGATAGGAAACAATCGTGGTCTTGCGGTGGACGCCAGTAGAAACATCATGCAGGGTAACCAGACTGGTTTTTCACTTACCAGTGGCTCAAACAACAACTTTATGGGCCACCAGGCAGGCAAAGCTAATACCAGCGGAAACAATAATAGTTTTATCGGTTATCAATCAGGTCTTGCGAATACTACTGGTAGTGCCAATAGTTTCTATGGCTATAAAGCCGGTGGCTTGAACACTACAGGTAGTAATAACTTTTATAGCGGTTTGCAAGCTGGTTATGGCTCAACAACTGGTATCAATAATATCGCCATTGGTACTAAAGCAGGTTTTAGTATTGGTGGTGCTAATGATAACACTTTTGTTGGTCGTGAAGCAGGATTGAATACTACTAATAACAGAAACACATTTATTGGTAAGAGTGCTGGTGATGCGAATACTTCAGGGGCTGAAAATACCTACATAGGATATAATAGTGACGGTGCGGATACACTAGTAAATGCCACAGCTATTGGTGCAAATGCCACTGTAAACACAAGTAACAGCCTAGTGCTAGGTAATAATGCCAATGTGGGAATTGGTAGTAGCTCTCCTGTAACTAGATTGGATGTAACAGGCAACATTCGCATGGTAGATGGCAACCAGCAGGCTGGGTTTATACTTACATCTGATACAGGTGGCATCATGTCTTGGACTAATCCTCTTAGCCTTCAAAACTCAGCGTGGATTGCTATGAATACCAGCGTTCGCACTAATCCAACATTAGTTGATCCTGATTATGATTTTGTATTTGGGTCAACTCATTTAGATTATAATGGTGATACCACCTATGCTGAGCGATTCTTTTTTGACAAAAGCAAGGGGGCATTTAGAGCAGGTGCTGCTATTGGCACTCAATGGGATGATACTTTAAGGGGTGATAACTCTATAGCACTGGGCTTTGATGTAACTGGTTCAGGAGATTACAGTGTAGCAATAGGTGACCGTTCGCGCGGAACAGCAGAAGGAGCTATGGCATTAGGGCACCAGGCTTACTCAAATGGAGCCTACAGCTATACTTTTGGTAATGATGTGCAGGCTTGGGCTGATAGTGCTTTTGCAATTGGTACCAGAAATAAGGCTTTTGGAAGAAACAGTTTCGCAATAGGTGTGGGAGTACGTGCTAATGCGAAGAACAGTGTGGCAGTGGGCTTTGATGCGCAGGCCGATTCTTCAGGTTCTATTTCATTGGGTGATGGAACGGTTTCAAGTGGTATCAATAGTTTGGTAATGGGTTTTAGCTCGGCTGCGTCAGAAGAAAATAGTATAGCTATTGGGCGTGAGAGTTTTGCTACTGCGCAAAGTAGCATTGCTTTTGGAGATGCCACTCTGGCGAGTGGATATAAATCTTTCGCAACTGGCTTTGCTTCAGAAGCACGTGGTGACCATTCAACAGTATTAGGGAACGATGCTATTGCTGAGGGAGATAGTGCTATAGCAGTGGGACACAGTGTATCAACAGATGGTAGGGGAGCCGTAGCTTTAGGTTCATATTTATTGGCACCATCTGCTTACGAAACTGTATTAGGTCGATTCAATACCTTCTATATTGCAGGCAATGATACTATATGGCAAGCGGGGGATAGACTATTAACTGTTGGCAATGGGACATCAGAAAGTTCACGCTCTGATGCAATGGTAATATTGAAAAATGGCAGAATGGGTATTGGTACCAGCAGCCCTTCAGCTAATGTTGAAATAAGCTCTGGTAATACTCCTACTATCAGGCTTGACCAAGATGGAACGGGTTTTCCTGCACAAAAATGGGAAATGGGCGGTAACGAAGTGGGGTTTTACATAAAGGACGTAACAAACTTTCATAGCCTGCCATTTAGGGTGTTTACTGAAGCTCCCTCAAACTCTCTTCTGGTTGCTGGAAGCGGTAATGTGGGTATTGGAACCAATGATCCAATTGGCAAACTTCATGTAGTTGGCTCTATCCGTATGGTTGATGGCAATCAAGCCACCGGGCGTATTCCTGTGTCGAGCGCAAGTGGAGTTATGACATGGACTGACCCAAGCACCATTACAACCACAGATGATGGAGATTGGGAGTTTAATGGAAATCATCTATATAATGGTAATAGTGGCAACGTAGGTATTGGTACTTCAAGCCCAACGGGCAATTTGGAAGTAAGCTCTAATGATAACCCATCTATCAGGCTTGACCAAGATGGAACAGGTTTCCCTGCGCAGAAATGGGAAATGAGTGGAAATGAGGTTTACTTCAATATCAGAGACGTTACCAATGGAAATAAGATACCCTTTAGGTTGCATACCAATGCAGCAACCAACACGCTAGTTGTAACTGAAGCGGGCAATATTGGAGTAGGTTCCACTGCAGCCTCTGCCAAGCTAGATGTTTCGGGGGCTATAAGAATGCAAGATGGCAATGAGGCCGCAGGATACATTCCTGTGAGTGATGCTAGCGGTGTGATGACCTGGACTGACCCAAGCACTATAACAGATGGAGACTGGACAGTTAGTGGTAGTGACCTTTATTCAGCGGTGGCTGGTAATGTGGGCATAGGTACAATATCGCCCGAAGCAAGATTGCATACGTATTCAGACACTCTTGGTGAAGCTAGTGGCATTAAGATTACTCAAGGGGTAAGTAATTCTGTTATCTATCAAAACTCCAACAGTGACCTTATACTGAGAAAATCTAACCAAACAGATCAACTAGTATTGGATAGTGGAGGCAACATAGGTATTGGAACCAGCTCACCTACTGGTAAACTACATATTTTTAGTTCTACCAATCCATTTGTAAAAATTGGTTCAGATGCAGGTTCTACGCTATACCTGGATAGAGGTGCCGTAAGTAATGAGGCTTCCCTTACGTTTCAAACAGCTGGTGTAGATAAATGGGCAGTAGGTATGGATAATCTGCCTGCGGCTAACCAAACAGATTTTACCATTAAAACAACCAATAATAGCGATGCCGAATTTGTGATAAAAGAAAGTGGTCATATAGGTATCGCAACTATTGCTCCTGCTACTACCCTGGACGTAAATGGAACTGTTTCAATGTCTAATCTTGCTGTGCATGACCAAGCAGCAGGCTCAAATGTTATTCAGTTTCAGGGAACTGCAGATACAGATACCTGGATTAATTTCAGGAGGGGTGGTGGTGCTCCTACTGGTAGGTCAGGTGCTATGTTTTCATCTTTTGGTAGCGCACATTATTTCATGCACCATAATGGAAGCAATCTAATTATTGCCCATTCCACTGAAGTTTCAGAAACTCCTGATGTTGATAATGCCACTGCACTTTTTGCACTTAAAGCAGATGGTAACTTAGGCTTGGGGTCAACCAACCCACAGCAAAAACTAGATGTAACAGGTTCTATCAGGATGAACGATGGTAATCAGCAGGCTGGTTATACAATATACTCTGATGCTGATGGTAAAATGCAATGGATACCCCCGAGTATATTGGCAAATGGCAGGTGGACTATTAATGGTAATAACATTTATAGTGCTAATACTGGTAATGTGGGTATCAACTCGTCATCACCAACTGCAAAGTTGGAAGTAATAGGTACTGCCGCTAAAACTGGTGGCGGCTCTTGGGCGGTATCTTCTGATAGAAGATTGAAGAAAGATATTCAAACCTATAACCAGGGATTGGATAAGATATTGGCTATCAACCCTGTTACATTCCATTACAATGAGAAGTCTGGTTATGATACTGAGCCTGAATATGTAGGCGTGATAGCACAAGAGTTGCAAAAAGTGGCTCCTGATATGGTGAGCACTTTTGAGCAAAATGGGATGAAATACTTAAGAGTTGACAACTCAGCCATGACCTATATGTTGATTAATGCTGTGAAGGAACAACAGCAAATAATTGAAGAACAAAAAGTAGAAAACGAAAAGCTCCGCGAAGATTTAGAGTTGGAAAACCAGGCACTCAAAACGCGCTTGGAGGCACTTGAAAGATTGCTCACTTCACAAAAGTGATAAAAGTCTGTTGGCTTTCTTTCTGAGGATAGATTGGTTTTGCCAACTTGGCCCCGCCGGTAGGAGGAACTGTGCGGGGCTTTTATTCTTTATACCCTTTAGGAGTAATTTTTCCTTTGCTTGTCTGGGCTTCCTCGTTTTCTTTCTCACGACCGAATATAGTCTCAAATATTTGGCCTGCTAATTCAGAAAAGTTACCACTGATGATTTTGTTGATGTCTTTCACATCAGACGAAAAAGTAAAAGAGGCAATTCCGCCATCTACCAGCTTTGAGTTTTGGTCGTAAAAGGCGTAGTGTACGTTACAGTTTCTTTTAAAACCACCATAGGCAAAACCTGAGGCATTACTCATATCATTCTTTATCTCAAACTGGCTAATGAAAAGAAACAGGTCTGCTTCGTATTTTTCAGCCAGGTAGCGGATGGTTTCAGTCTTTTTTATTACAGGCATCATAAATTTACCCGTAATGTCTCCAGAGGCTCCTAATTGTCCTTTAGGGTTTTTCTTTTCCTTATTTGATGTTGTTTCAAAAAAGGAATTTTCCTTTTTATCATCGTCCTTTTTCGGAATATCTTCATACCTATACTTAACAGCTGAGAAAGCTTCGTAAAGGTCGGGTAGTATCAGTGTATCCCTGAAATTAAAGGCCAGGGCTTTATAGCGCAATTTAGAGCCTGCAGAAAGGCTTATCATTAAGCCATCGCGAAAACGGGCCTTAATGGTATGGTGGTCTTTTACAGCGCTGCCTTGGGCAATATCCCTATCAGCATCAGATAAATACAATTTATCCTCAAAAGGGATAATAAGTACAGATTTATAAAGAGGAGTAAATTCTTTTTTTGATGGCTCACCTTTTACACCGTTACCATTAAGAATAGTTTGATTAAAGCCTTGCAGGCTTAATAAGCTAAAGAGAAGCGCAACAGAAATTCTCAGGATAATCACTGTTCTACTGTGCGAAATAGTTTTTCACTTCTCGTATCACATCGTTGCCGTTAACGAAAAGCATCAGGGTTAATAAAATTGCAATGCCCACATAAGTGCTCCACTCCATTACTTTCTCGCTAGGCTTTTTACCACTTATCATCTCATAAAGCAAAAACATTACGTGACCACCGTCAAGGGCAGGGATAGGTAGGATATTCATTAATGCCAATACCAATGATAGGAAAGCGGTGATATTCCAGAAGAACTCCCATTCCCATTCTGATGGGAATATCTTAGCAATGGTGATAAAACCACCTAATTTTTCATAGCCTTTATCAAGTACAAAGAGCAATTTGATTTGCTTTATATAATTATTGAGTGTTTCGTAGGCTTTCTCCATGCCACGTGGGATGGAAGCCAAAAAGCTATACTCAATAGTATTCATTTCAAAGCCTAGCTCTTCATAATCGCCCAATGGGGCTATCCCCAGCAGGCCGCTTTCAGGAACGGTAACTTTTATTCTTTCTTCTTTATCATCACGGATAATATTTACCAGTATGGCGTCGCCTTTGTAACTCTGTAAAGCATCTTTAAACTGGTCGAAAAAAAGAATAGTGGAGTCGTTAATACCTACTATCCTATCCCTTTTCTTTAAGCCGGCAGCCTTAGCCTCCGACTCTTTGGCAAATTGAGCGATAACGAATGGTATCCTTGGGGTTATCATCCTCTTGGAGTTGACCATCTTATCTTTCATACCAGTAGGTACTGCTAATTCCATATTCTCACCATCGCGTTCAATTTGGATGGTAGAGACATCATCTAAAATAAGCTTAAGTGGTATTTGATTAAAGTTGTCAATTTCTTGGTTGTCAAGGCTTAGGATTTTGTCACCGCTATTAAGCCCAAGCTCTATGGCAGTTGAGTCGGCCACGATACCATATTTGGCATTTTTTGCCGGCAGGTATTGTTCACCATAGATATATACTACACAAGCATAGATTATCACTCCCAGTATGAGGTTTACGGTTACTCCGCCAATCATGACGATGAGCCTTTGCCAAGCAGGTTTTGAACGAAACTCCCAAGGTTGTGGGGGCTGTTTCATTTGCTCCTTATCCATGCTCTCATCAATCATCCCTGATATCTTAACATAGCCGCCCAGCGGTAACCAACCAAGGCCATATTCAGTCTCACCTTTTTTAATTTTGAAAAGAGAAAAACCAGGATTAAAAAACAAGTAAAACTTTTCTACCCTCATGCCAAATAGCTTAGCAGCCAAAAAGTGCCCCATCTCATGCAATACTATAAGTATTGACAGGCTAAGGATGAATTGAGATACTATTATTATAACGTCCATCAGCAGTTAATCAAATTAGCTATCAGTTTTCTTGTTTCTTCGTCGGTCTGCACGTAATCTTCATACACTGGTTTTTCAACAAAACCTATCTTTTGTATGCACTCTTCTATAAAGTCTGACATCTCAAGAAAACCAATCTTATCTTTCAAAAATGCATCTACAGCCACTTCATTTGCAGCGTTCAGGATACATGGCATATTTCCACCCTTTTCTAAGGCTTGATAGGCCAATGCAAGATTACGAAAAGTTTTAATATCAGGCTGCTCAAAGGTGAGGGCATGGTAGTCCAAAAAATTAAATCTCGGGAAGTCTGACTTCAACCTTTTTGGATAGCCCAGGGCATATTGTATGGGCAATTTCATGTCAGGTAAGCCCATTTGTGCTTTCATTGAGCCATCTTCAAATTGTACGATAGAATGGATAATGGACTGAGGATGCACAATCACGTCAATTTGTTCGGGCTTAAGTCCAAATAGCCACTTAGCTTCAATTACTTCCAGCCCTTTGTTCATCATACTAGCCGAGTCGATAGTGATTTTAGCTCCCATGTCCCAGTTGGGGTGCTTAAGCGCTTGCTCTTTGGTTACTGTCGTCAGGAAGTTCCTATCCTTGCCCCTAAATGGTCCGCCAGAGGCCGTCAGGTATATTTTCTCGATAGGGTTATGAAATTCACCAGTCAGGCACTGGAAAATGGCTGAGTGCTCTGAATCAACTGGATAAATATTCACAGCATGTTCTTTAGCTAGTCCTGTAATCAATTCACCAGCTACTACAAGTGTTTCCTTATTGGCTAATGCGATAGGTTTACCCGCTTTTATTGCGCTAATAGTTGGTTTCAGACCTGCATAACCCACTAAAGCTGTAAGTACGACATCAATTTCTTCCATCTCAACCACCTGGGCAATGGCATCAACACCTGCGTATACTTTTATGCCAGCATCCCACAAAGCATTCCTTACTTTCTCAAATTTAGTTTCATCACCAATGACTACCGCATTGGGTTTAAACTTGAGAGCTTGCTCAATAAGCAAGTCGCAATTGCTGTTGGCAGTTAGTACTTCCACCTGAAAGCTATCAGGATTGGCAGCAATTACATCTAAAGCTTGAGTGCCTATGGAGCCAGTTGAGCCGAGAATGGCTATATGTTTTACAGAAGAATCAATCAAGGTGCTTGCAAAATAAGCTGCAAATTTATGAAAATAGCCTCGTTAGAGGATTAAAATTTGGGTTACAAAGCGTATTTACTTAGCTCGTCTGCAATTTCTCGGTCATTTGTTAACCGAGGGATTTTGTTTTGCCCGCCAAGCTTGCCTCTTGATTTCATCAATTCAATAAAGGCGTCTTTCTTCAAAGAAGTTATTACAAGTGGTTGAAGTATCTTACCTTCAATGAGGTCTTTGTAGTATATGTTCTTGTCTTGCAGGGCTTTATCTATCTTAAGCCTGAAACGGTCCATATCAGACGGTTCTTTTGAAAATACAATAAACCATTCATGGTAAGGTAATCCAGATTGAGGGTTAACCTGAGGGGCGACCGAGAATTCGGCAACTGCTATATCTTCACCTTCAGAAGCCACTTTTAAAGCATGTTCCACTTCTTCGGCTATCACGTGCTCACCAAAAGCAGATGTATAATGCTTGATGCGCCCACTCACAATTACCCTATAGGGGTTTTTTGAAACAAATTTTACAGTATCACCAATGCTATAACCCCATAAACCTGCATTATTATTAACGATTAAAGCGTAGTTCACTCCAACTTCTACATCTTTCAATGATAGTCGGGTTGGGTTATCGTTAAAGAACTCATCAGCTGGAATGAATTCGTAAAAGATGCCTGAATCGGTAATGAGCATCATGCCTTTTTCGGTCTGGCTGTCTTGGTAGGCAAAAAAACCTTCCGAGGCTGGAAAAAGCTCAATAGAGTCAATTCTTTTACCAATCATGCTTTCAAACTTGGCTCGGTATGGTTCATAATTAACACCACCGTAAACAAAAAGGGAAAAGTTGGGGAAAATATCTTTTATCTTTTTACCACCAGTTTTCTCCTGAAGCCTTTCGAAATACATTTGCACCCAAGAAGGAATACCACTTATCAGAGTCATATCTTCTTTTAAGGTTTCATTACAAATGGTATCTACTTTTGTTTCCCAGTCCTCAATGCAATTGGTATCCCAGGTAGGCATTCTATTTCGTTGGAGATAGTCTGGTACATGGTGCATTGAAATCCCAGACAATCTACCTGTTGGGATTGCATCACTTGTGTCTAATACGGGACTCCCTGAAAGGAATATCATTTTACCATCAATGAAGCTAGCATTACCTGTTTCAGCTATGTAGCATAAAAGGGCGTTACGGGCAGAGTTAATGTGATTGGAAATGGACTCTTTAGAGATAGGGATGTACTTAGCGCCAGAAGTTGTTCCAGAAGTTTTAGCGAAATAAATGGGTTTACCTTTCCAAAGGATATCTGGCTCACCCTTTACCATTTGCTCTATGTATGGTTTTATATCTTCATAATCATGGATAGGCACATTGGCTTTAAAATCCTCATAGGTCTTGATATTGCTAAAGTTGTGCTTGTGTCCAAAAGAAGTATTGGCCCCGCCAGCAATCAGTTCTTGCAAAACCTTGTTTTGATTTGCAATAGCAGTTCTGCTTGCAGCCTTAATTTTCTTGGCTACAACTTTAGCAAACAACTTACCTAAAAGGGATTTTAATCCCATGTGAGTTTAATCTTAGTGGAGCGTAAAATTAGAAATTTAGGGAAGTTAGGTATAAAAAAAGCCCTGAATTTCAGGGCTTTTTATCAAGCGTATTTTGGCCTTATTTTTTAGTGAATTTTTGAGAAGATCTGTTTCCAGTCTTTTCATCTAGTATTTCAACTATATATAAACCAGAAGCAAAAGCACCTACATTCAACTGGAAAAGGTTTCCAAGTTTTTGTTCTGTTGTAATCAACTTGCCTTCTATGTCGTAAACAGATAAAGTATATTGACTGATTTCTTCAATTGCTACTTTCAATATATCCTGCGCAGGATTTGGATATACTGACATGTTTGCCACATCTTCATTCTCAGGCACAGAGATGGAATATCCGCCTTTGTACACAGGTAGGGAAATGTTGCACTGATATTGGTCAGAAATTGCAATCCTTTGAGTGGCTACCCTTGGTGACATTTCAACCCCATTGAAGATATAAGTTCTGCCATCTCCTGGCTTCCTACGGAAGAATTCACCATCATTGATAGGTAGGTTTGGATTAACCTGCCAACGGTTGTAAAGGCTGCTGCTTATAATAATCTTGATTCTATGTCCTCTACCAAAGGTATATGCAATAGGCAGTACTTGGAATACATAGTCTTCCACTTTGCCTATTTCTATATTCTCAAATGGTATTTCATCAACAGCATAAGGCCATATTTGATCCCATTCAGGGTGTTCAACCAAGGCTTTTGCATATTCTTTAGCTCTTGCATTCACACAACCTTCCGTCACGAAATACTCTCTGCCGTCAGGATAGACATCAATTATCCTCACAAAGAAATCTGTATCTGTAGGGCCTGTAAGTACGCCGCCGGGATTAGTTTTGGCATAAAGTGTACATACTGGAAAGCCAATAATACACATAGAGTCCTGGTCTATCGGGGCGCTTGTGTATTGAGCTAAACCAGGCCTATCTACAGTGTATTCGGCGTATCTAGGGTCTTTAATGTTAAACTGGCCCTGGCTGTTACGTTCTCCGTCTGGGGTGCGAACAATCATGTTAGCACCACCAATACACCTGATTGGGTCATCTGGGTCGTGGATATAAATGTTATAACCTTCATCTGTTGTGGGAGCAATAGTGTCTAAGGTTCCATTTTTGTGCATATACCAATTTTCCATTTCAACATAAGGAGCTCCCAATGGGAAGGTATCTGCTTTGAACCAATAATTGCTTAGTGATGAATTCTCGATAACGGTAGAGTCGTTGTTTGGTCCGATTACATAGAACCTCACATTGGCTACATCACTTTGGTCGTCAAAGTCGCGATACTCAATGCTTGAAATCTCTCCTGGCTCCCAACCTTGAACTACTGGGTTGCCCGTAGCTGGAACATCAATGTTTACTGTATCTCTTGGTATCCCTGTGTTTCCAGGGATAATATCAAGAGGCAGTCCGTTCAATCCTCCTGAGCCGTTCAAGAAACCAAGTAACTCATTGAAAGACATCTTGTAATCAACAGCAGGAACTCTCACCTGAGAAACCCCATAGATAGGAAGGGTAACTGTTTGCCATGTTCTTCCTTCTGGTATAACAGCTTTGGGCTCGCCTAAATATTGATCGGGTTGGTAGTTAAGATTATAACGGAACCAAGCAATTACTTCAGATTTTAGTACTGTAGTGATTGGTATTTCCTCTCCTTCAAAGTCGTCGAAATTGACACCCAATAGGTCTCCAATATTTGAAGGGTATGTTCTGTCGCCCGTTTTTACTTCACCAATAGTTTGATGAGCCCATGGCCCAATCACTATTTTTTGTTTTCTATTGTTTCCTTTAGCTGGGTCAAGAAACCTTCTCATGTATGCCCAGGTTTCTATTTGTCCATCAATAAAGATATCCCACCAACCAGTAACATGGTAGGCAGGTACTTCCATATTAGAGTAACGGTTAAAAGCACCATCTATTTGCCCTTCGCCATTGGCATCAACACGGGCACGGCTAATATCCATCTCAGCACGGCCAATTGCGTTTGGGTAGTATCCGCAAGGGCCTAGTTGGCCATTTTCATCAGGGTAGCGCATAGACACAAAGTGGTCAATAGCCAGGTTTGCAGCTTCAAACTTATTTTGCTGATAAGTTCTTGGTACACCATTGAATGTTACAGTCTTTGGTAAGTCATAGTCAAATGAGGAGTGAATATCATTATGCGTTGCAGTAGCAGTATCAAACTGGGCAGCAATAGCCTCGTCTTCAGGTATGCGCTCATCTTCAGTACCAGTAAAAATCTGACCTTTTAACCAGCCAGTCACCAGCCTGTCTCTTAATACACCATTACCAAAACCAGTGCTCTTGTAAAATTCACCTGGGGCTACAATTGGTAAGAGGCACTTTAAGCCCGGTTGGGTTGGGTCAACTCTGTGGGCAGCAGCAGCTTGGTACTGGTTATATCCCAGAGCCGATGCGCCGAGCATACCAATGCGGCCATTAATCATCAAATCGGTCGTTTCATTTATTCCATCACCATCCAAATCATAATCGCGCATCAGGCTGTCTGTAATAAACTTAATAGAATTATAGCCATCCTCATGTTTGTTTCCATTCTTTGGGTCACTTGGCAATGTGCGATCAAGAACGTGTTGCCAGTTAGGATGATATGGATTCTTGTCCCAAGAGTCACTCAAAAGAGGCAAGTAAACGCCTTCTGATGTGTAGCGCCCACGCATATCTTGAACTGCGTAAGCATAACCCAATGTTGTAATTACAGGCCCTTCATCATTATTGCCATTTCCTTTATCATAGGGTGTGCGAGAGAATATCAATGGCAACTGATAAGGGTTGGGGTTGGGTTGTCCGTTGATAGAATCGTATACCAGGAATTGTGTGCCTTTTCGCAGTAGTTCGATGTCCACTGGTTCAGCGCCAGGGATTGGAAGTGTAAAGCTCACAATAAGGCAATCCCTTAATATTGGCAAGTATATGTCGGTGTATAACTTAACACCATCTGGCATTACAAACGGCACATTGATACTCGTGCACAATTCCTGAAAGTTATCAAGTTGACCGTTGTTTTCCCAAGGTTGCGTTTGGGCGTTCACCAAAAAAGGCAAGGCCATGGTGAGAAAGAAAAGTCTAAAAGCTCTAGACATATTTAAAAGTATTGGTTAATGTTTTTATTTAACTGTAATCTGTTTTGTAGTTTTTTCTTTGGTGTTAGTGTCCATTACCTGAACCAAATACGTTCCATCAGCTAATGCTTCAACATTTAGTGTAGTCCTACCGCCTTTAAATGTGATAGGATTCATTGCTAGTTTACCGACGATGTCAAAAATAGAAGCTTCGTAGTTTGATTTTCCATCAACGCCTATATTAATCTCAGTAGTAGCTGGGTTAGGGTACACAGTTATTTCCGGACCATTAACATTATCTGGTTCTTCAACAGCCACATAGGTACCTGTATAAATAGGTAGATCGATGTGAGTATCATATTGAGGCGAAAAAGCAACCCTTTGTGTAGCTACTCTTGGAGTCATTTCTACACCATTATATATGTACGTTCTGCCATCTCCAGGTTTTCTGCGGAAGAACTCACCATCGTTGATAGGTAAGTTTGGATTAACCTGCCAGCGGGTGTATAAGCTACTGCTTATCAATATCTTCATCTTATGGCCATCACCAAAGGTGTAGCCAATAGGCAGCATGTTAAATACATAATCTTCCACTTTGCCTATTTCTATATTGGTAAATGGAATGTCATCATTCTCAAAAGGATATCGCTCACCATCTGGGTTTTCGGCTACAGCTCTGGCATATTCTTTTGCTCTTGCATTCACACAACCTTCGGTTACAAAATATTCTCTTCCATCAGGATAAACATCAACAATCCTGACAAAAAAGTCAGTATCGGTTGGGCCGGTTAATACACCACCAGGATTTGTTTTGGCGTATAAGGTCACCTTAGGGAAGCCCAAGATACAAAGTGAATCAGAAATAAGGCCAGTCTCAAATTGGATTACACCAGGCCTGTCTATAGTGTACTCCGCATACCTGTCATCCTTCAAGTTGAACTGCCCTTGGCTGTTTCTCTCACCATCAGGAGTACGCACAATCATGTTAGCACCACCTACGCAACGAATAGGGTCGTTGGGGTCGTGCACATATATTTTGTAACCTTCATCTGTGGTAGGAGCAATAGTATCTAAGGTTCCATTTTTGTGCATGTAATATTTGGTGCGTGTAATATTTCCAGTATTCTCAGGAAGTGGGAAAGTGTCTGACGCTAACCAATAATTACCCTTATTTGCGTTTTGAGGTAAGTTGTCATCATTAGGGCCTACGACGTATACCCTAACATCCGGCACATCAGCAGGGTTTCCAAAATCGCGATATGGAATGCCTGTTACCGAGTTGTTGTCAAGACCTTCAACAAGTGGGTCACCAAAGGCTGGTATATCAACAGTTACAATAGAAGTGTCATAGCCAATTAATGAAGAACCAACTACAGTTTCAATCTTCACATTACTTACTCCCCCTGTACCATTTAGTAATCCAATAAGTTCTTCAAATTTTAAAACCAGGTTTTCAGCGGGAAGCCTCAGTTTGATGTCCAATAAACCTTCGGAAAAAGCAGTGTAATTCTTGCTTTCGGGGATTACCGCTTTTGGCTCACCAAGATATTGGTCAGGCTGGTAGTTAAGATTGTACCTAAACCATGAAATAATCTCAGAATTGAGCGCCTTTGCTACTGGAATATTATCCTGATTATCGAAGTCTTCAAAATTGATACCCAAGATGTCGGTAACATTATCAGGATATATGCGGTCACCAGTTTCAACCTGTCCCATAGTTTGATGTGCCCAAGGACCAACAACTAGTTTTTGCTTCATCTTATTGCCCTTTGCCGGGTCAAGGTGCTCGCGCATTTGTGCCCAGGTTTCTATTTGCCCATCAATAAATATGTCCCACCAGCCTGTTAAATGGTAGGCAGGCACTTCCATATTGGTGTATCTGCTTATAGTTCCATTTATATCACCTTCTCCATTAGCATCTACCATTGCACGGCTAATATCCATCTCAGTGCGGCCTATTGAATTAGGATAATATCCGCATGGGCCAAGTTCACCTGTTTGTGAGTCAGCATATCTCATAGATACAAAGTGGTCAATAGCCAAATTAGCGGCATCAAATTTATTTTGCTGATAAGTTCTTGGAACACCATTGAAAGTTACCGTTTTTGGCAGGTCATAATCAAATGATGAATGGATATCATTTTGAGTCGCAACCGCTGAGTCAAATTGAGCAGCAATTGCTTCATCTTCTGGGATGCGCTCATCTTCTGTTCCTGTAAATATTTGACCCTTTAACCAGCCAGTTACCAGGCGGTCTCTCAAAACACCATTGCCGAAACCTGTACTCTTGTAGAAGTCACCAGGGGCAACAATTGGCAAAAGACATTTTAAACCAGGTTGTGTTGGGTCAATTTTATGGGCAGCAGCAGCCTGATATTGGTTGTAACCCAATGCAGATGCACCAAACATACCAATACGACCATTGGTCAATAAATCAATAGTATCAATTACTCCATCAAAATCGAGGTCGTATTCCCTTGTCAAATCATTTATGATATACTGGATGCTATTGTATCCATCTTCATGCTTGTTTCCGTTTGTAATGTCTGTTGGGGCAGTTTTGTCAAGAACGTGTTGCCAGTTGGGGTGATATGCATTTTTGTTCCAGGAGTCACTTAACAATGGAAGGTAAACACCTTCTGACGTATAGCGCCCGCGCATATCCTGCACTGCATATACATAACCCAGCAGAGAAATAACTGAGCCTTCCACATTTCTTCCGTCCCCTTTCTTATATGGTGTTCTTGAGAATACCATTGGTAATTGGAAAGGGTTAGGGTTAGGTTGCCCATTGATGGAATCATACATGATGATTTGGGTGCCTTTTGGTATCAGTTCAAGGTCGCGAGTGAAATCACTTACTCCAGGGATAGGAATAGTTATGGGCACAACCAGGCAATCTTGCACTATTGGTAGATAAATATCGGTATACAGCTTAATGCCATCTGGCATTACAAATGGTACCGTGTAAGAAGTTGAGAGTTCACTGAAGTCGTCAAACTTGCCATTGTTTTCCCATGACTGTTGGCTGAAAGAAACTGACGCTAAGCCAAATAAAGCTAGTGAAGTAAGTATAATTTTTCTCATATAATTCCGCAATTGGGATAAGAATTGGAATAAAATTTTGAACGATAATATTATGACAATTTTAAATTTATCGCAAATACAGTTTAATTGTAAGTTAAACAAATGTAATAAAGAATATGGTAAATCTGCCAATGACAGTGGCTGAATGTCATGAAGTTGACTAGCGGTTTATTATTGGACAGGCTTGACAAACTTGCTTATCTTGTTCATCTGCTTTACTTTTTTTGTCCATTTGCCTAAGGTAATAGCTATTGACCCTCTATGCATGTTGTAAAAAAGCACACTATTTGGGTAGACATAAGAGTACCTAAAAGTGCATCCTAAGGAACCAAGCCATGTTCTAAACCCTCCGGTAAAAACTGCTCCATGCTGCCCGCCACTTCCCATGAATTGCCAACCATAACCTGCCCCAGCAAAAAAACCAAAATAGGAGTGGAAGTTTTTTGTTGACCCATTGCCAGCATTTATCTCACCAGTGAGAGGGATGTCAGCAAAGAAAAAGTTGGCCGCTAAATTGTCATTAGATACATGGTAGCCAAAAGAAGTTTGGGAGTTTACCGAGAAGGAAAAGTCTGTCCATCTGCTATATGCTATAAACATTGGGCTTACTTCAAAGGCAGGTAATAGCGATGACGAGCCACTTCTCTCCAGAGAATAACCAGCAGGCCCAACAGCCAAGCTGAGTCTCTTGTCGAGGGAGAATCCCTTTTGCGCCATTGTACTAAAAGCACAACATACCAAGAAAAATACAAAAAAAGCTTTTTGTGTAAGCATTAGCAACTGTAACGTAAAATATACACAGTATATTCTACAATAAACAGTTGCAAAGTAATAAAACTACTTCACCTTATTTGCTAGCAATGATTGTTGGAGGTGTGCCAAAGAAGTACCAATACAGTTCTATCTCACTTACCGCTTTGCGAAATTTTTCTTCATCAATAGGTTTGTTGATGTAATTGTTAATGCCTAATTTTTCTAAGGCCTTCGTTTCATCTTCATAATCAAACACAGTGAGAATTATAACCGGTATGTCAGATGTTTTTTCGTTTCTCCTGATATTTTCTAATACCTGTTGACCATGAATATATGGCAAGTTTAAGTCAAGAAGAATAAGTTTAGGAAAAGAGTTTCTATCCCTTCTATTGTATTTTCCTCTTGCGAACAGGAAGTCAATTGCTTCTGCACCGTCTTTCACTCTCATGTATTTAGACAGTAGTCCGATTTGCCCCAAAACGCGTTCTACCATCAAAGCATCAGAATCATTGTCTTCAACTAAGAGTATTTCAAATTTTTTTTGTCTCATATTTTTTACTCAGTGCGCACTTGTTAAAAGGATGCACACTAAAATTCAGTTGCAAAATTACGGTGGAAACAACCCATTTGATTGAGAGATTAGATAGTTGGTAAGAAGCTTCGGATGAGTGGTTGTTTATACCAAAGTGATGAATTAATAAGTTTCATATAAAACTTTTCAACAGTCTTTCTGAACTTCTTTTATTGAAAGAAATAGTTGCGTATTTGTTAAGATATAACTTTTCTACGTATTTTGCGTACCTCAATTTCTGACCAGAACTAAGAAAGTCATTTAAATAAGATGGCAGACATGAAAAACATTCTTCAACCCCTCTCGGTGTTGGACGATATATACGGCCTCAAGCAGGCGATGCAGGACAATAACATTATCCTTGTGTACCATGATGAGTTTACAGATGAACACTATCAAGACTTGCTGGAGCTTACTGAGCAAAAGATAGATGCTGCCATAGCCAAGAAAAAAATAAGAAAGCGTATTTTTCACATAATGGTCGAAGCCGTTCAGAACATCTCGCGACATGCTGCAGCAGCCCCTTCAAATATCTCAGGCACGTCCATTTTTGTGTTGGGCAAGAAAAGTGACGGGTTTTTTGTGATTACAGGCAACCTTATTGAGAATGAGAATGTTGCGAAGGTGAAAGACAAGATTGAGAAGGTGAATGGCATGGGCAAGGATAGGTTGCGCGAGCTGTATAAAACAACAATGGAGCAAGAAGGCCATAATGCCGCCGGAGGTGCCAATCTCGGGTTGATAGATATTGCCAGAAAAGCGGGCGGAAAGATGGAGTATAACTTTCACCAACTGGATGAAGGTCATTCTTTTTTCACACTCAAGATAAATATTACTGTAGCTGAAGGCTAACTAGCTGCATTGCTGCAGTCACACCAAGTATCCCTATGAGGGATAATTCCTTAATCTTTTAAAGGTTGTTTTCAGTGGGGTATAATAACAATATTTCAAATTGCTTATAAATATCACAAACAGGTTGAAAACCAGTATGGTAGGCTTTTTCAATTGAAGTAACCAAGAGGGTAAAACTACCGTAAGAGGTTGGCGTGAATAATTTTTCCGATATTTCGGCTATAATTAACAGCTATAATTGTAAATTTAGCCTCTTTAACCACCATACCTATTGAGTAAAAATATACCTTATATGAGTAGTTTTAAAAGAAGCATCGCCACGATGCTTATTCTGTTGTGTAGCACTGCCGTGTTTAATACAACTCAAGCTCAAGTTAATGTGGTAATCGACTCGATTACAACAAGCAATCCATCATGTAACGGTTCTTGTAATGGGACGATTACTGTTGCCATCAGTGGGGGAACTGCGCCTTACATATACACTTTTGTGGCGTTTCCACAACCGATACAACAGGTAACCAGCAGTGATACTGTTTTTACCTTTACAGGAGTATGTGCTGGAAATGCTGTAATTGCAGTAGAATCGCAAAATGGAAGTAATGCCAGCCAGAGTGGTGTGGTGATTACAGACCCTCCGGTAATAACGGGAAACCCCGTAGTGACCGACGTAAATTGTAACGGGGATAGCAATGGAGCTATAGATATCACTCCTGGTGGTGGAGCTGGTGGCTATACCTTTATATGGTCTAATGGCCCTACAAGTGAGGACATCAGTGGGTTGGCAGCTGGAAACTATACCGTTACTATTACGGATGCTAATGCTTGTACAGGTGTATTTAGCTCTATAGTGAATGAGCCACCTGTGATTTCAGCGCCAGCGTCAATCACGAATGTAGATTGTAATGGCAATACTTCAGGAGCCATAGATATTACACCTGCTGGTGGTGATGGTGGCCCTTATACCTTCCTTTGGTCAACATCAGCAACTGCTGAGGATATAACTGGTATAGGTGCAGGCGGTTATACGGTGACTATTACAGATGGGTCTAGTTGCGTGGACTCTTTTACATACGTGGTTACTGAACCAGGCGCACTTGTATTAAGTGAGACCCATACTGATGAGACCTGTGCTGGTAATGGTGATGGCTCAATTAATTTATCAGTTTCGGGAGGTACTGCACCTTACACTTACTCATGGAGCAATGGTCAAACCACTCAAGATATCAGCGGTATAGGCGGTGGATTATACACCGTGAATGTTACTGACGGGAACGGTTGTACTGGAACCTTGGGAGTTACTGTTATCTCTGGTGGTAGTTTAAGCCTGTCGTTGACGGTTATTAATTCTACCTGTGGTGATAATAATGGGCAAATAGACCTGACTGTCTCGGGTAGTTCGGGCTCTTATAATGTTTCTTGGTCAAGTGGTGAATTAACCGAAGATATTTCTAACCTGCCTCCTGATACTTATACGGCGACGGTTACAGACATCAATACTGGTTGTGTTGATTCAATTACGGCGTTAGTGTCAGATGTTGGTGGGCCTGATATTGCTGGAGTATCATCTGATGCATCTAGCTGTATTACACCTGATGGTGGCGTGGATATAACTGTCACTGGCGGTTCAGGTAGTTATACTTATATGTGGACACCTGGCGGTGCTACTACTGAAGATTTGACCAACGTTTCTGTTGGAACTTACACTGTTGAAGTAGTTGACCAGGTATCAGGTTGTAGCTCTTTAGCTACATTTAATGTTGATGATGCAAACCCAGTTCAAGTGGGAATAAACATTACTGACCCTGATTGTGGAATCAATAATGGGTCAATAGATATTACACCGAGTGGTGGCTCGCCTGCTTACTCTTTCTTGTGGTCTACCGGAGCTACAACAGAGGATGTTTCAAGTTTGGGTAGTGGGGTTTACAATATTACTGTAACAGACCAGAATGGATGTGAAGGAATAGAGATAATAACCCTGAGTGAGAATAGTGCTGCAACTGTAACAGGTGTTGTTTCAGATATTTCTTGTCCAGGCTTAACGGATGGAGCTATTGACATTACAGTTTCTGGAGGCTCTGGTAGCTATTCCTATTCATGGAGTAATGGAGCAACCACAGAAGATATATCAGGCCTGTCGGCTAATACATATATAGTAACGGTAATTGATTTGGTTTCAGGTTGCCAAACAATTGAGTCATTCACAGTTAATCTTCCTGGTCCATTTATTCAAACTATAGATATTACCCATGTTTTGTGTAATGGTGATGGTAATGGAGCTATTGAAATAACTGTTACAGGTGGTTCAATGCCTTACGACTACCTATGGTCGCCCGACAACCAAACAACAGAAGATATTAGTGGCCTTGATGGGGGTTCATATACTGTGAACGTTACTGACAATAATGGTTGTGTGGTGGCCTCTCCAACATTAATTTTAGATGAACCAGCTGCTATTGATATTTCAGAAACGCATGTAGATGAAGGTTGTGCACAAAGTGATGGTTCCATTGACATCACAGTTACTGGAGGCTCTGCACCATATAGTTATGCATGGTCAACGGGAGCTACTACTGAGGATTTAACAGGTTTATCTGGCGGTGCATACACCGTAACGGTAACTGATGACAACGGCTGTGTAGAAACAAGGAGTATTACTATTCTTTCAACCAATGTATTGTTGTTATCATATACTGCAATTAATCCAAGCTGCGGTGGGGCTGATGGTTCAATAGACCTTACAGTTTCCAATGGTTCAGGTACGTATACCTATAACTGGTCTACTACAGATGTAACAGAAGATATATCAGGTTTAACAGCCGGGGCATATACTGTAACCGTTACTGACCAAGTGAGTGGCTGTATAGATTCAGTTACGGTATTCCTGTCTGATGTGAATAACATAAGTCTGACTTGGGCAATTACTCCTGCAAGTAACTGTTTGGCTTCTGATGGAGCAATAGATATTACGGTTCATAATGGTTCAGGTTCATACACCTATCTATGGAATACTGGCGCAACAACAGAAGACGTTACAGGTTTGCCAATTGGTATCCACTATGTTGAGGTGACTGACCAAGTGAGTGGTTGTACTATACTTGAATCGTTTGTAATTTTAAATGGTAATCCAATTGGAATTACCCAAAGTATTACAGACCCTAATTGCGGGGCATCAAATGGTATCATTGATTTGAGTGTTACAGGTGGTGACCCTGCATACAGCTATGTATGGTCGAATGGCGCCACGACTGAAGACCTGAATGGTATATCAGCTGGTGGATACGTAGTTACCATAACCGATGCGATTGGTTGTACAGAGATACACCCTTACAATATTTCAGAGTCTGGTGGCCCATTGATTACTGCTGTGGTAACCGATGTAGTTTGCCCAGGTGATGTTAACGGTGAAATTGATATTACAGTTGCTGGTTCGGGGCCTTTCTTCTATTCATGGTCAACTGGCTCAACCCTGGAGGATTTAACAGGATTAGCGGCTGGAACCTACAACGTGTTTGTAACGGATAACGCAGGTTGTCAGGGAAGTGAATCTTATACCATAAATGAACCATTACCAATTAGTGGAAGTGTGAGCATTACTCACATAACCTGTAATGGCGATAATGATGGGGCCATAGATATCAGCTATACAGGTGGAACCATACCATATACCTATGTATGGTCAAATAGTGATACGACTGAAGATATTAGCGGCCTTGCCGGGGGTACTTATACAGTGACTATAACAGATAACAACGGCTGTGTGTTTGTGTCACCTGGATTTACCGTGATTGACCCGCCTGTGGTTACTATCAATGAAACGCATCAGGATATTACCTGTAATGGTGATAATGATGGCAGTATAGACATTACAGTAACAGGCGGTACTCCAGGGTATACTTACTCATGGGCACCAGGTGGAATGACAAGTGAGGATTTATCAGGTTTATCAGGAGGAACATATACTGTGACGGTAACAGATGCTAATGGATGTACTGCTACATCATCCATTACTATTCTTGAACCAGCTGTATTGATGGCCAATGTATCATCAACCAGTATTACTTGTAATGGTACTTGTGACGGAACAGCAACTGCAGCTCCAACGGGAGGTACCGCACCATATACTTATGGTTGGTCCAATGGAGCCACAACGGCAGGGATTACCGGATTATGCGCTGGAACTTATACAGTTATCGTAACAGATGCCAATGGCTGTACTGCAGTTGACTCAGTTGCTATTACACAACCCAATGCAATCAATGCAAACATTGGCTCGACCACCAATGTAACCTGTTTTGGATTATGCGATGGTTCGGCTACCGTTAATGTGATAGGTGGTACACCTAGCTACACGTACTTATGGAATACTGTACCAGCACAAACAGGGCAAACAGCGAGTGGCTTATGCTCGGGTAATTATACAGTTACAGTAACAGATGCTAATGGCTGTACGGCAGCGGCTAGTGTTACTATTATTCAGCCTAACCAGTTAATTGCTTCGGCAAATGTCACACCTGCTTCGTGTAATGGTGTGTGCGATGGTGGTGCTGTAGCTAGTGCCACAGGCGGTACTCCTCCTTACACTTATTTGTGGTTGCCTGGCAACCAAGCCACAATATCAATCAGTAACCAATGCGCTGGTAACTATACCCTTATAGTAACGGGGGCTAATGGTTGTGCTGATACTATTCCAGTTGTAATTACTGAGCCAGCTGCAATAACAGGTGTGGTAACAACAACTGATGCAACTTGTAATGGTAGTTGCAATGGAACAGCTACTGTAACGCCAAGTGGTGGCACAACGCCATATACTTATGCCTGGAATGACCCAGGAAACCAAATTACACAGACTGCAACTGGTTTATGTGCTGGTACTTACAGCGTGACTGTGACGGATGCTAATGGATGTACCTCTGTTTTCTCGGCCAGTGTAAGTGATGCTTCTACCATAGTGGTAACACCTAGCTCAACAGACGCTAGTTGTAATGGTATTTGTGATGGAACAGCTTCAGTATCAGTAACGGGTGGTGCCCCACCATACGTTTATAACTGGTCTGTTGGAGGTTCAACCTCAAGTGTTTCAGGTTTGTGTGCAGGACCTGTTATTGTGACTATTACAGATACCAATGGTTGCCAGGAGATTGAGACGATAATTATAGGAGAGCCTTCGCCAATAACGCTGAGTACTAGCACGACTAATGTGACGTGTAACGGGCAGTGTGATGGAACGGCTAGTGTAACTGCTTCAGGAGGTACGCCAGGGTATACTTATTTATGGTCACCGGGTAATCAGACAAGCTCATCTATAAGTGGATTGTGTGCTGGTAGCTACGCAGTTACAGTAACAGATGCTAATGGTTGTACGGAAACCGATACAGTAGTAGTATTGGAGCCTGATAGCATTACTTTAACTGCAATAGTAACAGATGTGAGTTGTCCAGGGGCGGCTGACGGTGCTATTGACATTACTGTGATGGGCGGCACACCTCCTTATACTTATTTATGGTCTCCAGGAGGTCAAACAACAGAGGATTTAACTAACATACCTGCGGGAAGTTATTCAGTTGTAGTAACAGATGCAAATGGATGTATGAGTAATTCATTTACCATTGGTGGTATGTTTAATGGTGGCCTGTTGCCATTGCCAGATGGAACGGGGACTTCATATAGCACCAGCATTAATATTACAGGATTACCACCAGGGTCAACGGTGAATAGCCCTAATGATATTGCTAACATTTGTTTGGATATTGAGCACTCTTATATAGGCGACTTGACTATTTCATTGATGTGTCCTGATGGAAACGTAGTTGATTTGGTAGAGACTATTGGAATTGGTGTTCCAGGCTCTTACTTCCTGGGTGATGCCAATGACTCAGGACCTGATGGCGTTCCCGGTACTGGGTTCCAATATTGTTTCAACAACAACCCAACCTATGGGACAATGGAGAACGAAGCTACGCTTGGCAACGTAATACCTGTAACTGATGGTTCGGCATTGCCTCCGGGTTCATATACTTCTTTCGACCCATTGAGTGGTTTTGTGGGATGTAACATGAATGGATCTTGGACTTTAATAGTTACCGATAGCTTTGCTTTAGATGATGGTTTCGTGTTTGATTGGAGTATTTCATTCAACAATTCAAGCCAGAGTGATACTATTCTAACTGTAAATGAGCCAACACCAATCAGTATTGACTCAGTAGTAACGAATGCTTCATGCGGCCAATGCGATGGAACTGCGACGGTAACGCCAAGTGGTGGTACATCTCCTTACACCTACCTATGGGGTAATGGCCAAACAGGTGCAACTGCAACTGGCCTATGCGCGGGTGTACATCAAGTGGATATAACCGATGCTAATGGTTGTTCGCAGACCTTTACTGTGGCTGTTGGCAATACTGGTGGCCCAACAAGTGTTACAGTTAATACAACTGATGCTACCTGCGCAAATTCATGTGATGGAGCTGCTAGTGCCACTCCTGTTGGAGGTACTGCACCTTACACCTTCTTGTGGGTGCCAGGTGGACAAACAACTAGCTCAGTTTCTGGCTTGTGTGCCGGGACTTATTATGTAGAAGTTCAAGATAGCTCAGGCTGTATAATAACGCAACCAGTAATTATCAATGAGCCTGCTCCAATTGTAGCTAATGGTGTATTAGTGAATACTACTTGTGGAAATTGTAATGGTAGTGTAACACTTAGCCCGACAGGTGGCGTTGCACCATACACTTATGTGTGGTCTAATTCACAAACAACATCAGCAATAACGGGACTATGTGCAGGTGCCTACACGGTAACCGTGACAGACAACAACGGTTGCTCGGATATATTTACTTTCTCAGTGACTAATAGTGATGGGCCAATGGTGTCTATCTCTTCAATGGATGCAAGTTGCAACGGTACATGCGATGGCAGTGCAACAGCCTCTGCAACAGGCGGTACTGCTCCATACACTTATAGTTGGAGTAATGGCGATACAACAGCCACTTCAACAGGCCTATGCCCAGGAGTTTACACTATTACTGTAACTGACAATAACGGATGTGAGGGTATTAGTCAGGTGACTATTGGGGAACCTAATCCTGTGTCATTAAGTCTTGTTGTTCAGAATAGTCCGACTTGTAATGGTGACTGTGATGGAGAGTTAACCGTAATTCCTTCAGGTGGTGCATTGCCATACACCTACCAATGGGATGACCCAGGAAACCAAAGTACAGCAACAGCAGTTGGTTTGTGTGCTGGTAACTATAATGTAACTGTGACTGACGCCAATGGTTGTACGATAACAGGAAGTGGAACAGTTGTTGACCCCGCATTACTTACTGATACCATTACTGCAACGGATGCAAGTTGTAATGGTGTGTGTGATGGAACAGCAACAGCTACTCCTTCTGGTGGTTCAGCTCCATATACCTATGCCTGGAATGACCCTAACAACCAAACTACACAGACTGCAACTGGCCTATGTGCAGCCACTTATATTGTGACGGTAACAGATGCTAATGGTTGTATGATTATGGATACAGTGGTTGTAACCCAACCTACTCCATTGCAAATCAACTTTACCAATGTGATGGATCCATTATGCACCAATGTGTGTGATGGTGAAGCAACGGCAAATCCAACAGGAGGTACTGGACCGTATACTTACAGTTGGAGTAGTGGCGATACAACAGCAACAGCAGACAGTTTGTGTGTGGGTGTTCAAATTGTGACCGTTACAGATGCCAATGGTTGTACGGCGGTTGATAGTGTGACTTTGGTTGGTCCACCGCCTATTGTAATCACAATAGTTAACCAAACTAATGTAAGCTGTAATGGTGACTGTGATGGTGAAGTTACTGTTCTTGTAACTGGTGGAACACCTGGATATGACTACAATTGGAGTAACGGTGATACCACTGTCACAGCAGATAGCTTATGTGCTGGTACCTATACTTTACTTGTTACTGACTCGGGAGGATGTTTCCAAAGTTTCACTGTGACGATAACGGAACCAGTACCGTTAACCTTGGTGATGTCAAGCACAGATGTGACATGCAGCGGACAGTGTGATGGTACTGCGACGGTTACGCCTAGTGGTGGTACTGCTCCATACACTTATGCATGGAATGACCCTGGTAATCAAACCAGTCAAATAGCAGCAGGCTTGTGTCCAGGTGCTTATATAGTAACTGTAACTGACTCCAATGGATGTTCAGTAGTGGATAGTGTTTCTATAATAGAGCCAACCGTATTGGATATAACACTTGATGGAGTGACCAATGCATCATGTAATGGTGTGTGTGATGGTGCTGCCGGTGTAACAGTTACAGGTGGTACTCAGCCTTACACTATCGTTTGGCTTGACTTGAACTTGTCACCTGTTGCCACTGGTGATAGTGCTACTGGCTTATGTGCTGGTACTTACATTGCTGGGGTTCAAGATGCCAATGGTTGCCAAGACTCAGTATTGGTGACTATTACTGAGCCACCAGCAATTGTGATAAACCTGAACTCCATGAATACCAGCTGTAATGGTATTTGTGATGGCTATGTAGTAGCCAATGTGACAGGTGGAGTGCCAGGTTATACTTATCAATGGAGTAGCGGCGGCGGAAATGTTGATTCGATAGGTGGTTTGTGTGCAGGCGCCTATACGGTGACTGTAACAGATACTACTGGTTGTCTGGACTCCGCTTCGGTAACGATATTGGAGCCAGATACTATTGGATATACGATTACTACAAACAACGCAACATGTAATGGTGATTGTGATGGTACTGCTACTGTGAGTGCATTTGGTGGCTCTGCCCCATATACTTATTCATGGAGTAATAGCGATACAACCGCCACTGCAGATAGCTTGTGTGCTGGTAACTATAGTGTGACGATTACGGATGCCAATGGTTGTTCTAATGTTGCTTCTAACGTCGTGATAGCAGACCCACCTGCTTTAGCAATCACAGACTCGGTAGTGAATGTGACTTGTGGTGGACTATGTGATGGTCAGATATTCACGACAGTAACAGGAGGAACACCAGGATATACTTATGCCTGGAATGACCCAAATAATTCTTCAACTGCAAATGTATTTGGGTTATGCGCCGGTACTTATACTTTAACAGTAACTGATGCCAATGCATGTACTGCAACACATACTGTAACTATTACAGAACCTACACCGCTTGTAGTGAATGTAACTACTGTGAATGCTAGTTGCGGCGGTGTGTGTGATGGCGAAGCTACCGTAATCATTACTGGCGGTACAGGGCCGTTTGACATATTATGGTCAACTAATGAGACAACAGCTACTATTGATAGCTTGTGTGCTGGTCCATACTCAGTAACGGTAACAGATAGTAATACTTGTACACAAACGGTGAATGTGATTATACTGGAGCCTCCTGTGCTTACATCCTCAATTACCAATGCTACTGAAATATTGTGTTCTAGCAATTGTAATGCAACAGCTACTGTAACACCTGTGGGTGGTGTGCCAAACTACACTTACTTATGGAATACAGTTCCTCCGCAAACTACACCTACGGCTACTGGATTGTGTGCTGGTACATATGAAGTGACAGTAACTGATACTATCAACTGTACTACTACATCTACTGTAACGATAGTTGATACCAATGCGTTGACCGCTATAGTACCGATTTGGAGTGATGTATCATGTAATGGTGATTGTGATGGTTCGGCTACGGCAACTCCTTCTGGAGGAGTGCCTCCATATCAGTATAACTGGAGTAATAATGGAACAACGCAGACGGTGTCTGGCTTGTGTGCTGGAACTTATACCGTTACTGTAACTGATGATGCCAATTGCCAGGTGATTGCTAACGTAACTATTGGAGAGCCAACCTTGTTGACAGCTACTGCATCTGCCAATCCTGCAAGTTGTGGTGGTGAGTGCGATGGAGATGCAACGGCAACCCCATCTGGTGGAACGGCGCCATATACTTACTCATGGAGTGACCCTAACGGACAAGTAACCCAAACAGCAAATAACCTGTGTGCAGCTACTTACACCGTTACTGTTACTGATGCGAACGGATGTACGGCCACTGCAAGTACTACGGTTACCGAACCTCCAGTGCTTACAGCTAGCAGCACTGGAGTAGGCCCAACATGTACTAATACGAATGATGGCTCAATTGACCTCACGGCAGCAGGTGGAACGCCTCCATTAACTTACCAGTGGACAGGGCCTGATGGGTTTAGTGCAAATACTGAGGACTTAACAAATGTATATCCTGGTACTTATACGGTTGTGATTACTGACGACTTAGGTTGCCAGTTGACCTACCTGGTAAACTTAAGCCCAATTACAGATATTGATGCTAATGCAGGTGGTGATACTGCTATCTGTATAGGTTTGAGTTTACAGTTAGAAGGCTCAGGTGGTTCAGTATTTGCCTGGACACCGACAGAAGGCCTGGATGATCCTAACTCGCCTAATCCTATAGTGACGCCAACTGCGACTACCACTTATATTCTTGAAGTTGTGGAAGGTGTTTGTGTGGACTATGACACAATATTGGTGGTAGTGAATCCTTTACCTGAAATTGATGCAGGACTGGATGTGACTATTCTACAAGATCAAAGTACTACCCTAAATGGTACTGGCGCCGGTGATAATGGAAGTTATCTATGGGAGCCATCAGAGTCGTTGGATGATGCAATGCAACAAAACCCTGTTGCGTCACCTGAAGAAACTACCCTGTACTATGTAGCTGGCACCGATAGTAATGGTTGTACTAATGTTGACTCTGTTGTTGTTGAAGTTATCCCTGGAATTACCTTCCCAGATGGTATTACCCCTAATGGTGATGGTAGGAATGAAACATGGATAATAAGCAATATCGATTTCTTTCCTGAGTGCCAGGTTGAAGTGTATAACCGATGGGGACAGTTGCTGTTTAGCTCAAGAGGATATACCACGCCATGGGATGGTAGGTTTGAAGGTAAAGACCTCCCGGTAGGTACGTATTACTATGTAATTGACCTTAAGGATGACAGGTTTGAACCATACACAGGACCTATTACCATCGCCAGATAATTTGATTTGAAATACATCACGATATGAAGAAGATATTTATTGCATTAATGTTTATCGCGGGTGGTTACTGGGCGCAAGCCCAGCAATTGCCGCAGTACAGCCAGTACATGATTAATGACTACTTGCTGAATCCTGCAATTACTGGTACACGCGATTACTATGAGGTGAAAGCCAACAACCGTTACCAGTGGGTGGGCATTGATGATGCGCCAAGAACCTACATCTTAAGTGTGCATGGCCCGCACAAAAAAAAGAGCATGGGATTGGGCGGTGCTGTGTTTAGCGATGTAACAGGCCCTACAAGCCGCGTGGGAGCGTATCTTTCATATGCTTATCACTTGAAACTTAGTGAGAACCTGAAGCTATCTATGGGATTATCAGGTGGTATATTGCAATTCAAGATAGATGGCACAAAAATCACCTTGCTTGAGGATGGAGACCCGGCACTTACTCAATCGGTGCAGTCGTTCATAACGCCGGATGCTACCTTCGGCATGCATCTTTATCATGACAAGTGGTACTTCGGGGTTTCGGCACCCCAGTTGATAGGCCAAAAGATAAAATTCTTTGAGGCTCAAGACCCGCTTTTAAGCAACCTGGCAAGGCATTATATGGCTATGGGTGCTTATCGCTTTGACTTGGGCGATGACTTTAGCATTGAGCCATCATTCTTACTAAAGTATGTGTCACCAGTACCTATGCAAATAGACTTGGGAGCCAAAATATCTTATCGTGACCAATTTTGGTTAGGCGGTGCTTACCGCTTTGATGACGCAATTTCGGCTGTTTTGGGTATTACCTTAACTAAGAACTTGCAGTTTGCTTACTCCTATGATATCAGTACTTCTAATCTTCAGAACTACAGTTCAGGAACGCATGAAGTAATGATTGCTGCTCGTTTCAAGACCTTAAGAAATAAGCAGCCTGAGCAACCAGTAGACGCTGATATGGGTGAAGGCTTTGGTGAGTAAGCAAGAAGCGCCTTTGGCAAAAAATTGAGTGATTGTCTGTAATTAAGAAACTAGCCGGGCAAACTGCCATCTATGGGATGAGCAGTATCATCGGGCGTTTTCTCAACTATCTTTTAGTTCCATTACACACTGCGGCATTTGCTCCAGCGCAGTTTGGTGTTATCACCGAGATGTATGCCTATGTGGCATTTCTGGTGATACTGCTCACTTATGGCATGGAAACAGCCTTTTTCAGGTTTGCCAACAAGCCTGAAGTAAGTAAGGATAAGGTTTTCTCAACGGCGCTACTTTCTCTCATAGGTAGCACCAGCCTTTTCATTATTGTATCGATTGCGTTTGCACAACCCATTGCCAATTGGCTGAAGTATCCTGATAATGCGGAGTATGTAATATGGTTTGCCTTTATAGTTGGCCTGGATGCCATCTCATCTATTCCATTGGCACAATTGAGGTCTGAGAATAGGCCTGTGCATTTTGCCTTTGTCAACCTCTCCAGTGTATTTGTAAACATAGGCTTGAACCTGTTCTTTTTGGCCTACTGCAAGCCCCAATTTGACGCAGGCAATACCAACTTAATAATCGATACTTTCTATAACCCAGAGATTGGGGTTGGCTATGTTTTTATCGCTAACCTGCTGGCCAGTATTGCCAAGTTTATGGTGCTTGTTCCGCAGATGTTGAAAGCCCGGTATGGCATTGATACTGCTATGCTGAAGATGATGCTGGTTTACGCACTGCCACTTTTGATGGCGGGCCTAGCAGGTATGGTGAATGAAACTTTAGACAGGATACTCTTAAAGCATATTCTTTATCCCCAACTCGGGCAGGAAGCAACTATGGCACAGATAGGTATCTATGGGGCGTGCTATAAAGTGTCTATTATCATTACGTTATTTATTCAGGCTTTTAGATACGCTGCCGAGCCATTCTTTTTTGCCCAAGAGAAGGAGAAAAACTCTCGGGAGACCTATGCCCATATCATGAATTACTTCGTGATAGTATGTGCGTTTATTTTTCTCGGGGTGATGCTGTATATTGATATCGTTAAGTACTTTATCAATGAGAGGTTCTGGGGTGGGTTACATATAGTGCCGATACTACTTTTCGCCAACATTTTTTTGGGGATTTATTACAATCAGTCTATATGGTTTAAGTTGAGTGATAAAACGCGGTATGGAGCTATACTGGCTGCTCTTGGGGCAGTAATCACTATTGTTATCAATTTTGCATTTATCCCTAAATATGGCTATTTGGCATCCACCTGGGCTACGTTTACATGCTACAGCTTGATGATGGTTTTGTCCTATGCTCTGGGGCATAAGCATTACCCAATACCCTATAACCTGACCAAAATAGTTACCTATTTGCTGTTGTCATTTGGTTTGTATAAGCTGTCGCTATTTATTGGGGTGGATAGTGGTGTTTTAGACTATACCATTAAGACTACAATTTTGGCGGCCTTTATAGGGGTGGTTTACCTTATCGAAAGACCAAAATTTTAGTAATTTAGCGGCCTTTGAAAACAAAAGGCAATCTATTTCTCCGTTCTATGAAAGTGAGGATAATTAACCAATCAAAGCACGATTTACCAAGTTATGCCACCGAGCACGCTGCAGGTATGGACCTTCGTGCCAATCTAGAAGCACCAGTAACGCTTAAGCCCTTGCAAAGGGAACTAATATCTACTGGCTTGTTTATTGAGCTGCCAGTAGGTTATGAGGCGCAGATAAGGCCTCGCAGTGGCCTGGCATTCAAAAAAGGCGTAACTGTTTTGAATTCACCGGGAACTATTGATGCTGACTACAGAGGTGAAGTGAAGGTGCTATTAGTTAATTTATCCAATGATGATTTTGTGGTGGAAGATGGTGAGAGAGTAGCCCAAATGGTGATTGCCGAGCATGCCACAGTAACCTGGGAGCAGGTGGAAACCCTCGAGGAAACCCAGCGAGGTGCTGGTGGCTTTGGACACACAGGAACAAAATAATACCTAACCGAAACATAAATTAAGAGCGAGAAAATGAAAATTATAGTTCCAATGGCAGGAAGGGGAAAGCGCATGAGACCGCATACCCTTACAATACCTAAACCATTGTTGCCCATCGCGGGGAAACCAATTGTACAGAGGCTGGTTGAAGACATTGCCAAGATTTGTGATGAGTCCATTGATGAAGTGGCATTTATCATTGGTGCTGATTTTGGCGAAGAAGTAGAGAAGAACTTGGTAAAAGTAGCTGAAGGGCTGGGAGCTAAAGGCTCTATCTATTATCAGGAAGTAGCTGAAGGCACAGCCCATGCGATTATGTGTGCTGAGCAGTCATTGGATGGTAAAATAATTGTTGCCTTTGCCGATACCCTCTTTAAGGCTGATTTTAAGTTGGACTCGGAGAAAGACGGTATTATTTGGGTGCAAAAGGTAGAAGACCCGCGTGCCTTTGGTGTAGTGAAGGTAGACAACGACGGATATATCACTGAGTTTGTAGAAAAACCAGAGACCCCAGTTTCTGATTTGGCTATCATCGGTATTTATTATTTCAATGACGGTGCTTACTTGAAAAGTGAATTGAAATATCTTTTGGACAATGGCATCAAAGAGAAAGGTGAATACCAATTGACCAACGCTTTAGAGAACATGAAGAGCAAAGGCACCAAGTTTGCGCCAGGTGCTGTGACTGAGTGGTTGGACTGTGGTAATAAAAATGCTACGGTCAATACTAATACCCGCATTTTGGAGTTTAACAAGGACGATGATATGGTTGCATCCACTGCTGAAACTAAGGACTCAGTGATAATACCACCATGCTACATAGGTGAGAATGTAAAGATTACTAATAGCATTATCGGGCCTTATGTTTCTTTGGGAGATGATACAGTAGTGGAGAATTCTGTTATCAGGAATAGTTTGGTACAGGAGAGTTGCCAGATTAGCGAAGCCCTTTTTGATAACTCCATGATTGGAAACCATGTAGTATACAAAGGTGCGGCAAGGGATGTGAGTATTGGAGATTATACTACTGATACAGTATCATAATTATTACTTTTTTAATGAGGTGGAGTAGCTATATATATGTTTTGATGCTGGCAGCATTAGTATTGAGCTCTTGCAAGACCTCAGAGACAGCCCAGAAATCCAAAAGCAAGCTCAGTGACAAGCAACAAAGGGAGCTTACGGTTGAGTTTTATGACGGGGTTAAGGAGAAACAACTCGCCAATTTTCAAGACGCCTTAGAGCACTTCAAGAAGTGTTTGGAGATTGACCCTAATCACGATGCTTCTCTATTTGAAATGGCCTCCATATATTTTCATATGGAGCGCAAGCAATTGGCTTTTGACTTGGTGAGCAAAGCCATAAAAATTGAGCCTAAGAATGAATATTACAGACTTTTATTAGCAGACCTTTACGCTGAGAACAGGGAACATCTTAAAGCAGCTGAAGTGTATGAAAAGCTGCTGAAAGACTACCCATCAAAGATTGAGTACTACTACGAGTGGGCTTCGGCACTACTATACGCAGAGAAATATGAAGATGCCGTGAAGGTATACAACAAGCTGGAAGATATTGTGGGCATTTCAGAAGAGATGACTATCCAAAAGCAAAGGATATACATAAGCCTGAAAGATTACGACAAAGCTATCGCTGAAGTGCAGAAGCTAATCGACGCCTTTCCTGAAGTGCCTTCATATTATGGTTTGATGGCAGAAATGTATGCAGCCAAAGGTGATGAAGCCAAAGCCACTGAGTATTATGAAAAGATGCAGAGCATGGATCCTAATGACCCCATGCTGCATCTATCAATGGCAGAAAATTATAGGCAGAAAGGGGAAGATGATAAAGCTTTTGAAGAATTGAAAAAGGCTTTTAGTAGTGAGGATTTGGATATCGATGCTAAGATACAAATCATGCTTTCTTACTATATGGCAACTGAAGGTCGCGATAAAAGCCTGAAAGCAGAAGCCTATGAATTATTGGATATCCTGACAGAGGTGCATGATGACGATGCCAAAGCATTTGCCATGCAAGCGGATTTTCTTTTTAGAGATAATAAGTTGAAGGAAGCGAAGGAATCATTTAAGCAATCAATTGCTTTGGACCAAAGTCGATTTTTGGTGTGGAATCAGCTGCTTTTGGTGGAATCAGAATTAAGGGAATACGAAGATTTGGTTGCAGATAGCGAGAAGGCACTAGAGCTTTTCCCCAATCAGGCATCTCTTTACCTACTGAATGGTATCGGTAAAATGCAATTGGAACAATATGAGGAAGCAGCAGAGATACTACAATCGGGCCTCATTTTTGCCAGGGATGTATATTTAAAGGCGCAAATATTGTCTACCTTAGGAGACATATTCAATACCACTAAGGAATACGAAAAATCAGACGAAGCATTTGAAAAAGCACTTAAGATTAATGCGGATAACCCATTAGTGTTGAATAATTACGCATATTACCTTTCTGAAAGGAAAGAGAAACTGGAGAAAGCAGCAGAAATGTCAAGGAAATCATTGCAGATTGAACCTGAAAGTGCTTCATACCAAGATACCTATGGGTGGATACTTTACCAACAAGGCGATTATGATGAAGCCAAAAAGTGGCTCTTAAAAGCTATTAACAATACCCAAGAGCAAAGTGGAGTAATACTGGAACATTATGGAGATGTATTGTATCAACTTGGCAAGACAGGTGAAGCAGTTGAATATTGGAATAAAGCTAAGGCAGCGGGAGGTGGAAGTGACCTGCTGGAGAAGAAAATTGCGGACAAAAAGCTATACGAATAAGCAGAAATAAATTGAGGTTGTTTAGAGAGATATTATCAATTAAAACCGGTATTGGGGCTTGCTTTACCGGTTTTTTGCTGTTTATAGTTGTGGCTTCGGTATCATCTTGTAAGTCGAAAGAAAAACTGCCAAAAAGTGCAATTAAAGATAAAAGCACAGAATACCTTTTTGGGCAGTTGGCTGAGCATGAATTGAGGTATGAATACTTTAGTGCCAAGGTGAGCGCCAAGCTCAAAACAAATAAAGCCAGTAACTCATTTAATGCAAGGCTGAGGATGCAGAAGGATAGTGTGATTTGGGCATCTATTACACCTGCATTGGGTATTGAAGCTGCAAGAATTTACATTACACCCGACACTTTAAAGTTTATTGACCGAATTAACTCAAAATACTTTTTGGGCAGCTTTGACATGGTGAATGAAATGTTTGATACAGAGATTGATTTTGAGATGTTGGAAGCTATAATAGTGGGTAATAATTTTACGTATTTTAAAACGGATAAATTTGAGTCTGCGGTGGATAAGGACCATTACATACTTAATACTATCCGTCGCCGAGAGTTAAAAAAGGAGTTTAAGGGAGTGGACAGTGTAAGAATTATTCTGCAAAATATATGGCTTAACCCTGAGCAATACAAGATAGACAGAATGGCACTAAAGGACATTCAATCGAATAAAAAATTAGAGTGTGTATATTCTGATTTTAAAGATATAGGTGGACAATTATTTGCCCACCTATTGAATGTAGACATCAAGGCTAGAAACGAAGATAATGCGCAGGCCAAGGTAGAGTTGGAATATTCAAAGGTAGAATTGGATGAGCAACAGAATTTCCCTATGAAAATTCCTGAAAAGTATGAGCCAATAATTCTTAAACGAGAAGATAAGAATAGAAGTAATGATGAGTAGGGTGCTCTCAAATATTATGTTGGCGCTATTGGTGTTGTTTTCTGCCCAAGCTTTTTCTCAGTCGAAGGATGAGTTGGAGAAGAAAAAGAAGCAGTTGGAGAAAGACATTCAATACACCCAATCGTTGATGCAAGAGGCTGCAAAAAACAAGGAGAGTTCTATTGAGCAGTTGAACCTGCTTACTACCAAGATATCTATCCGCCAAGAGTTGATTGATAATATAGTTGCCCAAGTCAGGTTATTGAACAAGCAAATCAGTGAGACTGGTAAGATAGTACAAAGGTTAGAAGACGACTTAAAGAAGTTGAAGAGTGAGTATGCCAAAATGATATATTATGCATACAAGAATAAGGGCTACTATGATAGGTTGATGTTCCTTTTTTCAGCGGAAGACTTTAACCAGGCATATAAGCGGTTGAAGTATATGCAGCAATACACTAAGTATCGCCAGAAACAAGCCGAACTGATACAGCAAACCCAAAAGGCTTTGAGCGCACAAATAGAGGACTATGAAAAGCAGAAGAAACAAAAATCGGCGCTGTTGACTAAGAGTGAGGAAGAAAAGCTGCAAATAACCACGGAAATAGACCAGAAGAACAGACTGGTAGAGTCTCTACAAGACAAGGAAAAAGAACTGAGGAGAGAGCTTAAGAAAAAGCAGAAGGAGGCAGAAAAAATCAATAAAGCCATCGAAGATGCCATTAGGCGAGAGATTGAGCTAGCGAGGAAAAAAGCAGAAGAAAAGGCGAAAGAAAAAGGAACCAAAGTTGAAGTGAAGGCTTCTGGTTTTGCCTTAACACCTGCTGAAGCTGCTGTTTCGGGTAACTTTGAAAACAATAAGGGAAGACTTATCTGGCCGGTGGAAAGAGGCAGTATAACAGGGAGCTTTGGGACACAGAAACACCCTGTGTTGGCAGGTGTTACCACAAATAATACTGGTGTTGACATTAGCACAGATAGGGATATGACTGCCAGGGCGGTATTTGATGGTAGTGTGTCTGCGATATTTTCAGTGCCTGGCGGAAATAAGGCGGTGATGGTGAGGCATGGTGAATACATTAGTGTGTATGTGAACCTTGCCCATGTGAATGTGAAAATGAATGATGAGATTAAATTAAAGGACGAGATAGGTACCGTTGCAACCGACCATAGTACGGGGCAAACAGCTTTGCATTTTGAACTCTGGAAGGGGAAGATATTACTTAACCCAGCTGACTGGATACTCAAGAGCAAGTAAACCCTATAACCCTTGTTTGCGTAGAAATCGGGGTATGCTTTTTGCTACATTTGTAAAAACACCTTAGGCCCAACATTGAAACCCCAACAAAAAAGAACGCTTTGGTTCGCCATATTGGCGGCGCTTTTTCTATTGATGGGCCACCTAACGGCCGTTGACTCATTGATGGATAATGAGGATGCCCATAAAGCGGAACACTTTACTGAGAAATTATACCAGTTGCAGCACGAGCAAGAGAAATGGGTGAGTAAGGTTGCAGATGTTATTGAAAGTGAATCTACTGAGGTGGATAGTATTTTCAAGTATATTATCCAATCTACTGAAAAACTTTACCGAGATTGCAGGATAGGGGTATCTGTTTATAAGGGAGATAAGTTAGTTTGCTGGAGTGACAATCATGGCCCCATCATGGAGCGCATTTCGGATAGGCGCAAGTATAAGGATGGTGAAGTCTTTAATATGGGCAATGGATGGTATTACTCTAGGGTTATGGAGAAAGAGGGGTATACTGTGGTTAGCCTATTACTGCTTAAAAAAGACTATGAACTTAAGAATCGCTTTTTGCACAGCCAGTTTAATCCAAACTTACCCTTACCTGAAAGCTGGAGTATAGTTCTTGAAGTTAAGCCAGAGCAGGAAGCCTATGAAGTAAGTCAGGTTGATGGCGGGACTTTATTTTACTTGACACCACCTGTAAATGTGACCTACCAGTCGGGGGCTAACTTGCCAGGCATAGTGGCCTTTGGTGTGGGTTTGCTTTTTCTTGTATTGCTATTTGGCAGCCTTGTCAATTGGATAGGAGACAGAACAAGGCCGATTGTTGGTTTTTGTACGTTAGTAGTCATACTAGTTGCTTTCAGGGTATTGATGCAAAGCCTCAAGTATCCAGCCGTTTTTTATGGCAACTCATTTTTTGACCCTGTTTATTTTGCTTCATCAGACTTACTGCCTTCTTTAGGGGACTTTTTTATCAATGCTGTACTACTGAGTTATGCCTGTTGGTTTTTTAGGAGGAATGTGAGTATTGAAATTTCGCAAAAGGGGAAGAGAGGCACCTTGTATAGCATTACCATTCTTCTGATAAGCCTGCTCTTGTTACTTCCTATATCTGAACTGCTTAAAAGCTTGGTGCTGAACTCAGGGATATCATTTGACCTAAACGACCTTTTTGCTCTGGATGTATTTAGTATCGTGGGGTTCTTGTTATCAGCGGCATTGCTTTTAGCTTATTTCCTTTTTGTGGAAAAGCTGCTGATATGGATGGCTAACTTAACTGAAAGTAAAAAAGATAAAGCCATTGCTTTTGGCATAGCTGCATTGGCTTTTGTTGTTATTGGCTTTTCGGTGGGGGCTGAGTGGTTATTGATACTGATATGCGTGTTAGTTTTAAGTGTGATGCTGTTGGAAAAATATGCCACATCAGGGAATAGGGGTGTATTTGGTTCTATGGCATTAATACTGGTTTTCAGTTTCTTTTCATGCTATCATTTTGTGAGTTCGCTTGACCAAAAGGAGCGAAGTGCCAGGCAATTCAAGGCCAGCAAAATAGCGGAAGAACAAGACCCGGTGGCAGAGTATCTGTTTACCCAGGTGAGTAAGACAATTACTAATGACAGGGTTTTAAAGAGTTACCTAACCTTTTTGCCTGCTAAGGCCGATGACTTCAAGAACAGGGTAATACAGGACTTTTTGGGTGACTACAGCCAGAAGTATGATATCAATATCAATGTGTATGACAATCAGGACAGCTTACTGATAAGCAGTGATGAAGAGAACTCAGCTAAATACAAGTACAACAACTACCTGAGAGATGGATTGGCTACTGCCAGCCCCAACTTAATTTACAACCCTGATTATGGAGATAAAGTAACTTACATAGCTCGTATACCATTTGATGTTTCTCGCAATCAATCGCTGCACAATGTGTTGATGTTTATTGAGTTTAGGGAGAAAACCATAAGCCCTGAAAGGGGATTTTTTGAGTTATTGATTGATGAAAAGATAACACCTACCTACAGCTTAAAGAAGTACTCATTTGCAAGGTATGTAGATGGTGAGATGGCAATACATCATGGGTATTATCCGTACCCTGCTGAGTTGGACTTGATTTGGGATGAAGACACCCCGCTATTTTATGAAGCAGGTGAACATGACCACTTTTGGTATAGCCCTGTAGAAGATGTAGTGATATTGATTAGTAAGCCTGTGGCTAATGTGTTGCAGAAACTCACCTTTTTCTCCTTTTTGTTCCTTTTCAATTCAGGCTTTATCGTCTTGCTACTAGGGATGAGTTATTACGGATATTCCCGAGAGTACTTGCAGAATAATTTTAAAAACAGGATTAACCTGGCGATTATTTCCTTGCTTACCATGTTCTTACTGATGATTGGTGGCGGAACCATTTATTATGTGTTGAAGCAATATGACCAAAAGAATAGGGAAGTGCTGGCTGAGAAAGTGCAATCAGTAGCAACTGAGTTACGACAGAAAGTAACTAATAAGTCACAACTGGACCAAAGCACAGCTGACTACCTGACGTATTTACTTACCAAGTTTTCATCCGTTTTTTTTACGGATATCAATTTGTTTGATTTGGAGGGTAATCTGCTGGCATCCTCCCGCTCTAAGATTTTTGATGAAAACCTTGTTTCCCGTAAGATGGATGAAGGAGCTTATTACAGCGTGGCTGTTGAAGGGCGTGCTAACTATATCCATGATGAGCACATTGGCAAGTTGAAGTACCTATCTACTTATGTGCCCTTTTATAATGATAACGATAAGCTATTGGCGTATTTGAACTTACCTTATTTTGCCAAGCAGGATGGATTGAGGCAGGAGCTACAAAGCCTTCTTTCAGCGCTCATCAATGCTTATGTATTGCTCATTATGTTAGCTATTGTGTTGGCTCTTTTTATCACGGAAAGAATTTCTGAGCCGCTTAGGGTAATTAGTGATAACCTGCGAGAGATTAGGTTGGGGCAAACCAACAAGCAGATACAATGGGAGAGCAAGGATGAGATAGGCAAACTGATAGCAGAATACAATCGCGTGATATCGGAGTTGCAACATAATGCAGAACTGCTAGCCAAGTCAGAACGGGAGTCGGCATGGCGGGAAATGGCGAAACAGGTGGCGCATGAAATCAAAAACCCGCTTACTCCAATGAAGCTCAGTGTTCAGCAGTTGCAGCGTGCTTATACAGAACAGAAGCCGGGTTGGGACAAGAACATCAGTAGGGTGATGGAAGTATTATTGGAGCAGATAGATACCCTATCGAACATTGCTTCAGAGTTTTCTTCATTCGCCAAGATGCCCAAACCGGAAAACAAACCTGTGCAGATAGCCAGGGTGATGGAAAACGTTGTAGAACTGTATAAAGAAAGCGAAGGTGTTAGCCTGACGTTTGTGGAAAAAGTAGACAAGGAAACTTTAGTGTTTGCTGACGAAAATCAGATGCAACGTGCCTTTAATAACCTTGTTCAAAACGCGATACAGGCCATACCTGACGGGAAGGAAGGGGAAGTGAAGATATCATTGGAAGAAGAGAACGAACATGTTCTCATCATTATACGTGATAACGGAACAGGTATCAGTGAAGACTTGAGAGAGAAAATATTTGTGCCAAATTTTACTACTAAAACAGGTGGAATGGGCCTTGGGCTAGCCATGGTACGCAACATTATAGAAAGCGTGGATGGGGAGATATGGTTTGAAACCGTTGAAGATGAAGGGACTACTTTTTACATTAGGCTGAAAAGACTGGAGAGCTAATATTGGTTACTACCATAATAGCAGGTCACTTTGTATTCTTTTCATTCTACCACATTAAAACAGTCTTTTATCTTTGTTTCAAAGACCAGGTATGGCCAATACATATAGTCAACTTCATGTTCAAGTAGTTTTTGCAGTTAAAGGGCGTGAATATTTAATTTCAGAAAAATATAAAGATGAATTAGAGAAATATATCACTGGAATAGTACAAAGCAGAAAGAGCAAATTACTGGCAATAAGTTGTATGCCTGACCATTCTCACGTTTTTATCGGACTAAGTCCAGATATTTCTGTGTCTGATTTAACTCGAGATATTAAAGCAGGCTCATCAAAGTATATAAATGACAATAAGTGGTTTAAAGGGAGGTTTGCCTGGTAATTTGGATTTGGGGCTTTTTCTTATTCGCGTTCTCAAATTGATACAGTTGTAAAATACATTTTGAATGAAGAGGAGCATCATAGGAAAAGTACATTTAAGGATGAGTATCTGGAGATGTTGAGAAAAGCTGAAGTGGATTTCAAGGAGGAGTATTTGTTTGATTTTCTAGAGTAGGTGTTTGAGAGAGGCCGCCCCGCTGGGGCTCATATACTTCTCTACTTCGTATGCTAGAAATGGTAAGCCCTTCCAGGGCTCTCATTGTATAAGCAATAAGTTGGTTGCGTTTTATTAGGCTCCATAGGGGCCAACTCTTGGTAGCAGTGATAGGCGAATAGATAGGAAAGCCCCGTGGGGGCGACCCAAACCTTACTCCCTAAAGTCAGGGTTATTCACAAATTCCCAATCAGTAAGAGACTTCAGGAAGTTAAGAAGGTCTTGCTTTTCCTGTTCACTCATTTCAAATCCTGTAATCAATTCACTTTTGTTAGGGTGTGAGCTTCCCCCAGAGGCATAGTGCTCAATAACTTGTTCTAGCGTTGCCATACTGCCATCATGCATATATGGGCCTGTCAGCTCAATATTGCGAAGGGTGGGCACTTTGAATTTGCCTTCATCACTGGGGTTGGATGTAATTCTAGACCTGCCCGGGTCGTTGCCATAAGCCTCGTATAATCCATTACTTTCAAAGCCGCCTGAGCTAAAATTGAAACCACTGTGGCATTCCCTACATTTTAACCCATTGCTTTTAAAAAGTATCCAACCTCGTTTTTCCGAGTCTGTCAGCGCATCTTCACCCCCTTGAAAGTAGAATTTGTCAAAAGGACTGTTGCCGCTTATCAGTGTAAATTGAAAAGCTTCCAGAGCCCTTGTGATTGGGAAAACACCTTCTTCATCATAGGCCTCCCTAAAAAGTTGGTTGTATTCTGGGTCGTTTTTCACCCTTTCAATAGCCTGGTCGAGCGGAAGGTTCATTTCCAACGAGTCTGTGATTGGCGCAACTGCTTGCAGACTAAGGGTTGGGGCGCCACCATCATGAAAAAAGCTGGTGCCGTAGGCCACGTTAGTAAGCGTTGGCGTATTTCTAAGGCCTAATTTTCCGTTTACACCTTCGCTCAATGCAGTAATGTCACTAAAGGCAAATTCCTGTGGGTGACACGATACACAAGAGATAGTGTAATCGCTTGATAAGATGGGGTCGTAGAAGAGTTTTTTTCCCAGTCTAACCCGTGCTTCTGTCAGTTGGTTATCATCGGGGATATTTGGAGCAGGAAAGCCTTCAGGAATATCCAGGGTATAAGGCTTCTCGGGGACAGCTACGTCTTTTTTACAACCATAGAGCAGGAAAGACAAGGCCAATAAAAAAAAGAACACCGAAGCCTTTGAATTTATCCTATCGATAAAGGCATTCAGTGCTCTCATATGTTTTTTGCTAATTACTGCGCTGAGAAAACTCTCTCTCCGTTGTTTACTATAGTGATGGCAGTAGCTACGTCATTCATGGTATGGGTTTCGTTTTCTTCCCTTAGGTCAAGCCCATGGAAGAATTCAGCCCAATCAACATCAATCGTTAATGAAACCGTTTCACCATCAATAGCTGTAAATTCATCTTGAAGTGTAATTGTTCTCAATAAGTTGTCAGTACCAGCATGGAAAACGAATGAATGATTTGCGTCGCCATTAGCAGCAGCAGTAGTATCTACACGCCCTTCAAGCAAAACGAATACATATCCGCTGTTCCATCCCCAATGTTGATGATTAGGGTTGTCAGTTGGTGATAGCGCATGACCAGCAGGCCAATCTGTCGGTGCTTTCTTAGTATTCACATCTGGGTCAACCCCTTGGTAGAATTTGAAACCCGAATAATCACCTTGAGTAATTCCATTGACTAATGCATATTCAGTTTGCCCTGGATGAACCAAAAGGTATTCACCATCTAGAGTTAAAGTGCCGCCGGTAGCTTTATTGAATACAAAGCCAGAAGCATAGAACTGAACACTGGTAAAGCGGGTTTTTCTGCCGTTAATCATATAATCAGTATTATAAGCTAGATTTTCATTGCCTACTTTCTGATTGAACCGAAGCATCACAGACGCCGGATATACACAAGAGCCATCATCTTCCTTGGCTTCTGTATCATAATTCACGGCATTCTCATCAGTGCATCCTTCTTTCTTGCAACCATTCAAAACAGTAAGAGATGAAACAGCAAAAGCCGTCATCAACAAAAGGGTTATTTTCTTTTTCATTTGAGAACTATTGATTATTGTAGAAAGACAAATTTAGTCAAATTAGCTCACACAGTGTAACCGATGAGTTTAAGTTTTGTTTATGGCTGGTTTTCGTGGGGCACTTACCAGGTATACACCCACAAACACTAAAATGCCCGCGATTATCTCTAGAGTAGTAAGGTGGTCACGTCCCAATGCTATGGCTATGGTTGTTGCAAAAACAGGTTGGGAGTAGATATAAATACTCACTACGCTGGGGCTAAGATGCTTGAGTGCGATAGTATTGAGCAGATAAGCAAAGAAGGACAAACCCACAACCACATAAACAATAGCCCATAAAATAGGGGTAGGAATGGTAGGCCAATCAATCTCAAAAAACTCTTTGTAGCCAAAAGGTACCACCATGAAAAAGCCAAAGAAAAATATCCATTTGATGACTGTGAGTGGTTGGTATTTCTGCATAAAGGGTTTCACCATTACCAGATAAACGCCATAAGAAGAGGCATTGATGAATACCAGTAAGTCACCCGGCAGTGTTTCGGAGCCAAAGGAAAAATCTTCGCCCATGATTATTATCATCAGGGCACCAATTAACCCGAGGAAAATACCAACTATCTTTTTAGGAGTTACTCTTTCTTTAATCAGAAAAGCCGCGACTATCAACACTAATATAGGAGTCGATGTCATCAATATTGAGGCATTGATGGGGGTGGTAATACTCAAGCCTTTGAAGAACAACAATTGGTTAATAGCGATACCAAAAAGAGCACAAAGGGCTAGTTTGGGAAGGTCTTTTTTCTCTACTTTTTCCTTACTGGTAAAAGCATGAAAAAGCCAAAAGAGCAGTACAGCGCCTACACATCTTAAAACGATGAACCCGAAAGGTTTTACGTACTCAGGCATGGCTTCCTTGGCTATGGTGTAGTTTGCACCATAGATGATATTGGCCCCAAGAAGTGCCAAGTGAGCAAGCAAGTTTTTAGACGCTTTTGCCAAGTGCAGTAAGTATTAAAGTGCCTTTTTCACAGCTTCAATGGTGGCAGCCGCATTGCCAACAAAAATTTGGTCATCAATAATGATAACTGGCCGTTTTAAAAAAGTGTACTCATCCAAAATTAGTTGGCGGTAGTCTTTTTCAGTCAATTTCTTATCCTTCAATCCCATTGACTTATACTTCATAGCCCTGCGGCTGAAAAGGCTTTCATGGCTGCCACTCATTTTTGCCATTTCATCGATTTGGTCGGCAGTCATAGGTTCAGTTTTGATGTCCTGAAGTTCAAAGCCATTTTTTTCTGCATCAATTTCTTTAAGGATTCTCGCGCAAGTGCTACAAGTACCTAGGTGGTATATTTTCTTCATTATTGAGGTAGGATTTGCAGCAAAAATACGCAATAGGGATAAACATTTGAGGGTTTAACGAATTATTAAAGCATTGCATAAGGGGCGTTTCGTAACTTCGTCCCCAGCAAGCAATGGCAACTATACCAAAGAATATCAGCAATATACTTAAACCCTCCAGGGTAATATGGCCTATCCTGATTGGGCTGGCGGTAGTTACCTATATGTTTGTGAACACCCTGAGTAAAGAGCGTTATGAGAAAGCTCCAAAGGGCAAGGGCGACTATGAATGGGTAGATGCCAATGAAGATGGTAAGCCCAGCATTAAGGAATATCATTTTGTGGGCGAAGACAAGGGTGAATACCACAAGATAACCTATACTGACCTGCTACGCTCGGTCAATTGGACGATGTATTCGTTGCTGTGGATATTCGTTTCAATATTGATGATGGTTGTGCGTGATGTAGCTTATATGTACCGTATCAAGGTAATGACTGACAACCATCTGAGTTGGCGTAGCAGTTTTGAGACCACCATGCTGTGGGAGTTTGCATCGGCGGTATCACCCTCTGTGGTGGGCGGCTCAGCAGTGGCCATATTTATAGTAAATAAGGAAGGGATTAGCGTTGGGCGAAGTACCGCCATAGTATTGCTCACCACTTTGCTTGATGAACTTTTCTATGTATTCATGGTGCCGCTGATACTACTGATAGTCGGCACTTCAGATCTCTTTCCTGATAACATGAGCCGGAACCTGTTTGGTGTAGAGTTCAATGCAACGGGCATTTTCTTGCTGGGCTACTTTTTGATATCACTCTACTCAGTAGTGGTATCCTACGGAATCTTTGTAAGGCCAAGGGGTTTCAAGTGGTTATTGATAAAAGTTTTCTCGCTGCCACTATTGCGCAAGTGGCGTATCAGTGCGGCACAAACGGGTGATGAGATAATCCTTGCCTCACAAGAGTTTCGGGGCAAGAGTTTTGGTTTTTGGTTCAAGGCAGCATTTTCAACTTTCCTTTCGTGGACAGGCCGCTACTGGGTGACTAACTTCATCATACTCGCCTTTTTCGCGGTAGACAACCATTTCCTGATATATGCCCGACAACTGGTGATGTGGGTAATCATGCTTATTAGTCCAACCCCTGGTGGCAGCGGCTTAGCGGAGTTCGCTTTTTCAGGCTTTATAGGTGAGTTTATCAAAACTGCGGGGTTGATAGGCACTGTGGCCCTTATCTGGCGCTTGATTAGCTACTACCCCTATCTCTTTATTGGCGCGATAATCCTACCGAGGTGGCTGCGCAGGGTATATACCAAAACCGAGGAAACCGAAGAACAAGCCTGAAAAATATACGATGTTACACGCCGACCAAGATTTTCCGTGAGTCCCTAGGGGGTGTCGACGAACGCGTTTTTTGGGGTTTTTTGCCCGTTTTTGCTGTGTTTTATTACGGCAATTGTGTGTTAGAAAGGCGTGTGCATTGCTATGTGAAAAAATAACGCCATTTCTTTGTTATATATTTATAAATATTGATTAAGTAATTACTTATGACATTCATTTTAAGGTTTTATAAACTGACTTAATTGCTAAGACCCAAGACCTAAAACCTTAGACCTCACATCACCCCCTTCACCAATATCCTTGGTTCCAACATATCATGGATGGCATACTTAAGCCCTTCGCGGCCCAGGCCGCTATCTTTTATGCCGCCGTAGGGCATGTGGTCTACCCTAAAGGTAGGAACATCATTCAGTATCACTCCACCTACCTTGAGTTGATTAAAAGCCTGGTTCACTTCTCTTTGTTCGTGGGTAAATACACCCGCTTGCAATCCAAACTTAGTATCATTCAGCGCAACTATCCCCTCCTCAAATGAGCCGACTTTCTCAATGGTTATCACGGGGCCAAATATTTCTTCGGTGCATACCTTCATATCGCGAGAGGTATGGGTAAGGATGGTTGGCTCATAAAAAGTGCCATCATGCTTGCCGCCCGCGAGTATTTCAGCGCCATTATTCACAGCTTCTTTAACCCATGCATCCACCCTTTCAGCATTGCCTTGGTCTATCATACTTGAGATTTCCGTACTCTCATCCAATGGATTGCCTTGCTTTAGTTGTTGGGCTTTATCCACCATTTGTGCTGCAAAAGTTTCAAAGTGGCGCTCATGCACAAAGAAGCGTTGGGCATGGATACACACCTGCCCTGAATAGGCAAAGCCACCTATCATACTTCTTGTGATCGCATGTTCAAGGTCGGCACTTTCACCAATTAATACACCAGCATTGCCCCCAAGCTCCAGCACCACTTTTTTCTTGCCTGCCTGTGCTTTCATTTTCCAACCCACGTCGGGCGAGCCAGTAAAAGTGAGCAAACTAAAACGCTCATCCGTCACCAGTTGATTGCCTGTTTCCCTATCCATAGGCAAGATAGAAATAGCACCTTTAGGCAAATTGGTTTCATCAATAAATTGAGCCAGGCGCAAGGTGGATAATGGGGTGCTGGATGCAGGCTTCAGGATAATCGGGCAACCCGCCGCGATAGCTGGGGCAATTTTATGCACTGCCAAATTCATTGGAAAGTTAAAAGGCGCAATACCAGCTACCAGTCCAACGGGGAAATACTTCACAATGCCTTCCCTGCCTTTTCCCGGTTCCGTCCAGTCAAGGCTGATTACTTCCCCTGGCAGCCTTTTCGCTTCTTCGGCTGCCGTTAAAAAAGTTTGGCTGGCACGGTCAATTTCACCCAGTGCATACCTAATCGGCTTGCCTGACTCCATCGCCAATAACTCAGCCAACTCCTGTCTGTTTCTCTTCATCATCTTGCTTAGGTAGGCAAGCGCGTTATACTTTTCATAAGTGGGCAGGTTGGCCATTTCTTCCCTGATAGTTTCGGCAGCTGCAATGGCATTTTCTAGTATCTGCTTGTCTGCTTTCCACGTTTGGGCAAAGGCCTCACCTGTATAGGGGTTGGTAACTGGTAGTTCATTACCGCTTGTTATAAACTGGCCACTTGCATATATCTTAAATTCTTTCATTGTAATTGCTTAATATGGTCTCCAAAGTTAAAGAACTGTGACATATAACACACCCCTTGCAACCCGCCAGCCAAATCATTCCGCTCTCGGGAGGGGAAAATCGCGAAGCGATAGGGGTGTGTTTTTAAAATTCATCAAATTATTTTTGGTGCATGGCTAGAAAAGTCATTCCTTATAAACCTGAACTTAAGGAACGAGCAAGGTATCTTAGGAACAAGAGTACTCCTTAAGAGATTATCCTTTGGAAGTATTTAAAAGGAAAGCAAATGAGAGGATTTGATTTCCATCGTCAAAAACCATTACTTGATTACATAGCAGACTTCTATTGTAATGGGCTTTACCTGGCGATTGAAATAGATGGTTCTAGTCACGATGAAAAAGAAGTATACGGCAATAAACGTCAAGCCAGGTTGTAGGCCTTGGGAATTGTGTTTCTTTGGTTTACTGATAGGGAGGTTGAAACCAAACTAGCGCGTGTCTTGGAGCAGATAGAACATTGGATAGCTAACGCTAAAGACAGAGTAGAAGATTAAAATGAATTGACCCTAGAGGGAAAATAGCTATATATAAGGGGAGTAGTAAAAAACCTATGCCGGTACCTTCTCACCCTCCTCTTCAACAGATTCTGAAGCAGGCTCCGTGCTTGATTCTTTATCGATAGCAATCGCTGATGTAGTGTAAGCGCCATCATTCACTTCACCAATGGCAGCCATTATTTTCTCAGCGCTGGTCACGCTTTCATCAAACTTGAAAGTGCCTTGCCCGGCTTCATAATCTACTGAGCTGTAGGTCACGCCTTCAAGTCCGGCAATTTCGTCTTGTATGGTTTTGGCACAGCCAAACTCACACACCATGCCTTCAATGGCTACAGTTACAGCTGAAGTAGTGGTGTAATTTGCGTTAGTTGTCGGCTCTAGTTCTTCACCACTTTTTTGCCCACCGCATGATGCCATAATGCCCACGCTCATGACTAGTATTAAAATGTTTCTTAAAGTTTTCATGATTGCACAGTATAAGTTTCTGATTTATTAATTGCTTCAATAATGTTTTCACGACTTGTTTTCTCATCGTCAAATATCACAACAGCCTCACCTTGCAGTGATACTTGTTGGTCATTCACTCCTTCAACGTCGCTAATAAGACCTGAGACAAAGTTTTTGCAATGATTGCAACTCATGCCCCCTATCTTTAGTTTAATCTCCTGCTCCATAATCAGGGGCAAAGTTAAAGAATAAAAATCATGTACGCTTAGGGCAAATAAATTCCATTCAAGCCTTTTTTGCCTGTCAAAGTCGTCGAAGAAAGAAAAGATAAATGCTTACAGTGGTGGTTTATCCGCTGGCCTATCTGATAAAGATAAGGGCAAGAATGGTTGCTCCGATTAAGAAGGCTACACCCCTGTTATCACTTACCAACTTTCTTGCTCCATTTACTGCTAAAGCCAGCAATACGAAGCTGATGACTAAAAACGATGCGATGTTGGAAAGCGTTTTCATTGTAAAAGTATAGTAAATTTTTTGCAAAGGTGCAAGTATTTATCGAGATTTTAAATACACTTACAGTAAAATTTTTATTATTCGTCGATAAACAAAATATGAACCAAATATTTCCAGAGTTGTTCCCTTGTTCACATTGTATTTATAGTTGGCAAATAAAGGATCAAAATTGTGTGAACATCCCATCAAATAGGGTGTTTTATTGGCATTAGCATTCCTTTTTTGTACATTCAAGCTGAATTCTTGCTATGGAAATATTAAGAACTCCCGAGGAGAGGTTTAAAGATTTACCTGGTTATCCCTACGACTCAAATTATGTTGAAATCAATGGAGCAAGAGTCCACTACATTGATGAAGGAGAGGGTGAAGTGATTTTGTGTCTTCATGGTGAGCCATCATGGTCTTATCTGTATCGCAAGTTCATACCCATATTGGCAAGTAAATACAGGGTGGTTTGTCCTGATTTCATTGGCTTTGGTAAATCCGATAAATACAAAAACGTCTCCGACTACTCCTACAAAATGCATTTTGATACCCTGCTGGCTTTTATCCAAAAGCTGGAACTAGCTGATATAACCGTGGTAGTGCAAGATTGGGGTGGATTGATTGGTCTGGGGGTTTTAGGCCACATACCCGATAAGTTTGCAAGGCTGGTGATAATGAACACCTTTTTGCCAGTTGGTAATCGACCCATGCCAGCACCCTTTAAAATCTGGAGGGCGTTCGCCAGGTATATGCCTGGTCTGCCCGTAGGCTTTGTGATGAAGTCAGGCACTTGCCAGCATATAAGTAAGGAGATATTAGCGGCATATAATGCACCATTTCCTGATAAAAGTTACAAGGCTGGTGCCAAAGCCTGGCCATTATTAGTGCCAGCTAAACCCACAGATGGAGGAGTGAAGGAAATGAAACACGCCCGTGAAATGTTGAAAACATGGGATAAGCCAGCCTTGGTGATGTTCTCTGATAAAGACCCTATCATGCGCGGTGGGCACCGCTTTTTTATGGGCACTATTCCCTATCTCAAAGACAAAGACTGGATTGAGATAAAAGATGCAGGTCACTTTTTGCAAGAAGATAAGGGCGAGGAGATTGCCATGCACATCAGGCATTTTATAGAAACGACTAGCAACCGAGGTTTTTAACAATCAACCATTTATTACTTCTTGACATATCAATGGTTTTCATAAATCTTAATACCTAAATTTGACTGGACTTTCTTAAAAACCAATACCATGAAAAAGACCTTACTTTCATTTCTCTTTGTAGTATTTACATTATTTCAATTAAACGCGCAGGATTCTCTCAGGGTCAACCTGCTCGTCTCTGGTAGGGACCAACAACCCCTCAGTAATGTCAATTTCCAGGTAGTGCAAGGCAGCGGCATTCTGTATTCTGGTAAGACTGATGCAATGGGCAATGCCACTATCAGGGAGGTGTTTAACCCCAACTATGCTAAGCCAGTGGATATCAAGTTCGATTTACCTGATTATGAAACCAGCGTAATCAAGAATCAGGTACTAGCTGATGGCGACAAGATAACCGTAGGCATGAAGGCGGCCGTTGCCAGCCAAATGGTGGTATCAAGGCAAAAAGAAACTGGTGGCTCAGAAGCCGCACGCTCTGCTGAGGCAAAAACAATGGATTCTAAACTCCGCGAGCAGCAAGCCAAAGAAAGAGGAGAACAGGCAGAAAAAATGGATAATAAAATAGAGAAGGCTGAGAAGAAAGAGGAAAAAGCGGAGAAAGCAGCTGAGAAGGAAGAAAAGCAAGAACGTAAAGAGGAAAAACAAGAAAAGCAAG
>JANQJC010000137.1 GCA_028281825.1 Flavobacteriales bacterium
ACAATATAAAGTGGTGGGCATGCAACAAGCTGTTGACAGCGTTCCGGATTTAGCAATATTTTCAGCTGGGGGCGGTACTTCATTAGAGTGGGCTCCTAAGTTTGCTGAAAAAGGGACTACCGTAGTAGATAATTCTTCAGCCTGGAGAATGGACCCCACAAAAAAGTTGGTAGTGCCAGAAGTGAACGCAGATGCATTGACAAAAGAGGATAAGATTATTGCCAATCCGAATTGTTCAACCATACAAATGGTAGTGGCTTTAGCCCCTCTTTACCGTAAGTATGGTATTAAGAGACTCGTTATCTCAACGTATCAATCGATTACGGGAACAGGGGTAAAGGCTGTGAAGCAAATGGAAGAAGAGAGGGCTAGTGTAGAAGGAGAAAAAGCTTATCCGCATCCAATTGATAAGAACTGCCTTCCGCATTGTGACGTGTTTCTTGAAAATGATTACACCAAAGAAGAAATGAAACTGGTGAATGAAACCCGAAAGATAATTGGTGATGATGCTATTGCTGTTACTGCCACCGCGGTTAGGGTTCCAGTAGTGGGAGGGCATTCGGAATCAGTCAATGTTGAGTTTCAAGATGAATATGAAATAGCCGATGTAGTTGCTCTGCTAAAAGCCTCGGATGGAGTTGAAGTTTATGACCGCCCAGCAGATAATATATACCCGATGCCTTTAATGGCTCATGATAAAGATGCCGTTTTTGTGGGCAGAATAAGAAGGGATGAGTCTCAGCCAAAAACGCTTAATTTGTGGATAGTTTCAGATAACCTGAGAAAGGGGGCCGCGACCAATGCGGTGCAGATTGCAGAGTACTTATTGCAGAAGAAATTATTAGGATAAGGATGGAAACCATAACTACAGGACATAAGATTTTTGCAATCATATTCGTGATACTTTTTGTTGTGGGTATGATATGGGCCTACTGGTCAGACTTTAAGAAGCGCAAGGAAGATTTTAAGGGAACCTGGGTAAGTTTTGCGATAATAATTGGTGTTCTTATCGTTTTTTTAATGATACGCTACGTTTTTAAACAACTAAGTGCGTAACTATTCGTTTGGTAATAACTTCTTGACTATTTTAGACATCCCAATTCAAAATAGCATTGAAGTTACTGACTAAAATAGCTTTAACATTCGTCTTATCGGTATGGATTCTTGCTGGGTTTGCGCAAAACCAGTCAGGCTCTCCTTTTATCACTAACTATTATCTAACCGGTGAGGTAATTGACCCTCAAAACTGGGATATTGAGCAAAGCGCCGATGACTTAATGCTTTTTGCCAACAGGCGTGGAGTACTCACCTTTGATGGTAGTGAGTGGACTTTTATTGAGACCAATGATATCCCCTATGTGATAAAAAGAGAGAGCGATAAAGAGCGGATTTTTGTAGGGTGCCGAAGGGATATGGGTTACCTATACAAGAATGACAAAGGATTGTATAACTACAAGTCATTAAAAAAGCCGGGTCAGGTGGTTGGCAATATTTCTCAGGTTGAAGTTTTGCCAGAATATGTGGTTTTTTATTCCGAATTGGCTGTTTACCGGTATTCATTAGCAGATATTAATGAAAGCAAAATATGGAAAAGTAGTAACGATGGCCGTTTTAGAGGTTTGGTGAGGTTTAAGGATAAGGTGCTGGTGAATGAAGAAAACGTTGGGTTGCAATGGCTTGAAAGTGATACACTCATCCCTATTTCGGGTGGAGAAAAGTTGAAGAATACTCACATACTTTTCACTGTGCAATATGATAATGAGAATGTATTAATAGGCACTGAAGAAGATAAGCTCTATTTATTTGATGGGAAAAAATTTAAAGACTATCAATCTGAAGCTAATGAGTATGTCTACCAAAATGTGCTCTCAGGTGGAGCTATGTTGCCAGATGATAAGATAGCTTTCTCAACACTTACTGGCGGGTGTGTTATCGTTAACAAGAAGGACGGTAGCATTGACAATATAATCACATATAGGAGCGGAATACCGGATGATGAGTTGTATGCCATTGGAATGGATAGAGACGGAGGGTTATGGTTGGCTCATGAGTTTGGTTTGAGTAGGGTAGACCAAACCTTACCCGTACAGAATTATAGCTCGTTCCCTGGACTGGAAGGTAACCTAAACACAGCGGTTAGTTTCAATAATACTACCTATGTAGCTACCAGTGAAGGGGTTTATTACCTGGCTGAAGTGAAAACCAAGGAAGAAGTCCAGTTGTTGGCTGAGGCTATGGAGAAACCAGTTGAAAGGAACGATGTAGGGCCCAATACCAACAGTATGATGCAAAAAATGCTGCAAGGAGGTTCTCCTGGCGGGGCTCCCGGAGGTAGGCCGGGTGGTTCAAAGCCAATGACCAAGGAAGAAATCAAAGAGCAGAAGAAAGAAGAAAGAAAACAGAAAAGGAGAGGTTTTTTTAACTCGCTGTTTGGTTCAAAAAAGGACGATGAGAAAGAAGAGAGTGATTCTAAAGAAGAAAATGCCCAACCTAAGATAAAGAACGAGCCAACAGGTTTAGAACTTGGGCCAACCAGTCCAACGGAAATTAATGCCCCGGGGGCCAGCAAATCAAGGCCTAAGATAACAGCCCCTGTCCCCAGTGCTCAATTATCACGAAAGAACGTTGAAGAGCAACAACCAGTAGTGATGATTGTAAAGAAACTTTACAAGAAAATTAATGGCTTAGAGGAAAAGTCAAAGCAGTTGGTGCCTTATAAAGACAAGCTGCTGGTTGCCACTAATACTGGACTATACCAAATCAGGTATAACTCTGTTTCAACTGTTATAGAGGAAAAGTATATCAACTATATCTACGATGCTGGTGACGATAAGTTTTTTGTTGGAACCAGCGATGGCTTAATGTCAATAGAGTGGAAAGGAGGTTGGAAAACAATTACCTATGAAAGGATAAAGATGCCCGTATACTCTATTATGCAGGACAATGAGAAAAACCTATGGTTAGGAACGGATGATATTGTCTTTAAGATGGCTTTATCAGGGGATACCTCAGAAACCGTGATTAGGCAGTATACACTTAATGCCAGGTATTCTGAGCGGGTGATGATTGGTAATTGCTCGGATGGCCCTTGTTTCTTGTCGGCATCGGGCATATATCTGTATAACGCTGATAGAGATAGTATATCAAGAATGAGCAGTGATAGTAGCATGCAGCAGTTCAACAGGTATATTCTGCTGCAAGATGACGTGGCTTGGCATCATGATGGGGAGGAATGGTATTTTCTCAGCCCCAGCGGAAAAACTGTACCTATCAATATGGCTTATCTGGAGCTTTTTGATAATATTCAAAGTATCTATTTGGATGGAGAGGAAAACCTTTGGGTGATTGATAATGGTACCGATTTGTATAAGATTGAGAATAAAGAAGACAAGATGCATGGCAAGCTGAATGTTTTCTTAAAGTCTATCTCAAACAGTTCGGGATACAATTTCACATTAAACAATTTGGAACTTGATTTCAATGAAAGTTCCTTGGCTTTTAAAATGTCTGCCCCCTACTTCCTGAAAAGCAATGCTACCGAATTTCAATATGTGATACAAGGCTTGATGGGTAATTGGTCGCAATGGACTTCAAATTCAAAGATTGAATTTCCCTATCTCCCTTCAGGCAACTATAGGTTGAAGATAAAAGCAAGAAATATCTTTGGTGTTGAAAGCCCTATACAGGAATACAGGTTTACGGTTAAGCCACCATTTTATGGAACTTGGTGGTTTTATGTAGCTTGTGGTTTAGTGCTTGCCGGGTTGGTGTATTTACTCATAAGATTGAGGGAGGCGCAATTGAGGCAGCAACGGGCCGAACTGGAAGAAAAAGTGAAGATAAGAACTGCAGAACTTGCAGAACAAAAGGAGAAAACAGAGGAGTTACTTTTGAATATATTACCTAAGGAAACTGCAGAAGAGCTGAAAGAGAGGGGCTACGCGAGCACTAGGTACTACAATATGGTATCAGTGCTGTTTACTGATTTTGTGGGTTTTACTAAGATAGCTGAAGGCATGCAGCCCGAAGAGTTAGTAAGTCAGTTAGATAAAATGTTCCAGCATTTCGATGGTATTATTGAAAAGTATAGGCTAGAGAAGATTAAGACTATTGGAGACTCTTACATGTGTGCAGGTGGCATACCTGTAAAAGCTGACAACAACCCTTTAACGGTGACACTTGCTGCCCTTGAAATGTTGGATTATGTGAAGGGGCTTTCTAATACCAAAACGAGCACAGGAGAATTGCCCTGGAGTATAAGGATTGGTATACACACAGGCCCATTGACGGCTGGAGTGGTGGGCAAGAAGAAGTTTGCCTATGATATCTGGGGTGATACAGTGAATACCGCAAGTAGAATGGAATCAAGTGGTGAGCCGGGTGAAGTTAATATATCAAACAGCACCTATGAATTAATCAAGCCCTACTTTGAATGTGAGTATAGAGGTAAAAAAGACGCCAAGAATAAGGGTAAGATAGATATGTATTTTGTGAAGGGTATCAAGCCCCAATATGCCGAAGACGAGGCAGGAAGGTTACCCAATGATAAATTGAAAGCACTATTGGCTGAAAATAATTCATAGTTTCGCAGCCAGAATTTAGCAAGTGAAAATATTAGGTATATCGGCATTTTATCACGACAGTGCAGCGGCTATTATTGAGGATGGTGAGATAATAGCAGCAGCGCAAGAGGAGCGCTTTACAAGGAAGAAGCATGACCCCGCTTTTCCCGTAAATGCAGTAAGGTTTTGCCTGGAGTATGCTGGTGTGAGTATTGACGAGTTAGATGCTGTCGCGTTTTATGACAAGCCACTACTCAAGTTTGAGCGCTTGCTAGAGACCTATTATGCTTTTGCACCTAAAGGTATCCGTTCATTTATCACAGCAATACCTGTTTGGCTGAAGGAGAAGATGTTCCTCAAAAGACTTATCCATGAGGAGTTAGAAAAGATAGGTGAGTACGATAAAAGGAAATTAAAAATGCTCTTCCCTGAGCATCACCTTTCTCATGCTG
>JANQJC010000051.1 GCA_028281825.1 Flavobacteriales bacterium
GAACAAATCCAGGCTCGATGTTTATAACCTCCTATATGTGGCATTGACTCGCCCCTCACACAGGTTATATGTACTATCGGAACAAATAAAACCTAGTTATAATAATGCGGATAGTACCGCCTGTCTATTGAGAGAGTTTCTTAAAACCAAAAGTCTCTATAATGAAGGTGAAGAAGTTTATTCATTCGGTCAACCTTTATCTTACCACTCAGCTGTAGAGCAACAACAGAATTCTTACAGTCTTGAGACAGCACAATCCAGAGACTGGAGAGATAAGGTATACATAAGCAGACAAAGTGAATTAGCATGGGATACTGATAAGGAATATCAAAAACGCGTTGATTACGGAAATCTAATGCATACAACCCTATCAAGAATTATTACTTATGAAGATGTTGAGAAAGCTATCGTATCGTTAAAAGATGAAGGTTTGATTAAGGAAAGTGAAGCTCTGGAGTTAACAGGTAAAATCAGGAGTTTAATCAATAACCCCTCCATTAAGCCACTATTTGAAAAGGGAAAAAAACTAAGACTTGAAGCAGATATCTTAACTGAAGATGGTAAATGGTTACGCCCAGATAGACTTATAATTGACGGCAATAAAATTCAGATTGTGGAGTTTAAAACAGGTAGCGAGCAAGAAGTTCACAAGCAACAAATTATAAAATACGAATCTTTGCTGGAAGACATGGGTTATGATAAAATTGAAAAGTATTTAATTTATACTGAAGAAGAAAAATTGATTAAATTATGAACTTCTTCTGTTGAATTTTTGTTGAAGTATAGAAGTATAATAGATTTGTAGTGACTGACTGAAAAGTGAAAACAACCGAAAACATACATTTTAAGAGAGGGCTTGAGTTATTAAACGCAAATCAAGTAGATAAGGCCCTGGCATCATTTGAGCGCGGACTTGAGCTTGATCCCAGCCATACTTTGTGCAGATACAATCGTGGAGTGTGCCTAATGAAACTTGAAAAGTATGCATTAGCTATGATTGATCTCAACCTTGTGGTTGAAAAGGAACCAAAAAATGCTACTTTTATATGTGAACGGGCCTTAGTAAGGTACTTTACAGGAGATGGCAAAGGCGCGATGAAGGATCTTGATTTGGCAGTAAAGCTAGATCCTGATTATGCTTACAGGTATGCAATACGTGGCTTTATAAAGGATAAGCTTGGAGATACTGAAGGTGGAATTAAGGACTATTACAAGGCAGTTGAACTAGACCCAGAAGATGCTGTAGCATTCAACAATCTAGGGCTTTTAGAAGAAAAAATGGGCTACAAACAACACGCGCAGAAAAAGTTTAAGATTGCGGATAGTTTAGCTGTAAAGCAGGAAAGTGCATCAGAATTTACCACCATTACCACTTTCGAAGAACTTTTTACTGAAACACCAGTTGAACAACCACAAAGAAAGGCCACTTGGAAGGACTATCTTAAAGTGATAAGCAATGTGTTTACCACCAAAAAAGGACTCTCTGAGTTTTGGGGGTTTATTAAGTCTGTATTCAAATAATCACGGGCTTGCCCTGTTAATGAAAAGTTAAACAGCTTTTCAGAAGGAAAAATTCAATTTATTTTAGCGGTATGGACAGGCAAAGCATAAGGATGGTGATACTATTAGCCACTATCTCTATTCTTGGCATTATAGTTACGCAACTTTTTTGGATAAATAAGGCCTTTGACCTTAAGGAAAAGGAGTTTAATGAAAGAGTTAATAGTGCCTTACGTTCTGTAACCAAACAGATACAGACTGTTTACAAAGACTCCAGCGAAACGCCCACCATCAAGCAACTTACCTCAAATTATTTTGTGGTGAGTATGAATGATACACTCCACCCTTATTTGCTTGAGTCCTTCCTTATCAATGAATTCGAAAAAAGAGACATTGATGTAAACTTTGAGTACATGATTTACGATTGCTATAATGATAGCATGGTGTATGGCAACCTTGTTCAATTGAATGAAGAAACCAAAGCAATCGAAGAAAATCATGATGAACCTCCAAGGTGGCAAGAAGACGGGCATTACTTCGGGGTTTATTTTCCCGCTAAACAGGCTTACATTGTAAACAGGATGGGGATTTGGGTATTCTCTTCGGTTATATTGCTTTTTGTAATCATATTCTTTGGCTACACCATGACCATTATTCTTAAACAAAAAAAGTTATCAGAGATAAAAAATGATTTTATTAACAATATGACTCACGAATTTAGAACACCAATCTCAACCATCTCAGTAAGCAGCGAAATGTTAATGAAAGATGATATTGGTGTACAAACTGAAAGAAGGCAGATGTATTCAAAAATGATACATGATGAAAGTATAAGATTGAAAACATTGGTTGAAAAAGTCCTTCAGATGGCTGATATCAACTCAAATAACGTTAAGCTCAACAGAGAAAGCCTTGATTTGCATGAAGTAATAGGAAAAACGGTTGATAACATGAAGTTGATGATTACTGAAAAAGGAGGTGATATAAAAACCAATCTGGAGGCTAGCAGTAAAACCATTTTTGGTGATAAGGTTCATTTGACTAACATCATCTACAACCTTCTCGACAATGCTATAAAATACTCCGATAAAAAACCTGAAATAGAAATAAGTACTAAAGATGCAGAAAGTGGCGTTATCCTGAGTATTAAAGACAATGGCATAGGTATGAACAAAGATGTTCAGAAACATATCTTCTCAAAATTTTATCGTGTACCTACCGGTAATATCCATAACGTGAAAGGATTTGGATTGGGCTTATATTATGTAAAAACCATGATTTCGGCACATAAAGGAAATATAAAATTAACCAGTGAACCTGGCCTAGGTAGCCAGTTTGATATATATCTGCCTCGCAAATGAGCAAAACAAAAGCAAGCATATTATTAGTAGAAGATGACCAAAATTTAGGCTTTGTGGTTAGGGATGTGTTGCAGCTAAAAGGCTATGAGGTTGATTGGCAAAAAGATGGCACTATGGGCATCAAATCCTTTTTTGAGAAAGGGTTTGATTTATGCATATTGGATGTTATGCTTCCGAATAAGGATGGATTTACCGTGGCAACAGAACTGCGGGAATTAGATAAGGATATTCCTATTATTTTTCTCACTGCCAAAACCATGCAAGATGACCGGATAAAAGGATACAAAGCAGGTGCTGATGATTATATAACCAAACCATTCAGTACCGAAGAGTTTTTATTGAGAGTAGAAGCTGTACTTAAAAGGTGTTTTGATAATGGACTGCCAACTGGAAGAAAAGATGTCTTTAATATCGGTAAGTATGTTTTTGATTACACCAATCAAACTTTAAAAATCGAAAAGAATGAACGCACACTGACTAAACGAGAAGCTGATGTACTTAAACTCTTATTCATCAACAGAAATGAAGTGCTTGCAAGAGAGACTGCACTGCGTTTAATTTGGGGTAGCGATGACTACTTCACTGGCAGAAGTATGGATGTTTTTATAACTCGCCTTAGGAAATACCTTAAGGATGACCCTGAAGTTACTATTGACAACGTACATGGCGTAGGTTTTAAAATGGTTGTAAGGTAGATAAAACAAGAAATCCGGTTTCGAAAAATTATTTTTCAACACTTAAATTTTCAATTGAATCTTTTGCTAATTTGCATCAAATCATAATGCACTCTTTTGAGATAAAATGAAACTCTCATTTTTGGCCTTAGTCTTGCTATCAGGCTCTCTGCTATTTGCTCAAGACATTCCCACTGCGATTAATCAAGCGTTTAATGAACAGTTTCCAGAAGCAGTTGAAATCGAATGGCAACTTTCTGATAATGGTGACTACACTACAGTATTTTTACCAAGCAGATGTTTACAAAGAGGCAAAATATGACTCTACGGGAAACTGGTTATCAACTAAAACGGTATTGTATGATACTCAATTACCTGAGAGCATCAATAAGGTCATAACCTCAAAACACCCAGACGGTATTATTACTGAAGTTAATCAAATAGAAAGTGGTAAAAACTTTTTTTACCATATCTACGTTGAAAATGATGAAGATTTTTGGTATTTTAAGCTTGATAAAACAGGTGAAGTACTTAAATCAGAAAAAATATTGGATGATTATTAGTAACCTCATTAAGTAAGAGATGAAAACTAAAAATTCAGGTTTTTCAGATAGAAACCGAGACGAAGAAAAAAGCCCTCATAACAAAAAGAAAATGAAACCACAAACCAAAGGTGATAAGTATCCTTTGAAGAATCGGTTTTATGAGGATGAAGAAGATGATGACTTGGAAAATTACAAGTATGACGAAGACGATGATTTTCCTGAAGATGATGATGACTAATAGTAGCGCTGCTCTAAAGCGTTATACACATGCTACACCCACATACTGAGGTTAAATTTATTGACACACTCAAGGGTTATGGAGTTGTTGCCACAGCCTTTATCCCAAAGGGGACCATAACTTGGGTAATGGATCCATTAGATAGAAGCATTACTCCCGAGGAAGCTGATAAAATAACAGGCCCAATGCGAGAAGTACTTGAAAAATATAGTTACAGAAACGCACAGGGTAACCATATTTTATGTTGGGACCATACTAAGTACATGAACCATAGCTTCACCCCAAATTGTATGCTGACTCCGCTTAATTTTGAAATTGCTGTGCGCGATATCAATATTGGTGAAGAACTGACCAATGATTATGGCTTTCTCAATTTACCTGAGTCTTTTAATGTTTCAAGAGAAAAAGGTGACAAACGTACCACTGTTGGCCCTGAAGATATTCTTCTGCAGTATAAGGTTTGGGATAGAAAAATTAAAGCGTCATCAAGACTTATCAGTTCGGTTAAACAGCCACTCCAACCTTACTTTAATGAAGAACAATGGGAGAAGACAATAAAAGTTGCAATTGGAGCTGAAAAAATGCCATCAATCATGCATTTGTACTACGACCCTGCAAGACCTACAAATGTGGTACTTAGAATTGCTTAGTTAAGGGAATTCTTGTTTGAGAATCTTTATCTCTTTAATTAGCCTGTTAACGTCTTCAAGAGAAGTTCCATCATAAAAACCACGTATACGCTTATTTGGGTCAATCAAAACAAAATTCTCAGTATGGATAAAATCATGTTCATCTCCATTACCTCCCTCATCAATAATTGCGAAATAAGATTTACGCGCTAAGTCGTAAATCTCTTTTTTGTCGCCCGTTACTAATAGCCACTTATTAGCTTCCACGCCGTATTCTTCTGCATATGCAGCCAATACAGGCACTGAGTCTATCTCAGGGAAAACGGTATGCGACAATATCATTACTTTATCATCGTCTTTAAAAGCTTCTTGCACCCTAACCATTTGAGTGCTCATTTTCGGACAAATCGAAGGGCATGTAGTAAAGAAGAAATCAGTAACATATATCTTACCGTCAAATTGCTTTTGAGTGATTGTATCACCTAACTGACTTACCAACTTAAAGCCTCTAATTTTATGATGTGCATATATATCTTTCACATCTGGCGATACTAATTTTGGGTTGATATCTGTAGGATTAAAAATTTTGAGCCTTTCAGGCTTGTCTATCATTTTATAGCCGACATAAATACCTACAAAAGCTATCAATACCACTAAACCTATTACTAATATCCCTGACTTGTTCATTCAAATTCTGATGTAGTATGAAACTTCACTTTTGGGTATTGTTCTTCAGCCATTTGCAATGCCCACGCAGATTCAGCCATAAAAACAGGCTTCTCGTCTTTGTCCACAGTTACATAATCCTGCTTTCTTTCGATGAACTTCTTCAACTCGCTTTTGTCTTCACTATCAATCCAACAAACTTTGTGAAGGTTAACCGGTGAGTATTTGCATAAAGCCCCATATTCATGCTGCAAGCGATGTTGAATCACGTCAAATTGAAGTGGACCGACAGTACCCAATATCTTTCTTCCACTCCATTGGCTAGTGAACAACTGTGCTACCCCCTCATCAGTTAATTGGTCAAGTCCTTTTGCAAGTTGCTTTGACTTCATTGGGTCTGCATTGTCAACGTATTTAAAAATCTCGGGCGAGAAACTGGGAATACCCTTAAAGTGTAGCTTCTCTCCTTCAGTAACTGCATCACCAATTTTGAAATTACCACTATCTGGTATACCTATAATATCACCTGGGTATGCTTCATCAACAATTTCTCTTTTTTCAGCCATGAACTCGGTGGGTGAAGAAATACGAAGAGCCTTATCTAGCCTAACATGGTGATACTGCTTACCTCTGGTAAATTTTCCAGAACAAATGCGAATAAAGGCGATTCTATTCCTGTGATTGGGATCAATGTTGGCATGTATTTTAAAACAGAAGCCCGAGAAAATATCTTCATTAGGCTCCACCACTCTTTCTTCGGTCTCTCTTGAAACCGGCGGTGGAGCTATATCAACAAAACAGTCTAAAAGTTCCTTTACACCAAAGTTGTTAATTGCGCTGCCAAAGAATACAGGAGAGATTTCTCCATTTAAGTAATCCTCTACTTTAAACTCCGGATAAACTGCCTCGATTAACTCTATTTCTTCGCGTAGCTTTTCTGCAGCACTACCCCCAACATGTTTATCCAAAACAGGATCATTTACATCCTTTACGCTTATCACATCGTGTTGTTCCTGCTTTCCGTGAGGGCTAAATAGGTTTAAATCTTGTTGATACAAATTGTAAACGCCCTTAAAGCCCGGCCCCATGCCTATAGGCCAGCTCAATGGCCTTACCTTGATGTTTAGCTTCTGTTCTACTTCATCCAACAGCTCAAAACCATCCTTACCAATCCTATCCAGCTTATTGATAAACACCATAATAGGCGTGTTGCGCATACGCGCTACTTCACAGAGCTTTTCTGTTTGCTCTTCTACACCTTTGGCAACGTCAATTACTATGATAACGCTATCCACGGCACTTAACGTACGGTAGGTATCTTCAGCAAAATCCTTGTGACCAGGAGTATCCAGAATATTGATTTTCTTATCCCTATAATCAAAGCCCATCACAGAAGTAGCAACAGAAATACCTCTCTGTTTCTCAATCTCCATGAAGTCAGAAGTAGCAGTCTTCTTGATTTTATTGCTTTTAACCGCTCCAGCCACCTGAATTGCTCCACCAAACAGCAACAATTTTTCCGTTAATGTTGTCTTACCTGCATCGGGGTGACTCACAATTGCAAAAGTACGCCTTCTCTTAATCTCGTCCTTGAAACCCATTTCTATGATTTGGGCTGCAAAGATAGGTATTGAAAAGGGAAGATATGATAACTGAAATAAAATACTACTTCACTTCCAATGTCTTCACATCACCATTGCTATTGATAATTTTGTAATGGTTTTGTGTTTTAATCTGAACCGGACGCTTACGATGGTATTGTACCTTGATTTGGTAAGTGTATTGTACCACAGGTTCTAATACAATTGGATTAACGATAATGTCAAAATTGTGATAGCTCAACTTATCATAGAACATGATAGTTGGCTTTCTAACAGCCGTTACACCTGACTTTCTACCCAAAGCTTCCACAGATGAGCTACTCGCAGGAGTGTATTTTGAATACCTATCAATAGGAAAGGTCATGGCTTTATTCTCCTGTATGCTGGTATATGCAGTGTCTAACTTCTCACCTAGTAGTTTATTGTACGATTTAACCCTTTCATTCACTAATAATAATAGGCTATCTCTTAATTGCGAAAATACCTTGTCTCCATCCTCTATGTAGTAATCAACTTTGATTAAGTCATAAATTTCATGCTTAGCTGCAGCCTCCAATATCCTATCTAAATCAGCACCTTTTTTGTAAAGTACATGAATATTCTTCTGCAATTCAAAACCCTTTGGCACTTCATTATAGGTTTTACTGAATAACTTCTGTGTTACTTCTACTTCATATATAGGCACCTGTGATACCATATCAAGATATACGTCTTCCTTTTTTACATAAGAAGCTATCTCAGTAAGGAAAGCCTCATAGCGTTGATTAACCAGTTCATTGGCCTTTGTAGCTGTTTCTCCCACTTGAGTTATATTAAATATAGCAGTGTATGCATCGGCCTTTATGTTGGCTAAGCCTCTAAGATTAAATATAACTGCATTGGGATCTTGAATGTTAGTATTGTCCCATTGCATGGTACTTTGCATCGTATTAATTGCCTCATTTCTAAATTTGTAACGATTATCCTGACCATAAAGCGAGTTGCCTGAAACTTGAGCTAGAAGGATATATGGAGTGCCAATAATCAATAGTATTAGAATTTCTTTTTTCATGTCACAGAGTTTAAGAATTGTTTTTGTTGGCTTTGCAAGGTATAACATCAACATTTACTAACACCCTCTTAACAAGAAATATTTAAATATTTGGAAGAGAATTATTCGAAAAATCCATAAAAGCTGTATATTTGCAGCCCGATAAACGGAAAACAAAAGAGTAAAAGATTATAGAAAGCCTGAAAAGGCTGGGAAATTTATAAGAAATGGCAAATCATAAGTCGTCAATAAAAAGAATTAGGTCTAACGAAACTAAGCGTGTTCGTAATCGCTACGCAGCCGTTACTACCCGTAATGCAATAAAAAACCTCAGAAATGCGTCAAGCAAAAAAGAAGGTGAAGAGCTTTATGGTAAAGTGCAAGGTATGTTAGACAAGCTTGTTAAGAGAAACATTATCCACAAAAACAAGGCTGCAAACATTAAATCAAAACTGAGCCATCACGTTGCTGGCTTGAAATAGTACAACACATTCAATTGTGCTTAAAAGCCGCAAGCAGATGCTTGCGGCTTTTTGTTTTTAAATATCACTTATCAACATTTTTTTGTATCTAAAATTGCGATATTTAGTCCGCCAATAAACCAATAGGAGAATGGATACCTTTCTGGAGATTATTAAAATTGTTGTACCTGTATCTATCGTTTGTCTTACCTTCTACTTTCTTACCAAAGAATTTTTTGAAGGCGAAAGAGAGAAACGCAAATTAGAACAAAAGAAAGAATTGGAAAAAAGCCTGCTACCGCTTAAGCTACAGGCTTATGAGCGAGCCGTAATATTCCTTGAAAGAATATCTCCTGAAAACATGATACTGCGTGTTCATAAAGCAGGAATGAGTGCTAAACTTTTTCATTCAGAAATATCCAAATCAATTAGGACAGAATATGAGCACAATCTATCTCAGCAAATCTACATTTCAGATACTGCTTGGGAACTGGTAAAGAACGCAAAGGAGGAAATGCAGAAACTTTACAACCTTGCATCTAGCAAAATGGAAGAAACTGCCACGGGTATTGACCTGAGCCACATCATATTTCAAATGGGTGCACAACTTGATAAAATGCCTAACCAAGTAGCAATAGACTATCTAAAAAAAGAGATAAAGAAAAGTTACGGCTTATAACTTAAACAAGCTCCAGCATACACTTTGCCCCTTCAAACGAGCTCATCTTGCCTGAAGAAACTGCCGCTTTAACCCTTTCCAGTTCTTGAACTACTTGGGGTCTCGAGAAAAACTTTTGCTTCAGGCTGCTTTCAATTGTTTGAAGCATCCAATACAATTCTTGTTCTTTGCGTCTTTTATCAAAATATCCACTTTCAGAGGTTTTTTCTTTGAACTCCCTAACAATTTCCCAGATATCTTCTAACCCTTCGCCCGTCAATGAAGAGCAGGTTTTTACATAGGGTACCCACCCATTTTCATTTGGTGGAAACAAATGCAATGCATTTTTGTAGTCAGCCACTACCTTTTTAGCTATCGGCAAATTATCACCATCGGCTTTGTTAATCGCAATAATATCAGCTAATTCCATTATCCCTCGCTTGATACCCTGAAGCTCATCGCCAGCTCCCGCAAGCACCAAAAGCAAGAAAAAATCCACCATTTTACTCACTGCTGTCTCACTTTGCCCAACGCCAACCGTTTCTACAAATATCACATCAAAACCAGCAGCTTCACATAATATGATGGCTTCTTTAGTTTTGCGAGCCACACCACCCAAAGTACCACCCGAAGGGGAAGGACGAATAAATGCGTTAGGCTCACTCGCCAGTTCATTCATTCTGGTTTTATCTCCAAGTATGCTCCCTCCTGAACGTTCACTGGTAGGGTCAACAGCTAAAACGGCAACCTTATGCCCCTCCTTTATCAACTTTATTCCCAAGGTATTTATAAAAGTACTTTTACCAACACCAGGAACACCAGTCACTCCTACCCTAATCGAATTACCTGAATGAGGCAAACATAGTGTTAAAAGTCTGGCAGACTGGTCTTCATCGCCATCTAATGTACTTTCTATTAATGTAATAGCCTTAGCAAGCACAGACCTATCTCCGCCTATTATCGCCTTATGGTATTTATCCAAATTTTCCAGCATAATGCAAATTAACTTATTTTCACACTTTATTCTCTCCAAGCCTTTAAACTTTTATCCACCATAGCAGTCAAACCTGCAAATCAATTAAAACTTAAATAGCATGAAAAGGATAACTTTTTTAATAGTTGCCGTGATAGTGATTTCAGCAGCAGCTATTGCACAAGACAAAGGTGAGATGGATGGGAAAAAGAAAATGGAGATGGCTCAATATCACCCAAAGCAAGAAATGATACCAGACCTTACAGACGAACAACGCGAAGCTATTAAAACGATAAGAACAAATGGCAGAAAGCAAACCTTACCTATTCATAACCAATTAGAAGAGAAAAAAGCCAAAATGAAGACCTTGGCTACAGTTGACAGTCCAGATATGACCCAAATTGATGCCTTAATAGATGAAATGAGCGGTTTGCAAGCTGAATTAATGAAAACAAAATCAAGACAGATACAGGAAATCAGAAGTCTACTGACGGATGAGCAACAACTCGCTTTTGATGCAAAAAAACATAAGATGAAAGAGAAATTTAGGCATCATCAACAACACAAAGATTGTAAGTTTTAAATGATTTGGTGTTTAGTTTTGAAGAAGCCCTGTGTACAAAACAGGGCTTTTTTATTTATCATTGCTGAAAGAATTATCAGCTAATGGCAGAAGAACAAGGTAAAGAACAGGAAGAAAAGGCGCCCGAGTCAGAAAACAGACAGGGCACTGAAGTAAACCAGGCTTTTACTACTATCCGAAACTTTATATCCACTATTTTGTCCATTAGAGAAGGGACAGATATAGATGGCACTATTGCTGGTATTAAACGAGACATAGATTTTAAAGGTCCCAATGTTTGGATTCTTATTTGTTCTATTTTCATTGCATCTATCGGGCTGAATGTAAATTCTACAGCGGCTATTATTGGCGCAATGCTTATCTCGCCATTAATGGGTCCAATATTGGGTATTGGATTATCAGTTGGCACTAATGATTGGCAAACTTTAGTTCGCTCGCTAAAGAGCTTTGGGGTAGCTGTAGGTGTAAGTTTACTCACTTCTTTCATATACTTTTCTGTAACCCCGCTGGTTGACGTGCAAAGTGAGTTGTTGGCAAGAACCACACCCACTTTTTTAGATGCCCTTATAGCCATCTTTGGAGGCTTTGCTGGTATAATAGCTGGTTCCAGAAAAGAGAAAAGTAACGTAATACCTGGTGTTGCGATTGCTACTGCACTTATGCCACCGTTATGCACTGCGGGCTTTGGGCTTGCTACTGGCAATATAAAGTTCGTGCTTGGGGCATTCTATCTCTTTTTCCTCAATTCACTTTTCATTTCAATTTCCACCTTGGTTGTTGTTAGATATCTTCGTTTTCCATTGCGTGATTTTGTTGACCCCATTAAAGAGAAAAAGGCAAGGAGTTATATTATTCTATTTACCGTTATCATACTCGTGCCAAGTGGTTTCATCTTCTTCAATGTGATACAGGAGTCTATTTTCGCAAGAAAAGCCAATCAATTTATCACTGAAAACATTCAATTTGAGGGAACGGAAATATTTAGCCAAAAAATAGAGTACAATGATACCTTGTCCAAAATTGATTTGTTTGTAATGGGAGAGCCAATCCCCTTGGAGATAGAAGAAGATTTAAACAGAAGATTAGCAAATTATGACTTGAAGAAAACTGTACTTAGGATTCATCAGGCTAATGACCCCGAACACGGCAATCTGATGGGTAATTCTGCTTTTATGGAGCAACTATACATAAAGACTGAAGAACAATTAAGGGACAAAGATCAGGAAATACAGGACTTGAAACGTGAAATATCAAACCTAAAACTCAGTGTACCTTTTGACAGTTTGAAAAAAGAAGTTGGAATTAATTACGATAATCTGGAAAGGATATCATATGCCAATGCTTTTGAAAGTGACTTTAAGAAGCCTACTGATACCATTCCCCTATTCTTAGTGAGATGGGATGAGAAACTATCTAAGGCAAAACGCAAGCGAGAAGAAGAAAAGCTAGAAGCTTGGCTGAAAGTGAGACTTAACCTTGATACGCTCAAGATAATCAACTACTGAAGCAATCCTTAAGAGATAAGGGCACATTTACCAAATCTTCGATTTGAATCAAATGTTCCTCTAGTTTTTGATAATCATCAAAATTACCACCTCCAGGCCATAAGTAGTCTTTTTCCATTGGTATTGTGACGTAAACATTATCTTCGGCATAGGAAAGGGAAACATCGCTATTGAATTTACCTTTTATCGTTTCAAGCTTATCCAATAATTCAGGGCCAAATATTTTTTTAGCTTCATCAGGGTGAGTGGAATATACATTTGTATTCTCGTTAATCCCTACTTGGCTATATGTGATGTCAGTTCGAGTGAGTAAACTGTTCAAGACATCAACCATTCCTTCACCTACTTCGTTCTTAAGCTCTTCTGATGGAATAAGGCCTTGGCCGTCAAAATGACCTTTAGTTTCAAATCGATAAAAAAGCCCTTTGTATCTGGGGATTATTCTAATTCTATTTCCAACTTTTTTATGGTGAGACACATCCAGCTGACAAAGCTCAAAACGCAAATCATCACTTCGGCCAACAAACTTATCACTTGAACCATAATGAGCAATCTCTCCACAAGGGTATAGCTTGCTCTTCACAAAACTAGAGGACGGTATTCTATCAACAGTATTATACTCCAAGTTAAGCTCCAATAACGGTAATAGCTTGGTTATTACTAAGGATTTATATTGGTTCTTGAATTTCTCCTGATATTTGTTAAATGCGAAATATGGAAGTACCAGCACTACTGCTGTACTAATCAATATGCCCATCCTGGTCATCAGTTGATTGTTCAATTCACTACCCAGATAATTATTACCAATGTACCACGCAATTAAGAATATGATAATGGCAAAAAGAAGCGAAAGAAAGAATGTCAAAAGCTTACTATTCCTTAAAATTTCCACTCTTAACGATACATAGTTGGAAAGCCTTTCCCAACATATACCCCAGATACCAATATAGGTAACTGCATACATCATTTTTACTTGGGTCTCTCTATCATAAGCAATGCCTAAATCTATGTCAGGAATAAAACCCAGGATAAGGCTAAAAACTATAGAAGTAGCTAGTATTAAATATAGTGTTGTATAAAACCATGAAAAAGGAACCAACCACTTTAACAGGTTCAATCTTTTTAACGGCTTTTTTAACTCACGTTGGTAGATACGTTCAAGACCTTGAAGTGCTGGCATGAATGATGATTTGTGTAAAAATAGAAAAAGGAATCTTCTAAATTTCAACAAAAAAGCCACCTACTCAGTGAGTAGGTGGCTTTTAATAAACTTCACCGTTAGTCCTTAGAACCTCTCCAATTGAGAGAAAAAGAAACTACCTTCAATTTCTGCATTCTCATCGCTATCAGAGCCGTGAACAGCATTGGCAGCAATTGATTTTGCATATATCTTACGAATTGTTCCTTCCTCAGCCTCTTCAGGATTGGTAGCACCAATCAGCTTCCTAAAGTCTTCAACAGCGTTATCTTTCTCCAAGATAGCCGCAACAATTGGGCCGCCTGACATGTACTCAACCAATTCGCCATAGAAAGGTCTTTCTTTATGCACTGCATAAAAAGCTCCTGCGGCTTCTTTGGTTAGGCGAGTAAATTTCATCGCCTTAATACGAAAACCCGCTTCATTAATCATTTTCAAAATACCACCGATGTAGTTATTTTCAACTGCATCTGGTTTAATCATTGTAAAAGTTCTGTTACCTGACATTATTTTCCTTTATTTTTTACGGACGCGAAAATAGAAAAAATCTTTCGGTGGAATAGATTAACTTTGTATTCCCTTCTAAAAAAAGACCTGATTTGATAAGGAAAATTGAGCCTGAACTGAGAGAACTGCTAAAAGCACCGAAGAAAATCGTTATCACAACGCACAAAAATCCTGATGGCGATGCTATAGGCTCCTCACTTGGATTAAGTAATTGGTTGAAAAAATATGGACATGATGTAACTGTTGTTACGCCTAACCCCTACCCTGAGTTTTTGCAATGGATGAGTGGCAATGAGAATGTGCTAAAGTTTACCCAGAACCAAGATGAAGCAGCAAAACAAATTGAAAAGGCTGAGTTGATTTTTTGCCTTGACTTTAATACGCTCAGCCGCATTGCAGAACTTGGTGCTCTGGTAGAACAGGCAAATGCTTATCGGGTACTTATAGACCATCATCCACAACCGGACGACTTTTCAAATAGTATATATTGGGATACTTCTGCAAGCTCAACCGCCGAGCTTATTTATGACTTCATTGAAGAAATGGGAGGGTTTGATAAGTTGGATGTGGATGCCGCTGAATGCATTTACAGCGGTATTTTGACTGATTCTGGCTCTTTTCGGTTTTCCAGCACCAGTTCAAGGACTCATCATATCGCAGCTGCATTAATCGACATAGGTATTGACCATACTGCAATATTTGACCGAATTAACAGTTCATCATCTGAAAACAGATTGAAACTACTAGGATATGCCCTTTATGAAAAAATGAAAGTTTTTCCAGGGATTGGCGCAGCTTATATTGCCTTATCACAGGAGGAGTTGAAACGTTTTAATTTCCAAAAAGGTGATACAGAAGGTATAGTAAACTATCCTCTATCAATTGGAAAAGTTAAGTTCTCCATACTTATTACAGAACAAGACAATGAAGTAAAACTATCATTTCGTTCCGTTGGTTCTTACTCCGTTAATAAATTCGCCAGGGCTTATTTTAATGGAGGCGGGCACGAAAATGCCGCTGGTGGGCGTTCTGATGTTTCACTTGAAGAAACCATTGAAAAACTGGAGGCACTGATAATAGAGAATAAACAAGCTATTAAAAATGGTTGATTTGAAAAAAAAAGGTTATCGGTCATTATCAGCCATAGTAATGTTGCTGCCTATACTTGGGTTACTTTCTTGCTGCAAGCATCATGATAATAATACAAGTTCGCAAACCACGAACCCTAATCAATATAAAGAAGACATGGTGCGAGTGAACAAATTACTGAATGAGCAAGAAAGACAAGACATTGATAATTATATCGAACGCCATCAACTGGATATGCAATCAACTGGAACCGGATTGCGATATATGATAAACCATAGCGGCTCAGGACCATTAGCCGTAGCTGAAAAAGTGGCCGTAATTAATTACACTGTTTCATTACTTGATGGTAGGCAAGTATACTCATCAGATGAGTTGGGGCAGAAAAAATTCTTAATTGGTAAAGGTGGTGTTGAAGCTGGCCTTGAAGAAGGAATTTTGCTCATGAGAGTGGGAGATAAAGCCAAATTCATATTACCTTCGCACCTGGCATATGGTTTGGCTGGTGATGATAATAAAATACCATCTCGGGCTCCGCTATTATACGCTGTTGAACTTGTTGAATTGAAAAGCCAATGAAACATTTTACCCTAATTATTGCCATCACAACTTTACTAGTAGCTTCCTGTGGCAGCACAAAAAACCAAACAACAACCAAAATTGAAAATAAGGTGGAACTAAACAAGACATACACTACGGATTCTGGATTGCAGTATGAATACACAAAGCTTGGTGAGGGACGTAAACCACAGGCGGGCGATAAGGTTCATGTACATTATATAGGCAAACTAACTGACGGTACCAAATTCGATAGCTCTAGAGATCGAGGACAACCTTTTGCCTTTACACTAGGGCGCGGACAAGTTATTGCAGGATGGGATGAAGGAATTGCGCTTTTAGGAGAGGGCGATCAAGCAACGCTTACAGTGCCTCCAGCTTTGGGCTATGGAAGTCAAGATTTAGGAATAATACCACCAAATAGCACGTTAATATTTGAAGTAGAATTGATTGAAATTGGCAATTAACTAAACGAAAAAATAAGTAGACTTATCTTTTTTTAATCAATGATTTATCGAAAAGCTTCTTATATTAGCAACACTGAATCAGAATTATGAAGAAATTAATCGTAGTTTTTTTCTTACTACTGGTAGGTGTGCAAAATAGTTTAGCACAAGCGCCACCCCCTAGTGGTGGCTCAACTGTTGGTGCGCCAATTGATGACCATATCTGGTTCCTTTCAATCATTACTATTTTATATGGCACCTATTCCATATACAAGAATAGAAAGCAACTAATACTAAAGAAGGCATAGGAGAAATACTCAACCTGAGGAGCCTCTTACTTTGTAAGGGGCTTTTTCATTGGTTGAAAAAATGCAACTGTTTGTTGAAGCCTCTTGACAACAAGGTATTTATGAATTAAATTTAAAGTGTTGTTTACAGTATCTCTGTTAATCATTCAATTTACTGCCCATGAATCCTAATTTCATTCTTCTTGCAATCCCATTTTTTATCTTGACCATTCTTGCTGAATACGTCTATGGACGCGTGAAGAAGAAGGATTATTACAATTTTGAGGATTTTATAACCAACATGAATATTGGTATTGGCCAGCAGGCATTCAACGCGTTAATCAAGGCGATTATATTAATGGTTTATGACTATGTAGTTAGAAACTTCGCTTTCTTCACTATCGAAACTTCAATTTTAAGCTTTATAACTTGTGTAACACTGTATGATTTTATATTCTATTGGGCGCACAGGTGGGGACATGAATGGAATCTATATTGGGGAGCACATATCGTGCACCATCAAAGTGAAGAATACAATTTATCGGTTGCCTTGAGACAATCATGGTTTCACAATTTAATTGCAATGATAATGTTTATCCCCATCCCCCTTTTAGGCTTTGATATTATCACTTTTGGCGCTGCTGCCGCTTTTCAAACACTTTATCAGTATTGGATACATACACGCCATGTAGGTAAACTTGGACCTTTAGAGTTGGTTTTAAATACTCCATCACATCATAGAGTGCACCATGCTACCAATGAAAAATACCTTGATAAAAACTATGGGGGAGTATTAATTGTTTGGGACAGGATGTTTGGAACGTTTAAAGAAGAAGAAGAAGAGCCAACCTATGGTATTACTATACCCTTAAGGAGCTGGAACCCTGTTTGGGCCAATTATCACTTTTACGTTGACTTGTGGAAAGGAATGAAAATGTTACCCAAGTGGAAAGACAAATTCATGTTACTATTTAAGGGTCCTGAGCACTTAGGCAATATGCTAGGACAAAAAAGCCTTGATAAGACTAAAGGTGTGATTGAAAAATACCGTACGAAGGTGCCATTGAACATGCAGATATATGTATTGTTCCAATTCACAATGTTAATCGCAGGACTTATTTTCTACATGAGTTACTTTGAAGAAATTACCTGGTTCTATCGCAGTGTATTTTTAGCATTGATAATTCTCACCACACTTAATTGTGGTGCTATTCTTGAAAATAAGAAGTGGACCAATGTTGTAGAAATTGTACGCTTGCTCGCATTTCTACCGGTTTATAACATTTGGTATTGGAGCTATGCACCCAGTTGGTTAGCATATACTTTTCCTATTACTTTAGTTTTGGTTGTCGGATTTCTTATATGGCTCACCATTAACTGGTGGTATTATAACATCAGAACAGTAAAAGCCTAACTATAAAGCAAGAATATACTAGGCCTTTTATGCAGACTAGGCCCATTCCCCTTTTTCCATTGAAAAATAGATTGCGTGCGAATATATTCGGTTGGTAAAGTAATATCGCAGGCTATGCATAGTTGTGTTTTATCAGAACAGTTTCGCAATACTTCGTCCAGTAGCTTATCATTGCGATATGGCGCTTCCATGAATATTTGTGTTTGCTGCAGGCGTATTGCTGCATTTTCAATTTCTTTCAACTTTTGCCCCAACTTGCCTTTATCATAGGGAAGGTAGCCATGAAATACAAAGCTCTGCCCGCTGAAGCCAGAGGCCATCAAAGCTAACAATATAGAGGAAGGGCCTACCAAAGGCTCCGCCCTTACCCCTTCCTCGTGGGCCAATTTCACAATCATAGAGCCAGGATCTGCCACTCCAGGGCAACCTGCTTCCGAGAGAACACCAACGTTTCTCCCTTCTTCAATAGGCTGCAAATAGCATACAACTTCAGCATGTTTTGTGCGCTTGTTCAGTTCTACAAACTGCAAGTCATCGATAGCTTTCTCAATACCGACTTTCACTAGAAAGCGTCTTGCACTCCTTAAGTTCTCGACTACAAAAAAGTCAATAGTGTTTAGTATGTCAAGATTGTATTGTGGCAGAGAGCGAGAAATTTCTCCATCGCCCAGTAAAACTGGAATAAGGTATAGTTTTCCTTTTTCAGCCATTACTTTGCTGAATTGATGATTTCATCACAGGCTGTACTCAAAAGTTTGAATACATTATTAAAGCCCTCGTCACCGCCGTAATATGGGTCAGGTACTGGCATATCTTTACCTGGCTGAGCCATATTCAATATCATTTCCACTTTCTTCGAATCTTCTTCACTTCTGGCTTGTGCAAGCACATCAGCATAGTTGCTTCTGTCCATTACATATATCCAGTCAAACTTATCAAAGTCATCAATCCTGAATTGACGTGCTCGTTGATAGGATATATCTATACCGAATTTATTAGCAGTGAATATGGCCCTAGAATCAGGTTTTTCACCAATATGCCATGCTCCAGTACCGGCAGAATCTATCTCTATATCCATACCAGCTTCTTCAGCCTTATGACGCAAAATACCTTCTGCCATAGGTGAGCGACAGATATTCCCCAAACAAACCATGAGGACTTTCATAATAAAAGCTTATTGGATGCTTATCTTCTTGTCCAACTCGTGGATATAGCCACGGAATTGCTTATCAGTATCTATCAGGTTGTTCACAGTGCGGCAAGCATGCAATACAGTAGCGTGGTCTTTGCCCCCGCATTGAGCACCAATACTAGCTAGTGACGACTTGGTCATACTCTTCGCGAAATACATCACAATTTGCCTGGCCTGAACAACTTCGCGCTTACGTGTCTTAGATTTCAACAACTCAATTGGCAAATCGAAGTAATCACAAACTACCTTTTGTATATAATCGATAGATACTTCTCTCGCGGTATTCTTTACAAACTTGTCAATCATACTCTTAGCAAGCTCGAGTGTGATAGTTTTCTTATTTAAAGAAGCCTGGGCAAGCAATGATATCAAGGCACCTTCTAACTCACGGACGTTGGTATTGATACTATATGCAAGGTATTCCACTACCTCCATTGGCATATCAATACCATCGGCATAAAGCTTTTTGTGCAGGATAGCAATTCTTGTTTCCAATTCAGGCACCTGTAAATCAGCTGACAATCCCCACTTGAAACGAGACAATAACCTTTGTTCCATGCCTTGCATTTCAACAGGTGGTTTATCTGCTGTTAATACAATCTGTTTGCGAGATTGGTGTAGTTGATTAAATATATGGAAGAATACATCTTGAGTTTTCTCTTTACCCGCAAAAAACTGGACATCATCCATTATAAGTACATCTATCATTTGATAGAAGTGCACAAAGTCATTTTGGTTGTTGTTTTTCACTGAGTCAATAAACTGTTGAGTAAATTGCTCTGCTGAAACGTATAATACGGTTTTGTTTGGGAAGTTATTCTTTACTTCTATGCCAATAGCATGTGCCAAGTGAGTTTTACCCAAACCAACACCACCATATATTAATAGAGGATTGAAAGATGTATTACCTGGATTTTGCCCTACAGCATATCCTGCAGACCTTGCCAACCTGTTGCAGTCACCTTCTACAAAATTATCAAAGGAGTAATTAGGGTTAAGACGAGAGTCAACGTTCAATTTTTTAAGCCCAGGAATTATGAATGGATTCTTAATAGTATTAGCATTCAAATCTAAAGGCATTGCTACCGGTGGGTTTTTAGTAGCGCCAGTATTAACGCCAGGATAACGCACGGCATAAGGCTTAGAGGTTTGCATACCATTATCCATAATGATACTATATTCCAACCTGCCTTCAGTTCCTAATTCTTTACGGATGGTTTTTCTAAGTAGTGAGATGTAATGTTCTTCTAGCCATTCATAGAAAAACTGACTCGGAACTTGTATCGTAAGGACTGTGCCTTCAAGCTTCAGTGGTTTGATTGGCTCAAACCATGTTTTGAAGCTTTGGTAAGTAACATTATCCTTTATGATATCGAGACAGTTATTCCATACTTCTTCAAAAGTCTTTGCCATTATAAATTAAAAAATCTAAAAAGGTTTGTTGAAAAACTTGGTCAGTTTTTCGCTTTCGTAATCATCTCAACCCCGCAGAAGTTGACATCGAACCGAGGGCAAAAGTTTTAAAAAAAAAGTTAAAAAAAAAATGATTCGCACCTTGATTTTTTAAAACTTTTTTGTAGCGATTATCCCTTCAAATTTTTCATAGTTTTTCATCGAAAAAACAATTCTCACAAATAATTATTCTACTCAAAATTCTTACCTATCTGATTTGCAAAACATTAGTTATCAATATTTAAAGCAAAAGTTAACTGAGTGTGAATTGTTATTTTCAATCGTCGATAATTTCGGTAAATCATATTTCAAAAACAAGCCTTTTTATAATTAATTTTTAGATATTTTTTTGGTATACTTTGCGGCTTATCATATGAATGAAACTTGTTTTTCAAATTCTCCATACCGCTAACACAACTTCCTTGTTTCAAATTTAACTTTTTTAATGCTAAAGCGCCAACAAGTTAAAGTCAATTTAACTTGTTTTAACACCATGGTGAACCTAACAAAATACTTTACACAAAAAAGAAAAAAACCGTATAAACTGGAACAACAGATTTATTAGGGATAACAATACAAACCACTGAAAATCAGCTACATAATTCACACCAAAAAGAAACCTTTGGAGATTTTGATTCGTTAAAGGCGCTATAATAAACTCTTAATCAAGTTATTTTTCAAGCATGAAAGTAGAACAACGTAACTGGAAATCTGATAACGGCTGGCAAACCATTTCAGAAGCTACCGTAAGCAACCCTCAATTTATATTAGTATTTGGCTCACGCGAACAATTAAGCAATGCCGAGAGATACAACGAGTTGAAAAATCTTTATCCCAACTCTGATATTGTATTAGGTACAACATCTGGAGAAATAATTGATGTTAATGTATTTGACGACAGCGTGGTTGCTTCAGCAGTAGAGTTTGAAAAGACAACAACAAAAGCTGTTTCAGTTAATATAGAAAACTTCAACGATAGTTATGAAGCTGGTGCCGAACTAGTCAAACAATTAAGGGCTGAAGAAGGTTTGGCCCATGTTTTTGTACTTTCTGAAGGTGTAAAAGTAAACGGAAGTGAGCTTACCCGTGGGATGAGTGAAAATTTACCCGAAGGAGTAAGTGTCACTGGCGGTTTGGCTGGTGATGCGGCAAGATTTGAAAAAACTTTGGTAGGCCTTAATGGTGCCCCTAGCCCAGGAAACATAGTAGCAGTTGGTTTTTATGGTAATAGCCTTAAAATAGGTTATGGGTCAGTTGGAGGATGGGATTACTTTGGTGCCGACAGACTTGTAACCAAATCAGATAGTAATGTATTATATGAGTTAGACGGCCAGTCGGCTCTTGAGTTATATAAGATGTATTTGGGAGAAAAGGCCAAAGAGTTACCAGGTTCTGCCCTGCTCTTCCCACTAGGTATGAAGTACAACGAAGAGTCAGATTCAGTAGTAAGAACTGTGCTTGGAATTGATGAAGATGCAAATAGTATGACGTTTGCTGGTGATATACCTGAAGGCTCGTACGTTAGGTTGATGAAAGCCAACTTTGAGAAATTGATAGATGGAGCTGGTGCGGCAGCTACTAATAGTAGTTCAGCTATTGGTAGCAACTGTGACTTTGCGATATTAATTAGCTGTGTTGGCAGAAAGCTGGTTTTAGATAGCAGAATTCAAGAAGAAGTTGAAGCTGTGCGCGATATACTTGGCTCACAACCATCTTTGACAGGTTTTTACTCCTATGGTGAGATATCACCTATAGTTGCTAATGCCAAATGTGAATTGCATAATCAAACGATGACTATCACTACTTTCTCTGAAGAATAAAGAACACTGGTTAAACAATAGCAAGAAGGGGGCTTTTTAGCCCCCCTTTTTTATGAATTAATCCAAGCTGCTATGTAAGGGTAGAATATTATCACTCCAATTAGGGCAGAAAACCCAGATGCGACTAACACGGCTGCAGCTGCTAAATCCTTAACGGCTCCGGCTTTTGGATGGAACTCAGGAGTGACATGGTCAACTAAATACTCTATGGCCGTGTTGATAATTTCAGCAGTAAAAACAAGTCCAAAGCACAGCAGGCATATTGACCATTCCATAATAGTGATGCTAAAATAAAAGCCAGCACTAACTACCACTATTACTGCCAGTATATGAATCCAAGCATTAGGTTGGGTAATTAGAAAAAGACGTAAACCCTTGAAAGCGTAGCCAAAGCTCTTTATTCTTCTTACCAAAATATTCTTAAATGTATTATTGGTCATAGGTTTATGCCTTTGGCTTGTTCAAACTTGGGTTTTGCCAGCACGAAGATAAAAAGGTAAGACAAAAGCAAAAATACTGTAAAACAGATTGTGAACTTGTAAATCCCCTTATTAGCATAAGGATTAGAGATGACATCCAAGAAATAGTTAAAAAGGTTAAATGGGTCTGCAATTATATCCCAACTATTAAAGCGAAGATACCTACCCGTATATATTCCAAAGCTCTCAAGCCCAAATAAGCATACAATACTTATCCATGTGACAGCCCTTGAAAAGTATCGCCTTAAGACATGGTGAACCTCAAGTAAAGACAGAAAGCCTAACATAGCTCCCGTCCATGAGGAAAGTAGGAGCACCAGTAAGTCATACCAGAGTGGGATTCCATGCCGCGCTTTCAAGTGAAATATATCCGTGAGGATATAATGACTATTTGGAAAAAACAGCAACCATGCCAAAAAAGCTCCCGTTGCTATCCACTTGCTTTTGCTTTGACTACCATAAAGTGCGAAACCCAAGGGTATCCATGCCAGAAATATGTTCCAAACTAAGAATAAGTACATAGGGTGGCCTGTATATAATATCCTATACATCACCATGAGGGAGCTCACGGCAGATGCCAGGAATAGCAACACTATAGCCGGGAAATACTTATTTTGAATGAGTTTGAGGAACATTTCTTTATGCTATAAAGGTTAATTTTTAATTGTTTCAAGACTTCTGGCCAAGTATTCCAGTTTCGAAGTTTCTTCCTTTAATTTTTCTTTTTGGATTGATTCAAGCCTATTGATGTGCCTATATATTATGGTAAGAGGAATTAGACCGATTATACCAAATCCACAATCAATTACTTGCCAATACCATGGTATACCTCTGAGCGGTCCACAAATAAAGGCCAAGGGAAACACCATCAAACAGGCTATCCTACCGAATTGTATCACCCATTTGTTTCTGACTGGATACAAATAGGGACCAATGAAAGCTGTAGCAATAACTATGTGTGCAAATGCCAACCAATCTGTTCCATAAGCCATGAAAGGATAGTTTTCATTGGTGTAAACAATTGCCCAGTATACTTTCTCCGTCCATAATTGAAGTGTGGTTGGAAGAACCTGTGCTTCAACCAGCCATTTTAATTCTACCTCCAATGGGAATGCAGTAACTCCGCTAAGGATTAACCCAACCATGAAGAAAATCAACCATTTTCTGATTTTGCGTGTGATTAATTCTGTTTCTGTATTCATTTTACCAGTATTAAGTATCAGGTACTAAGCATTAACATTACGTTCTTCCGAGTATTCATTTAGTCTTTAACAGATATGGCTCTGCCAGCAAGGCGAGTTTGCTGAAAAGAAACACTCCACAATAGTTAGCAAAGGCATCAGCCAAAGAAAAAGTACGACCATCAAGAAATAGTTGGCTAAACTCCTCAAGCGTGAAAATGGCTGATGCAATTAACCCGCCTTTCATTAGGTCTATATTTCCAAACTTTATCACTCGATTCTTCAGGTATACATTCAGCACAAATGCAAGAAGACCAACTAACATGAAGTGTATCATCTTGTCCCCTTCTGGTATAGTTTTTACCCACTTGAATATTGGTCTGCCTATACCAGTATTTACTGAGAATACCACTAAACCCAGAAAGGCCATATAGACGGCTGCCATCCATTTAATGGATGACAACCTTGTATTGAAAAAGCCCAGTTTTATCATTTTATTCTTGAATTGAATTTGGTTCATCGTCAGTGTACCATTTGATGCGCTTACTGAAATACATCACCAAACCAAGTATGATGAATAAGCCCACACTGCCCATCAATAGGGCGTAATCTTGCTCTTGCAGCAGTATGAATACAAAGAAATAGAGTGCTGCAAGAGTCCCCCCAGTGAAAAGGGTAACCTTGGCTTTTTTAACAACCGCACTAGTATAAAGGGTAACCATAGTTACAGTAGCCAAACTTGCTATTGCGTATGCAAGAGTAAATCCAAGATGCTCGCTAATGGATACTAGTAATGTATAGAAAACGCATAAAGCTATCCCAACCAATAAGTATTGTACTGCATGTATTCTTTTCTTGTGAAGTATTTCGGTGAAGAAATAGGTGAGAAAAGTGAGTACAATAATTAATATGGCATATTTGGCACTTCTGGTACTCTTTTGGTATTGATCTACGCCTGTTAAAAGACTCAAACCAAATGCAGAGCTATTTAAATCTTGGTCTCCCTTCCATTGTTGCGGGAAATTTCTGTTCACATGCAAGATTTTCCACTCTGCGTTAAAACTACTGTCGGAAACTTCACGAGTTTCAGGTAGAAAAGCCCCATCAAAACTTGGATTAGGCCACTTAGATTTTAGGTTAACTGCCGTTTGTTTACCTACCGGAACAAAATGAAGTTGTTGACTCCCATTTAGGTTTATTTTGAATGAGAACTCGTAATTAGTATTGGAAGAATCGACAAATACAGGAGAACTCACTCCACTTTCAATCACTCCGTCTGCTATGGTGCCAGGTTCAAAGTCATGTTCTGCATCCTGCCAATTGAGTTTAATATTCTCCCTTATCCCACGCATGTCGGTTACCCCGATATTGAGAGTGGCAGAACTCCAATCCACATATTCTTCAGCAATTCCCAAGGCAGCAAAGTCTGGTTTGGGAAATATACCCTTTATATCAAGCTGAGAATTATAAACAGTTACGTCATATATACCCCGATGCAGATTTTGAGTAAACAACTCTCCGTTAATGGACAAATCATCTGGAAGAAAGTGTGCGTAGTAAGGCGTCTTATATGTCTTTCCGTCTTCCTCATAGTACACAAAGTACTGTACAGATAAAACGGGCCCTGTAATGGTTTGATATCCACCCCATTTACTATGTACATCCCTTACTGCTGAATATTGGGATTGGCGCCTTTCACGAATAAGATCTTCCACCATTGCACTTGGTATTAGTAACAGAAGTGTGATAATGCCAATAGTGAAAAACTTAAGGGATATTGAGTTTTTGAACCATCTGTTGATACGAGATAAGATGTCATTGCTTACCATTAGTGTGTGTTTTATTGGTTTTTGATCATTGACAATTTTATGCTGTCTTTCCTATATATATTGCAGCCATTAATTATTCGTAACACAACCTTTATTATCCGCACTGCACTAAGGATTATATGATTCTGGCTATCCACTAATCTACCCTTGTTTCTTGCCTGCTGCCTTCATCCCATTGTAGGAGTGTGAATTCATGCCCATCCGTTTCTTTCAACATATTGTAAGCCCTGGCATCTGCATGATTCCATGAGGGCCAATCATATCTCTCCTGCTTTTCTAAGTAGGCCGCAGCCCTGTACTCCATATAATTCTTAAAGCGCTTGAAATCGGTATAAAAAATCCACTTCACATTATTCTTATTGTGTGCCTCTATTTGGGCTTCCACTTTATCTAGATTCTTCATGATATCTGGAATTACACGATCAGACATAGTAATGTAGAAGTCTACATCAATTTGCCCTTTATTCCAATGGTTTAGGTTGTAGTTGACGATAATACGCTCCCAATTAATGCAGCAGGTGATTACCATCACAGCATAGGCTGCCCAGCTTGTTTTTCTGAATAAGAAATAGAAAGAGCGGGTTTGCTTGATTTTCAAGAACATGAAAACGATACCAATGGCTGTTATGATTAGAAACACTACCACCCCAATACGCTTGAACGCCAAACCATGATATGCTATGTAATGGTAGTTGCGCAGAAATACAGATATGGCTAACACCATATTCTGAGCCATCCATACATAAGCTAGTGGCCTTAGTAAGTTCTTGCCGGGATAAAAGTTTTGATTTCTCCTGAATAGATAGAGAATTATGCCTATCGAAAGCAGAATGCTTATAATGAGCAAAGTGGTGCCCTGATGTACAAACTGTTTGAGGCTAAAGTCATCTGGAACAGTAAACCCGAACCATAGCCATTGTATGTCTAACACATTAACCACCAATAGCATCAGGTTGACCATAACTATTAGCAGTAAACCTACCCTATGTTCGTTTTTAAGCGCCAGCGTTTTGAAATGGGCCATATTCGCCGGTGTAGCTCCTATATGCATCGCCCTTTTCTTTCTTTTCTTCCTCACCCTGAACAACGCATCAGTAAATGAAAGGTCTTTGTCCAGGAACATTTTAATTTCCCTGTTAAAAATGATGCCTGCTATCACCATTAAGCCCAGCAGGATGAATAGTATCCAGGAAAGAGAGAAATACTCCTTAATGTGGACCAAAAGCTGATTGAGTTTCTCTATGAATATTTCTGTTAACTCAGCGAACCTTGGGCTGGCGCCTTTATATAGAAAATAGAATACCAGAAATACAATAGTTGGAATGATGGCCAACTTAAGGTAATGCCTTATCCTGCTATATTTACCGTCAGCCTTCTCCCCTTCTTTTCTGATGCCCGCTAACGATAATGGAGCCCGCAAAAAGTTATTCAGGGTATTAAGCAATGAATAGTAAATGGAGCGCATTTCACTATGGTGGATAAAACCCAGCATGGTTGAGAAAGAAAGGATATGCATTATCTTACTCAGGCTAGTATTGTAGATTACCACACAAACTCCCGTAATGACAGTAGCTACTGCACTTACCCATGCATTTCGTGAATACAAACTCTTAGGGTTGAGATAAAAAGCAAAAGCAGCCAATAAAGAACTGAATACCATGAGGTTAATTCCCAGCTTTTGGTGCCAGAACAAGAAGTTGTAGGCTACGATGCCAATCAAAAGAAACAGATTTGCTGTTTGTCGGTTAGTCATGATTTTCGATTTTTGGTTTGTGGGTAAACGCTTATAATCATATTTTCTTGCCTTAGTTTAACATTTTTTAAAAGTACTTTGTATTTCAAAGTATAAATATAAAAAATATATGCCTTCTATTTGCTTGATTTTAACAGGGCCTCCAGTGCATTCAAATGTGCTTGAAACGCTTTTTTTCCCGCTGTTGTGATCAGGTATGATGTATTTGGTTTTTTGCCTATAAATTGTTTTTTCACTTTTAAATAGTTTAGTTTTTCCAACGCTGTGATATGACTTGCAAGGTTTCCATCTGTCACGTCAAGTGTTTCTTTAAGGGTGTTGAAATCTACGCTGTCGTTTACTATAAGTACCGACATTATGCCCAGCCTTATGCGGCTGTCAAACGCTTTATTCAATCCATCTATAACGCTCATCGCCCTTTCATACTCACTCTTTTATTCGCTTACCGCTTTTCTATCATATTTATTGTACATCAACAGTCCATATATTATATGTAATATTCCGAAGCCTAGCGCCCATGCAATTAGGCCATATCCAGGAAACACTGAAGCCAGTAAGCCCAACACTATTTCCAACACCCCGAGATACTTTATTTCATCCAAAGTGTACTTACCAGCACTTATTAACGCCAATCCATAAAATATTAAGGTGGCTGGCGCTATCAGACCTACTTTTCCATGCATGAATAGTATACCACAGTAAAGGCCACCAGCAACCAATGGTATGGAAAGGCTTGCCAACATTCTCTTTGACGCTGCATTCCACATTTTGTGGTTGCTTTTATAGGTCTTCTTTCTTGTGAAGTAATAGCCAGTTACCAAAGACAAAACCAGAACTATCAGTGCATCAAGAATACAAAAGGTCAACACATCCATATTGATTTGCCCGGTCAAGTCTCTCACCCTATCATAATAATTCAAGCTCATGTGCCCACTGCCCATCAAATAGAAGTGAGCCGCCCCTGCCCCTATCAAAGCATATATACCAGCAAATACACCTGATAGGCCACTTAACGTAAGGAAGCGTGAAGAGCGTTCCATCATCAGCCTTATCTCGGCCAGGTCGTTTAATCTATCTTTATGTTCAGTCATAACTATATAGCTAAAAGAACTTTGCGATTCAAAGTAAAAAAGAAAAAATCAATCCTGCAAGTATTCCGTTGATGTGTTTAACATTTTTTGTGATTAAGCTTTTATGAAACAATCCGTTTTTAAGCTATATTATGCAAGGGATTATTAAAAATAATATATCTTCATCCCTGAACTTATTACATAACTTAATACCATAACTAAAATGTCGGGTACAGATTCATTTGACCTTCTTGACCAATTAGGAGACAAATCAAAAGTTGATAGGCTAAAAGCCAAAATAGAGAAGCGTAAAGACGCTGATATACTCAGCCAATTGGACAGTATAGAATCAAGCATTGAGCAGGCTGCATCAGAAAATCGCTCTGCTGAAGATATCGTAAAGAACATCGTAAATGCCAATTTCGACACACTTAATGGTGATGTAGAAGAAACAGAAAAGGACCTTCAGGAGTTGATGCTTCACCTACGTGCCATGCTAGATAGCTGTGGGGGTGAATTTGCTAAACTGCAAGAACTTAACCCAGAGGAAGAGCAGTTGATAGAAAACGCCAAAACTGCACTAGCAAAGGCTGAAACAGACCTGAAGGATGCCGAAGGCATGTCAAATGCATGGAACATTCTTTTCGGACTGAAGAACAGGCGTGTTGCGAGCGGCAAAGACAAGCACGCACAAGCAGAAGCGACGGTAAAGCAGTCTGAAGAAGAAGCCAATCGCCGTTACAGGGAGAGGTTGAAGAATGCCGATATCGATAGCTCACTAAATCGTATTATAAGCCAGGTTCAAGGAATGGTGGGTATTGTAGAAGATATGATTGGTGAAGTTGAAGTGCAAATTGAGGCTTTGAAAAATCGTAAAGAGTTGGCTTTTGAGACCAAGCAAAAAGCAGCTAAAGTGATGGAAGACCGCCAAAGCGAGTTGGAAGAAATTGAGGCTAAATTAAAACTAGCTGAGCAAGAGCTGGACGAAATGGAGAATGGCTCACCTGAGCATACCGCTCACCAAAAGAAAATAGCTGACATCCGTGAATTGAGGGCAGAAGTTAAAGGTAAGTACAATGTGGCCTTGGGTATCTTCCAATCAAAAGAAAGGTTTGTAGACCAAATTGTAGTGCACCTTGAAGCCCAAACAACCACCAAGAACAACTTGAAGCAGTTGATTGGTCAGCTTAGAAGCGATACCGAAGAAAGGGTAACTACTTATGAGTCTGGTTTGCAATTGATACAATCTGCTACTGCACAGGAGGCTGCTTCTATTTATGAGGATGCAGGCACCAAGACAGACCAGTTGATTACTGAGATTGCCGCTAAAGTGTTTGTGTCATCTGAACAGGATAGGATTGACAGGATTAAGAAGCACCCTAAACGTATGAGCGAGTTGCACAAGGTATTGGTGGCAATGGCTCAAGCCACAGCTGCTTATAAGGAGAAGGATGCTGAATTGATGAAGCAACACCAGGAGAAGTATGGAATTGATGTGACTCGTGAGTTTTCTCACATTTATGAGAAGGGTGAGAATAATGAGCCTATTACAGCACCTCAGCCAGAGAAGAAAAAAGGTGGTGATGGAGTGAATGACTTGATGAACTAAATGAAAACCATTGATGTATTAGACCAATTCACGGAGCTTGATCGAAGTATATTAAAATACCACGATCAGTATGTGGATTACTTTGACTACCTGCGTAAGATTTTTGGGGCGCTCATCAATTCTTTTAATGAGCGGGCAAGTGAAGACCCACAGGAGATAGTTATCATCAAAACTTTTATCCAGCGTTTTCTCAATACAGTGGAAGCATTTAGGATGAAGTATGTTTTTGATGAAGAAAATGCCATGAGCATTGACCTGACGGACTCCAGCTTTCCCAATCACATGGAGTTTAGAAAGTTACTGCACGATATTGAGAACAGAGACCAAATGCTGGCCTCCCTCCCATCGGCAGAGACTTTGAAACAGGCCTTGCTCGACAAACTTTTTACTAATAATAAAAAGCCCTCCAAGTTGATGATGCAATTGGCCAAAAGGACTTACCTGAGCCAACTGAATACCAATCGTTTGTTTATCCCGTTCACACCAGGAGAACTAGTGAGTGTGAGTAGAGATGATAAAGAGGAAACACGCAGGTATTTGTATTCATGGGGGTCTTATGACAGTGTTACCAACAGACCTTTTGTTTACATCATGATATTCGACCAGCCTCAATCTGAGCCAGCCTTGTATTCTGACAAGGCCAAACTGGATGAATTGGTGAGCGCAATTTGGAAGATAAAAAGGGATACTTCACCACTAAAAGTGATAGTGACTGAGATAGACGAAAAGTTCCCTCATATCTATCCAAAAGTGCTTAAAAGAATTGATTTAGGCCCTTTGTATGGCAAGTATTCAAAAGATGATAGTGCCTTAACAAGAATTATAAAGACCTACTTTGATGAAGATGATTTCATATTTGTTTTCACCACAGAGGTTATCTTTTCTGTAGGTTCTAAAAAATCGGGAAGCATATTTTCACAAGGGGAAATGAGGCAAATCTTTTTTGTGGATGAGTCCAATAAGGATTGCATGGAAAGAAATGTATCACAAGTACATAAGTACATGATGGCCCCTCATGATGTTGTTCAGCATATGAGGGATTACCATAAAGAAATGGTGGAAGGCCTGGCCATGCCACCTATTACAGTAACTCAATAAAAAATTACCCAATGGAAAGAGGCGAAACAGCTTTACTACCCATTAAGGAAGATGACATAAAGGAATATCGCGAAGAAATAACCGCCTATTTAAAGTCGGTATCTTGGACACCTGACCAACAGAAAAGAAAAACCAATGAGCAGATAGACCTAAGCTTCCTTATACAAAACAAGACCTTAAGTGTTAACCAAAGTGATGAGCTTTCTGTGCTCAAAAATGCCATCAGGATTAGTGATGACAGGATATTGCTTTCAAATACTGTCAACTTCACCATCAATACTATTAGAGAGGGCTTTTGTGTAGGGAGATATTTGGCTGCTTTATATGAGAAAGCTTCAGGATTAGAAACCTTGCTCTTTCGCAATAAGGATGGTAGCATGCACCAAAGTGAGCAGCCTGAGTTTCACGATAAAATGGAGGCACAAAGCGCGGTAATGCTGTTTACTGCCGCTTACTATATAGTATGGAAGCTTTCAAAGCATCGCCCTGAAGAAGTGAGTTCTATTAATATTGAGTTTGGTGGCATACCCGAAGTAAAACTCTCCCGCCCTACCCGTGCAGCAAACTGTGTACTCTATTATTACTGCGCTTACCTTGAGCGCTCAAATACTGTTCGCACAGAATTGGAGATGGTAAAGATGACCTTGCTTTATTTTGAACGGCTGATTGAGGAAATCCAAATGCGTAAGGACTCCATTAAATACCTGGATTTCTTTACTAATAACCATTACAAGTTAGAACATTCCGATTTTGTAGTACAAGGGTTTGAGCCAAGCTTTACTGGAACCGTTCATAGTATCACCTTCAATAAAATCAAAATGGAGGAGATTGTGGCCAACCGCGAAGCCAAACATATGTTTAAGCGTTTTGCAGAAAGGTTAGTATGCCATGACTTCGAAACGGGAAAAAATCCAATGCTAGAATTAGGTGGCCTACCATCTATTACTATGGCGGATGGTAAACCTGGCACAGGTAAAAGTATGCTGATTGCTGCCACAGCTACCTTATTGCAAGAAAAATGCGAATGGCTGGGTATTCCTTTTCTTTTCTGGCCTTTACCTGAGAATATTATTTCCACTTACCAGGGTGGTTCAGCTGAGAGGGCCCTGGAATGGTTCCGCCCTATGGCAGACCCTAATAAAATTATTTTTGCACCGATTGATGATGCTGAAAACAATTTGGAAGAGAGAACCAGACAAAATGTATCAGCCGGTGTACGTGAGTTTATTGGTGTTTTCTTGAGAAATACTGAGGGTGCTTATGCAGTAAACAATGGCAATCGCTTGATTAGCCTGTTCACCAACATTCCTGACCAGATTGATAAAGCTGTTCTTTCAAGAATCCAAGTTCGTGTTTCCATTGATGGTGCTGAAAACAAAATGGACTTTATGGACCAGGACCATCTATGGTGGAGAAAGTACGAAAAGCTTTCACCCGGGTTTGTGAATATGACTACTCCTAATGGCTACGAATATATGGCAGGGCAAAAGGACTTAAACTCATTGAAAGAGGTTTATAGTACGGATTATCAATTTCAACAAGATAGTGTGAAGGAGATATATGAAGACACCCTGAAGCAAGGTGACCCAACTTCGCATGAATTCTTTGGGATATTTTATTCCAATATTCAAAAGAAATATCCATTCTTCTCCTCACGGGATTTGAGGAATATTCAAAAGGCCATTGATGCAAGAGTTATTGACTTCGACTTACCAGAAGATTGGTGGGAAACCCCAGAAGCATTCTTTAAACAAGAATACGATACTAAATTGGGCATGCTGCGTGAACTGATGAAAGCCAATATTGGTGACTTATCGTTTGCGGAAATCAGGCTGAGAGAAGCCCAATTCTATATTGACACCGCGGTACGTATCAACCAAACGGGTATTGAAAGGGAAATAAAAGAAAACGCAAAAAGGCTGCATATTCAGCATGAGGCATCGAAGAGAATGCAAAATGGCGAAGCGATAGAAGCATAGTAAATGAAGAAGTTAATAGACACGGGTTTATTTGGTGAAGGCTTGATAGAATTGGTAAAACCATCAATGATAGCCAGGTATAATGCCTGCCTGAAAGATATTGGCTTGAAACCAACCAGGTTGAAAAAATTTTCAATAGATGGTTGGGGCTGGAGCCCTGAAATAGCTGAAGAAAGAAAAGACCCGTTTTATCTTTCGCATAATGGGCCCACTAGTCCATTTGCTATTATTATCACTCCTGAACAAGAAGATAAGCCAATCTACTTCCCTTATCATTCATACGATAGGGATTTGATGCGCATTGTATTCCACACCTCACGCAGGCAAATTACTGACTTAACCACTGAGACTGGTGTTTGGATAGATGTAGATAAGGAAATAACTACTTTTCTTTCTCCTCAGGATTTATTAATGATTGACTCGATACAACTTCGCTTCAATACTCCCCATAAGCTGATGCGAGCAGCCAGGGAGCAACGCAAGTTGGTTCGGGAGTTTTATGACGACACCTTCGCTTGGGGTGATTTTGAGTTACACAAAAAGATACTCGCTTCAAGCAAGAAGTATGGAGACTTACGCTTCCGCAGTCTAGATATTCCCGATACACCATATACCCATGTTCGCTCTTTTTATAGCAGGGCTTTTGGTGGCATTTTTGTTTTTAGGGATTTACCCAATGGCAAGCCACTGCTAATACTGGAAAAAGAAGAAAGCAAAGTATCAGGAGAATTGACGCACAGGCATATGGAGTTCAACCTTAATGGTGAAGGCCTGATGGATATCCTGATAGAAGAACAATTGCTTGAAACTGATATGACCTATTATCAGAACAACCTGGAGAGATTACAACGCTTGATGGATTGCCTTTTTGTGCAGGCTTGTTGCATTGAATATCCTGACATTGAGCTAAATGGTTTAGCTAGCGGTAAAAAGAAAGGACTAGTGGTAGATTTATTAAAGGCTGAAAAATTAGAAAGACTGTACATAGAACTGGAAAGGTTTATTAAACAACTGGGAAGTGTTACCAGGCCCGAGTTACACGAAATATCACCAGAGTTGCAAAGTCTAATAGCTGTGCCTAATAGTTATCTCCCCAAAAACATGAAAGGTGTTGTTTGGAAACTCTTAATGAAGCTCTCTCCTGTTGATGTCATGAAGTTATACCAGTATGATAAAGAGGGTTTCTTTAATGTATATAAAACCTGGCCTGAGAACCACCAAAAGTGGGCTGCTCAATACCTGAAAGAAAACTATATAGGTAAACCTGAAGTTGAACCTGTAAACCAATAGCCATGATATTCGCATTTCACGCTTTAGTATTTTTCATTCTTGGTATCCTATTGTTCTACATCGATACCAAAAGGGGTATCATATGGTATCGTGGATGGCATAACCTTACGCATAAAGACCCTATGCCTGATGGTGTAATAAAAGGTTTTATTGTCAATAACGATTTCCGTTCAAAACTCACCATAGGCTTGATACTGGTTTTAGCTGAAATAGCTGTTTCATTTTTTTGGGGAATGGCTTCTCCGCTTGAAGATTTGTTTTACGGAATTGGTGAATTAGTAGGTGTTATAGCAGGTTTTTACTTGGCACCAAAAATGATAAAAACAGTACCCGGTGGTATCAAAGATACTATCGAATACATACAAAAAGTAGAATCTGGTGAAGCTGATGTTAAGAAAGATTTCATCAAAGGTGCCGTAAAAGCTGGAACTGAAGTGAAAAATATAATCACTGCTGAAGATAGTGAAGAAATAAAGACTTCGCCCCCAAGCCAAGCCCCAGAACCTGAACCTGCTAAACCCAAAGAGACCGAAGAAACAAAAGCGGAAGAACCAAATCAAGTACAGCCGAAAAACGACGACGACAAGGATGATGACTGGCGCAAAGGCGTAAAGAAATTTATGGATAAATAATGGAGCAGGAAACCAATACGCCACAGGAGGCAGGAGAAAAAAGCAGACTCTATTGGTTCTTTAGAAACATGAAAACTAGAGTTGGTGGTGGCTTAAGTTCTTGGGCGCGTAAACACTGGATATTAGCCACCATACTGGTACTAGTGCTGCTTGACGTTATCATTACCGGACGCGGAAGTTTCCAAGTTGTTTTCCTGAATATCCGTAAGTACTTCCTACTAGTGATAGTTCTTTCTTTATTAGCTTGGTTGTGTATCAGATTGATATCAAAAGCCAAAGTGATCGGCAAAATAGTGATTAGCCTAATATTTGTGGGCTTACTGGTAACCTCATGGTTTTACGGCCCTCAAGTTTATGAATATGTAGGGCTTTACTATCATTACCAAAACCTCAATAAACTGGAACTTAATAAGTTACCCACTACAGGGCATGAAAGAATACAACCCCTCAACTCTATAAAGACATTGGTAAGGCAAGACGCCTTATCTGAAACTGAAGATGCCTCTCCTCCTCGATTTATAAAGAGAAAGGATGGAAGTTATGATTTTGCTATGTGTGTCGGGCCATCGCCAGAGTATATGGCTCAGCTTCTCAGTAAAAACATGTACGAAATTATCAGCGTCTCAGCTACTTCACCCGCACCAGACTTTTCAGCAAGAAATAGATATGAAGTAAATTTCGATGTTGGGGAACACTTGTTATTCAGTAAAAAACTCAGTAATGCTGTTATCAAGCGCTTTGGGCCACTACAGTACTTTAGTTATGAACCCTCAGAACCTATCTTCATTGAAGACAATGCTGGCAATTGGGTTCAGGTAGTTCCACTCGTCAGGTGGAAAGGCTGGTTGATACCAAGACCGGTTTTTGGTGGGGTAATGGTAATCAACCAAACAGAAAATGGTCTTAACAGTTGGCTTAGGCGAGTGTTTTTGGGAGAAGGCCAGTGGATAAGCCCAGAAGAGATATATAAAAACGAATTCTTAAAAGGGCAAAACCTGATACCCGAGAGAGTTGCACGTTTCACCGCCGAGAGTTTCCGTTTTCAAGAAGGATTTCTTGCACCATTTCCTGGATACCATGAGGGTGACATTAGAATACCCAACTTACCTAACGACCAAAATCAACAGCCATTTGTCACATTTTTTAATTTTGATGGTACTGGAATAGAAAGCAGCAGCAAGCTTTGTAGTTATTTTGGATTAGAACCCTACCAGGAATCGAAGAAAGCATTGAACACCAGTTTATTCATACCAGGCGATAGTGATGCTGTAGTGTATTATATAGACCACGCCAAACGTAAAGATGCCTTGACAGGCTCCAGTGCAATGCCATCACGCATTATAGAAAGCCGTAAGCAGTACGACTGGGAGAAAAACTACCCGGCAGAATCAAGGCCATTCATTAAAGATATTGAAGGTGAAAGACGCTTCTTTTGGTTGAGTACAGTAGTTACCAAAACCGACACCACAGGTGAGTTTATTGGTGGTAGTGCTCCAGACGTTACCATCACAGATGCCCACTACAGCCAGGTAATTTGGATTGACAAATCCATTATTGGGAACACCAAAAAATGGGAGGCCCAAATTCAGCAAGAATTAAAGGATTTTTGGAGCGAAAATTAGCTTGTTATCCGACGACTAAGATTTTCCGTGAGTCCCTCGGGGGTTTCGATAAAACTTTGTTAAGCACCCACCTTAATAACGTGCACACTACCTCTTCCCCACTACCAACTCAATCAAATCCTCTTTTCTAAGATACTTCTGGGCCATGGTACGTATATCCTCTGGAGTTATATCTTTCACGGTTTTAAAGAAATCCCGATAGTAACCATAGTCAAGTCCATGCTTATTGATGGCGGTAAATGCATCTGCCCAGGCAAATGGCCCATCAGTATTGCTTTGGAAGCGACCAATCATATAGTTCTTCACGATATCCAACTCTTCTTGCCCAACCAGTTCATTCTGCAATATCTCCAACTCCTTGTATATCTCAGTCAGGGAAGCACTGCATACTTCAGCACCCACCTCGGTTGATATCACAAAATAACCACTGTGCAAAAAGCTAGCTAGTCCTGACCCAATGCCATAAGTATAACCTTTATCCTCCCTTATGTTAGCCATCAAACGAGAACCGAAATACCCACCAAGTAGGGTATTCACTACACTCAGCTTGTGGTAGTCTTCATGGTCTTTAGTAAATATAGGTCTGCCAATCTTTATAGCTGATTGAATAGCATCGTCTTTAGAAATAAAATGCTCCCTCTCGCTAGTGCGCCTACTCTCAAAACCCTGAACTTCAGTATTTCCTCTCTCTACATCCTCTCCGCCAAAATACTGATTAACCAACTGAAGTTGCTTCTCTCCTATCTTACCTGAAAGAACAATTTGGCAATCTAACAGTTGGTAATTTTTCTGATAAAACTCAAGAATATCAATACGTCTTAAACTATTGTAATTCTCAACTGAAGCCTTTCTCCCGTAGGGGTGTTTTTCACCAAATAGTAGTTGTACAAAATTGCTGGATGCCAGGTAACTTACCTTTTTTTGATTGGTGATAAGTGCTTGTTTCTCCCTGCTGATATATGTCTTTAACTCATTCTCAGGATAAACGGCATCAGTTAGTATTTCTTTGAGTACTGGGAGTGTCTCTCCCAAATGCTTGTTAAGGGTATACAAGTTTACTGATGCAAAATCCCTATCGGCTTTGGATTGCAAAAATGCTCCGTAAAAGTCCATCTTTGAAGCTAATGCCTCTGCACTGCGGTTGCTAGTGCCTTCAGCCAACAGCTTAGATGCTGAGCCTGCAACTAATGCTTTTTGTTGATACCAGCTTCCAGCATTAAACAATAGTTCTATTCTAAATACATCCTGGGCTCCTGCATTGATATAGTAAACCGTATTACCATTATCCAACTGAAAACTTTCAGCCTCCAGTAAATTAACGCTCTCCATCACCTTAAACTCAGGCGCCTTAGTTCTATCCAGTTCTCCTATCATTTTTTGCTTTTGTAATAAATTACTGAACAATTCTGCTCAACTAAGGCCGTATTGGCTAGCCTTTTAATTTGGTCAGCCGTAACGGCCTGGTATTTCTCAACTTCAGTATTCACCATCGAAGCATCACCCAACAGTTCAAAATAAGCAAGATTATAAGCAACATTCAGCGCCTCCATTTCTGAGAAAACGTGAGAAGCTTCTGCTTTATTCTTCACTTTCTGTAATTCGTTAAAGTCTAGTGGTGTACTCTTCAATCTATCCAGTTGCTCCCAGATAGATACTTCAGCTTGTTCAAAACTCACTCCGTCTATCAATTTACCAGTAACGATAATCATTCCTGGGTCTGCATCTCCGGAGATGAAGGCATTAGCATCTGAAAATAGCCCTCGCTTCTTAACCAATTCATTAAGTAATCGTGCCGACTTTCCCCTGGAAAGTATATCCGTAATCAAGTCCCAAGCATGATAATCTTCCCCCATCCTATTTCCAATATGAAAAGCCATGTATATCATGTCAAACGGTACATCGCGCTCTACTTCCAATGTGCGCTTTTCAGTTTGCTCAGGTTCCTGCGGCAACATCCTCTTATTAGCCTCACCAGCGGGAATAGGACCAAACCACTTCTCGGCAAGTTGTTTTACCTCATCAAACTGAACATTGCCAGCCACTACCATAACGGCATTATTCGGCCTGTAAAAGCGGTAAAAAAAATCCTTCACATCCCGCATGCTGGCATCCTCGATGTGCCTTACCTCCTTACCAATGGTAGCCCATTGGTAAGGGTGCACCTTATAAACCAATGGTCGCAATAACAGCCACACATCTCCATAAGGTTGATTGAGATAGCGTTGCCTGAACTCCTCTATCACCACTTGTCTCTGCACTTCCAGGCTTTTATCAGAAAAAGCCAAACTCAACATACGGTCACTTTCCAACCAAAACCCGGTTTCCAGGTTCTCTGCTGGCACAGTAAGATAATAGTTGGTTACATCATTATTGGTAAAGGCATTATTCTCCCCACCCACTCGCTGCAACGGCCCATCAAAATTGGGCACATTCACCGAGCCACCAAACATCAAATGCTCAAACAAGTGCGCAAAACCCGTCTTATCTGGGTCTTCGTCCCTCGCTCCTACATCGTATAATATATTTACCACCGCTAAAGGTGTTGAGCTATCTTCATGCACCAGCACCCGCAAGCCATTATCCAGGGTAAACTTCTTGTATTCTATCATTATAATTTCCAACCAGCAGTCTCTTTGCAAGCTGCATTAAATTCCTCAACAATTTCAGCTACTATTTGTTTCACAGGCTTCACTTCATGAATGTAGCCAGCTATTTGACCAATTTCAAGCTCACCTTCATCCATATCTCCCTCAAACATTCCTTTCTTCGCCCTTGCCCTGCCAAGCAACTGCACCATCTCGTCTATGCTTGCTGCACGGTCTTCCGCCTCTTGCACCTCTTGATAAAACTTATTCTTAATCAATCTAACAGGTACTAACTTCTTCATAGTAAGTATAGTATCACCCTCCTTGGCTTCTACTATCTTTTGCTTAAAATTTGGGTGTGATGACGACTCTTCTGAAGCTGCAAACAGGCTTCCAATTTGCACCGCATCAGCACCAAGGTTCATAGCTGCCAGCATGGCCCTTCCTGAAGCAATACCCCCAGCGGCTATCACAGGTATATCAACTGCCTCACGCACCATAGGTATCAGGCACATGGTAGTTGTTTCTTCACGACCATTATGCCCACCGGCCTCAAAGCCTTCAGCCACAATAGCATCCACTCCCGCTTCTTGACTCTTTTGTGCAAATTTCACACTAGCAGTAACATGCACCACAGTAATCCCTTTATCCTTTAAGAATGGGGTCCAGGTTTTAGGGTTTCCAGCACTGGTAAATACCACCTTCACCTCTTCTTCTGCTATAATGTTCATTATCTGCTCTATATCAGGATAAAGCAACGGCACATTCACACCAAATGGCTTATCAGTAGCAGCTTTACACTTTTGTACGTGTTCCCTCAGTACATCAGGATACATAGAGCCAGCACCAATAAGCCCCAAACAACCATTATTGGCAGCAGCAGCAGCCAACCTCCAGCCACTGGCCCATATCATTCCGGCTTGAATGATTGGATATTGAATACCAAAAAGTTCTGTGATTTTATTATTCATAAGCAGACATAGCTTTGCCTGCGAATGTAAGTATTTTGGGAGATAAACTTATTACCCTAACAAGTAATCATCATGATAGTATTTCTCAAGAAAATTCCTCACATTGCCAAAAGTGATTTTGTCTATAATCTCATCAGTTGTCAATCCAAACTTTAGTATGTGAGTATCAGTGCCTCTGATTACAATTGCGGCATCACCCTGCTTCACAGGATTCCTGATGTCATCAGGATTATTCAGGTAATTCCTTATTTCTTCTATTAAGTCAGGTAGCTCCGCTGAAGTTTGAAAATCTTTTAGAGCATTGACCAAACCATCATTATCAGAACCAATACACACTATATCCCATGCCCTGTGCTTGTCTTCCTCGTTTGGAATAACACCTGATGCATACTTAACCATGGTAAGAATATTGGCAACCACAATCTTCACTGAAAGTGCCTTTTCTTCAGCCATTTTTTCTGGTGAACGGTTTTTGGTATATGCCTTCTTAGCAACCTTTTTACCACATAATCTTTTAAAATCCATCTGCAAACCAATCAAACCTCCTGACTTGTATATTTCATGGACATCTTCAGCGCATAAATTGATTGACCACTCATGCAAAAAAGAAGTCTTATCCACATTTTTGTAAGCATCATTTTCTTCAGCAGTAATTTGGTCATCAAGTGTCAAATAACTACTTACACCTGTGTGGCTGCACATTATAGGTACATTATCCCCGCTTGCAGCATAATTTGCATTCATGTGTTGGTAAAAAGCCTTCCTGCTTTTGGCGCTAAAGTGCTTGATATCAATCAATATTCGCCTTTCGTTTTCTTTCTTTTCAAGCAGGGCATCAATCACTTCATACCCCTGTGCATTGATACTTTCGCTTCGCCCATAATTCTGATTAAAAACACCAGCCATTTCCAACTCATCTTTTATACTCTCAGCATGACCTGCTAAACCGTTCCAAAAATGATGGCAAAAAGTGATAAATAAAGGCGGTGGTGCCCAGTTTTGCTTAATAAAAGTAATGTTCTGCTTGATTTGTGCTAGATCAACCTGCTGCCCGTGCACCGGCACAGGACACAATGATTGCACTCCTTCAATAGTGAGCACTACCCCAATTCTCTTTGAATTGGCAAGGTTGCTTTCTATCTCTTGCCAGTTATCTGCAAAATATACCTTATATAGGTCGTCGGTACCTGCAACAAAAGAGCCTTGACCATCTAGTTTCTTAAATTGCTCATATTCTTTCTGTAATAACCACATGTAGTCATCCACGTCCTCTAAATCATCTGCTAGGTGCCTATTTATACCAATCAGGCATTGCAGTATTTTCAGGGCATCATCAGGCCCTATTGCGGCATATTGGTTAGTGTCTATAAATGGTTTTTCTATTGGGAATAATGATGCAAACACAAGTTTATGGCCACTTCTGCACAAGCGGTCAAAATTGCATTGACTATGCTTTACCACCTCTTTCGCAAATGCATTGGCCAAGGTGTTGGTAAGTTGTCCCTCACACTCGTTGTGTATCTCACCCCAAAATTTTTGTACCGAAAATGTTGGTTCTCCCGCGTTGGTCCAAGTATCCCTATAAAATGGTTTAAATGTAAGGTGACAATGAATATCTGCTAGTTTCATGGTAGATAGATGGGTTTGGTTTACAGCAAATATATAATTTAGTTTTACATTGTTGCGAAACACCTCATTTAATTTTATGTTAAAAGCTCACATGTTCACAACCTGTTAGTTTTATTCCGTTTAATCGCTTTAATCTTATAGTTTTGAATGATACCTTTGCCGCCGTAGCAAAACCAAGAGTTATGAAACACGACAAAACCATCTTCGACCTTATCGAGAAAGAACGTCACCGCCAAACCGAAGGCATTGAATTGATAGCTTCAGAAAATTACGTGAGCGACCAGGTAATGGAAGCCATGGGCAGTGTACTAACCAATAAATATGCTGAAGGCCTGCCCAGAAAAAGGTACTACGGCGGTTGCGAGGTAGTTGATGAAATAGAACAATTGGCTATAGACAGGTTAAAGGAGCTGTTCAATGCTGAGTTTGCTAATGTTCAGCCACACTCGGGTGCCCAAGCCAATGCCGCTGTAATGCTCGCGGTATTAAAGCCTGGTGATAAAATCTTAGGCTTTGACCTCTCTCATGGTGGTCACTTAACACATGGTTCACCAGTTAACTTCTCTGGTTTGCTTTATCAACCTGTTTTTTATGGTGTGGGAAAAGAAACTGGCATGGTTGACTATGACGCAATGGAAGCCACCGCCAAAAAGGAAAAACCCAAAATGATTATAGCTGGCGCTTCAGCCTACTCCCGTGATTGGGACTTCGAGCGTATGCGTGCTATCGCCGATTCAGTAGGTGCACTCTTAATGGCAGATATCGCCCATCCGGCTGGCTTAATTGCCAAAGGCATCCTTAACGACCCAATGCCACATTGCCATATAGTGACTTCAACCACTCATAAAACCCTGCGTGGTCCAAGAGGTGGTGTAATTATGATGGGCAAGGATTTTGATAACCCCTGGGGCAAAAAAACGCCTAAAGGAAACATCAAACCAATGTCTGCACTACTTAACTCTGGGGTATTCCCTGGCACGCAAGGTGGCCCTTTAGAACACGTGATAGCTGCCAAAGCCGTCGCCTTTCAGGAAGCCTTGTCTGATAGCTATATGGAATACTGCGTTCAGGTAGTAAAGAATGCAAAAGTAATGGCGCAAGAATTTGTTGACCGTGGTTACAAAGTAATCTCTGATGGAACAGATAATCACTCTATGTTGATTGATATGCGCTCCAAAGACATGACAGGTAAGGCCGCTGAAGAAGCATTGGTACAGGCTGATATCACCCTTAATAAAAACATGGTACCATTTGATGACCAATCACCTTTTGTGACGTCGGGTATCAGAGTGGGTACACCTGCGATAACAACAAGAGGTGTTAATGAAAAGCAAATCCCTAAAATCGTGGATTTAATCGACAGGGTTTTAATGAATAGAGAAGACGAAAAGACAATTAAGAAAGTGAGAAAAGAGGTGAACGACTTAATGAGCGAATACCCTCTTTTTGAGAAACAACCTAAATAGGGAGACGGAAGTCAGAATGTTCGCGGGCGAAAACCCGCGCGATATTAACTATAAAGAATGCTAATAGCTAAATGCTAACGGCCAAGAGCTAAAGAAATGGACGGATTTAAATCAAAAACAAAAATTCAAATAAGGTTTGGTGATACAGACGCTTTGGGGCATGTGAATAACGCATTTTACCTGAGCTATATGGAGTTAGCCCGTATCGAGTATTTTGATAACGCGTTAAAGAACATTAAAATAGACTGGACTCAGGATGGTGTGATACTGGCCCGAGCCGAACTGGATTTCCGACAAATGACTTTCTTAACTGACGATGCTTGGATGCACATTCGCACTTCGAGAATTGGCACCAAGAGTTTTGACCTGGAATACGCCTTGACAGCAGTGCGCAATGGAAAAGAGGAAGTACTGCTCACTGGAAAGACGGTAATGGTAGGTTTCAACTTTTCTAGCAATCAAACCATTGCCATACTCCCTGAGTGGAGAGAAGCCATCGAGAAGTTTGAAGAAAGGACTTACTAACCACACTTTCCTATTTTTCTCGGCCAAAAAGTTTTCATTATACTTACACGACTGAAAACTTAAACCATAACTAATGTCTGAGCAAGAGAAAAAACCCGAAGCTAGTGAACACAAAAAGTTAGGTGTAGAATACTTCAACAAGACCTGGACTTTACTAGATAAAGAAGACCGTAAGGAAAGCGAAAAAGAAATGATGATACACCTTTGTCATGCTTCTATGTGGCACTGGATGAACGCACCTGAGTGCACCACCACTAACTTATCTATTGGCTACTGGCAGCTATCAAGAGTATATGCGGTGGCCGGTGAGCCTGCCAATGCAATCAAATATGGTAATATATGTTTGCAAATCTCACAACACGACTCTGTAGGACCCTTCTTTAAGGCATACGCACACGAAGCCATTGCCCGCGCTGCTGTTCTAGGAGGCGATAATGAGCAAGCATTGAACCATCTGCAAAAAGCTAATGAGCTTATGCCACAAGTAGATGAGCAAAATGGAGCATTACTGATTAAAGATTTAGAGCAATTGATTGAAGCTGTTAATGATAGCGCTTCATAACAATTGATACCTTCATGAAAAGCAAAGTACTTACCGTACTTACTACTCTAATTGTAGGTTGTGCCACCCCAATGCCTATGGTTAAGCCAACCCAAGCTGATGTCGACAGGGCTAAAACCAAATGGGAAAATGCCGACTTAGCTTCCCTTCAACTTGGATATACAATTTATTCAGAAAAATGTGGCAACTGCCATAAGTTATATAGGCCAGCTCAGTTTTCAGAGAAAAAGTGGTTGAACGTAATACCCAAAATGGCTGCAAAGGCTAATATCACTGACAATGAACAGCAACTGATAAGGGAATACTTATTGACTATGCGCGAAAACAAATAGCAAAAAAATAGCCCTGGATGGGAATTTCCAAGGCTATCTTCAAAAAAACTGAAAGAATGGTTAAGAGGGTCTGTGATAACTCAACCAGCCTTCCTTTTATTCGTTACTAATTACTCGCTTGTTGAGATAAATCACCATTTGCACGCACTGAATCTCCTTGCTCGGCACCAGGGTGATCAAACTCTGCTACTGGAACAAACTCCCCATCTACTAGCATATAATACTTTGCTGTCACTTCTTTTTCTTTGCTTGCTCTCATTGGCTCTTCTTTTGTTGTTGTCTCATCTACTATTGGTTGAGTAGTTTCTTTTTCTTCCTTGGCAGTTGCTACTTCTGTATTCTCTTTCACAACTGGTTTTTCAACAGGTTCTGTTTTCTGCTCCGTCACCATAAAACTCACTTGTTCAGTTGTTTGGGGCTCCACTTGATTTGGTGTAGCCGCCTGAATAACCACCTCTTCCACTTGTTGAGATTTTTTCAACTCCTCTACTTCATGGCTCAAGGTGCTGATAGCCATCCTTCCTTCATACGTCTGCCAGGCAGCAAAACCACTGATAGCCACCATGATTATCATAGCTGCGTATTGAGCCAAGTTGATTAATGGTAGTTGATTCACCTTCGGTACTATGCCATTAAGCCTTTCTTCCATTTTAGACCAATTAGCCTCATCAAACTTATCGTAGTCTGGCTCCAGGTCGTTGCGGAAAAATTCATCTAAATGTTGATCATCCAAATTTCTCATTGTAGTGATTATTTTCTGATTGTAACATACCTCTTAGTTTCTCTCTTGCTTTTGAAAGGTTTGACTTTGACGCACCAATACTGATATCCAACATCTCGGCAATCTCATGGTGCTTATACCCCTCAACTATATACAGCGTGAACACTAAACGATATGATGGTGGAAGTTGTTGCACCATTTTTAATATGTCCTCTCTCTCAAGATTTTCAGGAGCAGCCACACTCACCATTGAAACAGGTGCTTCAGCAATGTCTATCACATTAGAATATTTGTGGTTTTTCCTGTAGTAATCTATGGATGCATTGATAAAAACGCGCCGCGCCCAGCTTTTAAAAGAGTGACCGCTATCGTATAAATTCAGCTTTGTAAATATCTTCATGAAACCGTCGTTCACTATTTCTTTTGCTTCTTCCTCGTTTTTAGAAAATTTAAGGCAAATACTCATTCCATATCTGAAAAGCACTTTATACAACTCTTTTTGTGCTGACCCTTCACCTCGCTTGCACCCTTTAAGTATAGGGCTTAATTGTCTTTTGTCTTCTAAATCCATCATAATCTTCTCCTCCAGTTTTGCTTATCAATACGCAGATTGCGTACCCATGGATGTCTGATTAACAGCAAAAACGTGTCGTTGGTCGATACTTGTTAAGTTTTCACACTTTTGGCAGCAAACTATTTTTTAATAAATAGTTAAATATTCACCTTGCCAGCTTCGCAGGAACACCCGTTTTAACTACCTTTAGACCCTCTTTCAATAAAAACACAGTTTTTCATGCTTAATAAAGTTCTCCCTACCCTGTTCGTCCTGTTGATGAGCATACTCCCTTCATTTTCTCAATCCGTAAGTATTAATCCTGAGAATATCCAAATAGTTCGTGATAAATGGGGAGTGCCACACATTTTTGCTAAAACCGATGAAGAAGGTTCTTATGGCCTGGCATGGGCTACCTGTGAGGACAGGTTTGTAGATTTACAACACACCATGCTTTCAGTAAACTTCAGGCTAGGAGCCTATGAAGGTAAAGATGGAGTGATAAGAGACATTGTAGCCTATCTGGCTGATGTAGAAGGTATGGTGGAAAAACGGTACGAGAAAGACCTATCTCCAAAGTTCAGAAATATGGTATCAGCATATGTACAAGCCGTAAATAAGTATGCTGAAACCCACCCAAAAGAAATAGTGAGTAAAAAACTATTTCCTATAACTGAGAAGGATATCATAAAAGGATATTCTTTGACTCTCATTTTTATGACGGCAGTTCATTATGACCTGGTCAAAATATTCAAAAACTATATTGACCAATATGAGAAGAATACTCCAAAAGGGTCTAATGCAATAGCTATAAGCAAAAGAAATACAAAAGATGGGAAAACCTACCTGGCTCTTAACTCTCATCAACCACTAAAGGGACCATTTGCCTGGTACGAAGCCCATGTAAACACAGAAGAAGGCTGGAACATTACTGGTGGCACTTTCCCCGGAGGAGTTACACTCCATACAGGAAACAATTACGATTTGGGATGGGCACACACTCTCAATTACCCCGACCTTACCGACGTATACAAGCTAGAGATGAACCCTGATAATAAACTACAATACAAATATGACGGTGAGTGGAAAACCCTCAAAGTACGCAAGGGAAAGTTTAAGGTGAAAGTACTGGGTTTCTTAAAAATACCTATCAAGCGTAAGTTTTATTGGAGTGTGTATGGCCCAACCATCAAAAATAAAACAGGTTTCTATTCAATGCGTTTCCCTGCTGGATTAAACTGTAAAGCTGGTGAGCAATGGTACCGCATGAATAAGTCACATAGTTATGAAGAGTTTATGGAAGCATTGCACCTGCAAGGCATACCTGGCACCAACATAGTCTATGCGGATAAAGAAGATAATATCTACTACCTATGCAATGGACAATTCCCTTACCGAGATGACAGCTACGATTGGAAAATGGTTTTACCGGGCAATACCTCCAAAACACTTTGGGAAGCAAATAAATATTACCCTCTAGATAGCTTAGTCTTTAAACTAAACCCTGAATGTGGTTTCGTTTTCAATACCAATAACCCTCCTACCCAAAACTCTTGTACTGACGAAAATCAAATTAATTGCAACCCCACTTTCGGCTATCAGCAAAAGAGCAACAATCGCGGCTTGAGATTACAGGAATTGTTGGAATCAAAGTCAATGATGAGCTATGAGGAATTTAAAGAAATCAAATATGATAAAACCTACCGTAAGCCAATGTATAATTTTGCGGCCGAAAACATCGAATTGATGTTCAATTTGGATGAAAACAAATATCCTGAGATTGCTGAAAGCATCAAAATATTGAAGAATTGGGACCGTGTTGCAGACATAAATCGCGAAGGTGCCCCACTTATGGCAATGGCTATTCAATACATCAAAAAGCGTTTGTTTAAAGAAGGTAAACTACCAGGAAGCAATACGTTGGATGAAAGCTATTATGTGGATGCTTTAACTTATGCTCACAAATACATTAAAAAGCATTTCGGCACTGTGCATGTTAAGCTAGGTGAAGTGCAGCGCCATATTCGTGGTGATGTGAACCTTCCAGCCTATGGAGCTTATGATGTGCTAACCGCAGCAGAAGCCAAGCCACAAAAAAACGGACAGATAAAAGTTACTTCAGGTGAGTCACACATTCAATTAGTGCGCTTCTCTAAAGATGGTGTGGAGATAGAGTCAGTGGTACCTTATGGTGCATCTGATAATCCAAATAGCCCCCACTATACAGACCAAATGGAAATGTACGCCAAAGGTCAACTAAAACATATGACATTGGATAGAGAAGAACTTTTCAAAAACGCAGAGAAGATTTATCACCCGAAGTAAGGCTTATTATTTAGACATTACTATGAAATCATAGGCATGTTCTGTGAAATACAGAGGAATTTCTCCCCATTTGTAGTTTTTGTCCTTTGCAACCAAATGTGTTGTTCTTATTAGTTGCATAAAACGAGTAATAATTATTTGTTCACACCAATCTCTTGCCTCCTCACTCCCTGTTGGGTAATCAACAAATGCTTCTTGAATTTTTTCTAATCCTTGAAAAACATATACAGAATTTATCTCATCTCTAGTATTTGTTTCAAAGTCACTCAACCAATCCATCTCTTCTAAATCCAAACCACCATCTTCTGAATATCCAAAACCATCTATAAACCATAAGTCAGTATTGATATCAAACTCATTCATTTCAAAATACATAGCTTTCAATGCTGTCTTCTTTGCAGCGCTTGTGTAAAAGGATTCAATCCATTCAGTCAAATCTTCAGCTTCATCAATAAGTGATATCTCTAGTATTCCGTGAAAATCAGTTTCAGGTAGTTTCCTTAACTCTTCTTCTGCAATTTTCAAGGCTTCTCCAAAGTCTAACTTTTCGAGAAATGGATTAATTCTCTCAGCAAACTCAAAATTCATATTCTTCAATTAAGTACTCAAAAATAACATTTCATCCATTCCAAATCCCATCATTTCCCTACCTTCACGCTTCAATTTTTCAAATAGAAATGAGACTACTTCTACATTTTATATTGCTTACTGCTAATAGCTTATTGCTAATAGCTAATTCAATCGCTCAAGGTCCCAACACCGCTCTTCAACTTGATGGTTCTGATGATTATATAGCTGTTTCTAACCACAGCTCATTAGAAATTAATAGTGATTTCACATTTGAGGGATGGGTAAAACCTACAAGCGATGCACAACCCCTGCAAACCTTGTTCGAATACTATGGTGGTGGCAATGGCCCACAAGTTTTTTTAACCGGAAGTACAAGCCCCGCGGGTGTTAATTGGCCTACCAATGCCTTGGTGGTCAATCTTGCTGATGCAAGCGGCAACCATATCTACCACACCCAAAACAGTAACCTCTGGAGTGCCGACACATGGAACCACATAGCGGTGACCCGCATGGGCAACACTATTGAATTGTATCTGAATGGCATTTACCAAACCCCTATCCATGATGGAACTGATACTGCATCCACCCCCATTGGTGGTACTGATGTTTTAAACACTTCTAGTCTGGATGTATACATCGGGGCACACGAGACCAACAATCATCATTTAGAAGGAAGTATTGATGAGTTCCGATTGTGGGCTACTGCTCTTGACTCTACAACCATTCGAAATTGGATGTGCAAGAAAATTGCAGGCACTCATCCACAATACGCTAACCTCCGCGCCTACTGGAAAATGGATAACGGAAGTGGCATCAGTTCAAATGATGCCTCACCCAACTCAAACGTGGGTACACTCACCAATGTGAATACTGGCGCAGCATGGCAGCTTTCAGGAGCTCCTGTTGGTGATGCCAGTATTAATGATTACACCAATGCCCCCAACCTAACCCTCATCCACCCTGATGGGGATATGTTTTCAATCTATACCATCACTGGCTCACCTGTAGGTTTTCATATCTACCGGGTTGACCAAGCCCCCAACACCGATAATGGCATCGTCTCTCTCTGCAGTAACGATAGGTATTTTGGAGTTTTCATGGCTGGTGGCAGCAACCCCAGTTATACAGCAGAATACAACTACACTTCTCACCCGCTCATCACCACCCTCAATGAAAAGCAATTGGAGCTTTATGGTCGCGATGACAACGCCATACAAACTTGGAGTGACTTATCAGCAACTACCGATACAAATACCGACAATGTCACTGCCATGGGAAATACGGGTCAGGGTGAGTTCATTCTTGGTAGAAATACCCACTCAACAATCGTCTCCATAACAGACGATGACGGTTGTGGCTCACTGAGAAAAGCAGTTGAGTTAGCCTATTCAAACGATACTATCCGTTTTGAACCTACCATCAATGGTAGCATCATAAGCCTCACTAGCGGACAAATATTAATTGACAAAACCATAACTATTCAGGGTAATGGTTTCATTTTCACCAAAATAGATGGCACTACCAACAGTAGGATATTCTCCATAGGGCAAAACAATACCGTAAACATAAATGGGGTTAACCTCCAGAATGGTATAGCTACATTGGGTGGTGCTGTATATTCCAGAGGCACTACCACCATAAACAACAGCTACTTGAATACCAACTCAGCTACACACGGTGGCGCCATATATGCTGATAAAGGCACACTAAATTTAAACAACTCAGTTATCTCAGTTAATAATGCCGATACAGGCGGTGCTGTTGTTGTCTTAAGCCCGTGCACACTTAACAGTAGTAATGCCGCTTATAATGAAAATACCGCTATGACAGCTGGTGCCTTAAGATTGGGTACAGGCACTGTTGCCACCCTATCCAATTGCCAAATAAGAGGCAATTATGCCGATATCGGTTCGGGTATTTATCAAGAGGGCTTGCTAAGCATTCAAGGTAGTGAAATCAACAAAAATACTTCTCCTGGTATTGGAGGAGGCGTTTTGGTGTTGAATACGGGAACACTTGGTATGAACCAATGCACGC
>JANQJC010000089.1 GCA_028281825.1 Flavobacteriales bacterium
GCATTTACCATCCGGCTTCTAACCCGGGTGATAACCTGGCCGATGCTCCTCCCCGAGGTTCGCAGAAGCCCGGTAACTACTTTCTTTACAGCAACTGGGACTTTAATGCAGCCGGTGGCATTTTCGAGCGTGAAACCGGGGTCGACATCTTCGATGCCCTGGAAGAAGAGCTGGCCAAACCTCTGGGCATGCAAGATTTTGTGAGGGGTGAGCAGAAAAAGCTGGGCAACCTGGATCGGTCGGTTTTTCCGGCCTACCATATGTGGCTTTCTACCCGGGACATGGCCAGGCTGGGCCAGCTCATGCTTCAAAAAGGGAAATGGAACGGCAAGCAGCTCATCTCTGAGGCCTGGGTGAAGAAATCAACTACCGTAGTAACGCCTGTAGAAAAAATGAACCCTGAGTTCTTCAAATACGGTGAGTTTGGCTATGCCTACATGTGGTGGATTTGGGATGATGAAGAAGACGAACTGGGCATATTCGAGGGAGCCTATTCAGCCCAGGGAGCCTACGGCCAATACATCACGGTGATTCCAAAATTGCAGATGGTAGTGGCCCACAAGACCAAGCCGGAAAATGGTCGTACTCGCTGGAATACCTATCGCGAAATTCTAAAAAAATTGGTGGCTACTAAATCTTCTTAAAAAAAGAGTAAAGCCGGCTATGGGAAGCCGGCTTTGCTTATTTACCTCTACGGTAATGGTCCACAATAATCTCTCTCACTGAAACGCGCTGGTGATTGATTTCTTGGGAACCTCTTGAATTAGTGTAGCCACGAGAGTTCGTTTTAACCTCTTTCGATGGCCTATCGGCCACCGGTTGACTATTTCTTAATTCCTCCATTAGTTTACTTTACTTAAAAACAATCAAATTCCTGTTATAAGCAGACATCGTCAATGTCTTATGCAAAAGTATGCAATCGATTGCACAAAACAAGCACATACTAAAAAAATCCCGAAGAATTATCAAAACCTCAAGGCGTCTGCTCAATACTGAAATCAATACCCCGCAAAGGCATTCTACCCTACTTCTGGTCTTACATTCTCTTTTTTAGTCCAATACTAAAGAGTTAATAATTCAACAGCAATGCCCTCAAGCACTAACCAACAGCCTATGATTTGAAATTACATCATGTTGTTTTAATAAGTGTTAAATCCATGAGACGTGGCGCAGTAAGCCTGAACACGGCAAAGGGTCTGTAGTATTTAAAAGAGGGATCGTTTAGTGAAGAACACAAACCAACCTACATTCTGTTTCGGTTGACAAGTCAATCGTTCTAGCCTTTAGATAAAAATAAAGTTCCTTTCAGCGGTGTTTTTTACAGACATGAGTGGAAGGTAACGAACTCCTATTGGACTAAAACGGCTTGATTAGCTGATTCGATTGGTTCTATTAGATATTAAACTGGATAAACAATGTAGTCTTCTTTTTAAGTGAATCCAAGTTACACTCCGTTATCTGATGCACGTGCCATAAGTACCCGTGCGCTCCCAATTCATAAGGATCATCAGCCCAATGAATTCAGGATTTATTCAGCATAAGAGGACGAAGAGATGCCACCTGCTAAACAGTACAATTCCCGATTTTGATAAAATGCAATTGTACTTCTCCATTTTAGTAAATCAAAGTGCAAGATTTGGAACACAACTTTAATTGTAATCCCATACTACCTAGTTACCCCTTCCTTTTATTCCGTTCCAATTTTAGAACATTTCCCATATTAAGACGGCCAATTGACAAATAACCTATTCAAATTGAATAAAATCGGTATTTTTTCAATTGGCCCTGTTTTTGAAACCTGCTAGCCTGAAAACCAATAAATAACTAAACCAAGTCGAATATCATGCAAACCCCGTTAATCACTTTTTCGCTCATGAGTTCTGCAAACAGCTTTGACTGTGCCCACACCACATCCATAAAAGAACCACATGATCTCGGTGAGAATTTAGTTGGAAGCTGGCGTTTACCTCGCACAGACTCAGAACCAGCTGGTAAAGAAGCTTTCAAGTTTCAGGTTGATGATGGCCTGTTAAAGTTCTATGTCCAGGGAAAGGAGACCAAACTCAATCAGTATACATCACTTGATAATCTGGCATTTACTTTTGAGTATACAGCAGATGACGAAGAGCCCAATTTTGTAGCTGGCCATTTCACGTCTTCTGATTACGAGCAATTGGTTCTGGTGCAAGAACTCCCAACCACTTTATCTGAGTCACTATCTGTAATGAGATTAGAAAAGAGTCTAAACTAAACTTGTATATCCCTAGAATATCAGAACTTACTGTTTATCAGTACACTCCTGATTCTCGAGCTTGGTTAACCCAATTAATCCACGGAACCTGGATTAACATTGACAATTGAGGGTAATTAGACTTGAAGCCCTTTGAACAAAAGTCTTCCTGAATTTAGGTCATTGAAATAGGCTAGACTCATGAATGTCTAAGGAAGTGACCCAGAGGAAGAAAATCTGTTAAGAAAATCATCTGGTGGATCTATGCCCGACCTGGTCAGCCGATCTCCACTTTGCTTCAATAGGTAAGCCTACAGGAAGACTCCCCCAGTGACAAGTATTACCACTTGATTAAGCTGTGACTTTAGCAGTCCCTAGGAAAACTTGGGGTCAAGAAAAGTCCAAATCTCTTACACTAAAGCTTCAGCGACAACTTATGGACCATTTTTAGGGTTGGGCCAGCCCACGCGTGGCCCCCTAGGGACAAAAAAAGCACCGCCTCTTTGAAGCGGTGCTTTTTTTCCAGTCCCTAGGGGAATCGAACCCCTGTTTCCAGGATGAAAACCTGGCGTCCTAACCCCTAGACGAAGGGACCATGGATTTCGGTCTGCAAATATAGAGG
>JANQJC010000140.1 GCA_028281825.1 Flavobacteriales bacterium
AGCTGGGTTCAGAACGTCGTGAGACAGTTCGGTCTCTATCTGTTGTGGGCGTTAGAAATTTGAGAGGATCTATCTCTAGTACGAGAGGACCGAGATGGACAGACCTCTAGTGCACCTGTTGTTACGCCAGTGGCATCGCAGGGTAGCTACGTCTGGATGAGATAAGCGCTGAAAGCATCTAAGCGCGAAACTCGCCTCAAGATGAGATTTCTTTTTAAGGGTCGTTAAAGACGATGACGTTGATAGGCTGCAGGTCTAAAGACAGTAATGTCAAAGCCGAGCAGTACTAATTACCCGTAGCTTTCTAACAGCTGAAACTTTAGTTTTTTTTCTCTATGTATTTTCTTGATATGTCAAATAGTATTTGTCCTGATAGCTATCGGGACTAACAGCTTAAGGTGACTATTGCGACGGGGCCCACCTCTTCCCATACCGAACAGAGAAGTTAAGCCCGTCTGCGCAGATGGTACTAGGGTTACACCTGGGAGAGTATGTCGTTGCCACTTTTATTAAAACCCTGACTTCGGTCGGGGTTTTTTTTTGATATTTGCGGCTATAATAAGGTAGGTTAAACCTCGTTATCCGAAAGACTACTTCTCAGGTGTTGACAAAGAATTTTTTCTTTATTCTGTTTCTACTATCAGCCTTTGCCGTTAAGGGACAGGTGGTTGAATTGGATTCAACCAATACCTTTGAAGTTGATACCATAATAAAGCTTGAACCCGAATTGACAAAAGTAGTTGCACCTGACACAACTGAGGTTAACTATGATAGTTTGGATGTAAGGGAATTTACCTTCAATAACTTAAAATACAGTTACAGACCGATTTCAAAGGGTGTTGGGAATACGTTGGAAGACTTCCAACTCTATAATCCTACCATTCAAAACAGGTTACAGGCTTTTGGGTTAGGAAATCTCGGCTCTGCTTATTTTTCAGCACGTTTGGAGGATTACGACCATCAAGGTTTTCATTACTGGCAAAGAGATGTAAAGGAACCATTTATGTTTTTCCCTGAAGAGTTGGTGTATTATACCAGCCAGGAGGCTTATAGCCAAGTGGATTATGTAGGTGGTTCAAAGAAGGAGAATTATGCAAGGGTGGTATTGGCCAGGAATTTTGGTAAGTATTTCAACCTTGGTTTTAAGTACACACGTGTTAACTCTGAAGGGTTTTACTTGCGTCAATTGAATTCTTACCAGAATATAGCAGCCTTTTCAAAACTATATTCAAAGGATAGAAGATACATGTTACTGGTTAATGGAGCTTTTAATGGTAACACCAATCAGGAAAATGGTGGTATAGCAGCTGATACTATTTTTGAAGATAACTTGAGTGGCAATAGAAAGTTGATACCTATTAATCTTTCAGATGCACAAACGCGACTGCGAAAAAGGCATGCCTTTGTTTACCAGCACTTTGATTTTGGAAGAAAAACCACTCCCCCCCAAGCGATTGATACCCTGGCAACTGATAGCTTAGGATTAGATACCCTTCAGATAGATACGATTAAACCAGAGATAACCGAAGGACGGCTTTTTCGTGTAGGCCATACTTTTAAGTACACCATGCAAGCCTCTGCATATGATGATAATGTGCCATCTGGTGGCTTCTACAATGATATCTATCTCGATTCAACGGTAACAGCGGATTCAACCAGAATAAGAAATTTCTCTAATACGGTATCACTCATCTATTTTGGGAAGGGAATTATAGATAGCCTTTATAAGAAGAATACTATCGCACTTGATTTTAGCTTGGATAATATCAAGATAAACCAATCGCTCAACGATACTTTGGATACGCTCAGAGTAGCAGACCACTTTAGCAATATTGGTGGACACGTAAAATGGCTAAGCAGAGGAAAGGTAGTGGACAGAACGGAAGTAGCCGCCAGTTTTATTTTTGCTGGATATAATAAGGCAGACCATACGGTTCGAGTAAAAGCTTTGAAGAAGCTAGGTGGTACCAGCTTACAATTGCAGTTGAACTACTTGCAACAACAGCCAGCTTATTTCTTAACCCAATACTCTTCTAATCATTTCAGGTGGTTATACGATTTAAACCAGGTACTTACCCGAAATGCAGGAGTTGACTTTACCTGGGATAAAGCTCACTTGGCTGTTGCAATAGACCATACAAGTATTAGCCGTTTCGCCTATCTCGACACACTCTCACAACCAGTGCAATCAGGTGGTGAAGTGAGCGTTCAGTCTGTAAAGTTGAGCCATTCCCTTAAGTTCGGTAAATTTCATTTGCAAACTACAGGTATTGTTCAGAACACAGGTGGAGAAGATATTTTACGTTTACCATTGGCAATTGTTCATGAAACATTTTCTTATCAGGATAAGTGGTTTAAAGACAAGCTAGTGGTGAGAATGGGAGTGGACTTGTTTTATAACACTTCTTTCTATGCGAATGCTTACAACCCTGCATTGGCGCAGTTTCATTTACAAGACACGAAAGAAGTCGGCGGCTATCCCTATCTCGATTTCTTTTTTAGTTTCAAGATTAAGAAGTTCCGTGCATTCTTAAAACTGGAGCATCTTAACTCTGGACTAATGGGATATGAGTATTACCAAACACTGCATTACCCAAGTAACGATAGAGCCTTTAAGTACGGAATTAGTTGGGCGTTTTTAGACTAGCTATTAGCAATTTTAAGTTCATAATTGACTATAGAGTTCGCAAGGCTGGCTCAAAGAGATTGCCATTATTTGGTATCGAGCTTGTAAATCCATCTATTTTTGCAATGGGGTTACAAACCCTGTAGAGCGGATACTTTCCACTTCGGGATTTCAAACTATCCATTTTAAATATCGAAATCTTGAATATCTGCTTCTTTGATATTGAACGGTTTCAGAACATGAAGGGTTTTAGCAGAGACTACAAGCCTGTAATCTTTTGCTAAACCAAAATCATCCTTACCAGCTTTACCAAATACTTTTAACCAATAAAAATTTGGCAAACTCTTATTAGGATACAATTCTTTGAATGTACTGGAAACAGAAATGGTTAATTCAGAAAAAAGAACTCCAGTTAGGACATTGTTTTCTATTTCATTCTTTAGCTTTTCTGATACTAGAAAGCAAGGAAATGACTCAACGATGTCATTGCCCAACCAACCATCAAACTCATAATGTAATTCCTTGACTAAGGGTGGATATACTGAATTATCTAGTTTAGTTCCTTCACCAAATCCTCCAGAAACTTCAGGCTCTAAATATTTAAATTTCATAGGTTTGAAAACCTGGTTTTAATCATATCACATTACTAAAAGCTACATCAATAATTTTTCAATCTCATCAAGTCTTCTGTTTCTTCTTCTTAGCAGCAGGGAAAAGGATGTTATTCAGGATTAACCTATAGCCAGGTGAGTTAGGGTGCAGATTTAAATCTGTTGGTGGGTCACCTACAAAGTGTTGGTAGTCTTCCGGGTCATGGCCGCCGTAGAAAGTCCAGGTGCCATTACCAAACTCACCGTGAATATAACGGGCCTCGCCAATGGCTTTATTTTCACCCATTACCAATACTTCAGGCTTTACGAATTGTTTGGTGAAAGCAGTAGTTTGCCCCATGAAGCCTTTGATGACATGCTCATGGTTTTGGCAAAGCATAGTTGGGACGGGGTCCCATTTGGCTGAGAATTCAAATAGGGTAAAGTAATCCGTTGTTTTGGTTACTTTTCTGCCCCTTGTGCGAGTTGCATCAATGTTAGAAAACTCATATTGCAAAGGGTTGGTCTCTAACTGAAAATCATGAAAAGCAAATGAATTACCATAATTCAACTTTTGGTTGTATCCTGGTTCTGAAGGGTCGCCATCATACATTGACTCGCAGATATCAATTCCTTCAGCAGCAAGGGCTATGTCATAAGAGTCAGTAGCTGAGCACATCGCAAATAGGAAACCACCACCTGCTGTGAAGTCACGTATTTTTTTGGCAACAGCTAACTTTAACTGTGATACCTTATTGAAGCCATATTTTTTGGCCATTGCTTCAGAATACCTCACTTGTTCCTGATACCAAATTTGGTTTTTATAGGCATTATAGAACCTACCATATTGTCCAGTGAAATCTTCATGGTGCAGATGCAGCCAGTCGTAAAGCGGTAACTTATCACCCAATATTTCTTCATCATAAACCACATCGTAGGGTACTTCTGCATAGGTGAGGACGAGCGTAACGGCATCATCCCAAGGTTGCTTGTTTTTAGGTGAGTATACCGCAACTTTGGGTGGTTTTTCCAGCTTTACCATGTCCATATTCACTTCGGGGTCAGCTATTTCTTGCAAAATGGCTGTTGATTGCACATCTGCTATTATCTCATAAGAAACTCCGCGGATGATGCATTCATTTTCCAACGGCTTAGCGTTTTTAAACATGAAGCTACCGCCTCGATAGTTGAGCAACCAATCTACTTCAACATCTTTTTGTAGTACCCAATATGCAATGCCATAGGCTTTCAGGTGATTTTTCTGTGATTGGTCCATCGGGATTAGGATATAGGATGCCAATCCTTGAAATGATAGCCCAAGTACCAAGAAAAGAGTGGTTAAAAAGCTCAATATTTTAGAAAGGTGGTTCTTCATCTTCCATATCGTTCATGCGTGACCCTCGAATAATCGTATTCGAACCACTATTGTCATCAAACTCGTTTGAAGTTGGTAACGTGAAATTCTCAAAATTGTTGTCGTCTCCGTCTGTAAATTTCGCGAAATGCGCAATGAATTTAAGGAATACAGTATCAAGGGCACCATTTCTGTGCTTGGCAATTATCAGTTCAGCCAAACCATTGGTTGGACGTCCGTCTTCAAGGGTGTCCAGTCCGTAATACTCAGGGCGATAAATAAACATTACCATATCTGCATCCTGCTCAATCGCTCCTGATTCCCTCAAGTCAGACAACTGGGGACGCTTGGCGCTTCCTCTTTGTTCTACGTTACGGCTTAGCTGTGATAGCGCAATGATAGGCACATCCAATTCTTTGGCTATACTTTTCAATGTTCTTGAAATGGTGCTGATTTCTTGCTCTCTGTTGCCTTTATTGTCACCGCCTGTAGTCATCAATTGCAGGTAATCCACTATGATTATTTTGATGTCGTGTCTTTGCTTGAGCCTGCGACACTTAGCCCTGAACTCGAACACGGTAAGCGAAGGCGTGTCATCTATGAATAAAGGTGCATCCGATAGTCGGCCAATTTTCGCATGCAGTTGCTCCCATTCATGGTCTTCCAGGTCACCTTTTCTAAGTTTATCTTGTGTCAGTTCGGCTTCACTGGCTATCAACCTGTTAACCAACTGGATGGATGACATTTCTAATGAGAAAATACCAACGGGTGTATTGTGTTCAACAGCCATATTGCGCGCCATTGACAGTACAAATGCAGTTTTGCCCATACCCGGCCTAGCAGCTAATATCAATAAGTCGGACCTTTGCCAACCTGAAGTAATTCTATCCAGGTCAGTGAAACCCGAGGGTACACCTGTAACATTCGATTGATGTTCTTTGGCTGCCTCTATCTGGTCTAGCGCCTGACGGATGAGTGAGCTCATTTTGTCATAGTTCTTCCTGATACTGCCTTCTGCAACACCGAAAAGCTCACTTTCAGACTTATCCAGCAATTGGAAGACATCCGTGGTATCCTCATAGGCATCCCTTATGATGACAGATGAAATGCGGATAAGTTCTCTTTGGATATATTTTTGAACGATTATTCTTGCGTGATATTCAGCATTTGCGGTTGAAGCCACGCGGTTGGTAAGTTGGCTGATATAAAAGGGGCCACCAACAATTTCCAGTTCACCTGATTTTTTTAGTTGAGAAGTTACTGTTAAGATATCAACAGGTTCGCCTTTTTCAAAAAGTTTTTGAATGCCTGAGAAAATCCTTTGATGTGCTTCTTTGTAAAAACTTTCAGGCTTTAGAATTTCAATCACATCAGTAACGGCATCACGCTCCAACATAAGTGCTCCCAATACGGCCTCTTCCAAGTCTACAGCCTGTGGTGGCAGCTTTCCATGCTCTAGAGACATTGCCTTAAATGAGTCATTTTTTGACCTATTTTTCCTCTTATCTGTTAACTTTTCGTCCATTGGGTCCATTTCTCAAAGATAGGTATTCTTGCAGCTTTGATGGGTCAATCTTGCTAACATAAGTTAATAACTATAAAAGATAGTGATTTAGCGTGTTAACACTCAATTAACATGATATCCACAGGTTATTAACTAGTTATTCACTAGCAGGTGGTTGGTTTGCGGGGTCAACTGTAAAAAGAAAGTTAAAATGTTCCCAGGGAATGAAGCCAAATCTTTGGTCCAGTTTAATCACAATGATGATGAGCAGTGGGAGAACGATAAAAAGCACAGCCACAACTTGCATGAGGTCTTTCCTGTTGTTGAGCCACCTTTTTTTGATTTTTCTCCGAATATTGGACTTTTTGCGGTATAAGACTTTTTTGCGATACTTCTTACGGTGCCTTTTTCTTCTGGGGATGTCTCCTTCCTCCATTTCAAGTCGATGAACTATTCTTTCGCCGTCATTATCCCTTTCCTGCTCACTATTTTTATGTTCCTCGCTCATTGCTATCACTCTTATGATGTAAATTTATGACATATTTCTCCGTTAAGGGTTATGATGTTAGAAAAAACAACAAAATGTATAATAACTAAATGCGTGCCCCTAGGCTTTGTATTGCTGCTGGTTCTAACCCAATCGTGTAAGAAGGAGATAGACAATGAGTTGCCCAAGATTGATATCCTTACCCCTTCAGAAAATAAGTTGTTCTTTATTCCTGATGCTGTCACGATAAATGTTGAAGTGACTGACAATAAAGCTTTAGAATACGTGCGGCTTACAGTTACCAATGAAAATTATGTGTCTGTTGCTCCGGCGGTAGTGAGGTATCCAGATGCCAATACTACAACTATTAGCCAGTCCATTGTGGTTGATGACCCTCAATTGGCTAGTGGTGATTACTATGTTGTGGTGACGGCATCCGATGGTGGAAATGAGAAATCTGCTTACAGAAAAATACGTTTTTATGGACTCGAAAGGAGATATATGGGCGCTGTATTTGTTGATGATGCAACGAGTAACCAAGTGAATGTTTATCTGGTGGATACCCTATATAATAAACAGTTGATAAGCACTCAATCAGATGACTTTGGAGCCAGCGCCATAAGTTCAAGAAATCAGGCTTATTACTTGATGGGAAATGTTACAGGGGACATGCAATCGGTAGCGTTATCCTCCAGTGGGGTTGACTGGGCCTTGCCTGCGCAATCAACACCTCCGGCGTCTTATTTTACTGGTGTTGCGACTTATGATGGTAAGGTTTATATTTCTTCTTATGACAGGAAGATACAGGGTGTAGGTAAGGCTGGTAATGGAATCTTGAGCATCGAAACCGGAAGTTATATTCCCTATGCCATACATAGGCAGGGTGATGCGCTTTTCAGCGAACAGAGGAATAGTTCATCGGGCCAAAAAAAACTGGTGCAATACTATGAAGCTAGTGGGGGTTTTAAGAAAGAAATCTCACTAGATATTGAGGTAGTGGAGTTTTGCCATCGAACGGGAGGCGGGGTTTTGGTTTTTGGAAATAATGGGAGCCAAGGGGTGATGAAAGACTATGATGCTGAAAACAATTCTTTTTGGGAGCCACATGACTTGCCCAATGGAAAAGTACTGAGCGCTTGCAGGGTTGATGAGAACAATTTTATGATTGGACATGAGAGTGGGGTTTTGTGGTACAGGTACAATGCCAATAGCTTGGTAATTTTCAAGACTGGAGTTCAGGCAACAGGAATTCAATACAATGATGTTGATAACATAATAGTAGTAGCGACGGGTAGTGAGCTTAAATATTATAGTTTTCCGTCAGGAAGCTTGGTGCAATCAATCGGGCACTCCAATCCTATAAAGGGTATTGAAGTTTTCTTCAATAAGTAAGAATGGAAGACGTTGTAAAAATAACCGCCAGAAAAATACAGGAAGGCTTTGACACTTTTCATGTGGAGTTTAAAGCCATGACACGCGCTGCTGCCCGAAGATTTGCTGAGCGAAGATGGCATGAAGTTCATCCTGCTTCGATGGAAAGGCTAGACCATTATAAGAAATATGTGAAAGCCTCTGTTAAAGAAACCAAGGAACTACTAGCAGATAAGAGAGAGGACAGGGAGACGTGGATTGCGCTGAAAAAAGAATTCTCAACCCTGGTTGAAAAACGCTATGATGGCCCAATTGTGGAGACTTTCTTTAACTCAGTCCTCAGAAAGATATTTATTACAGAAGGTATCAACGAGGAAGTCGAGTTTATTGACTTTGAGCGTGAAGTAATATTTGTCAACCCTGATGAGCCCATTTACAATAGTTACTATTTGGGAACGGATGATATTGAAGTGCTGGTGACCCACATGATGGAAGATTTCGATTTCCAGTTTAAGTTTGCTGACTTTGAAGGTGATGTGCGGTATATTTCCCAAAGGTTTACCGAGGTATTGAAAGAAGCTTTTTATAAAGTGGATTTTGATAGGCTGGATATGCTCAAGTCTGTTTTTTACCGAAACAAAGGGGGCTACTTGGTGGGTAGGATAATAAGAGGGAATAAGATGATACCCGTGGTGATACCATTGGTGCATTTTGAGAATGGAGTGGAAGTGGATAACGTATTGCTTACCCCCAGTGCTATCAGTATTGTATTTAGTTTCACCCGTTCATACTTTTTTGTTGAAGCCGAGAATCCAATCGAGTTAATCCATTTTTTGCGCCCATTGATGAGCCATAAAGCGGTGTCAGAATTGTATGCTTCAATAGGTTATAATCGTCATTCTAAAACGGTTCTTTACAAAGAAATATACCAGCAACTGGATAGACTGGACGAGAGTTTTGAGTTTGCGCCCGGTATTAAAGGGATGGTGATGAGTGTATTTGATTTGCCCTCATATAATGTGGTATTTAAGGTAATCAAAGACAACTTTAAACCACCAAAGACGGTAACGCGTGAGCATGTGATAAAAAGCTATCGCCTGGTTTTTATGCATGATAGGGTGGGACGCCTGGCTGATGCCCAGGAATTTGAGTATCTAAAGTTTCCAAAAGATAGGTTTAAGCAAGAGGTGTTGGAAGAGTTGCTTGAGAAGTGCTCAAATGATGTGTATGTTGAAGATGATACGGTGGTTATAAAACAGCTATTTACCGAGCGGAAAATGGTGCCACTTAATATTTATTTGGCTAATGCAGGTACCGAGGCTGCGAAAAAAGTTGTTATAGAATATGGGAATGCCATAAAAGAGTTGGCTGCGGCTAATATTTTCCCTGGTGATTTACTGTTGAAAAATTTTGGTGTTACCCGACATGGAAGGGTGGTGTTTTATGACTACGATGAGTTGTGTTTTCTTAATGATTGCAATTTTAGGGTGAAGCCTGAACCCAGAAATGCAGAGCAAGAATACTCCAATGAGGCTTGGTATACGGTGGCTGAAAACGACGTTTTTCCAGAGGAGTTTAGGTCGTTTATGATACCAAGCGGTGAGTTGAGAAAGCATTTTTTAAAAGCCCATGCAGACTTGTTTGATGCAGCCTGGTGGAGAAGCATGCAAGAGATGCACAAGAACAAGGAGTTAGCAGATTTTTATCCTTATCAAAGGAGAGAAAAAAGTGAGGAAAGACAACCTACACTGCTAGAATAATTATCCTAAAAAATATTTTCTTTGTATGTTGCTTACGAAGTCCGGATGCCAGTTTGCAATATGATTAATTACCGGATTACATGATAACAAAAGAAGATATCAGGTTTTTCCTGAAGCATGGAACCCTCGAGAATATTCCCTTTGGAGTAACTCGTGAGGAGCTAGAAGATAAGCTGGGCAAGGCTGGCAAAATAAAGTTTGCATCGGCTAAAGATACTTTTCCATCGGTATTTGTATATGGCAGGGTTGAATTCCATTTTGCCAAGTATAAAAAGGCAGTTTTTTATGGCATTAAGTTTGACCCATGGGTTGACCCGGTAGAGAGAGGAAATCTAGACTTCAATGCCTTTCAATGGGCCAAGGAGATGACTAGGAAAAAGTCCATCACTTTTTTGAGAAATAATAAGATTAAGTTTTTAGACAAAAAGTTTAGTCATGATGACAAGGCATGGGAACTAGAGACCGAGGGAGGTGTGCGACTGTTTTATGCCAACCAGGAGAGCCCTGATGTTTACCAATTGAAGCGATTCGAGCGGTTTATACAACTCTAACTTATTTGCTCCTCCAGAAGAATGGAGTGAAGAGAATTAGTACCGTAAAGAGCTCAAGTCGCCCTACTAGCATTAAAAAAGAAAGAAACCATTTGCCAGCAGTTGTTTGACCTGCAAAATTATCCATAGGTCCCACATTCCCGATTCCAGGGCCTATATTTCCTAAACAGGTGGCAACTGACCCGACCGAAGTGAGGACATCATCTTCACCAAGTATGGCCATGAAAAAAGAGCTGATGCTAAAAATCATGATGTACATGATAATAAATGCCAGCACATTGAAGGTTACATTTTGTGATACCGCCCTGTTGTTCAACCTCAATGGTATAACTGCAGATGGGTGAAGCAGGCGTTTAAACTCGAGGAAGGTGTTCTTAACCAGCACGATGTGCCTCACGATTTTAACCCCACCAGCTGTTGAACCGGCAGAACCTCCGAAGAACATCATCATTACAAACAGTATCAGTATAAAGTAACCCCAGGCTGTGTAGTCGGCAGTTACAAACCCTGTGGTAGTAATAATAGAGACTACCTGGAAAATGGAATTGCGAAATGCTTTTTCAAGGCTTACATCACCTCTTAGGAATACTGTTACTGTAATGATGATGGTGAATAGCAAGATAAATGCCAAGTAAGACCTGAATTCTTCGTTTTGAGCGAGCTTATTGAGCTTGCCCTTAGCAAGGAAATAAAGCAGTGTGAAGCTGGTACCCGCCAAAAACATGAAGAATGTAATGGTGTATTGTATAAATGGCGAGTCATAATGTGCTATACTGGCATTTTTTGTAGAGAAACCACCGGTAGCCATAGTGGTTAATGAATGATTGACGGCATCATAGAAGCTCATGCCACCTAGCTTGAGAAGTACTACTTCGGCTATGGTAAACGCTACATAAACTAACCAAAGCCTCTTTGCTGTTTCTGTAATTCTAGGTTGTAATTTGTCTGGCGATATACCAGGAGCTTCAGCCACAAAAAGTTCCATGCCACCTATACCTAAAACCGGAAGAATGGCCACTGCTAATACAATGATTCCCATACCACCCATCCATTGAGTCATACTGCGCCAGAGCAAGATATCCTGGGGCATAGCTTCTATATCATTGATGATAGAAGCTCCGGTAGTGGTATAGCCAGACATGGTTTCGAAAAAAGCGTCAGTGAAACTGGGTATCATGCCGCTTAAGACGTATGGCAGTGTCCCGGACAAAGACATGATGACCCAACCCAGTGTTACTATTAAGTAGCCATCGCGCTTGCGTATCAATCCATCCTTGCTTTTTCTGTTAAACAGGTATAGCAGGCAGCCAGCCAAAAGCGTTACACAGCCAGAAAATGATATGGGTACTATATCAACTTCATTGTGGTAGTATATGGTAGCTGGTAGGCACAGTAGCATAAAAATACCATTGATTATCAATAGTATTCCCAGGATACCACCTATTATTCTGAGGTTTAAACTCATTTGAAGTAGGCTTCAATTTTTCGGATGCATTCGGGGCTTGATAAAACCACGACATGATCCTTAGCCTTAAAGGTAAAGTCACCGCCAGGTACAATTCCATTGCCATCGCGGATAACGCCTCCAATAATTGCAGATTTAGGAAAATTTAAATCTTTTACTTTTTTCTTAGTAATTTTTGATGTTTCAGTTACTTCAAATTCGAGTATTTCGGCGTCAACGCCATGCATGCTGGTAAGGGAGACAACTTCACCCTGGCGTATGTACCTAAACACGAAGTTTGCTGCAATCAGTTTTTTATTGATGAGCGTATCTACTCCAATCTTTTGTGATAGGTGGATGTAGTTGATGTTTTCAACCATTGCGATGGTTTTCGCAACACCATGGTTTTTGGCCATGAGGCAAGAGATAATGTTTGTCTCAGAGTTTTCGGTAACTGCTATAAAGGCATCCATGTTGTCAATACCTTCTTCTTCAAGCAACTCAACGTTACTCACATCACCGTTAATCACCAGGGTGCTATCCAATTCATCAGCAAGTTGAAAACACTTATCCTTATCGGGTTCAATCAACTTTACCTTGTATTTAAGGCTTAGTTTTTTTGCCGCATGAAATCCAACCTTGCTACCGCCAATAATCATGATGTTTTTGATGTTCACATCTTCTTTATTGGCCATGGCTTTCACCTTGAAAACCCCCATTGTTTGAGCCACAAAATAGGCATGGTCATTTACTCTAAAACGGGTATTGCCCCTGGGGATTATAGTTTGATTATCGCGAAGTATAGCTACAGTAATAAAGTCCAGGTCAGGATTAAGGTGAGCCGCTTCTTCAATGGTTTTGCCCGCAAGTTCACTATCTTCTTCCACCACAAAACCCACAAGAGAAAGAACGCCCCCACCAAAGTCAAATGAGTCAGTAAATGCAGCGTTTTTTATCAGTCTCTTAATCTCTCGGGCGGCTAATGATTCAGGTGATATAAGCTCATCTATACCTAGCTCCATAAGGTCATTTTTTTCCTTCTTGAGCAGATATTCCACATTGGTTATCCGAGCCACTGTTCTTTGTGCTCCCAGATGTTTGGCTATAATAGCGGTTGTGATGTTTGAATCCTCGGATGAAGTGGCAGCTATTACCAAATCGCTGCGGTTAACTCCCGCCGACTCAAGGCTGCTATGCAAAGCCGAATTACCTTTAAGTACAGCTACATCAAGGTGGCTAGAGGCATAGTTAAGCTTCTCCTCGTCTAAGTCTATAAGGGTGATATCATGTTTCTCGTTGGCTAAAAGCCTTGCAATATGGAAACCAACATCACCGGCACCTGCAATTATTATTCTCATTAGTATTGGCGCGCTCGCAAATCAACCACAATACTATCAATTATTCAATTAATAGTAAAATAAAATACGCTGATTTGATGCTATTTATCGATGACTGTATATTGTTTTTATGATAGTCGCTCAATTGTTAGGATTTAAGCATGAAAAGCCAAAAGAGGTGTGTGGGTATGATACAGCATTTTTTTGGTATGGCTTGGGCTAAATAAGCGGGTAAAGAAATTGCGCTTGTGTGTAGTCATAGCCACCAGGTTGATGTTGTGCTGTTTGATGTAGCTTTCCATACCATCCTCGAGTTTTGGGCATTCAACTATATCAAATTGGATGTTTCCTTCAAACTCTCCGTAATTAAGCTGTTCATGAATATCATCCATTAAAACCCGAACATCATCGGCGTAAGTATCAATACTAAAATGGATGCAATGAATATTCACTTTCTTGTCTTTGAAAATGAGCATGAGTTTTGATAGGGCGTCAATATCTGACCTGTCAAAGTCTGACGCGTAAAGTACTTTATCAAATGATGTGATATCAGTGCTTTCAGGGATGGCCAATACAGGTATCTCCAAACTTTCGATTACGCTGGCAGTCACACTGCCCATTATTGTGCGAGTAGTTTTATCTAAACCACGTGTGCCCATAACTACGATGTTTGGCTTGAACTCGTCACTCACCAATTGTACGATATCTGAAGGAATGCCGCGTTTTAACTCATGGGAGAGCAGGACATGCTGTTTGTTAAGGTTATTTAGCCTTTCTCTGTATACAGCTATCAGTTTGTCCATTTTTTTGCTAGCCTCGCTTTCCATGTTTGCCAGCACATCTTCTTTACTAGTTATATCAAGTAAGGGTAAATCAGCGTCAGGCAACATCTCACTATATGGGTCGAAGTAGGCATGTAGTAATCTTATCTCACTGTTTTCATGAGCCAATGAGATAGTAGCATCAATAGCCTTATTGGAGTATTCTGAAAAATCGACTGGTATTAAAAACTTTTTCATGATTTAGTGGAGTGCAAGATTGACATTAATAAAAACAAAAACACCGCAGACGAAGTTAATCAATCTGCGGTGTTTGCAATAAATTTAGTGCGATTAGGCAGTAACTTCAGCTCCCATGTTAGCGATTATCTCATCACCAAACTCAGAGCATTTCAATTGAGTTGCGCCTTCCATTAGTCGGGCGAAATCATAAGTCACACGCTTGTTGTCAATAGCACCTTCGATGCCTTTGTATATCAACTGAGCAACTTCATTCCAGCCAAGGTGCTCAAACATCATAGCACCACTTAATATAACTGAACTTGGGTTCACCTTATCCAAACCAGCATACTTAGGAGCGGTACCGTGTGTTGCTTCAAATACCGCATGACCACTGTGATAATTGATATTTGCACCAGGAGCAATACCAATGCCACCCACCATGGCAGCAAGGGCATCTGAGATATAATCACCATTCAGGTTCATAGTAGCAATTACAGAGTACTCTTGTGGACGCAACTGTATTTGTTGCAAGAAAGCATCAGCAATAGAGTCTTTCACGATGATTTTACCAGCAGCTTCAGCATCGCTTTGAGCTTTATTGGCAGCTTCAGCGCCTTGCTCGGCAGCTATCCTGTCATATTGAGCCCAGGTGAAAGTCTTATCACCATATTCTCTTTCAGCTAGTTCATAACCCCATTTTTTGAAGCCACCCTCAGTAAACTTCATGATGTTACCTTTATGTACCAACGTTACAGAAGGCTTATTGTGCTTGATAGCGTAATCAATAGCAGCGCTAATCAACCTTTCGGAACCCTCTTGTGAAACTGGCTTAATACCTAGTGAAGAAGTTTCAGGGAAACGGATTTTATTAACACCCATTTCAGTGTTCAGGAAGTTCATTAATTTTTTCACTTCATCGGTACCAGCCATCCACTCAACACCTGCGTAGATATCCTCGGTATTCTCACGGAAGATAACCATATCAACATATTCAGGGTGCTTAAATGGTGAGGGTACACCATCAAAATACCTTACTGGGCGAAGGCAGGTATACAAATCCAACTCCTGGCGGATAGCCACATTCAATGAGCGGATACCCCCACCAACAGGGGTAGTCAAAGGCCCTTTAATAGCAATCAGGTATTCACGTACTGCATCAAGGGTATCTTTTGGCAACCACTCACCAGTTTGGTTATAAGCCTTTTCACCAGCTAAAATTTCTTTCCACTGAATTTTCTTTTCACCACCATAAGCCTTCTCAACTGCTGCATTGAAAACCTTTTCTGCCGCAGCCCAAATATCCGGTCCTATGCCGTCACCTTCAATAAAAGGGATAATAGGGTCATTAGGAACATTCAATACACCGTTGGTAGTCGTAATTTTACTTCCAGCCATTTTATCAATTTTTAATTATTTCTACTCAATTTTGAACTCACAAATCTAACAAAAGAAGCCAATCAAAGGTTCTTTTAATTTTACTACATCGTTAAAATTAGACCAATTTAACGATGATTTTACTCAAACTAGCAATTTTAGCGACGAGCAAAGCCAAAACTAAACACCCAAAAAAGTAAACGGTGTTACACGCCGACCAAGATTTTCCGTGAGTCCCTCGGGGGTGTCGACGAACGCGTTTTTCGCCCTTTTTTCTCCATTTTAACACTGTTAATTTACAGTGATACACTGTTTAAAAAGGTAGTACTATACTATAAGGTTATTGGTGTAAATAACTGGTTACGAGTACTTTAAGGCTGGTATTTAAGCCGCAGCGCGGCTAAATATTAATAGCAAGAAAAGTACAGCCTACCTAAAATCCACCACCTCAATATCGGGGTATTTCTTAGGGTCAAAGGTAAAGTCGCTGTCGGCCGTCTTAGGGTTAGGGGTAAACTTCTTCACCAATAATGAAAAAGTGCTGCCATCCTTATCTTGCGGAAAAGTAGTCGATTTTACCACATGGTGGGTGCCTTGCTCCACTTCCATCCTTATTTTCTCGTAGTCTTTTTCGCCTTTGGCTGGTGAGATGTCAATCACATCCACCTTTTTGCCATCCACCACATCGCTTTTGATGTATTTGTAGTCAAAACCATCGTCGTACTTATTGAAAATGGTCTGCGGGTTCAGGTCAGGCTCTTCTTCGTTAAAGTCCTCCTGAGTCATGATATTCACTGAGTTATCAGCTTTTGAATAAATCCAAACCGTTTCGCCATCGCTGATAATTTCGCGACCTGCGGCGGATACTTTGTACTTATCACCTTTCAATATCAGGCTACCGTCTTTGGTCTCATTAATGCCAGCGCCCTTGTTTACCATCGTGTAAGTAAAATCAGCTTTAATGGCGTCATAGCCTTTGATGGTTTTACTCACGGCATCCAAAACAGCCTTGGCTTTCTCGTCTCTTTGGGCATTGGCGTTAAGTGCAAATACCACTAATCCAATTAATAGTGTCGATATAATTCTCATTGTATTATGCTTCATTATTGTTGTTCAATATTCTGTCCAAACTTGCTTCATCCTGGATAAGCACCTGCCTGGCTTTACTACCTTCAAAGGGGCCAATGATACCAGCGGCCTCCAGTTGGTCGATAATTCTACCAGCCCGATTATATCCAAGCTTTAACTTCCTCTGCAAAAGTGATGCCGAACCTTGCTGATGCGTCACAATAATGCGTGCGGCATCTTCAAACATACTATCCCTTTCGCTTGGGTCAAGGCCTCCAATAGTTTCGCCCGCATTCTCATCTACATATTCAGGTAAGTGCAAGGCATCGGGATATCCCTGTTGCGAACCAATAAACTCGGTAATCTTGTCTACCTCAGGTGTATCCACAAAGGCGCACTGTATCCTTATCATATCACTACCTGTTGAAAGCAACATATCACCACGACCTATCAATTGGTCAGCACCCGGTGCATCCAATATGGTTCTTGAGTCAATTTTTGAAGTCACCTTGAAGGCAATCCTCGCTGGGAAGTTGGCCTTAATGGTACCTGTAATAATATTCACCGATGGCCTTTGTGTGGCGATAATCAGGTGAATGCCAATGGCCCTTGCCAACTGCGCCAAACGGGCAATTGGTGTTTCCACTTCCTTGCCAGCCGTCATAATCAGGTCGGCAAACTCATCCACCACCAATACTATATAAGGTAAGAACCTATGGCCCTCATTGGGGTTCAGCTTACGCTGAACAAACTTGGCGTTGTATTCCCTCAGGTTTCTCACCTGCGCATCCTTCAGCAACTCATAGCGCTGGTCCATCTCAATGCACAGTGAGTTGAGGGTGTGCACTACCTTGGTAGTGTCAGTGATGATAGCATCTTCCGAGTCGGGAAGTTTTGCCAAATAATGCCTTTCTATTTTTGAGAATAGGGTGAGTTCCACCTTTTTTGGGTCTACCAACACAAACTTCAATTGTGATGGGTGCTTCTTATAGAGTAATGAAACCAATATGGCATTCAGTCCTACTGACTTACCTTGACCCGTAGCACCCGCCATTAGCAAGTGGGGCATTTTGGCTAAGTCGGCAATATAGGTCTCGTTGGAGATAGTCTTACCCAAGCCGATAGGCAGGTCAAACTTTGAATTCTGAAACTTATCTGAACCAATGATGGAATGCATAGACACGATATCAGGGTTCTGATTAGGCACTTCAATACCTATAGTTCCTTTCCCAGGTATCGGGGCAATAATACGAATACCCAAAGCCGCCAGGCTCAATGCAATATCATCCTCAAGGTTCTTGATTTTGGAGATACGCACACCCGCCGCAGGCACTATTTCATATAGTGTAACAGTAGGGCCAATGGTCGCCTTTATCTTCTCAATCTCAATGCCGTAATTATTCAGCGTTTGAACAATCTTGTTCTTGTTGCTCTCAAGCTCTTCCTTGTTTACACTGATTTCTGAACTGCCGTGCTCCTCCAGCATATCCAGCCCCGGGAACTTATATTTCGGTAAGTCCAGCGTAGGGTCATATTCACCGTACTTATCAACAATACTTTCAGCGGTCACCTCCGTATTTTCTTCATCAGGGGCATCTTCACCCTTTTCTACCTCAAAAGAAACGCCTTCCAAACCTTCGGTTTCTGCCTTTGGCTCAGGCTCCGGGTCGGTTTCCTCAAAAGCTACAAAAGGCTCTTCAGTGGACTCTTCCTCAGGTTCTTCCTTTATCACAGGTTCAGGAGCATCCTCAATTGGTATTTCATCTTCTTCCTCTGGCCCGCTTTCATTGAAGTCAACTGCTTGCGGGGTTTCCCTCAATTGGTTTTGAGCCACCTCTTCTTCGGTCTCTTCTTCAGCTACTTCCTCTTTTGTCTCCTTGATAAATAGGTTTTGCAGCCAATCAAAGGAGAGGTTGAACACTATCACACTGTATGCAACGGCACTAAATAAGATGACAAAAAAAGCACCGATGGAACCTACCAGGCTGTTCAGCCATCGGTCCATCACCGTTCCGTAATATCCACCTAAAAAACCACCTTGAACGCTACCCAAAAAATAAGCGCAGGTAACAGGCAACCACACCAGCACTAAAAGAGAATGCTTGAAAGCAGTCCCAATCCTTAACAGCGTAACTTTAAAAAGGGCTTTAACCCCTAGGATAAAAGAGAGGAAAACAAATACGTATGAGGCAAGGCCAAAGCTTTTATTCACCAGTTTAGAGGCCAAAATAGCTCCAAACTTGCCCATCCAGTTGTCTACTTTTAGTTCATTGTCACTAATAAGTTCCCAAAGCGATTGGTTCATCACGCGGCTATAATCAGCACCGCCGGTAAAGAAAAATGAAGTGAGGGCAAGCAACAGGTAAAAGCTGAAAAGTAAAAGAAAAACACCAACTACTGCCCTAAACTTGGGGTCAGTAAAAACGGCTTTAACCTTAGCGCCGAAATTCTTTACGCCACCGGACTTTTTTGTTTTACTTCCCGATTTTTCTCCTTTGAGGGTGTTTTTGGCCACTACCTTTTCCTGTTAATGCTAGTGCCCAAAGGTAAAAATTTAATGTCTTTCGTAAGCACCTATATCTGGCGACAATTTTCTGCTCTTGCCTTCAAGGTCTAAAAACAGTTCTCCCGAGTGGGCTGTAATAGAAGGGTCGCCCTTATCAATGGCTGGGGACTCCTCTTTCAACATAAAGCGATGAACCTGGGTTGAATCAAACTTCGGGTTTTGGTTCACAATTAGGTTTTTATAGTGCACAGGGTCGCTAACATCCGTTTCACTGGGGTCTATTTTCACCATACACCTGTCAAAAAGGTAGTTGGTAGTTCCTGTGGTTACTAAGTCAATACCAAGCTCTTCGGTCAGGTTGCCATAAAAGATGCAATTACCAAAATAGGCATTAGCCATATCGAAGGGGATAGGTGCCTGGCCTTCCACTTCCTGGTAGTTATTCAGCAACACCAAAGGCGTTTGGCGGTTCCCATTGGAGTAATAATTAGCAAAGGTACAATGACGGAATTCATAGTCCCCGCCATGCGTATACAAGCCTGAGAACTGTCCTGCACTTCCATATACACTATTGGTAGACCTTATTCTTGAAGCCCTTCCCCAAATTGACATCCCCGAGCAATTCTGCACAACGGTATTTCTAACGGTAGCAGCAGTATTGGCATCAACAATAAGCACATTGGGGTCACTAGGGTCACTTCTAAAGGCATCCACCCAAATACCAATGCTGGAGTTTTTTACAATAGCATGGTTGATATTGGTGCCCGTGCTTCCACCGCGTATCCATATGGTAGCCCATTGACCGGGTATGTCATCATAGTCATGCTCCAACCTGTCCCCCTGGAATACCACAGGTGAGCCAGGTGTTCCATTCACGATAAGTGAGCCACCGGTTTCCACTGCAATCCCCGAATTGGCATGGCAATGCACCTGTGTGCCTTGATTGATGGTTAGCGTACAATTGGTATCCACCACCACAAAACCATATATCACATGCGGCTTGTCATTATTCCATACCGCACCGCATATTTCAACACCAAAGCCCACTTGCCCATAGAAGTATGCATCCTGCCCCCAGGCTACCAGGTCAACATCCTGAAAGTTGCCATTGGTAACAAACGTTACCGAGTCGGTAATTATCATTGGGGTGTTCTGGTTGTTGGGGTCTAGGGTTACTTCGGCAAACACCCAAAGGCTATCTTCTGGTGGTATCTCCACATCAGTAAAAGAAATACCTGAAACACCATCTACATTAATGCGAAAGTTAGAGGCGGCACCCCTGGCCAGGTTTATCTCTGATATCCTGATGCTCCTATTATGCGGGTTGTGAATGGTGAATCTTCGTGTTGCCGAGCCCACGGTAGTAAATACCGTATCAAAAATCACGGTGTCTTTCGAAAACTCCAGCTTATTACTTGAATCAGTAGTAAAAACATCCTTTCGGCAGCCTACAATACCTGCCAGGATAGCTAAAGAGAAAAGAAAGGGTATGCGTAGTTTCATCAATAAATTTCGCCAAAGATAACTAAAGTGTATTTACGGCAGATGCTGGTTAATATTGTATTTTTATACCCCTCCAATGTTCTGGCATAATGGGGCCAAGATTGCAGTCTGCCCCTTCAAGGGGACTGACAATACAAAAAGGGGGTGTTCTTGTGTACAAACAAGTAAAACCAAAAATCATATCATTAATATTGCACGAATAATAAAGAATATATATCTTTGCACTCCCAAAAATTTGAGAGGAAATGAAGAAAGACATTCATCCGGAAAACTATAGGTTGGTAGTATTCAAAGATATTTCTATCGACTACGCATTCTTGACTAAGTCAACTGCTGAGACTAAAGAGACTATTAAATGGGAGGACGGCAACGAGTACCCATTGGTGAAACTGGAGATATCTCACAAGTCACACCCATTCTACACCGGTAAGATGAAACTGATTGATACAGCTGGTAGGGTGGATAAATTCCGTAGTAAATACAAAAAGCACTTGGACAAAAAAGGCCCGGCTGCTACTGAAGAATAATCGAACCAAGCGATATACAAAGCCTCCAAGTGTCTTGGGGGCTTTTTTTTTGGTCGATTGTCATAAAAACCAATCTTCCCGTCGAAATTTCTGCCAAGCCTGAAAAATTAGTCATATAATTGAACTGTATTTAGCCGCCATGAATATTATTCTATTTGACAGTGAGGCGAGAGAAAACCTCTTGCCATTAACATACACAAGGCCAGTTGCCAATCTAAGAGTGGGTATACTGACCATTAGAGAGAAGTGGGAAAAGCATTTGAGTGGAAAGTCATCCACTATTACCGTTGGTTATCTTTCAAAACTATTCCCCAGTCATGTTGAAGAAGAGAATTTATTGATAAACGCCACAGCTTGCCCTGATGCGGAATTAGTAAAGGCTATAAGCAGATTAGTATTCAATGAAGCTTTGGTTGTTGGAGAAGACATAATAGCAGTTAAAGCAGATAAGGCAAGTACTGAAAACTTCGCTTCAGGTGATACATCAGGTTTTAGTAACAAACCTTACGAAGCAGAAATTGTGACCATCAACCGCCCTTGGGACATATTCAAAAAGAATGGGGCAGAGCTGGAGAAAGATTTTGAACTGATAACTAAAGGAAAAGAGTCATTGCCGGTACCATCAAGCAATACGGTAATAGGCAACGGTAAGATATTTTTAGAAGAAGGTGCCAAAGTGGAAGCGGCAATATTAAATACCAACTCAGGGCCTATATATATAGGTAAAGATGCTGAAGTAATGGAAGGCAGCATTGTGCGTGGGCCTTTTGCCCTTTGTGAACATGCAACTGTAAAGATGGGCGCCAAGATATACGGGCCAACCACTGTGGGGCCTCACTCCAAAGTGGGCGGTGAGGTTAATAATAGCGTCATAATAGGCTATTCCAACAAGGGGCACGACGGCTTTTTAGGTAACTCAGTTTTGGGCGAATGGGTCAACATAGGTGCCGATAGCAATAACTCTAACCTTAAAAACAACTATGATGAAGTAAGGTTATGGAATTATAAGGCTGAGCGTTTTGAAAAGACGGGATTACAATTTTGCGGCCTTATAATGGCAGACCACTCCAAATGTGGGATTAACACCATGTTTAATACTGGAACCGTAGTAGGGGTGAGTGCCAATGTGTTTGGTTCGGGTTTCCCGAGAAACTTTATCCCTTCATTTGCTTGGGGTGGGGCAGCTGGCTTCGCAGAATATAAATTTGAAAAAGCCATAGAAACATCTCAGAGGATGATGGAGAGAAGAGGCATAACTTTAGACGAAAATGGCAGGGAAATGCTAAAAACGGTGAATGACCTGACAAAAAAGTATAGAAACTTCTGACATTTTAGCAATAATCAGCATAAAATAAAGTTGGCATAGGTATTGAACACAATAAGCCGAATTAAGAAAACGAGCGAGTAGACAATGAGTGAATTATTTGATAGTGACGCATTAAATTTTAATAATATAATTGACGAAGAAGCAGAGTTCATACCCTTGTTATCTTCTGAGGAAGAGCAGAATATGGACTCTGAGGATATTCCTGACGTCCTTTCTATACTGCCATTAAGAAACACGGTGCTTTTCCCCGGGGTGGTTATTCCAATCACTGTCGGCAGGGATAAGTCCATCAAGTTGATTAAGGAGGCCTACAAAGGCACTAAGATAATAGGGGTGGTTTCACAGAAAGACCAGGCCATTGAAGACCCTGAGTTTGACCAATTGAATAGCATTGGTACTGTGGCCTATATCATCAAAATGTTGCGCATGCCCGATGGAAGTACTACTGTTATCATACAGGGTAAAAAGCGCTTTGAGATGAATGAGTTCTTACAAAGCGAACCATATATCAAAGCATCCATCACTCCTTTTGCCGAAGTTAAACCAGGTAAAAAAGATAAGGAGTTTAATGCATTGGTTGGCTCATTGAAGGACATGTCGCTTCAAATTATCAAGAGCTCGCCTAATATCCCTTCTGAGGCGTCATTTGCGATAAAGAATATTGAGAGCCCTTCTTTCTTGATTAATTTCATTTCTTCAAACATGAATGCCGAAGTGGCAGTGAAGCAACAAATGTTGGAAGTAGCCGACTTGAAAAAAAGGGCAACTATGGTTCTTGAACATTTAAGTAAAGAACTACAATTACTTGAAATCAAGAACCAGATACAATCCAAGGTTAAGACGGATATTGATAAGCAGCAAAGGGAGTACTTCTTAAGCCAACAGTTGAAAACCATTCAAGAGGAACTGGGTGGTAGCGCATTTGACCAGGAGATTGATGAATTCCGCGTGAAAGCGAAAAAGAAAAAGTGGGAGGAGAAAACAGCGGCGCTTTTCAATAAAGAATTAGACAAACTGGGGCGTATGAACCCGGCAGCGGCTGAGTATTCGGTGCAGGTAAACTATTTGGATACTTTGCTTGAGTTACCTTGGAAAGAATACACCAAAGACAATTTTGACCTGAAAAGGGCTCAAAAAGTGCTTGACCGTGACCATTATGGCTTAAAAGAAGTTAAGAACAGGATTTTAGAGCATTTGGCAGTCTTGAAACTGAAAGGTGATATGAAATCACCAATATTATGTTTGGTTGGTCCTCCCGGGGTGGGTAAGACATCTTTAGGTAAATCCATTGCATCAGCATTGGGCAGAAAGTATGTGAGAATGTCACTTGGTGGCTTGAAGGATGAAGCCGAAATTCGCGGACACAGGAAAACCTATATCGGTGCCATGCCAGGTAGGGTGTTGCAAAACATCAAAAAGGCCAAGACATCCAACCCTGTGTTTATATTAGATGAGATTGATAAGGTGGGCAATGATTTTCATGGCGACCCATCGTCGGCATTACTGGAAGTGCTTGACCCAGAGCAAAACGATTCATTCTATGATAACTATGTAGAAACAGAATACGATTTATCAAAAGTGATGTTCATTGCTACGGCGAATACCTTGAATACCATACAGCCAGCATTGCGCGACCGTCTGGAAATTATCGAAGTAACAGGCTATACAGTTGAAGAAAAGATTGAAATTGCCAAAAGGCACTTGATACCAAAGCAGTTGGAAGAGCATGGACTTAAGAAAGCTGACGTTTCTTTCACTAAGCGTGTTTTGGAGAAAATGATAGAGGGCTACACTCGTGAGTCAGGAGTGAGGGCATTGGAAAAAGTGATAGCCAAGGTAGTAAGGCATGCTGCTAAGTCTATCGCTATGGGTGATGAGTATAATGTATCTATCACCTTAGATGACCTACAAAAGATACTTGGCCGTGCAAGGTTTTTGAAAGACCTATACCAGGATGTAGATATTGCTGGTGTAGTTACTGGTTTGGCATGGACGGCTTTTGGTGGTGACATTCTATTTATTGAGACCAGCCTAAGTAAAGGCAAAGGTAAATTGACCCTAACGGGTAACCTGGGTGATGTGATGAAAGAGTCTGCTGTAATCGCTTTAGAGCACTTGAAAGCGCATAGCGATGACTTGGGTATCAAGCCAGAGATATTTGACGAGTGGAATATCCACATTCACGTACCGGAGGGCGCTACGCCAAAAGATGGGCCTTCTGCGGGTATCACCATTTTCACGGCACTGGCATCGGCATTTACACAGCGCAAAGTGAAGCCATATATAGCTATGACAGGCGAGATAACCCTTCGAGGAAAAGTATTACCGGTAGGTGGTATCAAAGAGAAGATATTGGCTGCTAAGCGTGCCAAGATTAAGGAGATTATCCTTTCTGAAGAAAACGAAAAAGATATCCTGGAAATAGAACCAGAATACCTAAAGGGGTTGAAGTTCCATTATGTGAAAGATATGATGGATGTAATGAAGGCAGCACTGTTGCAGCAAAAAGTGAAGAACCCCTTGGTGTTGAACTAAGCAGTAGCCTTCTCACTCACCTTTATGCTGCCAATAGCTATCAGGTATTGGGCTGTGATGTACAGGGTCATAATGATAACCCTGTAATAGGGTAGTGGGTCTTCAGGGGTAAAAACAAACTTACTCAATGCAATAGTGCTGTCAGACATGATAAAGAGAATGGCACCCACCAACACCCATGTGTAACTGGTTCTGTTCACTGCATTACCCCTCAGGCTGGCTGTAATGCCCATCAATGATATAACGATGGTATAAGCTGCTACGGGAACCAGCATATCACCTAAGCCATCTTTAATGAAGTAGAAAAAGCAGCCTGAGAAGATAAGAAACGGCACTATGCCCGTCACCAATTGCGTTGCCGACAGTGGAATAGGGGAGGACTTGATATTGTTCACGAATGCCAGTACATAAAAGATATGAGCTATCAAGAATGAACCTAGCCCCGCTACAAAGAAAAGCGAATGGTAAGGCTGAAACATCAGGAATACATCACCCCCCCACGAAAAAATAATACCAAACAACACAAACTTGAAAAACGTGGTGGACACCTTAGTTTGAGAGTAGAAATACCATCCCAGTATTATCATCAGCAGGGGTTTCAGCACATACATCAAACTCCGGTATTCAAGATGGTCTACGGTAATTTCAGCTAAACCTAATAAAGCATATACAATGGTAAAGCGGTTAAGGGTGGTGCGGTTGGTTTCCAAATGATATTAGTATTAGGCTACGGTAGTGGCTCTTTGCTTATTCAATGAGTAGAACCATATGAATGAGCCAGCAGCATACACTACCGAAACAGCGAGTATAATATTAAACACTTCAAAATTCTTGAACAAGAAAGCAAAACCTACTGTCATGATAAACCTGAAAAACTCTGATAAATAAACCCAGTTTTTTTGCTCAAATATTCCTCCAAGGTTAACGATGGAAAGTAGGACAAAAACGCCAAGTGCTGCTTTTTGAGCCACATTCATATCCTTTTGAAAAAAGATAAATACTGTGGAAAGTAACAATACAAACACAAATTGAAAAAAAGCATAAGCACCAGCATTGGTGGTAGCTCCAACGTCATATTTCCTGTACTTGCTTTTATCAACTTCTGGCGGGGCTTGAAAACCTCCCAACTCTTCCGGGTGCCAGCCTGGTGGCTTGAGGAACACTTTTATTTTATCCGGCCACTTTTTGGTTTTAGCGGCAATGCCAAACAACTCAAACCAATAGTGGAAGTTAGCCCAAAGTGGGTTCCAACTGGCAAGTGGCTTGGTGATGCCATACACAGGCTCATCTTCTTCCTCTTGAAAAGTACCAAACATCCTGTCCCAAATAATAAATGTGCCTGCATGGTTTCTGTCAATGTACTTTGGGTTAGAGCCATGGTGCACCCTGTGGTGCGATGGTGTATTGAATATCCATTCAAAAGGCCCTAGCTTACCTATGGCGCGGGTGTGTATCCAAAACTGGTAAAGCGTGTTAAAAGAGGCTAAGGTAGCAAACATAACAGGCTCAAAACCAATAATGGCAAGTGGCAAGTACCACGCCCATGAAAACCACCCCTGAAACCACGATTGGCGCAACGCAACCGATAAGTTATAATCCTCACTCTGGTGATGAACAATGTGTGCTGCCCACAAGGCATTAATCTCATGGCTCATCCTATGAAACCAATAATAAAAAAAATCAACCCCAAGAAAAAGCGCCAGCCACACCAGGGCACTGTGACCTATATCATCTACCAGCCTATAGTTTTTGTATAGCCAAATATAACCTATACTAAATACCCCTTTCATGAAAATGCCCACCAACTGTTGGCCAATCCCCAAGGTGATATTGGTAATAGAATCATTCAGTCTGTACAACTTTCTCTTTTGAAGAAAACCTACCAACAATTCCACACCAATCAGTATGAAAAAAACGGGGATAGCGAGGGCAATATAACTTACTTTCTCCATGGGCAACTGATTTCATAAAGGTACAAAAAAAGGGAAAATTTCAATTTTCCCTTTTCAAGCTTATTGTGTCAGTTTTGCTTACTTCTTTGCAGCTGATGGAGCTTTTTTTACTTCTCGTACACTCATCACTTTTGAGTCCCTTAAGCTCTTCTTCTTGACTGTGCCTTCAGTAGGCTGGCTGGTACTCATTTTAGAGGTTTGAGTAGTCGTCGCGCTTTCAGCTTTGGTACTTCCAGTTGCAGACTTGGCTTTTGCCCTTTTCATCAAAATGGGGTTAGCCTGATCTGCTTTTTGAGGAGCATTTATAGTTGTCGAATTCACTGGTTGAGCCTTAAACTCCGAGTTGGTCTTTTTCTCAAGTTTAGTGTCTTGAGCAAAAAGTGCTGTCGGTAAAAAAAATGCTAAGGCTATTGTTGTTACTTTTAATATGGCTTTCATTTTATTCATTTTTTGGTTTATACTTCAAGAGCTAACCAACTTTCATGCCTAAAATTATTTGCCCTGCAATTCAAGTGCCTTTTCTATTGATACAGCTTCATTATTATATGAAGCTACAATATTAGCATTTTTTATACCCAACTTCAGTATTCTATCTTTAAGAGCTTTAGCTTCTTCAAGGTTTTCGAAGTTACCAATGGTAAATATCTTCAAGCCACCTTTTGAGGTTCTCAGTTCAGTTCCATGCTCTGCCATTATCTGAGACAACTTGGTAAGCTCTATACGCATTCTATACTCTGTCAACTGCACCTTGTAAAGCACTTGCTTATCTTTTTCCTTAGTATCAATTCTAACATTCACTCGTCTTTCACCTTGGGTAGTTTTGATGGACTTTTTCACTTCATGAGCATCAGATGCAACAGCATCAACTACATCGTCAGCCACTGCAAACGACTCATCAATACCTTTGTAAATCAACTCGTTTTGCTTTTTCTCGGCTGCCTCAAAGTTGTCATAAGTACCAAGCGTATATACAGTCAATGTATCATTTACCTTTTTCTCAACCAAACCAGGAAGGGCTTTTAATTTTTTGTGCAACGAGGTTGGTATTTCTCTGCCAAATGTGCCCACATGCACTGTATACTGATAACCTTGTCTTGGTTGTGAATTTACGTATGACTCAGTAATTGCACGTCTCAGCATACCGATAGTATCTGCTGTTTCAGCACTCTCAGCAATTTTTTGGTAGTTAAGTGCAACACCTTCGGGGTCAACCACACGCCCTCTTTTGGTTTTGGGTTCTTTATCAAGATAATCAGGGATACCATCATGGTCACTATCCAATGGGCAACCAAACTCATCTACCTTAACTGATTTTGGCGTTTGTAAGCACTTGTCTATGAAATCCTTCACCCCATCACCATCTTCATCTTCTTTCTCAAGGCTTTCAAAATCGGCAAAGTAGTAGGTCTGCGCTTTCTTGGCAGCCTTTTCTTTCTTTCTTGGTAAAAAGTGCCACTGAACAGAAGCAGATGTGTACAAGAACCTGTCATTGTGCTTAGATAGGTCAGGATTATCAAAATTGTCAATCAAATCAGTGAAAGTATAGAAGTACTTAGCCGATAACCTGAACGAAATAGCCTTACTCACCTCCAGGCTGATACCTAAGGCAGCTGGTATAGCAAATGAAACAACAGGCTTCTCTCTTAGGCTGGTCTCATACTTGTAGTCACGGTCAACATACGTTAGGTCTTCTGACTCTGGAGTACCTTCAGGTGAGTTTCTAATCAAACCATCATTCCAATAGTAATAGTAGTGCCCCGAACGGTCGTTGTATAAATCGGCCTTCACCTCATAATCGGTATAACTAAAACCAATGGAGAAGAATGGCTTTAAAGACCTTTCTCTTTTGTAGAGGTTACTGAAGTTGTAAATAAGGTTAAGACCCAATGCAAACACATCAGACTCAAAATTTCTATGCCAAAGTGTACCATTTTCGTTGCCGCTCAATTTGGCTCTCATAAAGTCAATATCAAGGTACAACGAGTTAGTAAAGTTACCAGAAAGGTTAAAGTTATATCCAAAACGGTTACCAATACGGTGTATACTCGTTTCAGCACCATCTTCAACATCTCCAAAATACTTCAAAATACCTGCGCCCGCACCTATACTTGGATTAAAGCGATATTTTTTACTTGGAGGAATTACAGTTTCCTGCGTGAAACCAATGCTGGTGGTAAAGGCCAGCAATACAACAACTAGTAATACTCTTTTCATATCGTTACTTTTTCCGACTGGCTAAAGTAAGATAATTTGGCGGTTTATCGAAATAAATTAGCCAATCGTCATAAAAAAGTAACGTTTTGTCTTATTCTTCGAAATACAGGTCGATTAATTCGAGTATCATTTCTTTTGTATAAAGCTCACTTCCAGCCTCATACAATTTTATCACGCTGTTTACTTCATCTGGAGTTATAATACCATCCTTGTTTAGGTCACAAGATTTGAATTTTTTGGCCAGGAATGTTTTTTCAGGGTCAGCTAGTCCATCTTCCAATGGTGGTAGTATGTTAAGCTGCCCATTAATATAAACACCTTTTTTGCCCCCGAAGTCAATTACACGGGCACCTTTCATATTGTCCTCGTAGTATTCAACCAGGTCATATATTTCCTCAAGGCTGTAAGTCTCATCTCCGTCAAGAAAACGCTCTATTATCAAGAGTACTTCGTCTGCTGATATCAGTTCATCCTTGTTTAGGTCGCTATCTTTAAACTTAAGCGGGATAATATTAACGTTCTCACTCTGTTCTTTCACTACCAATGAACTCTGAGAACCAGCATCATTACCTTTGGTAAGCTCTTTAAACACAATATCATTAGCTCTTACCACTGAGTCAATTTTTTCAGGGCTTTCTATGTTGTTTTCCTTGATGGTTTTGCTCAATTCATCAAAAGCCTTATCCATTTCTTTCGATTTGAGCAGTTCGTCCTGAAGTTGCTTGGCCTTTTGGCTCAAGTTATCCATGTCCCTTTCTGTAACGGTAACAGTTTTCTTGATGTCCACAACTTCGTCTGTAGGGCCAAGCTTATCAAGTTCAGCCGAACGCATGGCATCCAATTGACTTTCATCTCTACTAGGTTCCAGCACACCACTTGGATAAATAATATCAATTTTGCTGCGAGGCACCGCTATTGAGTCCTCAAATTCTGCCAGGGCCATTGAGTCAGTGTAAGTTACCCCAACAGTATTCACTACTGCATTCAAGGCTGAGTTTTCTTCTTCATCAGTCTCTCTTATACCATCATCGTCATTGTCAAATGGACAACCCTTGTAGTCAACAGGAATACCTTTAGGCGTACCTTGGCATTCATCTGAGAAATCAATTACTCCATCTCCATCAGTATCCTCTGTAAATAGAATGTCGAAGTTGTAGTTGTCATAATACTCATTTCTCTGATCATCAAATGAGCCATCATCTTTCCATAGGTTGTAGGTAAGGGAGGCATTGGTAAACAGCAGCAAGTCATTGGACGAGTTACCTTCTCTTGTGCCTGTCCCAGCATCAGAAATATTATCAATTAGGTCAGTGAAGTTGTAATAGAATGTCGTACCAATGCGGAAATTCACCCTTGGTGAAACCCTAAAATTCATACCGCCAGAAATAGGAATACTTAGCGAGCTTTGGCTGTATTTACCCAGGCTGTCTAGATTCATTTGTCTTAGGTCGGTCTCAAATTCATAATCCCTCTGCAATATTTCCGCTGCTTCAGCCAGTTCGTCATCTTCAGCCAAACTGCGTATAGAACCATCTGACCAGTAGTGATATCTTACACCATTGGCATCATACAAGTCAGTTTTTGAATCAAAATGCAGATAACCAATACCTACAGAAAGGTAGGGATGTAACATCTTTGGGCGCTTGTACAAGTTATTGAAGTTATACACCAGGTTAGCACTTCCGTTAAATATACCAGACGAAAAGTTAAGGTTTCTCTCCAGGCTTCTCTCATTGATGGTTAGATTACCCAATACTGCTTTCAGTTCAAGGTCAAAGCTTTTAGAGATATTTCTCGCAAACATCAGTTCATAGCCAATACTACTGGTAAAAAGGTGAGAGTAATTGTTATCGTGAACATCTCCAAAAAAAGTAAATATACCAGCACCCAATCCCACTTTAGGTTTTATTTCAGCATTGGTACCAAAATCAGATGGGTCTGTAACCTGGGCATGCAAACTTGAACTGCCAGCCAATAGCACAACTACTAACAGTGCAAGGGTAGTTAAGAGGTGGTTTTTGGTTTTCATATACTTTTTAGCCGATACGAATTTAATCTTGTTCGAAGTAATATTCAAGTAAATCATTCATTTCCTGCAAAGTTATTTTGCTATCACCTTCCAAAAATTCGTCAATTTTCTCGTAAACTTCAGTTGCTTCAATCTTTCCGTTTTTGTCTACATCTGCCCAATGATACGTTTTTTTATCACTCAAATCAGTTTCTGAGGCTGGTTTTTCATCCTTGGCAGTCTCTTTTGCCTCGTCTTTTGTGTCGCTATTTTCGTCAACAGTAACATTTTCTTCTGTCTCACTGTCTTTGTCAAATATATCCGCAATTACTTCATCATCCGAATCTTTTTCAGGTTTTGTTTCAACCTTGGGCTTAATCGGGACTATCTGCCAAACCAATCCAAGAGACGTATAAAGATAGGCATCATTTCCTTTATTGCCCTGCCTTGCACCAATGCCATCCGCTGTAATATTATCAATATGGTCCGTAAATGTCATATGATAAGTGCCTTGAGCCCTGATAGAGAAACCTTTGGTGATATTTACATCCACACCAGCCGAAAAAGGCAAGCTTAGGCCAATAAGCGGGTATTTACCAATTCCATCCAGGTCTAAATCCCTCAATTCAGTCTCATATTCATAGTCTCTTTCAATATCCGTGGCTATATCTTGGTTTTGAGGCGTATTGGGTAAATCTTTTATCGTTTCCCTATCCCAATAATAATAGGTCTTGTTATCACCATTCATCAGGTCAGCTTTAGGGCGAAAGATAACTGAGGCTACACCAACTGACACAAAAGGAGTTAAAAGCGATTTTTCGCTATTGAAAAAGTGATTAAAATTATATTGCAAATTCAGTGATTGGGAGAAAAGCGAAGTTCTGAAATTGATATTAGTAGTTGAATCTTGTTTTTCACCATACACTTTACCGGCAAAGAGATTTAGAGATAAATTCAAGTAGGGTGTGATGCGTTGCTCGCCAAAAAACGAATAACCTAATCGCTCGGTAATGGCTGGTGTGTAATCCTCCATCTTTATATCACCAAAGAAGAATACAGGGCCACTGGTAAGTCCCAGTTTAAGTGGGTAGCTGGTTTTGGCTGTAGTGTAGTAACTATCATCTTCAACAGCTTCTTGAGCAAGTGCAATAGCTGATACAATCAGGGATAACACAAAAGGAAAAAGTTTCTTCATACTGGCTAAAACTTCTTCTTTTACGGGCTTTTGCCTAAAGAGTTCGATGGAAAGATAACAAAAAAGCAGCCTCATTGAGGCTGCTTTTCCAAATAATTATAAACGTATGATTATTGGCCTTGAAGGTCAAGTGCCTCACGTGTTGAAATTCTAGTGCCGTTATTGTAAGCAGTAACAAATGCACCTTCGCATCCATTATTGTCTCTCAAGCTGCTTCTAAAGGTATGAGCAGCAGTATATGAGCTGAATTCACCAACAGTAAACTTAATCCAACCTTCGTGGTCTTCCTTATATACTTGGTCTGAAATACTGTACTTGGAAGCAAAGTCATTTGCAGTTGAATTAGCATTGTGCGTAGCTGCAATTTGAACACGGTATATCACACCACTACCTGAGTTAGCTGATTTCGCTGTCTCCACCTTTTTAGGTGTTTCCTTCTTGGCTTCAGCCTTCATTCTTTCCTCTTCTTCTTTTTTGCGCTTAGCTTCTTCAGCTGCTTTTTTATCAGCGGCTGCTTTTGCTTTTTCAGCTTCTTCTTTTGCCTTTTTAGCGGCTGCTTCTTCAGCCTTTTTCGCGTCAGCTTCAGCCTGGCTATTGTCCGCTACAGGCTCTTCTTTCTTAGGCTCATCTTTTACAACAGGCTTTTCAGTGGCTGGGTCAACAGTGGTCACTTCCTGTTCTGGTTGTGTAGCCCCAACTTCCACTTTTATAATCTCTTGAAAAGAGAACTTTTGTGTCTCGTTATCCTTGATATAAGAAAATGCCCCATCAAAAACCTGGGTCCCTGAAACACTTGGGTCTATAGTTAAGTTGTATGAAACGGTAAACTCATCACCATTAGGTAAAGCCATCCAAAGGTATTTTACCTTTTTATCCTTAAAGGAAAAAGTGGAGTTGGCTGTTTCTACGGCTGTTGCATTAAAACCTGAAGGCAGTTCTTGCTGTAGCTTGGCAAAGCCAGTAATACCAGGCTTGCTTACTGTCAATTCTACTTTATGTGTACTTCCTGGTGCAGCAGCAGCAGGAAGATTGGTTTTAACAGTAGCCACTTGAGCGAAAGCAAAAGACCCTGACAAAACAGCCGCAATAGTTAGTGTAAGATTCCTCATCATAGTGGTAAATTTGTTTTTTTAGGCGCTTAAAGGTATATGATTTTTGTTATTGTTCAAAAAGGTAGTCAATGATATCAAAAATTTCTCTAGTTGTGAAATTTTCCGAACCATCGAAAAACTCATCAATTATTTTCTCGACTTCATCCGGTGTTATAATTCCGTCATTGTTTCTATCTACCAATGCAATTTTATCCTCTGTTAGAGTGGTGGCAGGAGAGGTTTCCGTAGAGTTAAAGTCCTCAGAAATTTGTACATTATTTTCTTCACCTTGAGCTTTAGGGCGCTCAACTGGTTTATATAACTCTTTCATCTCTGGGAAAATGTCATACATTTTGGCACGCTCAGTTCCCAATGAATCCGCCGAATTCTCTTCGATTTGCTCATCGGTCAATGTATTTCCATTCACGTCAACAGGCACTCCCGGTGCACTTGAAGGCTCTTCATCTGCATAGTCAGGGATACCATCACCATCAGTATCTACTGGGCAACCTTCTTCATCCACTTTTACTGAAGCAGGTGAGTCAGGGCATTTGTCCTTTACGTCATTAACTCCGTCATTGTCAGCATCATCAGCCACCAGGCCATCAAAACTCACATCATCGTAGATAGTTTTCTTCACCTTTTTAGGCGAAAACAAGTCAAAATGCAAAGAGAAAGCATTATAAAGAAACATATCTTGACTTTCGTCACCTTTTCTTACTCCTTTTCCTTCTGATGTATAATTGTCAATGAGGTCAGTTAGATTATAATATAATGTACTGCTCAACCTCATGCTCGTTCTGTGCGACACTTTAAAATTGAAACCAAAAGTGAAAGGGAACGAAACGGCCGAAGTAGGATATTTACCCAAAGAGTCAAGGTTAGCCTCCCTTAAATCAGTTTCATAAGTATGGTCTCTTTGCAAAACAACAGCATTTTCTGCAAATTCGTCATCTTCAGACAGGCTTCTTAGTGAGCCATCATTCCACACGTTGTAAGTAACTCCGTTCTTGTCTTTAAGGTCAGCTTTCGAGTCAAAATTCAAGTAACCAACACCCGCAGAAATAAATGGGTTGAGTATCCTATCTGGCCTTTGCAACGCAGCAAAATTGTAGGTTAAGCTCACGCTACCAGTAACTATATTAGACTCAAAGTTCCTGAAATCGCCTTCCTTTTCGTTGGCGTGCAACTTACCAAGGTTAAAATTAAAGTCGATAGCAAATGATGGGCTTACATTCTTGCCTACATATAAACCAACACCATGGCTAGATACAGAAGGACTGGTGAATTTGTTGTGATTAACCTCACCAAAAAAGTTGTAAAAACCAGCACCAATTCCTAGCAAAGGCTTGTAACTGGTGTTTTCTTCCCTCAATTGTTTTTTAGTGGGTTCTTCAGTAGCAGATGTATCGGTTAGAGAAATCGTTTCTTGCCCTTCCTGAGCAATGCCCTTCAAAGAAATAGCCGCCATAAAGGCGACTATTAATAATAATTTCGAGGGTACTTTTTTCAAAGCAGATAGTTTAGTTTCCCTTATACTGATGCAACTAAGCTACAGTTTCAATTATTGATCAAAGAAGAAATCAATCAATGAGTGAAGCTTAGATGCAGTATAGTCAAGTTCTCCATCAAAGAAGGCGTCGATAGCATTTGAAATCTCATCAGCTGAGATATAACCATCGTTGTTCAGGTCTACTTCCCTAAACTCACCAAGGTCAACTTTTGAACCAGTCTTAACTTCTTCAAACTTGTGGTATTGTCCAACAGGTTCTGGTGCCGAACTTGGGTATACTTCCTTCAGGTGTTTTCTTTGAGCTGCCAATGTATCATCTTTAACCAGCACAGCCTCTTCACCTATGGTGATACCATTGATATCCACAATTGCACCTACTGGTGAGTTTGGCTCCTCATCCTTGTAATCAGGAACCCCATCCAAATCCATATCTGGAGGACAACCATTTTCATCAACTGGAACTCCGTCAGGCGTGTCAGCACATTGGTCAGTCATGTTAGGTACGCCATCGCCATCATCATCACCATCATCAATACCATCAAAACTCACATCATCGTAAACACTTGGCTCCTTGCCTGGCGTTTTACTTCCAAGATTGTAGCTAAGGTTAATTTCAGTATACAGGAATTGGTCGTTATCCATAATACTGCCATCACCAACTTTAAAGTTGTCTAGGTAGTCAGTTTGAGTTAACACAAAAGTTCCCCTCACATCAAAGTTAAACTTGTCAGATAGCTTATACCTTAAACCGACACCCACAGGTATAGTCAGTGAAGTTTTTTCATAAGTGGCTGAGTCGCCATAAGCAAAATCCAATGCAGTTTCATAATCGCCGTCAAAGTTAGTCCTGTTGTAATCAGGGCTGTTTGGGTCTATATGGCTGATGGTGGTTTCATCAGGCAGCTCAGTCCTTATGGTACCATCTTCCCACAAAATGTAAGGCTTGCCATCTTCATTCAAGAAATCACCTTTAGGCTCAAACATCATGTAGCCTACACCACCAAACAAATATGGTGAAAACCTCGATGCCCTGTTAATGAATAAGTTATTGTCTAGGTAAAGTATTACGTCTAACTCACCATGCATGATGGTCGACTCGAAGTTCTTGTAAGTTAGATTGTCTCTTTGGCTCTCTGAAACTTGACCATACAAACCACCCAGGGAAACACCTAGTGCGCTCCAAATCCTTTCTTCAATGCGAAGAGAATATCCATAACGCATTTGATGGTACTTAAAGTAAGAGTTGCGATTATCTATATCGCCAAAGAAAGAAATAGGACCAACACCCACACCGATAGAAGGAAGTTTATTCACTACATAAGGAGGGCGCTCACGCTTTTCCTTTTTCTCCTTTTCAGGTTTTTCTTCCTTCACCTTTTCGGCCTTCGGCTCTTTTTCCTTTTTCTCCTTCTCAGGCTTTTCTTTCTTCACCTTCTCAGCCTTTGGCTCTTTTTCCTTTTTTTCCTTCTTCTCTTTCTCTTTTTTCTCCTTCTTTTTCTTTTCCTTTTTGTCCTTACCTTTCTTGGTTTCGGTCTTAGTTGGTTCAGTAGTTTCCTGGGCAAGAGCTAGGTAGTTCTCCCCGATTAATAAAACTGCTAATAAAAGTAGTAAATGTTTTAACCTCATAATGAAAGCTTTGCATGCCAGTTCAGCGGGCTAAAATTAAACAAAAAATTATATTCTCTTCAGAAACTGAAAATAATTTGCGTTATAAAGGTTTTATGAGCCTATTTATCCTTGCTGAAAGCCGCTAAACGCTAGGCTATTTCTAATTCCTTCCTTAGGAACTCTGCCGTATAACTTTTTTTGTTAGCAAGTACTTCTTCAGGAGTGCCCGTGCAGAGTATTTCACCGCCCCTGTGACCGCCTTCCAGGCCTAGGTCTATGATATGGTCTGCAGCTTTTATTACATCCATATTGTGTTCAATAATTAACACGGTATTTCCGCGGTCTACTAATTGATTGAGCACGTTCAGTAATACCCTCACATCTTCAAAATGCAAGCCTGTGGTAGGCTCATCCAAAATGTAAAAGGTTTGGCCGGTATCTCTTTTTGATAGTTCAGAAGCCAATTTGATGCGTTGCGCCTCACCACCGGATAGGGTAGTGGATTTTTGACCAAGCTCTATATATCCTAAGCCTACACTTTGAAGTGTTGTGAGCTTTTGTGAGATAGAAGGGATATTCTCAAAGAAATCTACTGCTTGATCTATGTCCATGTTCAACACGTCATTGATGGACTTGCCTTTGTAGCGTATTTCTAGTGTTTCCCTGTTGTAGCGCTTGCCATTACAAGTTTCACATATCACATATACATCTGGCAAAAAGTTCATCTCAATGGTTCGTACACCAGCACCCTGGCAAGTTTCACACCTGCCGCCCTTTACGTTAAATGAAAAACGACCAGGCTTGTATCCCCTTATTTTAGCCTCTGGTAGCTCTGAGAATAAGCTTCTAATATCAGTGAGAACATTAGTATAAGTAGCTGGGTTTGAACGAGGTGTCCTGCCTATAGGTGATTGGTCAATGTCAATTACTTTATCTACATTTTTCAACCCTGTGATGGATTTGTAAGGCAAAGCCTTCTTTTCACTTCTGTAAAAGTGTTTGCTTAAAGCTGGATATAATGTTTCATTAATAAGTGTTGACTTTCCACTACCTGATACACCAGTCACGCAAATCAGTTTTTCCAGTGGAAATTCAGCAGTCACGTCTTTGAGGTTATTGCCCGATGCACCCTTTATAATGAGAGACTTTCCATTTCCTTTCCTGCGCTTGGTTGGGATGGGGATTTCAATCTCATGCTTTAAATAAGATGTGGTCAGGCTCTTGTATTCAAGAAGCTCTTGGTAGGAGCCGTTGGCAACAATTCTTCCGCCATTTACGCCTGCATGTGGGCCGATATCAATCACATAATCGGCTGCTTCCATCATGTCTTTGTCGTGCTCTACAACAATTACAGAGTTACCGGCATCCCTCAGGTTTTGCAGGGCCTTTATCAATCGCTGATTGTCTCGTTGATGCAGGCCAATACTTGGTTCATCCAATATATAAAGCACGCCAACAAGTTGAGAGCCAATTTGAGTGGCCAACCTTATTCTTTGTGCTTCACCACCTGAAAGGCTTTTGGCTGGGCGGTTCAAACTCACATAATCCAAACCTACATCCAATAAAAAATGAATGCGGGAGCGTATTTCTTTTAGAACTTCTTTGGCAATGATGTTTTGCTTGTCATTCAGCCTTTCTTCAACATTTTCAAACCATTTCTGTAAACTAATCACGTCCATGGCAGATAATTCCTGTATGTTTTTGCTATCTACTTTAAAGTAAAGCGCTTCTTTTTTCAAGCGAGCTCCATTGCAATCAGGGCAAGTTACTTTATTGGTAAAGCCTAACGCCCACTTTTGTATAGAGTATGATTTAGCTTCTTCGCGTTGCTTCTCAATAAAACTCACGATACCTTCAAAAGATAGTGAATAGGAAGTAGCTGAACTGAAAGCACTTTCTTTTACCCTGAAAACTTCATCAGAACCATTCAAAATCACCTTCATGGCGTCTTCTGAGATATCACGGATGGGGTCATCAAGCGTGAAGTCATATTTCTCACCAATAGCCTCAATCTGCCTGAATATCCAATTGTTCTTGTATTTGCCAAGCGGTGCTATTCCTCCTTTACGGATGCTTTTACTATCATCGGGTATAATTTTGCTGGGGTCTATTTCCGTCACAGTGCCCAGGCCATTGCATGATGGGCAAGCACCATAAGGTGAGTTGAAAGAAAATAGGTTAGGGGCTGGCTCATCATAAGCTATGCTGGTGGTAGGGCACATCAATTGCCGACTAAAAAATTTCACTTCTCCACTCTCTTGCTCCATCACCATCATTGAGCCTTTGCCATGGCGCATAGCTGTCTGCATCGATTCTCTCAACCTTGAAATAACACCTTTGGTCACTTCAAGCCTGTCAATTATCATTTCAATGTCGTGTACCTTATACCTATCCAGCTTATTTACGCTTGAAAGGTCTCTCACCTCTCCATCAACCCTAACCTTTAAAAAGCCTTGTTTCCTCAAGTTTACAAACAGCTCACGGTAGTGCCCTTTGCGGCCTTTCACTATTGGTGATAGTAAACTGATGCGCTGGCCCTTGTATGTTTTTACAATGATGTCCAGTATCTCATCGTCAGAGTACTTCACCATTTCTTCTCCAGTATTGTAAGAATAGGCTATCGATGCGCGGGCAAACAGCAGGCGTAAAAAGTCATATATCTCGGTGATAGTGCCTACGGTAGAGCGAGGGCTCTTGCTGGTCGTTTTCTGCTCAATGGATATTACAGGGCTTAGGCCATTTATCTTATCCACGTCAGGCCTTTCCATTGAACCGAGAAATTGACGGGCATAAGCAGAGAAACTCTCAATATACCTCCTTTGCCCCTCGGCATATATGGTATCAAAAGCCAGTGATGATTTGCCACTTCCGCTCAAGCCCGTAATAACCACCAGCTTATTACGCGGAATAATGACATCTATATTTTTGAGGTTGTGGACTCGGGCGCCGAAAACTTCAATTTGCTCTCTATCAACTGCTTCCTGTACTTCCATCGGCGCTACTCAGTAATGGTATTGGGTATGATTATTTTTTGGTTCTCAGTAATAACATCTGTATCACCCAAATGGTTTATCGTTCTCAAGTCTTTTTCGCTCACCTTGTACTTTTTAGCCAGGCTGCTCACTGTTTCGCCATTCTTCACCAGATGTAAAATGTTTTGAGCCAATTCCTCTTTCATTTCCTGAACGTCAAGTTTATATACTTCATCATTTTCTCTCACTCCGGCTGCTTCTAAAAGATTATCGTGCTCAATAAAGCCCTTCTCAGGCAGCTTGATATTGTATACTTTTTGAGAAGAATTGTTCAGGTTGGTTTGTCTTAGCCACGGGTTGAATATTTTAAGCAACTTATAGTTGATACCCTGCTGCTTGGCAAAGGCAGCCAGGTCAGAAATACTTGTATCCACAGCTACTTCAAAGGTTTTTAACGGGGGATACAAATCTTGCTTTCTAAGATAGAATCCGTATTTCTGAGGGTTAGATAATATCTCCTTTACGGCTACAATCCTGAATACATACCTTTCCGTCTCAGAGTTAAGGTATAGGTCGTAATAATTATCTACTCGTTGTCTATTCAACTGCTTGCTTAACCCATTCATACCCATGTTGTATGAAGCAGCTGCTAATGTCCAGTTGCCAAACAATTCATATGCTTCTTTAAGATAGTCGCAAGCAGCCACCGTCGCTTTTTCGATGTGATATCTCTCATCCACGTCTTTACTCACCTCTAAGCCATAGTGCTCCCCTGTAGATTTCAATATTTGCCAAAAACCAGTTGCCCCAGATGGCGATACCACTTGCATCAATCCACTCTCAATCACAGCCAGGTATTTGAAATCTTCTGGCACTCCTTCCTTCTTCAAGATAGGCTCAATAATTGGAAACCACTGATATGCCCTCTTGTGAAAGAGTAGCGTGTTAGATTGCCAATAGGTGTTAACAAGAATCTCCCTATCCAGCCTTTCCCTGATGTCAAATTCATTTAGGGGAACAGCTTCACCCGCAAAACTTAAAGTATCGGGCAGGTGTACTGAGAAGATTTTATAGTTCTTTTGAAAATACTGTTGGTATACTTCATTGGCTTCTCTTTCAGTCTGTGAAAAACTGAATAACTGCCAAACCACAAGCAAAGCCATGAATGTTAGAAATGCGAAAAGGTATTTACGTGCGTAGGAAGGTACCATCTATTGTGCTTCTTTGTCTTTATTTTTTCTGGTTATACCATATAGAACGCCAAAAACCAGTAAAAAATATAATGCAAAGATAGCGAAGTGTATGTAATCCCAGTTAGGGATAAACGCTTCAATTAAAATTAAAAACAATAGAGATAGCAATGAAAGGTCAAGAAATATCCAGGCTACCTGCCTGTCTGTGAACCCAAGATAGGAAAGGTGGTGGGTAGTATGGTCCTTACCTCCAACAAATGGAGACTGTCCTTTCATAAGCCTGTTGATTACCACGGTGGTGGTGTCAATTATAGGCATAATAAATACCAGGGCGGGAATGATTAGTTGTTTGGTTTGTATGCGAAAACCCTCACCGTCGTATATATTCCAGAAATAGGTCATGCCAATAGCTGCGAGAAACACACCAAGGAATTGACTGCCTGTATCGCCCATGTACATTTTAGATGGATGCCAGTTAAAAAAAAGGAAACCCAACAAGGATGAAAGCACACCCAATAAAATGATAAAGTGGATATTGCTGTAATCACTATTTAGCACCAACATTAATATGGCTGCCAATATCACTGAGATAGAAATACTCGCTGTAATGGCATCCATGTTATCCAGCATATTAATGGAGTTCATTAAGCCCACCACCCAGAAAATAGTTAGTATATAATTGAGAATGGGAGTATTAAAAAAGTCAATGTAGGTACCACTGACAATTAGGATAATTGCGCAGGATACCTGTCCAAGAAACTTTAAAAGTGGTTTGGTGTTGTAAGCATCATCAGCTAAGCCAATAATGAAGCCTAAGGTGCATGAGGCAAGAAAACCAATGAAGGCCTTATTGCTCAGCATGTCATCTGCTTTAAAAAATATGGAATAGCAGGCAATAGACAAGAGAAAGAGTATATAAAAAGAAATCCCTCCTAACGCAGGCTTTGATTGTGTACTCCAGCGAATTACCGTATTGTCAGTATCCCTTATTCCTAAGGTTTTTGAAAACTTGAGAAACAGTCCATTAATAAGAAATGAAAACAAAATAGTGGTTACAAAAAACGCACTAAATATGATAACGATATAGGCGGGAGTATCGGTTTGCAAGTTCAGTCTGTTGTCAAGAAGACTGCAAAATTAGAAATCATTTACTAAAAATGGGAAATAAAGTCCTTAAAAAGTTTGGCTTTCAGGTCTTTATCAGAAATAATTGGATTGACAGCTTGCCAATCTATACCCAGTTCTGGGTCATTCCACAAAATGGCATCTTCGGATTCTTTATTGTAAACATTGGTACACTTGTACGAAAACAGCGTGTTATCCTCAAGTGTGTGGAAACCATGAGCAAAGCCAGCTGGTATCCACAGAGCCAGATGATTGCTTTCACTCAACTCTAGTTTGTAATGCTTGCCATAGGTTAGGGAATCTTTTCTTATGTCAACTACCACGTCCAAAACTGCCCCACGCAATACTCTAACCAATTTACCCTGAGCAAAAGGTGGATTTTGGAGGTGAAGGCCTCTAAGCACATTTTTGTTGGAGAGTGAAAGGTTATCTTGTAAAAAATTAACGTCTATGCCCTTCTTGTTGTATTGCTCTTTATTGTAAGTCTCAAGGAAATACCCTCTTTCATCCTTAAAGACTTTTGCCTTTACAACATACAGTCCATCAAAACCTGTCTCTTGAAGCTCCATATCTATTACCTATGATTTCTTAGAGAAAAACCTCTTTAGTAAACCACCTTTGTTTTCCGTTTCGTCTTCTTCATAATATCCATACCCGTAGCCATATCCATAACCATAGCCATACCCGTATCCATAGCCGTAACCATACCCGTATCCGTATCCGTACCCGTATCCATAGCCATAGCCCGGTCTTTGTATCTCAAAACCATTCAATATCACAGTAAGTTTGCTGATGTTATTACGGTGTATCAACTGCTCAATATTATTCAAAAAGGCCTTCTTTGAATAGTTTGCCCTAAGAATATAGATTGGGAAGTCAGCCTTTTGCAGATTAACGATACCATCCGTTACAATACCCACTGGCGGGTTATCAATAATGATGATATCATAAACACTTTTCAGGTAGTCCAATACCTCATCCATCTTTTGGCTAATAATAAGCTCTGATGGGTTAGGGGGGATAGGGCCTGCTGTGATGTAGTCTAGATTATCCAGGTTACTTTTCTTGATACAATCTTGTGGAGTATCCTTGTCAATAAGGATGGTACTCATCCCCTTGTTGTTTTCAACATTAAAACCAAGGTGAATCTTAGGCTTCCTCATGTCCAAGTCGATAATCACCACCTTCTTACCTCCATAGGCAATGATACCACCCAGGTTAATAGCCACGAAGGTTTTTCCTTCACCTGATATAGTGGAAGTAATGGATATAATTTTGGCTGAGTCCTCTTTTGAGATAAATTGCATATTGGTTCTGATGGACCTAAATGCTTCTGAAATCATTGATTTAGGGCTCTTATCAACCAACAGTTGTGAGTTCGGGATATCCTTTTTATACCTTGGTACCACGCCCAAAACACCCGCAGTGGAATATTTCTGAATATCTACTGGAGCAGTAATATCATTGTGCATCAGGTATTTCACACTCACCAGTGAGATACTTAATACCAAGCTAGCTAAGGCACAGGTTAAAATCACATTATCCCTCTTAGGTGAAACAGGGTCATCTGGTGGGCTGGCTCTTTCAAGTATTTCGTTTTTAGATACATAACCTGCTTTAGCTATTGAGAAGGTTGCCTTTTTCTCAATCAATTCATTATAGAAATTCTCATTTACCGAGTAGATGCGCTGTAGCCTGTTGTATTCCAATTCATTGATGTTGGCTTGCTTGCTATGCACATTAGCCACTATATCATCTCGTTTTTTTGCCAACTCGCTCTTTCTGGTTTGTAGGTTGTCAAGTATTGACTTTATACTTTCGGTAACTAGCTTTTTTTGAATTTCTATCTGGTAGTCAAGTGATTTGATTTGTTCACTGTTCTCTTTTACCATATAAGCCAATTCTTCTCTCTTGAAAAGAAGCTGTTGCAACTTATCAAGGTATTGAGATACAGTACCCTCATAGCTGGTGCCTGAAACAAGCGCAATAAGCCCATAAATATCAAGGTCTTCCTCTTTTGATATTTCTTTATCTATTCTTCCAAGTACACTTTCCTGAAAATCCATTTCAAGCAGTTGGTTGTCAAGGCTTTCAATAATCATCAGAGTTCCCTCTGTTATCCTTTCCTCGGTTTCAGATTTCTTTATCTGATGCTGCGTTTGAAAGTTTTGAAGGGCTATTTCAGCATCATATAGTTTATCATAAATAACAGAAAGTTGTTCATCGATAAACATCAATACTTTGGTAGCACTTTCAGATTTTTTCTCTACATCATAGTCCTTAAATTCTTCACACACAGAATTGACAATATCAGAGGCTTTGGTTGCATTTCTATCCTGCATGCTCACAGATACGGTCTTGGCAAACTCGTTAATTACTTCTACTTTGAGCTTTGAGGCATAAGACGGTACAATCCTGGTAGGGTCGTTGATTACAAAGAAGAAGTTATTCTCAAGAGCAGTACTTTCTTGATATATCTTATCGGGGTCAAGCAGTTTGACCTTCATTTTCATATATCGGGTCTCAAAAGTATCTTGAAGCAAGAAACTTTCCTTCACCTGGTACTTACCAATATTGAACTCAATTGATACTTCAAAATTGTCTTTGAACTCAATATCAATGGGTATACCATAGATTTCAGGAGCCATGATGTCATAATGAATCCGATAAGGGCAGTTTTTGTACTGCTCAAAACTTAATACTGTTCCCTTATTGAAATAACTCACATCCAGTGGAAGGTCTCTAAGCACGCGCTCAATAAACACATTGGACTTCATCAGTTCAATCTCCTTAAAAACCTGTTGGTCGTAAAGGCTGTTTACTGGCATTATACCAAACTGTTGGTCGCTAACAGTAAGCTGTAATACACCCTTTGATTCATAAATGGGGTGTGTGTATCTAAGGTATAATACGGCTATTGTGATAAAAATGGCGAAGAATAGAATTATCCATAGCAAGTTTTTTCTAGTGGTGAACAGGATAAGCCCCAAATCGAACTCATCGTTCAAACTAGTAATCTTCTTTTTCTCTATTCCTGCTGCCATGTTAATTCGCTATCTATTGAAAGGACTATTAACTACCAGTGTGAATACTAATAATACAGTTGACAAAATTGAAAAATAGGGTGCTGCAAGCGCAAGGGTTTTAGAGGCATATTCTTTGCGCGTTTCGATATAGATTATATCCTGGCTTTGCATGACTACATCAGCGTTTTTCAAAGTTTCGAGTGAAGATAGGTCAATCAGATATACTTCTGGGTTGTCCAAATCTCCTCGAATTAGTTTTATAAACTGTGCCTTACCATTTTCTGGTATGCCTCCTGCTTTTGCCAATACCTCGAAAATAGTGGTGTTGTCGTTTTCAAGATTAACAACAGATGCACTTCCTTCTGAGAAAATGTATACCCTTCTGTTGGAGACTTCTACAAGCACAAATGGGTCGTTGTAAAATTCTGCGTATAAATCTTCAAGATAAAACTCTAGTTGCCTTATAGTTAACCCTGATATATACTTTCTGCCTATGACGGGTAAGTTGATAAATCCGTCAAACTCTACCTTCAGCTCCAGAGCCGAACCTCCAACAGAAGTGTTTTGTGCAGCTTGATTAAGGATATTAAGCAAAGCACTTCCTTCATTCGTAAACAAACGAATTAGTATAACATCATTGGGCGCAACTTTGTACTCTAGGTCACGGGTAGCTGGCATCTCATCAAACTGAAAATCTTCATCAGTTGTGAGCATATGGTTTTGTATTAAGCTCTTGCACGAGCTTAACATAATCATTGCCAATAGTATGAGCAGGCTTTTTCTCATCAGGCTGCTAAAATACCAAATGTCTGCATATAATTACTTGGGTAACAATTCTAAATACAAATCACGCATATCTTTCACCAATCTTTCATAATGGTATCGCTCCCTCACGTGCGCCCACCCACTTTCACTCATTTGCTTGCGTAATTCCTTATTCTCGGTTAATTGTAACAGGTTTTGCGCAAATACTGATGAGTCTCCGCTGTTGCATAATAAGGCCGTTTTTCCCTCGGCTACCACATCTTCTACACCACCTACTTTGGTTGAGACAATGGGCTTATCTGTTGCCTGGGCTTCTATCAAGCTCACAGGTGTACCTTCATTAAGAGAAGTAAGTGCAACAATATCTAGTCCTGCGTAGGCCCAGTCTACATCCTTTATCCATGATGTGAATACAAGGTTTGCTGATTCATCTTTGCTATCGGGGGTGCTAATTATAAAACCAAGCTGCTCGGCATATTCTCTTATACTTTGGCTCTCTTCGCCATCACCTATGATAAAGACCTTGGCTTTTTTTCGGGTGTTCTTCATCACCACATGCATGGCGTCCAAAAACATGCGATGGTTCTTGATGGGCACCAACCTGCCAACAATTCCGATAGCAAGTTCATCATCCTTCATCTTATAGGTTTTTCTGAAGTTCACTCTTTTTTGTTCTATATTCTCCCTAAATCGGGACAAATCAAAGCCAAGCGGAATGACATGGGTTTTATCAGAATTGGTAACCTTATGAATGTTGGTGAGCTCGTGCTTTTGCTGGTCACTGATAGCTATTATGGCGGAACTTCTATTAGCCATATACCTTTCTACTTTTTTGTAGAAAAGCGTTTTGGCTTTGCCGAAATAAGAGTGAAATACATGCCCATGAAAAGTGTGTATTATTACTGGTACCCCACAATTATAAGCTGCCAGTCGGCCTAGTGCCCCAGCCTTGGACGCATGGGTATGTACTACATCGGGCTTATAGTCTTTTATCAGTTCAACTAGTTTCCTATAAGCCGCATAATCTTTCTTGGGGTCAATTTCCCGAACCATTTCGTCAATTATCATTGGCTTCAATCCATATTTTTTCAGAATATGGTCTGATGATTCCTCATTCTCGCCAATGGCTCCACCTATCAATAGTGTTTCAAATGGTTCTCCTAGAAATTTAGTTAGCAGGGCTACGTTGTAGGAAGGTCCTCCAAGGTTAAATCGATTGGCTATTCTCAAGACCTTATACATCTTTATCTAAAGTTTGAGGGCTCCGAAGGGTTCAATTGCAAGAGTCGGTGTAACGTATTGCTGATGACTTACAAACAAACACAAAATATTTGAAGATGAAATATTTTGAGAAGATATTTGTAAACAATTTTCTGGTGATATCAGGAATTGATATTTTTATGGAGTAATAACAGAACTATGAGCAAGGACGATATTTTTGAGGCACTAGAAGATTATTTTAAGTATGAGTCTGATATCCCTGATATCTTTAAAACAGAGCAAGGTACTTACTTCAAAACTTGCATATCTTGTGATGTAAATGTTGTAGAGAGCGGAGAGCCATATATGATTGAGAAGGCTGTGAAAAGATATAGCAACATGGACGGGGTAGAGGTAGTTATTTTTGAATATGCTATTTGTAGTAAATGCGCAGAAAAAATGAGGAAGAGCTTATCTCGTGAATCACTACAACGCTTGGAGAAACACTTTATGGAAAAAGCCAATTGGGATGGGAAAATGAACCTATTAAGCAAGGAGAAACCACCCAAAGTGGCTGATTTTATTGGTGATTGCATTTTTACAGGAAAGAGCATTAACGACAAAGAGATTGATGAGTATCAAGTGGTGGGTTATTTTCAAGGGGATAAACTGAGGCTTGACAGAATGCCATTTATGATGTGCTCAGCTGCCGCTGAAGAAATTGGAGATTTACTATCTGCAAAAACCAAGGATGAGTTAGATGGCTTTATAGATGATAACTTTGGATTACCTCCCGAATGGAAAATGGCTCTTAAAGAAAGAGATTTTGTGTTGGTTTAGGTTTTCTTTAATACATTTCGTAAAACACGTATATGAAAATACTTCTTGTTGAAGATGAACCTAAGCTCTCTGAGTTTATTTCAAAGTGAGCACTGCCAAGCTGTTGATTAAAGTAGATGAAACCCTTCTGAAACAAGGTTTGCAATATATCCCTCAGAAGGTAGTTCAAGTGCTAGACAAAATTTGAGGAATAACTAAGATATATCGCCAAGGTACTCGGCCCACACACCATACGTTCTCATCTTGGCCGGGGGGGTTGGTTAGGAAGACTCCCTCTCTGCCCGCGCGGCGGGTTGTTTTTTATGGCTAAGCCAGTATTAAGTGTTAGGACTCATGAAGAGTAAATCTAAAAGCGTAATTGCGAGGAAGAATGGAATGACGAAGCAATCTCATATTTTTTTCATTGGGTGTTTTTATATGAGGTATTATACAGATTCCCCAGCATTAAGAAACACAAACTTATGCCCCCTTTTCACTATTTCTTGCTCAAGCTTTCCAATATCGGGATGTCTAAATATGTCATTAAACCCTGCAAAAACTGCAATTACATTTTCTTTTTCATAACCACTAAGTTTGTAACTTTCCAATTGAAATAATAAGTCCTCTCTTTTCTTTCTATTAACGCTTTTGTGCCAAACTTTTATTTCCACACCAACTTTTCCATGTCCTACGTCAATGTCTATAAACCTCGAACCATCAGCATTACTATCCTGCATTTGTTTTTGGTTTCTTACATTTTGGTACACATTACGCAAGTGCTTTAACATCTGTTTCTCGATGTCTAGTTCAGTAAAACCATTCTTTCTGGAGGGGTTAAGGGCAGGTCTCATTTCTTTTATGCTTTCTAGCACTTTATCCACAGTTACCTCTTTGTCCTGAATTAAATGAGCCTGATAAGTTTCAAGACTGTTGCGGTCTATTTCAATTTCTTCTTCCTTAGATTCTTCAGATTGAAGCTTTTTTAATACGCCAACAACAATTACAATAACTAATGAGCCTCCTATGAGGTAAAGGAGAGTATTATCTTCTGAACTGGTAGCATTATTGTTTGTTGGAACAGGCCTTCTTTGAGCATCTTCTCGATTCAAAGTTTTATCAGGCTTTCTTTGAGCACTAGTCATTATCGCAATGCTGCTAAAAACGAGTACCAATAATGATGTAATGATAAACTTTTGCTTGTTTTTCATTTTCACTTATTTAGTCAAAAAAATCCATTTGCGACTTTTCTTGTTTCAAACCTAACAAAAAACTAATTATTACAAAAGGTGTTTTTTGGTACTTGTGGTAATTTGTTTTTAAAGCAAGCTGGAATTGTTTTTTTATAGCCTATTCCCTTCTCTCGTTTTCCGTTTAGTCTTGTATAGTTTCCAGCTTTTTCTATATTTGAATAGACTTTCTTCTAAAGCCCTCTACTTAAGGGCTTTTTTTGTCTGCACTTGTTCTTTGTCTAACTTGTAAAAATATCCTAGCCATGAAAGCATTCGATGAAAAACACATCAAAAATGTGACCATTGTTGGCGCTGCGAAAAGCGGCAAGACTACACTTGCCGAAACTATGATGTATGAAGGTGGCCTCATTCCTCGCCGAGGTTCAGTGGAAAACAAAAACACCGTATCAGATTACCATGAAGTAGAACATGAAAGGGGAAGTAGTGTGTACGCGACACCCTTGCATACAGAGTGGCGGAGTTATAAAATTAATTTGATTGATACCCCTGGGTTAGATGATTTTGTAGGTGAGATAATCCCTTCACTTCGCGTTGCTGATACTTGCATTATGCTGCTCAATGCCCAAAATGGTGTTGAAGTGGGTACTGAGCTTCTTTGGAACTATGTGGAGCAATTCCGAAGGCCAGTGATATTTGCCATCAACCAGGTAGACCACCCTAAGGCTGATTTTGATATGACCGTTGAATCTGCCAAAGAGAGATTTGGGAATGGAGTAACCTTGATGCAGTATCCAGTGAATACTGGTGAGGGCTTCAATAAAATCATCGACCTGCTGAAAATGACTATGTATGAGTTTCCGCCTGAAGGTGGTAAGCCTAACAAACTTCCTATCCCTGACAGCGAAAAAGAGAAAGCCAATCGTTTGCACAATGAATTGGTAGAGAAAGCAGCGGAGAATGATGAAGGCTTAATGGAATTGTATTTCGAAAAAGGTGAGTTAGACGAAGACGAAATGCGCCAGGGGCTTAAAATTGGTATGATGAAACAACAGGTCTATCCGGTGTTCTGCATGTCTGCCGAGAAAGATATGGGAAGCGGAAGAATGATGGGCTTTATAGATAATGTAGCACCATCTTCATTAGAGTCTCCACCTCTGGAGACAGAACAAGGCAAGGGGATTTCATATGACCCGGGGAAGCCACCTGTGTTGTTTGTGTTCAGAACATTTATTGAGCCTCACTTGGGGCAGTTAAGCGTCTTTAAAGTAATAAGTGGAGAAGTTCATACAGGAATGGAATTAGAGAACGAGCAAACCAGAGAGGTGGAAAGGCTGGGTCAGCTTTATATTATGGATGGGAAGAAACGCACTGCCGTTGATAAACTGGTAACTGGAGACATAGGTGTGATTATGAAATTGAAAGGTACCAAAACCAATCATACCTTGCATGAGAAAGGTGAGTCCGTGGCGGTTAAACCTACCACCTTCCCAGACGCAAGAATGGTGATGGTGATAGAGTCTGAAGAGGGGGGTGAAGATAAATTGAGTGAAGCATTACACGCCATACAAGACGAAGACCCAACAATCAAAGTTCATTACTCTAAAGAACTAAAACAACTACTGATATCGGCGCAGGGCGAGTTGCATCTTAGTTTGGTGGAGTGGAAACTCAACCACCTTTATGGTCAAAAAGTGCGCTTTAATGCGCCCAGGATAGCCTATCGTGAAACGATACAAAAGTCAGCCATTGCCAGCTACAGGCATAAGAAACAATCAGGTGGGGCAGGGCAATTTGGTGAAGTGCATTTAAAAATAGAGCCCTATGTTGAAGGGATGCCAGAGCCAACAGAATACAATGTTCGCGGTAAGGAAGAAGTTGATTTACCTTGGGGTGGTAAATTGGTTTTTTATAACTGCATAGTAGGTGGGGTGATTGATACACGTTTCATACCTTCTATCAAGAAAGGGATACTCGAAAAAATGGAAGAAGGCCCACTCACTGGTTCTTATGTGAGGGATGTGAGGGTAATGGTGTTTGATGGTAAAATGCATCCCGTTGATTCCAACGATGTATCCTTTAAAATAGCTGGTATGATGGCTTTCAAAGAAGCATTTGAAAACGCCAATCCAAAGATATTAGAGCCTGTGCAAGAATTGGAAGTAGTAGTACCCGAAGAATTGATGGGAGACGTAATGACAGACTTGCAAACCCGTCGCTCAGTAATTACGGGCATGGATAATAAGGGAAATTACAAGGTAATTAAGTCTAATACTCCATTGGCTGAACTGGATAGGTATAGCACTTCTTTGCGTTCAATAACGCAAGGTAGGGGTAATTTTAGTGGTAAGTTCCATGATTACCAGGCGGTACCAGGTGAAATCCAGAAAAAGCTGATAGATACTTATCAAAGCACTAATGGGGTGAGTAACTAACCTCATTGTTTACCAACCACCACCTTACGAAGAACGTTAGCGGATTTCCCCTGGCGTTCTTCTGTTATTCCCTGGAGTGTAAAGCCACCCTATTGCCTTCAGTATCTTCAAACAGCCCCATGTATCCAACATCTTCGGCAATCAGTCGCTTTTCAACCAATACTTTGCCACCTGCCGCTTCAACCCTGCCTAACTCATTAGCCAGGTCACCTGAACGGGGAGTGAAATAAACCAAAGTGCCCTTATGAGATGGGGTATACATTTGCTCAAAACACACCAAACTACCACTGGCACCCATTCCTTCATCTCCATCAGGGAATAAAGCCATATCCAATGGGCCCATGGGCATCGGGGTAAGTTTCAGGTCTAATACTGTTTCATAGAATTTGGTGGCCCTTGCCATATCTTTCACTGGTATTTCAAACCAGCCTACTACATTTTTTGCCATTGTATTTGGTTATTGGTTAATCTATTTTCAAATCTAAAACTTTCTGTTCTTTCTGCTCAACAAAACCACAATTATGATAAAACTGGAAGGTATCAGTTCTTTGGGTATTACATCGAACCCTTAGCCTATTAATACCCTTTTCTTTTGCCCAATTTTTTGTGGCTTCAATAAGTAGTTTACCAATACCCATATTTCTATGGCCTTCATTTACCACCATAGCAGCTATTTCAGCAAATGGCTCTGAAGTGAGCCTGGGAAGGTAAAAGCCATGCAGCCATCCAATGACGGCATTTTCAATAGTTGCTATGAAAATGCAATGGCTATCTGCAGATAAAATCTGTTCTAGTTTTTTAGCAGTTTTCTTTTCTGAAATGGAATATCCTAACTGAGCGGAAAGTTGAGAAATGGAATGGGCATCTGTATACGTAGCTTTGCGGATAGTAACATCCATAGAAAAGGAATTGATGAGCAAACTTAAGATTTTAATTTTCTTTCCAGTAACTCAAGTTCCGCCTTTGATTGGGTGAGTTTTTTGGCCTTTTCAAAATAAGTTTTAGCCCTTTCCTTATTGTTCACTTGCAAATAGAATTCACCTAGGGAAGCTGGCAGAAGGTAATAATTAACTAGGTTTTTGTCCTTTTCTAAACGGTGCAATTCGATAATAGCTTCTTCTGGGCCATACACTCTTCCCGCTATGATGGCCTTGTTCAATTGTATAACAGGCGAGGGTTTGATTTCATACAGTTTGTCATAGAAGGTATATATCTGCTTCCAATTGGTTTCTTTAAAGCTTTTCGCCATGCAATGCTGTAACGCTATACTTGCTTCCAGATGGAATGAACTCAAATGTTCACCATGAGCGGATTTGGTTAAATAATCTATTCCTTTACCAATTAATTCCTTGTTCCATAGGCTACGGTCTTGCTCTTCAAGTATAATTATGCATCCCTTATCATCAATTCGAGAATCAAACCTGGCAGCATGGAAACACATTAAAGCCAATAAAGCGTGGGTTTTAGGGTAGGCATCTAAAGGTTTCTCGGTCAGTAGTAGTGTTAATCTCATAGCTTCAGAGCACAGGTCCTTCCTGATGAGTAAGTCATCGGTGGAGGAATTATACCCTTCATTAAACAGGAGATATATGGTTAAGTAAACTGCGTCTAACCTTCTTAGAAGCTCATTGCCAAGGGGTACTTCAAATCTGATGTCTCCCTTTCTTATTTTTTCTTTGGCTCGGTAAAGTCGTTTGTTAATGGTTGATTCAGTAGTAAGTAGGGCATTGGCAATTTCTTTAATACTGAAACCGCAAAGGGTTTTGAGAGTGAGCGCCAGTTGAGATTCATGAGACAGTTCAGGATGGCAACAAGTGAATATCATCCTGAGTTGACTGTCTTTTATCTCAGTCTCAAGAAAAACGTTGTCAATGGTGTAGGAGAGTGTCCATTCAGATTTGAGGAATGGGTCGATGTCATCAGCAAAGTTTTGAGTGTATCGCTCACGGCGCAGAAGGTTAATGGCTTTGCGCCTGGCAACTACCATCAGCCAGCCTTCAGGGTTGTTTGGTATACCAGATTTCTGCCAATCTGATAAGGCCTGGTGTAGGGTATCTTGCACTACATCTTCAGCTAATTCAAGATTATGTACACCAAACAAGCGTGTTAAAACAGCAACCATCTTCCCCGACTCACGGCGGAAAAGATGGTCAACTAGTTCATTTACTTTTGATGTGTTAGCAGGTTGCATTTAGTCCATTGCCTTCAATTCCCTCACCTCAAGTGCACAATGGTCAAGCAGTGGACAGGCTTTGGCATGCTCAACAGCTTCTTCGTAGTTGTTTGCGTTAATGATAACATATCCGCCAATTACTTCTTTGGCTTCCATAAATGGGCCATCGGTCAAAACTTCACTTGGGTTTTTCACCAAACGGCCTTCGTCTTGGGTAAGCGGCTGACCACCTTTGTAAAGACCTTTGTCCATCATGCCTTGCATCCATGTTACATACTTTTGCATGCTCTGCTGTGATTCTTCTTCGGTTAGTTTATGGTAACCACGTACTAAAAACATAAATTCTTTCATTTCTTTTGTGTTTTATAAGGTTAATATACCACTATATCACTTGAGTTTTTGAAAATAGGACACTAAGTTGAAAATAATTTTAAGTTCGCATTATGGCTTCTATATTTTCTCATGCCATAGCGGCTGTTGCAATAGGTAAAACCTTTCCTAAAGCTGTTACAACCGCTAAGGTCTTGATACTCGGTGCCTTGTGTGCTATGCTACCTGATGCCGATGTAATTGCTTTCAGTTTTGGAATACCTTATGAACATGCTTTGGGTCATAGGGGATTTACGCACTCTATTCTGTTTGCTGTTGTTTTGGCTTTTGTGTTGGGCCATGTATTTTTCAAGGAGTTAAGGCTGGGCACTAGCAAATGGTGGCTTTTGGTTCTGTTCCTGTTTCTGAGCACAGTATCACATGGACTGCTGGATGCCATGACTACTGGAGGCAGGGGAGTAGGCTTTTTTATTCCATTTGATAATGCTAGGTATTTTTTACCATGGAGGCCGATAAAGGTATCGCCTATTGGTGTTAGCAGGTTTTTTAGTGAGTGGGGGATGGAAGTGATAAAGAGCGAGATAGTGTACGTAGTTCTTCCCTGCTTTATCTGGATTGGATTAATTAGGGTATTTCGTTCTACTAAAAAGGTCCATTAAAATGGAATGAACTTTTTTAGTTTTTTCCAGTCGTATATCACAATAAAGGCTGAAAGCAGGAATACGGCTGCCGCCATGCCAAAAAGCATTCCCCCATCATCATAAACCTCAATGCCTAAAAGCGTTAGGTGAAAGAAAATAGCACCCGATATCACTCCCAGGCTTAAAAGGGCACCCAGCACATAAACATTGGGCAATAGAAGTAAAACTCCAGCTATTAGTTCAGCCACACCAGAGCCTATTCTGCCCCAAGGCTCCATACCAACGGTGGCAAAGATGTAAACACTATCTGGATGAGCAGTAAACTTGAAATAGAGCGTTTGTAATAGAATAATGGCCACGATAAGCCTTGGAAAAAATAGAAGTACTTTTTTCATGTTGGCGCTGTTGAGGCATCGCAAGTACTTATGAAAATTACAAAGACTATGTCTTTAAGGCAACAAATGGCAGCCTTAAACTCAGGATACCAAGGTTAATCTATATTTTGAAATTAAGTTGTAAGGTGAAGTTTCGCGGTGGGTCAAGCCTTCCAGGCCTCAGGGCATACTCGTGATTGGTCAAGTTCTTGATTATAAAACTAACCCGGAGCTTATCTGTGATTTTATATGCAAGTCGAGCACCCATTACCGTATCCCCTTTTTTATGTTTTTCCGCGTAAGTATCCAGGCTTGGAATCACAAAAAAGAACAACTCTTCGATTTTCTCGGGGAAACTGCCATAATAAATGGTATATCCGAGAGACACTTTTTTGAAAGTGAACTCAATGTCGCCTTTTATCAAATGCCTTACCCTGTAATTCAATAAGCTCAATATAGATGAATCTCCTTCTACCCTGTTTGTAATTCCGTGTATTGCATTTCTTAGGAATACGCCAATATCCTGTTGTGTAGAGTCTTGTGTCAGGTTACCAGGGTAGGTATAAGTATATCCCGTAAGCGTTCTAAACTCGACAGGTCCAATACTGCCTTTACCGATTAATGAGGCCTCAAATCCTGCTATCCTGGCACTTTCAATATTGAATGGTTTTAGGCCTAGCCAATCTAAAGAAGGGGCAGAATCTGGTGGTGGGTAAATTCCAAGCCTGTATTCCACGAAATCTTGATACTCACTCCAGAATGCAGAAACATCCAGGTAACCCATCCATTTGCTAATCTTAATACCTTGCTTGATACCAATCTCATAGCTCCATCCTTTTTCAGGCAAAAGGGTGGGGTTGGGAATAATCTTTGCAACAGAGAACTCTGCATCAATAAAACGCTCTCCTATACTTGGCAGGCGATAAGCCTGACCCAATGAAGTTCTAAGAAAGGTGTTTTCAGCAAGTTGGTAGTTAATGCCGCCTCTAAACACTGGAATAGATGTTTCGAATAGGGTATCTACGGCATTTATCTCATATCTAACCCCACCGACAAGAGAGAGTCTTTTTGATTTATATTCACCCTGCAAGTAAATAGCTCCAGAGTAATTTAATCGAGTACCTTCATATAGATTACTCCTTGAGAAACCAAAATTGAGAGGAAAACCAGTCGTCAGGTAGAATTTATCCTTCCAGTTTTTTTGATATTGGTAATCCCCGGTAATACCATTAGAACTGGCGTCTGGGTCGTCACCGTTACCATAGCGATATACATTAAGATACCTGAAGCGTAATGTGTGCTTGCTACCTTTTTCATTTAAATAATTCCACTGTGGGTCAATATTAGTCCTTACATATCTATCAAATGAGCCATCACCAATCCTCAAGATGTTGGTGTCAACATCTTGAGCAATAAAGAAACGGCCACTGGTTTCTTTCATGATATTCCCGCTCAGGCTAAAGTTCATCCCTTTGATTTTTGGATGCCTGTACCTGGTCTTGAAGTTAGCTCTAAAACGGAATTCATTGTTTTCTTCTAGATAACTATTTACATAATTAATGTTTGCCCCTGCTACAACATCAAATTGCTTTACCTTTTGCTGGTAGTTGAAAAACATACCGGAGAAACCTGGCCTTGCGTCTTTGTCCCACCAAATGGTTTCCCTTCTCTCAGGGTCGTCATAAACTCCCTGAAAAACCGAGAACTCAGCTTGAGGTACTTCTGAGGTTGGCCATGATGTGATAACGTTTACTACTCCGTTCAATGCCGAAGAACCATATACCACTGAAGAAGCACCTTTAATTACTTCAACCTGTTCAGCATTTTCAAGTGGGGTGAATTTCAATTGCGCTTCACCTAAGTCAGCACTCATCATGCTCATATTGTCCATCATTACTGCAGTGCGGCTACCAACTCCATAAGAGTACGAACTACCCCCACGGATACTGACTTGACCATCCTGGACCTGAACACCCACACTTTTGTCAAGTGCTTCACCCAATTCGGTAACGTTATTGTTTTTTAATAGGTCTTTGTCCAACACCTCCATAGACACAGTTTCTTCAGCTATATTCTTCTCATACTGGCTGGCTGAAACCACAATGTAATCAAGTTCAGTACTTGCATTTTTCATTTCAATATTCACAACAATAGTTTGCCCAGCTTTTACATCTACTGTTTTAACATTTTCCTTATAACCCACATATTTGAAGCGCAGTTTTTGTAATCCAGGCTTCACAGTTAGGGTGTAGTTGCCATCAAAGTCGGTCACCGTTGCATTATCACCGGCCTGTATGCCCACTCCTATTAATGGTTCTTTATCTTCATCACCTATCACTTTACCTTTAATAGTACCGTCCTGAGCATAAGCAACAGATAGTAGTAAGCAGAAAATCAGAAAAAAAGAGTAGAGATGTTTCATTTAAGGGCTTTGATGGTTTTTTATAGACCTGCAAAACTGTTTTTTAGAAAAAACTTGGGGTTAAACGGTGTGTTAACTTATTATTAAAAACCGCCAAAGAAAAAAGGTGGCCCGAAGCCACCTTTTGCAACTGTGCAGACAACCGTAGGGGGTTATCCTGCTGCCATTTTCTGCAAACCAACCTTCCCGCCATGATAAGGTGATTAAATAGCAGCTGCAAAGTTGGAATCAATTTAACACCTGCCCATAAGACGAAGTAAAATGACGTAATGGTTGCCTTGTAATTAAGAAAAGCCAAAAGTTTCGGTAAACGACCTCTATAATATGTGCTGATGTAAGTCGTTTTTAATTAAAAGAACATGATGAAAAGAGTAGTGAAAATAGCACTTTTGATACTTGCGTTAGCGTTTATATTCTCATCCTGTGCTAACACTTATGGTGCGCGAAAATGTAATGGTAAAAGGGCCATACAAACCCCAATGGGCCCAATGTAAACTCAAAAGAATGGATACTTAAATGTGGAATGAATTATCTTTCGGACTCATTTAAGTAGATGAGATACCTCCTTATTCTTTTATACAGTTTACTGTTTCCCATTTTAGCTTTAGGGCAGGATGTGGTTGTGACTGGTGTGGTGAAAACAGAAGGTGGACAGCCTATACCTTATGCTACCATTAAATTTAAGCAAGCTGGGAAAGGCACAGTGGCTAATGACAATGGTGGCTTTGTTCTGAAAATTAGCCCCGGTGATCAAAAAGATACCATTGAGTTTTCTTCCATGGGGTTTGAGCATGTGACCCTAGCCGTGACGGATATCAATGTTAGTAATAAGCTTAACATTGGGCTTAAAGAAGAGTACTATGACCTTCCAGAAACTCAGGTAGAAGCAGATGGATTAGAGAATATCATTAGAAAAGCGATTGGAAATATCCCGGGTAGTTTCCAGTCACAAGCATACTCCTATCCCATTTTTTATCGGCAACATCACTTAGAAAATGAAGAATGTGTAAGGCTTATCGAAGTTGCATTTGAAGTGCATGACCCTGGCTATGTATACACCACTGCTGCCAGCCAGCAAGAGCGGTTGAAACTACTGGAAATGCGAAAAAGCAAGGTGTATGAAATGAATAACGGACAACATGGTAATCACCTGGCAGATTTAATACTGGAGAATAGTGTCCATTATAGAATTGGAACTGTTCTCAACGAAAAGGCGCTGTCTTTTTTTGAGTTCAGCAGGCCAAAGGATGAAGACTTGGGCGCTGATACCAAGCAAATACAATACTCGTACAAAAATCCAAAAGATGAGAAGGTGGTGAGAGGAAAGTTGTGGCTTGAAGGTGAGGAGTGTACAATAAATAGAATAGAAGAAACAACCTATCCAAATATTGAATATTCAGGGCCATGGGCCAGAAATACAGGTGGCTATGACTGGATTTTTAGGGAAGGGAGAAAGGTGGTGCAGTATAAAAAGGTCGAAGGTAAAATGTACTTGGATAGTATTTCGTTTTACTACAAACATGACCTTATACATCCTACTTTTCACAATATAGATTATACGGTTGAGGAATATTTTGAGATTTGGGCAGGTGAACCAAGGCTTGTGGTGCCGCAGACTTTGCCTATTAAAGAATTCAAGAAGTCATATGACCTGTATGGTAAGAGATACCAATACCACCCAACTTTCTGGGAATCCTACTCGTTATATCAACAACACCCACTTGAGAGTAAGGCAATCAAAGAGCTTGAATGGAAGATGCCTTTAGAGGAGCAGTTTATGAAAAAAGGGATAGATTAACCTTGGTGAAATCTCGACAAATGTTTAAAAACTCTCGGTGTATGTTGATTATTAACACATATTAGCTTGTTTTTGTATTGATTTTTACCTTAATTTTGCTTCATATCACTTGACCCATTGGAAAAACTATACACTTTTCGCTTTTTAGTTGCAATTGGGTTCACATTATTAACTTCTGTAAAGGGGTTTGCTCAATGTGGTCCTTTACCAACCTTATTCAATCAGAATAATGGTCAGGATGGTATCATGTTTGACATTAAGTCATTGAACACTTGTGTTACCATTACCCAATTTGAGTGCCATATGGACCACGGCACTTATGATATGGAAATATATAGCAAAGCGGGAACGCATATTGGGTTTGAGGACACTCCGGGAGCATGGACTCTGGTTGGTACAGCAAATAATGTAGTAGGCCAGCCTACCGGCAGTCCAACTTTAATACCTGCTAACATAAGCGTTGTAATACAACCTGGACAATCAGCTGCTTTCTATATAACAAGCACTGGTAATCCAAGTATAAGTTATACAAATGGCTCTTCTCCTACTGGTGGCCCACCCAATACGCCAATTTTATATCAATCCGATGCCAATATTGAAATATGGGAAGGTACAGGGCAAGCTTATCCATTTTCCACCAACTTTTTCCCTCGCCAGCCTAATATAGTGGTGCATTACACATGTAGTGGTTGTTGTACTCCTCCAATCATGGCTCAAGTTGATGCTAGTTGCAATGGAGCAACAGATGGTTCTGCGACTGCTCTGGGGCAAGATGTTGCTCCTTGGGACTATGAATGGGCAGACGAAAATGGAAACATTATCCATACTGAGATGGGTGTTAACGGTCCCAGTACTGCCAATAACCTTGCAGCTGGCAATTATACTGTTTCAGTAACAGATGGAAACGGTTGTACCGCTATCGAAATAATTACAATTACTGAACCACAACCTACAACGGCAGATATCTCAGGGGTTGATCCTACCTGTGCTGGCTCCAGCGATGGAACAGCTACTGCGTCTGGAATGGCTCCAGGGCCTTGGTCTTACGTGTGGGAAGATGATGGGGGTAATGTGGTTAGCACTGGAAATAATGTAAATGGTCCACACACGGCAACTGGCCTTGCCGTGGGGGATTATTTCGTAACGGTAACCGATTTTGATGGTTGTAATGCAACAGCTGATATTACCCTGCAAGACCCTCCTCCATTGGATGTAACACTTGAAAGTGAAGATGTGAGCTGTAATGCTGGTAATGATGGCACTGCAACAGCTACTGGTGAGGGCACCGCTCCCTGGACTTATGTTTGGACAGACGCTGGTGGTGCCAATGCTGGGGTTGGTAATGGTGTAAATGGCCCACATACTGCCACGGGACTTGCAGCAGGTACCTATAATGTTACTGCTACTGATGCCAACGGTTGTACAGCTTCAGGTCAAATTATGGTAGATGAGCCAACGGCTATCGATGCTAATCAATCTCAAGAGGACAACTTATGTAATGGTGATGCCAATGGTAGTGCTACCGTAAGTGGTATATCAGGTGGTGTACCTGGTTATACTGTAGAGTGGGATGATATCAATAATCAAACAGGAAATACTGCTACTGGATTACCTGCAGGCTTATATACAGCCACTATAATGGATGCCAATGGTTGTGAGTTGGAACAAACGTTTATTATTGACCAACCAGACCCATTTATCATCACTACTGAGCCTGCAACTGATACTTGTGGTAAATCGCTTGGTTCAATTGGGGTGTTGGTGCAAGGTGGTACTCCACCACTTGACTACAGGTGGTCAAATGGAGATAGTTTACAGGTAGCCGATAGCTTATTGCAAGGTACCTATCATGTGGTGATAACAGATGTTAATGGTTGTAAAGATTCAACCCAAGCTACTATTGGAAATATTCCGGCACCCAAAGCAGCCTTTACATTTGTGACCGACCCAGAAGATATATTTGAGTATGGTGTAGAGTTTACCAATCACTCCACCAATGCAACCTTCTATAATTGGGATTTTGATGATGGTAATTATTCAGACGAGGAACATCCATCTCACATATATAATGAAGAAGGTACCTATGGCGTATACCTGGTATCATTTAACGAGTATGGCTGCTTTGATACCATAATTGGTTATGTAAGGATTGAGCCGCCATTTACTATGTATATACCTAATGCCTTTACGCCTGGTAGAAATGGAATTAACGACGAGTTTGCGCCTAAAGGCTATGGATACGACTATGATAGTTTCCACATGACAATCTTTGACCGTTGGGGAAACATAGTGTTTCAAACCAATGATATTGCCCAAGGTTGGGATGGTACTTCGCACATCAATGGCGAATGGGTGCCAAGCGGTGTATACACCTATAAGATTTCAGTGAAGGAACCTATTGGCCACGAGCCCAAGTACTTCTACGGGCACGTGACCATGCTGAAGCATTAATCAAAATTATGCATGCTTGAGGTGATATTCCACCAATCCATTGATTGGTTTTTGGAGTATGTTGCCAACTTGTATGTTTAGCTTTTCTGCCTCCTCCTGCAAAATATCTTGAAAGTAGAAAGCTATTGAACCGACGAAGTGACAAGGTAGCTGCTGGTAATCCTTGAGATACAAAACATGAGTCACAAAAAAGTCATTTAAACCTGTGGCAATTATTTCTTTAATATAGGGATGGCTTTTATTCTCACCAAAAAAGGTCATAAAGGACGCCAAGAAAGTATTGGGCCTGGGTTGGCGGTATACACTATCTATTATTTGGGTTTTACCAATGCTATACTTGTTGTTGAATAGTTCGTGGATATCTTGAGGTAGTTGCTTATACAAAAACTTAGTTACTAAGATTTTACCAAAATAGGCGCCACTGCCTTCATCGCCCAATATATAACCCAGTGATGGCCTTTCTTGAGAAACTGTCTTTCCGTCAAAAAAGCAAGCGTTGGAGCCAGTTCCTAGAATACAAGAAATACCAGGTTTGCCTTCGCAAGTGGCATAAGCTGCTCCATCAAGGTCGTGGCTTACTTTTACTCGTGATGATGGAAATACTTTTCTAATTCCGTTGGCTACTATCCCTTGAAACTCCTGGCTTGAGCATCCGGCACCATAGAAAAAAACTTTTTCTATTTCGTTTGCATGTGAGGATAATGGATTGTCTTCGATAGCATGAGCTATTTCCTGAGCGTTTACATAAACGGGATTGAAGCCAATAGTTTGGAAACTTTCTTTTAAGCCATTATGGTTGGCAAGTATCCAATCACATTTGGTAGAACCACTATCAGCTACAAGTATCATCTTGACCAAATAAATTTGCCGTAATGATACTAAATTACTTGGTTCTTATCAGGCAAGAGCTACTTAGTCTGTTGAATCTTGAGGAAGCTCATTCCGAACTCTGAATAGTCGTCTTGGCGCACTCCGATTGGGCGTCTGTTTTTGTCGTGAACAAGCACTTTCAAAACACCATTTTCAACATCGTTATACAGTACCTTCACTATCCACTGTGCGTACTTGTAAAACTCTCCTTCTTTCAAATAGTTAATCATCATCTCTCTTTTTAACACTTAATGTCAACAATAACGCAAGCCACAAAGATAAGTTCAAAATATCGACGAGCGACCACTATAGCGGTCAGAATGTTAAATTTTTAGACGAGAATTATTCTGGTATAAATTTATGCGGCTTCAGCTCCGATAAATTTATACCCGACACCCTTTACGGTTTGTATCAGGTCATCCCCTATCTTCTCTCTAAGTTTGCGGATGTGCACATCAATAGTGCGGTTGCCCACCACTATGTCATGTCCCCAAATTTCGCTGAGAATAACATCTCTGGTGAATACTTTACCGGGTTTAGATACCAATAGTGTTAGTAATTCAAATTCTTTTTTGGGCAGGCTAAGCTCTTTACCTTTTTTAATTACTATATACCTTTCCTTATCAATTTTCAGCGAGCCGTTTGCTTGAAGGACTGTAGCAGAGTCATTAGGTGAAGCATTTCTTCTTAAGAGGGCTTTAATTCTACTGATTAAAACCTTTGGCTTAATAGGCTTAGTGATATAATCATCAGCACCTGCACTAAACCCTGCAATTTGGGAGTAATCTTCGCCACGAGCAGTAAGAAATGCTATAATAGTGTTGCTCAGTTCTTTGCGTTCCCTCATTCGGGTGCATGTTTCCATCCCATCCATGTCGGGCATCATTACATCAAGAAGGATAAGGTCAGGAATATTAGCTAATGCAAGCTTTATCGCATCGGCCCCATTATCAGCAATGGTCACAGAGTACTTTTCTTTTTCTAGACTATACTTTAAGAACTCAAGGATATCCGGTTCGTCGTCTACTAGTAAAATTTTATGTGAATTTCCAGCCATATCATTAACTCTAGTGCAGGACAAAATTAGAGGCGAGTTGATTCCTTGTCGTGAATGATGTGTTAAGGGAATCTTAATTCATTTTCAGGGTTCAGGATTGACTGAGTCGTAATTTTTGTTTGGTGAGGGAGTAGTTTAAAACCCTCGTTATTTAAGGGGTGTGGTTAATCTTTCTGAAAAGTATTGTTCGTTAACAGAGTTGATAAGACAATAATTTAATTAACAAATCTATAACATATGATTTCAAATGCTTTAAAGAAGTACACACACTTTTGCAGTCGGATAATAAAACTAAAAACCAAACATTTATCAAATGAAAAAGATTTACCTAAGCTGTTTAGCACTTGTACTTACAATAGGTTCATTTGCGCAAACAGTAGTAACTATCAAAGATGGCGACTTAGTAGGTGGCCAAACTTACAACTGGACTAACGACAAGATTTATTTGTTGGATGGTTTCGTGTACCTTGAAGACGGTGGTGTATTAAACATTCAACCAGGCACTGTTATTAAAGGAAAGGGAACTCCATCAACTAGTGACCTTGCTTCTACGCTAATCATTTGCCGCGGTGCTAAGATTATGGCTGAGGGTACTAAAGAAAGCCCAATTATCTTTACTGCTGAAGATGATAACTTAGGTTCATCTCCAAATCTTGGTGTTAATGACCGTGGTGAGTGGGGTGGACTTCTTATTCTAGGTAAAGCTAGAGTTGGTGATACTGGCGGTCAAGATAACATTGAAGGTTTGCCAGAAACTGAACCACGTGCTCTTTATGGCGGTACTGAAGATAATGACAATTCAGGTGTTTTAACTTATGTATCTATCAGGTATACAGGTGCTGAACTTCAACCGGATGAGGAAATTCAAGGTCTTACTCTTGGTGGCGTAGGACGTGGTACTAAAATTGAGTACGTTGAGTCGATGTCAAGTAACGATGATGGTATCGAGTTATTCGGTGGTACTGTTAACGTTAAGTACTTCGTTAGCGCATTCTCAAATGATGAGGCTTTTGATTATGATGAAGGTTGGAGGGGCCTTGGTCAATTCTGGTTCGCTATCGTAGGTTTCGATAAAGGAGACCAACCAGGTGAGCACGATGGTCCAGAAGGGACTTCAACTTATCTTTCTTATCCACAAATTTACAATGCTACTTACATTGGCCCTGGCGATACTGCTAAGTCAGTAAAATGCCCAAGGGTTATCCACTTTAAATCTAAAGGTAGTGGTGTATATGCAAACAGTATCTTCGCTCACTTTGCAAAAGCGGGTCTTGAGCTAGAAGATAGGCCAGCTGGACAAGGTGATGATAGCTATGCCATCATGTTGCGTGACAGTATCGAAATGCTAAACAACCTATGGTACTCTTCTCATTGGACACACATTGACAGTATTGTAACTGCTACAGCTGGTGGTGAAGATGCTACTGCATCTCAGTTGAAAGCCAAGATGACTGGCGCATGGGGTAATACAATTCTAAACTCAGCACCATTTATAAGTGTTGGCTGGGGTAGTGATGTATTAGGTCAAATTCAAGGTAATGGTGACTTATGGCCAATGCCAACTGCTTCTGAAGCTTTCACTAACCTTGCTACTTACCCAAGTGACCAATTTTTCACTTCAGTAGGTTACAAAGGTGCATTTGATGGATTTAACAACTGGGCTGCTGGTTGGACTGGCATTGATTATCATGGTTTCTTCCAAGATCATACTTCAATTGAAGAAAACGGAGCTAACTTTGACTTCAATATATATCCAAACCCAACAAACGACATTGTAAACGTTCAAATCAACTTGACTGAAAGCAACGATGTTAATGTAGTAGTGTTTGATGTGACTGGTAAAATGGTTGAGAATACTCCAGTTGCTAAGCTTGGCGCTGGTGCTCACAACATCACTCTTTCTGCTGCCGAATACACAGCTGGTGTATACACTGTAGAAGTGAGAACTGCAACTGCTAGTAAATACAGCAAGTTAATTGTAAAATAAATTATTGATTATAATTTTGGGCTCCCTTTTCTTAAAAGAAGAAAAGGGGGCTTTTTTAGTTTTATAGACTGACAAACAATTATTGATGAGAAGGACGTTCAATTTATTACTTGCTTTCTTACTGGTTAGTATCCAAGCATTGGCTCAGAAAGGTTCAGTTTCAGGAACTGTTTCAGATAAGACCAACAGTGAGACACTAATTGGTGTTAATGTAGTTGTTGAAGGTGGTACAGGTACTGTAACCAATTTTGATGGCGAATATAGACTGGACTTAGAGCCAGGAACCTACACCATCTCCTTCTCTTATATCACCTATGCAACTCAAACCATTACTGGTGTAGAAGTTAAGGCAGGTGAAAATACTGAATTGATAATTTTGATGGAGGAGCAAACTACTGAGTTAAAAGCAGTGGTAGTAGAAGCACGCCAGGTGAAAAATACGGAGAATGCGCTTATAAATATACAGCAGCGCGCGCCAGCTGTACAGGATGGTATTTCTTCAGAGCAGATATCAAAACTGGCAGCTGCAAATGCTGCCCAAGGAGTTAAAAGTACTACAGGTGCATCTGTTGTTGGTGGCAAATACGTATACATTAGAGGGCTTGGTGATAGATATTCGAATACGCAGTTGAATGGTTCCAATGTGCCTAGTAACGACCCTTATAGAAATAGTTTTCAGCTGGATTTGATACCTTCTTACATGATAGATAATATCATTGTTCAAAAGACCTACACACCTGACCAGCCAGGTAATTTTACAGGTGGTAATATTAACATTACTACCAAATCATATCCTGATAAATTTTATTTGAAAGTAGGTTTGCAGGGCAGTTACAATGAGCAGTCTTCTTTCAATGATAGGTTTTTGACTGATGAGGGCGGCAAAACAGATTGGATAGGATTTGAAGATGGAGGTAGGGAAATCCCAGGTATCTTTACCAATCCGTATAATAGACAAATGCTGGTTGGAAAATATGCCAATAACGCCAGGAATGATGTAAAGCTGGCACAATTAGCAGATGAATTTGCCCATGAGTTGAATCCAAATTTTGTTCCTGATACTACCAACTCATTCATGGACCATGCTATAACAATTGCATCTGGAAGCACAGTTAAGGTTTTCGGTAAGGACTTAGGTATCAATGTCGGTGTTAGGTATTCTAAGAACTACGAGTATTATAGCCAGGGTTCAAGAAACACTTATGAGATTCCTATACCTAACCCCAGCAATCCTGATGAGGAATTGGAGTTACCTCCTTTGCAATCATTTAAGGAGGATAGAAGCGAAGAAGTACCTCAAGTTGGTGGTTTAGCGGAGTTGAATTTTAGAATTAATAAGAATAATCAGGTAAAAGGGGTTTTTATATATAATAATATAGCAAACAAAGTATCGAGCTACCTGTTCGGTCAGAACTTACAAAGTGCAACCACCTCTGAATATACCCAATCAAGGGGCATAAGGTTTACCCAACGTAACTTTATGTTTAGCCAATTGAAAGGAGAACACAATATTGAAAAGCTTAACAATTTTTTAGTAGAATGGGCTTTTGATAGGGTGGTTTTAAGGCAGGATGAACCCGATATCAGATTTTTTGCAAACAAGCTTACGATTAATTCGGATGGTGATACCAGCGGGTACAGATTGGATGTGAACGAGATATCATTGCCAGGTCATTACTATCGCCACTTGAAGGATGAGCAATGGGAAGGTAGGTTGGATTTCACAATACCAGTTACCAAGAAGAAAAAGAACAAGATTAAATTTGGTGGCATAGGCTACCAAAAGCAAAGGACTTTTAGTGAAGATATTATACAAATGGATAGGTATGATATACCACCACCATTTGGCCCTTTGCAATACAATAATAACCCTGAAGCTTATTTTGGTCCTGACAATGTAGGTATAATACTGGACACCATTTTACCTAGTGGTGATACACTTAACATACTTGGTGTTTATGGCACTGATGCGACTGATAAGAAGTATAGCTATGATGGCCATGAGAATATCTATGCGGGCTATGTAATGGGTATGTTTGATGTGCTGCCTGTGCTAGAAGTTGTAGCTGGTGTTAGGTTAGAGCAAACTGACATACTAGTGGAGCCAACAAGGGTTGACTATTGGAACGTGAATGTGGATGGGGATACTGTGGACCGGGGAGTGATTAATGAGTTGGATATACTACCTTCGATAAACGTAAAATACCAGATAAAAGAGGGGATGAACTTAAGGTTGGCAGGTTCCCGAACAGTGGCAAGGCCAAACATGAGGGAACTGGCACCTTTCCTTTCTTTTGATTTCTTGGGGGGTGGCTACTTCTACATAGGTAATCCTGATCTGGAGAAAACTGAAATTCTTAATGCTGACTTGAGATGGGAATTATATCCAAGACCAGGGGAGTTATTTGCAGTGAGTGGTTTTTATAAACAATTTACCAATCCAATAGCAAGGGGGTTTGTTTCGCAAAGTTCGCCACCTACGCAAATTACCTGGATAAACATACCAGATGGACAGCTTTTTGGCGCCGAAATAGAAGTGAGGAAGAAACTAGACTTTATTACTCAAAAGCTCGAGAATTTTAGTATTGTAACTAATTTCTCATACATTGACTCTCGCTTGCCACTGAGCGACGAAGAAATAGAAGCACTGGAGAGCGTGGAAACAGATGTTAAGAAACACAGGCCTTTCCAGGGGCAATCGCCTTATCTGGCTAATGCCATGCTTTCATACAAAAGTGATTCTATCGGGCTTTCAGCTAATATTAGCTACAATATTTCAGGTCCAAGGCTTGATATTGTTGGCGCTGCCGGTTTGCCAGATGTATACGAAAAGCCTTTTCCAACACTTAACTTCAACATCTCTAAGTCTCTGGGTAAGCATGTTGACTTAATGATTGGTGCAGATAACCTTTTGAACTCAAAAGTGCGCGTGGTACAAACGTTTAGAGGTAAAGATTTTGATATTACCAACTATACTATAGGGCGCTCATACAGGTTTAGGCTCAATTTCCAGATAGGTTAGCAAGTAGGCATAAATACTTTAAGAAAGGCCCCCTTTTGGGGAACCTTTCTTTCGTTTGAGTGTTATGGTAGTTAATGATTAAAAACTCATTATTCGCCTATAATATTAATATAGCCGTCTAATTATAGTCGAGACAAGAAGTTTGACCATTAACTTTAATCATATGGAAAACGGGGGTGCGTACATACTCTTAGCGGTACTATGGATTACTTATTATGGGTTGCATAGCTTAATGGCTTCAATGTTAACCAAGCGCTTGGTAGCGTCAAGTTTTCCTCTTGTTTGGCGATATTACAGGATTGTTTACAATGTAGTAGCCCTTGTTGGGGCAATGGCAATTTTTTCCTATCAATGGTCTTTACCACCTGTGATGCAGGCATCAACAAAACCCTGGATGCTATGCTTAGGTGCTATTACAATTTTTGCTGGCCTTTTTGTAGCTGGTGCTGCATTCTATAGCTTTGATAAGTCAGAGTTTTTGGGCTTCAAGCAATTAGAAGGCAGGCCTGATAAAGGCGGAAAGCTACTCACTTCAGGATTATACAGTATAGTAAGGCATCCCTTGTATTTTGCATTAATACTAATCATCAGCGGATATCTACTTTATTCTTTTCACCTTTCTAATGTGATATTTGCTGTGTGTACCTTTGTCTATCTACTAATTGGCACTAAACTCGAGGAAGCCAAACTAGTAGAAACTTTTGGGCGGGACTATGTTGCATATCGGCACAAGGTGAAGATGCTCATCCCTTTCTTGTTCTAAACCAACTTTACAATAGATTAAAGAGTAATGCTTTTCTTTGCATTGCTTTTGATGGCTTCGTAGTACAATGGATAGTATATGGGTTTCCGGAGCCTAGGATCCAGGTTCGATTCCTGGCGAGGCCACTCTAAGAGAGTATACCCCTGCTAATTAATTTTGGTGGGGGTTTTTTGGTTTTATACATTGGGGTTATAAATTACTTTTACTTAAGGACGGGTACTAAGTTTAAAAAGAAAAACTCCCCTCGATAAACCACATTCACTAGGTTTCTTCTATAAAGTACTATTTTAGTGATTTAAATCCAGCTATAGGTAACGTGTTACCTATAGCCAATTGTTATGTGTAATTGAAAAAGCCGCACAACAACTTGGTTCTTTGACAGTATAACGATAGTAGTGAGTTAAGCTACCGGACTGAAAACTTGAATGGTGTCCAAGTAATCCGAATGAACTCGCTTCGATATAAGTGGAATCGATGTAGCCTCTCTTTTCTTCTATTAGCAAGACACCCGCTGAATAAAAAAATAATCATACAAATGGAATACATCCTAATGATTATTCTGGTGCTTGTCATTGCCAAGTATAGGAAGATCTCTATCCAAGTAAGCAAATGGTTTCATATCAAAGCTGAAAAGTAGAGAGAAGAATAAACTGGTAGCGCAAGCACCAGTTTCTTAATGTATAAACTTAGATGATTGGAAAATTTTTGAAAACGCAAACAAATATTAAACATATGGCAGCCGATGATATGATGGTGGATAAACTCATTAGTCTGACAAGTTCAGGAACAATGGAGAATGTTAGAATTGAAGCCGTAAAGTCTTTATTACATTACAGACATTTACCAAAAGTTCAAAAATGTCTTATCGGGCTAACAAGCTCTGGAACTATGGAAAATGTAAGAATTGCAGCCGTTCAAGTTCTCGGTGGTAGGTTACCCGAGTAATAGATTGAAAAACAACTACACACAACAAAACCTAAAGCCAACTAAAGTTTGGCTTTAGCCAGACCGTTGTACCCAAGCTAACTAATCTTATCTACTTCTTACCCGTAAGCGAGGCCACTCTAGGAAAGCATACTCTTGTGAGTTAATTCTTGCAAGGGTTTTTTATTCTTCAGGAAATTTGAAATGATGATTGCTCAAGAATTCTTTGGATGGGTTGAGAATTACACCATAACGCTCCCCAAACCGAGCTCCCATCTTTTGGTCTTCTTCGCTAAAGAAACCATAATACTGCACAAAGGCAACTTGCTTTCCTCCGAGTTCTTCAAGGTGTTGATTGCATTGTGCAACATGGGGTAAATACCTGTCATTTAAGTCACCACTCCTACCAATAATTTCTTCCTCAGTATAAAAGATAATTTGCCACCTTAATAATGGTGCAGGGCTGAATATATATTTAACATCATTTTGCTTGAGGTAGTCAATTGTTTGGAGTAGTTCTTCCTTTTCGCTGGTGGGTAGCTCACCATTTATCTTGAAGTCTTTGAATGATAGTATGGAAAATGCTCCAACTGTAATGAGTATAGTTACTGAGGTATACCACACTTTCCTTGGAATTAGGTGAGAGCCAGTAGCAAATGCCATAAAGAAGAAACCGCTTAAGGGCAGCATATATCGTGGGGCACTTCCATGCACAAACACCATGTATACAATGATGAATATTGACGAAATTGAACAAAGAAGAAGGGTAGTGTTCTTCTTTTTAAAAGCAAACTGCAATATCCCCCATATTGTTGTCAAGATAACGAGAACAGTACCGATGTGAGCAAATGTGCGAGTTGCCCACGTTGTTGAGCGATACTCAGCTGTTACAAATGAGCCAGTGAAGTGAGTATGTACCATTTCGTAAAGCCTGCCAAGATTTTCTGAGACATATTCGAAGGAAAACACCTGAGGGCTCCAGGTTACATTAAGCCCTTGTTTTAATGAGTGGAAACCTATCAGGCAAAAAGCAAAAGTGGGAATAGAAGCTAAGCTATTCACGAACTTTCCATCTTTAAATGCAGCGTATACCAGAAAGGGCAATAAACCAAAGAGCCAAAGCAGTTGGGTTTCAGCTATTATTCCCAACATAATACCAATAATAGCCCAAAAGAACACACTCTTTTTAACCTCCATGTTCACTAGCAGATACAATACTACTGAGCTTAAAAGAAAGGAGGTGGGATACCCACCGCGAGCTTTGAGTGACCATAAAGCCCATGAAGGTGACAGTATAAGAATAATGCTAGCAACGATTGCGTATTTATCATCCTTGGCTACCAGTTTAAAAGCCTTGTAGTGGAATACAATAGCGATAATCCATAACAGGAACATGGATAGCTTGAGGGCTATGTCATTCATTCCAAAGAGCAGATAAAAAGTTGCTGTAATAGGAAGCTCTAAACCAATAAAATTGTACTGTTGGCCATAGAAATAATAAGGGATATCCTTACCATCAAGAAAGTGCTTTACCATTAAGCCATACACGGCTTCATCACCGTCAACAATCAGATTATTTCCGAGCAACTGAGGTAAACGAGAGGCAATACAAAGTAGTATGAGAAATAGGACTACCCTGTTTTTACTGATTAGTTGTAGGACGGAGAGCATCGCAGATACTAAGAATTGTTTAGGATGGTTTTTGCAAATTCCTTTACATCCACCCCATCAAAGTTACCCGAACTCATCATCAACAAGTTTTTACCTTTCCATTTGGTGTTGGTGAGCCTTTCCATTAATTGCGGGCCGTCAGTGAATACTTCCACATTCTCTGAGGCGAAGGCCGCTTTTACCTGTTCTGGAGTAATAGGTTTGAGCTTTTTGTGCTCAATGGTCTTTGGATTGTAGTACACGTAGGCTATATCAGCTTTTGCCATTGCACCTTCGTAATGAAATAAGAAGTCCTCATTCAAACTACTGAAGGTGTGCAATTCCATGCAGGCGACCAACTCGCGGTTGGGGAATTGTGCCTTAACAGCGGTGGTTGTAGCTTTTAGCTTAGAAGGTGAATGAGCAAAATCTTTATAGACTGCAGTATCGGCAGTTTTTCCCAGAAGCTCCAGCCTGTTGGAGGCCCCTTTAAAGGTAGAGATGGCTTTATAGAAATCAGCATCGCTTACGCCTAATTCCTCGCATACAATGCGAGCACCGTTGATGTTCATAAGGTTGTGCTCACCAAATACCATCAAGGGGATATCTCCATCATCTGTTTTCAGGTAGGTAGTTCCATCCGCAATAAAGTGTTCTGGGATACCATAAGGCAATTTTTTTATGTCTGGTCTTGCAACTTCAGCAATGGCCTTTACCTCTTTGTCTGTTTCACAATATATAAGCGAACCATTGGGTCTTATCAGGTCAATAAAAATGCGGAACTGCTCCACGTAATTATCAAAGGTGGGGAACACATTGATATGGTCCCAGGCAATGCCACTTAAAAGGGCGATGTTCGGGTGGTATAGATGAAACTTCGGCCTTCTATCAATAGGTGATGAGAGGTATTCATCACCTTCAATCACGGCTATTGGGGCTTCTTTGGTCAAGCGGACCATAGTATCAAAGCCAGCCAATAGTGCGCCAACCATGTAGTCGCTGTCTTTCTGGCACTCATTCAACACGTGAAGTATCATAGCGGTGATACTTGTCTTACCATGACTGCCACCAATAACCACTCGGGTTTTGTCTTTGGTTTGCTCGTAGATATACTCAGGGTAGGAGTATATTCTCAACCCTAGTTCCTGCGCCTTAAGTAATTCAGGATTATCTTGCCTGGCATGCATGCCCAGGATTATAGCATCAATCTCATCAGTGATTTTTTCAGGGTGCCAGCCCATGGTTTTGGGTAAGAGGCCAAGGTTAGCTAAACGGGTGCGGGAAGGCTCAAAGACTTCGTCGTCACTACCTGTTACCTTAAAACCTTTCTTGTACATGGCAATCGCCAGATTGTGCATTGCACTGCCGCCTATAGCTATAAAATGTACCCTCATATTAAAGAATAGAATCTATAATTTCTTGCTGCCGGTCATTCCACTTGTTATCGCGTAAGTAGTCTGAAATCTGCTTTTTGTATGCGTTCTGTTTGTAAAAGTATTTGATGGTATCTTTGGCAGGGCCAGCTAGTCTGCCGTTAGGGTTGAATGCAGCATCCAGGAGGTTTCTCAATAATTTCTCATTGAAGTAATTGAGGTTTTGTAGGGATTGCATGGCATTGTTCCTGGTGAGGAACTCATAAGAAACCGAAGTTAGGTCAACCAGCTGGTCTTTGTATTTGACATCGTTAGCGAAAGCCATTTCCAGCCACTTTACTTTCACATTATTACCCCGATAGCCGTCGATACCTTTTGTGACCTCCAAGTATTTTTGGGCACTAGCTGGGTATTGCAAGCATAGCTTTTCTAGCGCTTTTTCAATAGTCACGTAAGAAGCATCGTTGAGTAGTTCCTCATAATCAGTCAACATGCTTTCATCAATAAATTTGATATTGTTTACCACGCTTTGGCGCACTTCAACCGATTTATCACTAATTGCTTTTTTAATTACCGCTTGTGCCCTGCTATCAGAGTTATTGGCTAGTTGATGCACAACTTCTGCCTTCACCGCATGGAACTCGTCTTTTTTATCAATTATCTGTTTGTACAGGGCTATTTTATTATCGATGCTGGTGTCTCTTAAAGCAAATATAGCGTCGTGCCTGTCCAACATGTGTTCGGCTTTTAAGGCTTGTGATTTCAGCATTTCAAATGTCTTGTCAAACGTTACGGTTTTCAATGCAACGCGACTATTGGGGTCAAATAGCACGTAGTCAACGGTTTTCTTCAAGGGATTGGGTATATCTATTACATGGGTCTTGTTTTCAATCCACCCGGTTTTGGTATCCAGGCTGCCATCTTTATAATGCACTTCAAATACATAAGGCATTTTGAATAAGCCCATCACATCACTTTCTACCTGTTTTTGGGTCACAGTGAAACGAGATTTATCTCCCAAATCTTCAAATGTGACTTTGTAGTCGGGTTCCCCGCCACGGTACACCCATTCTTCCCAAAACCAGTCCATTGGTCTTCCTGATGTCTCTAAGAAGGCTTCCATCAAATCTTCGCTATCCACATTTTGGTATTTGTGGCCTTCCAGGTAATACTTCACGGCGCGGTTGTATTCTTCGCGACTTGTCACATATTTCATCATATCCAGTACCAAAGCCCCTTTAGGATAATGTCGGGCGGTGCCTGCCGTGCTGTTGGCAATTGGCTTAAGGTCTGTTTTTGAGGCATTAAAGGCACTCTGGGCTGAGCCACGCCTGCGCCAATCGAAATGATCCTGCCCGAAAGCTTCCCTTTCATAAAGCAGATTGTAATGTGTAGCAAAACTCTCTTGCAGCCAATGGTGCTGCATGCTCTTGGCTGTTACCAAATCCCCAAACCATTGGTGAGCTAGTTCGTGGGCATTCACTGCCACATAGTTCCTATCCAGGTATCCATTCTTATCTACAAAAAAGAAGTCACCAAAAAGTGTAGCTGTGGTGTTTTCCATAGCACCGTACATAAAGTCTTGAACAGGTATTTGAGAATAACTCTCCCAACCATAGGGTACACCAATTTCTGTCTCAAAAAAATCAAACATCTCCACAGAATATTTGTATGCCCACTCCACTCGGTCTTTCCAATCAGGATAGTACCATAAGTTGATAGGTACCCCACTTGCAGAAGTGCGTCTGTCAATCTCATAGCGCCCAATGCCCAGCATCACCAGATAGGTAGGGTGTGGGTGTGTCATTTTATAATGCCATGTTTTGGTGCCATCACCATTGTCTTTTTCGCTCACTTTAGTACCGTTGGAGAGCACCTTATATTCCTTATCAAACGTAACAGTTACTTCGGTGACTAGCTTGTCATTCTGTGTGTCATAACATGGTATCCAATGGCGGTTGTCATTTAGTTGGCCTTGTGTCCAGATTTGCTTTCTACTCAGGTTATTAGGGTCGTTCCAACCTATGAAATAAATACCACTCCTGGGATAGCACTCATACTCAATGGTTATTTTATGTTCGCTGCCAAAAGTCAAAGCTATTTTTGGGAGAATGGTTAACTTTTCATCGGTTTTGATATGGTCGGCTTTCTTGCCATCCAACATGACGGAAGCATAACGGATATCCACACCATCCAAAATAATGCTATCTACTTTGGGCCTGATAACTTTGAAAGTATGCTCTACTTTACCTTTAACCAAGCCCTCTGTAGGCACGAAACTTACATCCAGTTTCATATGAGTGAAGTCGACATAATGCTCACGAGCAACAGCCCCTGGGTCTACAATAAACGTTTGGGTGTGATATGGTATCTGGGCAAATGCAGATGATACAAAACATAGAACGGTAGCAATAGAAAGAAAATGCCTCATAGCTTTGGTTTAAAAGAAGTGAGGCGCAATTTACACAAAGCTACTGACTATCAAGCTCCGAAAAACTCCTCTAAACCAAAAGTTTCTTTCACCCTAATGCCTCTATCAGTTCGTTCAACTGTGGCACACTCAATAGATGGGTCGTGCTCAAAAAACAAGATGTGATTTTCATCTGCGGCAGTAGGCAGAATGGCTTGCTTTTCTTCCAGCGTTAGCAATGGGCGGGTATCATAACCCATTACCCAGGCATTGGGCACATGATGACTAGATGGTATCAAGTCAGCCATATAGATGAGTTTTTTGCCTTTGTAGTCTATTATGGGAAGCATCATAGCTTCCGTATGCCCTGAAACAAATTTCACTGAGAAATTATCAAACAGTTGCCCTTCCTGTTCCACAAACTTCAATTGACCGCTTTCCTGAATAGGTATAATGTTTTCTTTTAAGAAAGAAGCTTTTTCCCTGGGGTTAGGATTAGTGGCCCAATCCCAATGGGCGGCATTGCTCCAGTAAGTGGCATTTTTAAAGGCTAGTTCGTAATTATCTTTTGTGTTGTTCCAATTCACGCTACCACCACAATGGTCAAAGTGTAGGTGAGTAAGGAAAACGTCTGTTACATCATCAAAAGAGAAGCCGTGCTTAGCCAATGATTTTTCTAAGGTGTCGTCACCGTGCAGGTAATAGAAGCCAAAGAATTTTTCATCCTGCTTATTGCCCATGCCATTGTCAATTAGGATAAGCCTATTACCATCTTCCACCAGCAGGCAACGCATTGCCCATGAGCACATATTGTTTTCATCGGCTGGGTTTTTTCTGTTCCAGAGTGATTTAGGCACCACACCAAACATGGCACCACCATCTAGCTTAAAGTGGCCAGCATTTACAGGATATAGCTTCATATCAAAAGTTCTTTATTGTGTTGCAAATATGACTAAAAATTGCACGCCTTATTCATCCCAAATTTTGAGCCTCAATTTGTTTAGTTCAGATAGGGGAGGGTGGTCCAGGCTTTCCCATTTTTCTTTGTCAGCCATTCGGGTGAGTATGGCTGCAGCACCTTTGGCTGGGTCAATCATTAATATTCTTTCAATGTTTCCTTCAAAGTCAAAATCAGCAGGGTCATAATACATCCATACGTTCAAAATCACTTTATACTGCTCAGGCTCAAGAGCTATTTCCACTTTTTTTAGGGCTTCCAAAATCAACTCCTTATCTGCCCTATGGTCAGTTTTTTCACCACTTTCCATGTAATCTTCATATACCTTACGGATGTCTTCTATCGCATCATCTCTATCCCATAGTTCACATTCATCACCCCAGCACTCTATGCAAGGTTGCTCCACGGTCGGATATTCCATTTCATGTTCCTTAATAACCATTGTACTATAATACTCCCGATTATTGTAAATGGCTACCCACTCTGCTATGCCCTTTGATTGGTCAATCCAAGTGAATTTGTAGACAGCACTTTTGTCCCAATCAATCCAATCAACATCCAGCATGATAGTATCTTCAGGAGTTTTATAAGTATGAACTATTTTGCCCATTGTCGCTTCATGTCCTTCAAGGTGCTGAAGCAAAGTCACGCTATCAGTCTCAATTAACCTTATCTCTTCATTGATATGGTCGCATGGATTGAAAATTACCATCCCGCTGTCTGTTTCAGTAAGTGCTATCCAATCTTGAGGTAATTCACCAACATCAAAATATTTCACACCATTACTGCAACTAGCAAACATTAGTAGAGGAAAAATGGGATAAAGAAGGTACTTCATCATTAGTCGAATCTTGCCAGGTGAATATACCATTTACAATGTGAATTAGGGTGGTTGGCTGATGATTATTCATATGGCTTGCGCTTCATCTGATACATTTGTCGACTTATCGAGAATATATAGAGCCATATAAAAATGATAAATAAATTCGCTAAGTTATTGACAAATACCAGATGAAAAAAATCAATCGTATTGCTTTTATTGACGATGATGAATTCAGCAACTCTTACCACAAGAAGCTTGCTGAAAACTCTGGTATAAGCAAAGAGGTGATTTTCTTTAAATCCACCTGTGAGGCAGTTGACTACCTTGGCAATATCAACGTAAGGAGAGAGTTTCCCCAGCTTATTTTTATTGATATTAAACTTCATGGCAAAGAAGATTGTAAACTGGTTTCTGATATTAGTGAGTTGCCATGCTTTGACCCATACAATACTGTAATCGCATTTTTGACCGATTCCCCCAACATCGAGGAAGTGCTAAGGTCTGAAGAGAATAATATCGAACTTTATTTCTGGAAACCCTTAAAGCAAGATGTACTTGAAAGAATTGTAGTTGAGCATTTTTGAAAACTTACTCTTACCGGACTAAACTAACTCGGCCAGTATAGAAATGCTCCTCCCCGAAAACATCCAATAGGTCGAATTTGTAGATATAGGTTTCCATCTGAACTTGCTTAGTGTTGCCTCTTACTGTTCCATCCCATTTATCTTCGGGTGATGTGCTGAAGTAAACCAATTCTCCCCACCTGTTAAAAATCCTCATTTCATAGGACACTATACCAATTCCACTTCCGTAAAAATGGTCATTGATACCATCACTATTTGGGGTAAAGGTATTTGGAATATAAAAGGTGAATGCGCCTCCAATGTAGATGGTATCAAGAGCTGTATCCAGGCACCCATAATTATTAACTACAATTTGTTCTACAGGATAGTATCCGGTGTCTAAATACTCGTGTTCTGCGTTTTGTTCAATACTCACGTTGCCATCACCAAAATCCCACTGCCATTCAATTACATCGCTGGAAGAACCATCAGTGAATGTGAGGAAGGGATATTTGATGGTGGTAGGTTGTGGGTTTGTCAAGAAAAAAGCCCGTGGTACTGGCCATACCGTAATCATGTTATTAATGGACTCGGTAGCCTTACACCCTTCATTAGTGATTGCTGTGAGTGTTACGCTGTAAGTTCCATCTTCCTGATAAGTGGAAGCTGGAAACTGGCTATTAGTTCCATTTCCGTTGCCAAACTCCCAAATCCATTGGCTTACATTATAGCCTGATGAAACAGTGGATTGGTCAATAAAACCTACTTCTAATGGCTGGCAACCTTGCAATTTATCCGCCGTGAATTGTACATCAGGCAAAGGGAAAACAGTTACTTCTTGGGTAATTGAATCAACGCATAAGCTGTCAGACGTAACTACCAAACTCACATCATATACGCCATCAAGCAGGTAGAGATGAGATGGGTTTTGAGTATTGGATGAAGTGGCATCACCAAAATTCCAATTCCAACGATTGAAAGAGCCATTGTCTATAGTTGTCTGGTCGATGAAATCAGTAGTTTCATTTAAGCATACTTCTGTAAACTCAAAGCTTGGAGTAGGCAATGGATTGACAATAACGGTATGGGTGGTATCTCCATCACAGCCATGTTCTGTTTGTATCTTAAGGGTTACATCATATTCACCATGAGTTAAGTAAGTATGGGTGGGATTCTCAATGTCAGAAGTGCCTGCATCGCCAAAACTCCAGTCCCAATCAGCTATTTGTGCATTAAGCAGCACTGTAAGGTCTGTAAACTGGTTTTCTTCTCCAAAACATACATTGTGGTACCTAAAGTCCACAGCAGGCATGGGATATACTTCCACTTGTTGCACAAGGGTGTCTTTACAATCATTGCCAGAAGTAACCATCAGTTCGATATCGTAGGTGCCTGGATTAGGGTATAAATGGGGTAGAGGGTCTTGTACACTCAATAAAGTCAGGTCGCCTAAATCCCATTCCCAGGTGTTTATGCTTCCAGTAGGTATTGTTGATAGGTCCGTGATGTCCACTTCTGTGTCCAGGCATTGATTGGTAAAGGTGAAGTCAGCCACAGGTAAATCATATACGGTTAGTTGTTGGGTGGTGTCATCGGTGCAGTTATTATCTGTGGTTACTATTAGCGTTACATCATATGTTCCAGCATTGCCATAGAGGTTCTGGGGGTCAGCTATCACATCGGTATTCAAGTCCCCAAAATCCCAATCCCATTCATCAATGCTTCCAGTAGCTACCGTTGATAAGTCAGTGAAATCTGTAATGGTGTTGAAGCATACCTCTGTAAAGTCAAAGTCTGCTACTGGATTAGGGTGAACAGGAACGGTATGTGTTAATGAATCTTTGCATCCTTGGTCTGATTCAATCAATAATTCCACATCATATTGGCCTCCTGGTGTAAAGGTGAATGTTGGATTTTGCAATACTGAGTTACCAGAACCAAAATCCCAGGTGTAGACATCTATGGTACCTGAATTGATAGAGGAATTGTTAGCAAAGGTAGTAGGTGAAGCAGCGCAAACAGTATCAAAACTAAAATCGGGCACAGGTGTGGGATATACATTGATGGTGTTGGTGATGGTATCTCGACAACCGTTGTTGGTTTCCACAATAAGCCTCACATCGTAAGATCCATCTGTTGCGTAATTGTTTACGGTGTTTTCGCCCAAACTGGTGTTGCTATCCCCAAAATCCCATTCCCAGTAATTGATATTATCGGGTGCATCAACATCAGACAGTGATAGGAAGTTAGAGAGGTTTCCAAGGCATTGGTCTTCTGCATAAAACTGTGCGTCGGGTTTTGGGGCTACTGTTACAGTCGAGTTAAAAGTAGCTGTACAACCAGAATCTGTGGTTACGGTTAATTCTACGTTGAAGGTGCCCGCATTGATATAATCGTTAGTGGGGCTGGGTAAGGTGGAGTTTTGTGAATCCCCAAAATCCCAGTACCAATCAGTAATGTTGCCAGTTGCAACGGTAGATTGGTCCGTAAACGAGACATCATCAGGAAAGCAGACATCACTGAATGTTGCTGAAGCCTGCGGTTGGTCAGCAGCTTGGACAGTCACGGTTTGTGTTTCGCATTGTCCATTGATGAGTAACATCACACTGTAATCACCGGCGCCATAACCATTGGCTGAAACATTCAAATCGTCACCAGTTTCTCCAGCTATTGCAATTCCATCTTTGAACCATTGATAAGTGCCCGGTATAGTATCTTTAGTGGCATGCAATACAATGTCATTATCGCACCACCTTCCTGTTCTATCCAGGTGTAATACCATGTTTAAATCGGTAGAGTTAAGGCTAAGGCCATCCAGGTAATAGTATGAATATGGACTGGTGCCTTGACCGCACCCACCTCCAATTACTACCGCATTGATGTTTTGTGTAGGGGTAAAGGTTACTGTTTCATTCACCCAAACATTACCTCCTGTCATGGGTATTTCAGCTAATTGCACCCAGCTGCCTAGGCCCACAGGACACCCATTGGAGTTAAAAGGCAAATCACCACAATTGGGTGAACCATATATAGTAAGGTTGAAGGGTGGACTTGAGTTAGAGCCACCCAAATAAAAATTCAACTCATAAGTAGTACCAGCAGCCATTGGTGCTAGTAGGCAAGCACCTACATACTCTTGCCAGTTGACATTATTGTAGAAACCTACATAACCATTTCCATCAGGCAAAGGGGTGGCTGGCAAGCCGTAGGCGGTATTGCCTTGCTGACCACAGGTATGCCAATAATCAGAAGTTGGTGGTTCAGAAGCTTGTATCCATGAATCAGCACAGCCTAACTGGCTGTAACTGGAAGGACAGCAACTACGGTCTTCAAAAGAACTATTAGGGATGAGGGAAGAGACGTTTTGTGAGCCACCAAAACCAGTGCACACACAATCGTCATCATTCAGGTCTATGAGTCCATCACCATCGTCATCAATCCCATTGGTGCAGTTTTCCTGCGCTACTGTGGCTGTGGTTAATAAAACTCCTAGGAAAAGGGCTACCCAATGCCGAAGGTGTCGGCTTAACTGTATGTCATTATTGGTATTTAGTAGTCTCACGATTGCTCAAAAAAGCAACACCTATAAAGGTATATGCCTCAAACAAAAATACGGATTTTAAGATTACCAGGTTGGGTAACCAAGCAAGTAATCCAGCCAGACAAGTATAGTGATAAAGCTGGGTTAACTCAAGCTATTTAACCGTAAAAAATCAGAAAAATATCAAGTATAAAGCTGCGGTAGCGGCAAATATCAGTACTCCCCAAATTTTCACCAATGGGGATATTTTAAGGTCGTAATCGAATTTTACGGGCAGTGTGGCTTCTTTTTCTTGTGGCTTGACTAAAGTATAGGTGATGATAAAAGCCGAGATAATGACAAAAGTAATCATCATGTAGTGCAGGAAGGCGATTTTCTCTCCTTCGGGCAGGGTGCTATCCCACCAAAGCAATGCACCGTAAACAGGTATATTCAAAATCATACCGCCCATAATGGCTTTTGCTGGTACTTTTTTCCATAAAATCCCAAATAGGAAGGCGGCCAGAATACCAGGCTGTATCAGTCCCCAAAACTTTTGGATGTAATCATAAAGACTGTCAAAACTACCTACAATAGGCGCCCATAAACAACCAATTATTACCAATCCCAGGGTAGTAATTCTGCCTACCTTAACCAGTTTTTTGTGGTCAGCATCTTGCCCTAAAAAGGGTTTATAAATATCCATAGTGAAAATGGTGGATGCTGAGTTGAGTAATGAATCAATAGTACTCAATACGGCACCAAACAAGGCAGCAAACATCACTCCAAAAAAGCCGGCAGGTAAAATGGTTTTTAGCAAATAAGGATATGCCCCATCGGCAGAGCCCGTAGCAGCAATTACATCATCACCGTAAAGATAGAATGCCATGATACCTGGAAAAACCACTATAAAAGGGATAAGCAATTTGAGTGTTGCGCCAAACAGGATACCTTTTTGTCCTTCGGCAAGGTTTTTGGCTGCCAGCGTTCTTTGGGTGATGAACTGGTTCAAGCCCCAGTAATATAAGTTGGGTATCCAAAGTCCGCCAATGAAAACTGCAGTCCATGGTAGCTCTGAGTCATCCGCAGGTAATACTGTATGAAGTTTATCTCCAGCTATCTCAAAGAATTTAGCCATACCAGCTTTTATGTTTTCTACTTTTCCGCTTCCTTGAGTCAATAAGTCCTGCCCAAACTCAAGGCCGAAAACCTCAAAGGTTAGAAACATTACTATCAAGCCACCTATTATCAAGGCGGACGCTTGTATCAAATCGCTCCAAACAACAGCTTTCAAACCACCATAAACGGTGTAAAGTCCTGCTATCATACCTATTAGCCAGATGCCTACCACTTTATTTATCCCAAAAATGGAGTATAATGCAAGGCTGCCAGAATATAGCACCGTGGCCAGCGTTACCACTACAAAAAAGACCATCATATATACTGCCATCAAACTGCGTGCACCTTTGCTAAACCTGTATTCAAGATATTCAGGTATGGTATAAATACCTGACCTTAGGAAACGAGGTAGAAAAAAAACAGCTACAATTACGAGTGTTACGGCGGCCATCCATTCGTAGCTGGCAATGGCAAGCCCTACGCGCCCAAACCCCTTTCCTGACATACCCACAAAGTGTTCAGAAGATATGTTGGATGCAATTAAAGATAAGCCTATCAACCACCAGGTAAGTCCACGCCCAGCAAGGAAATAATCTTCCTCGCTTTCTTCTTTCCGCCCTGCATAAAGAGAGACAACTATCACTAGCAGGATAAAACCAATAAAAGTGATGATATCAAGGGTAGAAAAATCCATGTGCGATTGGTTTTGGGCTGTGCAATATAATTAGAAAATTAGATAATCAGATAAGGAAAAAATTAGCTGATATGGTGATTAGCTAATGCGTCTTAGGAGCTTTAAATCATAAGCAATGCATAATTGCAATTTAATAGTTTAGCAATATGACACTTTATTTACTGAAGCCAAGCCCCAAGATATATGACCGAATACCTGAATTTTCTTAATTTCGCCCGAAACGAAAATTACCGAACATGAATTACGATTTGATAGTGATAGGAAGTGGGCCTGGCGGTTATGTCGCAGCTATTAGGGCTTCTCAATTGGGGATGAAAGTAGGAGTGGTTGAAAAGGCTGAATTAGGCGGCATTTGCTTGAATTGGGGGTGTATCCCAACTAAAGCGCTTTTGAAAAGTGCCCAGGTGTTTGAGTATACCAAGCACGCCGCCGATTATGGCATTACGATAGCCAACCCAAAAGCAGATATTAAAGCGATGGTCCAACGCAGCCGTGGTGTAGCTGAAGGTATGAGCAAGGGCATTCAGTTTCTGTTCAAAAAGAATAAGATAGACCATATCCAAGGCTTTGGTAAGGTGAAGGCTGGAAAGGTAGTAGAAGTAAAAGGTGAGGATGGAAAGACTACGACTTATAAGACCAATAATGTTCTGATAGCAGTTGGTGCACGCTCTCGAGAGTTACCCAACTTGAAGCAAGACGGCAAGAAAATCATAGGCTACCGCGAAGCAATGGTTTTGGATAAGCAGCCTAAGTCAATGGTGGTAGTTGGTTCAGGTGCGATAGGAGTGGAGTTCGCTTATTTCTACAATGCTATAGGAACCGAGGTGACTATCGTAGAATATATGCCAAATATTGTGCCTGTGGAAGACGTTGATGTTTCTAAACAATTGGAACGTTCCTTCAAAAAGGCAGGAATGAAGATAATGACTGGCTCAAGTGTGGAAGCAGTGGATACTTCAGGCAAAACATGCAAAGTAACAGTTAAAACCAAGAAAGGTGAAGAAGTGATAGAAGCTGATATCGTGCTTTCGGCAGTGGGCATACAAGCTAACCTGGAAGGAATTGGGTTGGAAGATGTGGGCATTGCCACTGATAAAGGCAAGATATTGGTGAATGATTTTTATCAAACCAATATCCCGGGTTATTATGCCATAGGTGACTGTGTGAAAGGACAAGCCCTTGCCCACGTTGCCAGTGCTGAGGGTATCATTTGTGTGGAGAAAATAGCAGGACAAAACCCTGAGCCATTGGATTACAATAACATCCCAGGATGTACTTATTGCTCTCCTGAAGTGGCCTCAGTAGGTTATACTGAGCAGGCTGCGAAAGATGCAGGTTATGAGCTGAAAGTGGGTAAGTTTCCATTCTCTGCGTCAGGTAAGGCCAAGGCAGCAGGTGCAAGTGATGGTTTTGTGAAAGTAATATTTGATGCGAAGTACGGTGAGCTTTTAGGCGCTCACATGATAGGTGCTAACGTAACTGAGATGATTGCTGAAGTAGTGGCGGCCCGCAAGCTGGAAACTACAGGGCATGAAATCATCAAGACGGTGCATCCACACCCTACCATGAGTGAGGCAGTGATGGAAGCAGCAGCGGCAGCCTACGATGAAGTGATACATCTATAATACATGTGTGGCATAACAGGGGCATTCGCGTTTAATGAGAACGGCAAAGCCGCTTTCAGTAATTTGGATGCCAGCATAGCTGCATTAGGTCTTCGCGGGCCTGATGGTAATGGTAGTTTTGTGTACGATAATGTGGCACTGGGTCATACCCGTTTGGCAATTTTGGATACCTCCGAAGCTGCAAACCAACCCTTTTACGACGCTACGGGTAGATATACCATTATCTTCAATGGGGAGATATACAATTTTAAGGAAGTAAAGAAGGAACTTGGGGAGTACACCTTTAGAACAACTGGTGATACTGAGGTACTTCTTTACTGCTACATTAAGTACGGCAAGGAATGTGTGAACAAGCTCAATGGTTTCTTTGCCTTTGCGGTGTATGACAAGGAGGAGAAGAACCTTTTTATTGCTCGCGACCGGATGGGTATCAAACCACTATTGGTATATCAAGATGAAAATAAACTGCTTTTTGCCTCTGAAATGAAAGCACTCCTAGCCTTTGGCATGCCAAGGGAAATAGATAGAGTGTCCCTGTGGCAGTATTTACAATTCAATTATATCCCGGCCCCTAATTCTATCTTCAAAGGAGTGAAGAAGCTTTTGCCTGGCCATTATATGATGATGAAGGGAGAAGAAGCGACGATTGAAAAGTATTATGAGATACCCTATGAAGAATCACCACAAAAAAAGGAATATGAGACCGTAAAAAAAGAATTGGAAGACCATTTGGAAGCTTCTGTTCAAAAGCGCTTGATATCCGACGTGCCTTTGGGTGCCTTCTTGAGCGGGGGGATTGATTCTTCGGTGGTGGTAGCGTTGGCTTCTCGCCACACACAGCATTTGAATACATTCTCGATTGGATATAAAGACGAGCCACTTTTTGATGAAACCGGTTATGCCAAATTGGTAGCAGATAAGTTCAAAACCAATCACACAGTGTTTTCGCTCACCAATGATGACCTGTTTGCCAACCTACATTCGGTATTGGATTACATTGATGAGCCTTTCGCGGATTCATCGGCTTTGGCGGTACATATTTTGAGTATGCACACCCGCAAGCACGTTACCGTCGCCCTCTCAGGTGATGGTGCCGATGAGTTGTTTTCTGGTTACAATAAGCACGCCGCTGAGTTCCGGTCGCGTTATCCTTCCATAACTGAATTGCTAGTTAAGTTGGGTACACCACTTTGGAAGGCATTACCGCAATCGCGCAATTCAAAGTTGGGTAACCTGGCCAGGCAGTTATCGAAGTTTGGGGAGGGAATGGGCTTGAGTGCAGATGAACGCTATTGGCAATGGGCTTCTTTCTACGGGCAGGATGATGCAAAGCGCTTGATGAAATTGCAGCCTGATGAAACTGAGTACTTAAAAAGGAAAAGTGAGATTCTCAAGTACATCAAGCCCAATGATTTTAACTCAGTGCTTTATACCGACCTGCAGATGGTGTTGGTGAATGATATGCTGGTGAAAGTGGACTCCATGTCAATGGCAAATAGTTTGGAAGTAAGAGTGCCTTTTTTGGACCATAATATTGTGAAGTATGTAATGAAGTTGCCGGTAGAATACAAAATAGATAGGCAAGCCCGTAAAAGGGTATTGCAAGATGCTTTTAGAAATATACTACCTCCTGAGTTGTACCATCGCCCGAAGCATGGCTTTGAAGTGCCATTGTTAAAATGGTTTAGAAGCGAATTGAAGGAGATGATAACCAGTGATTTACTGGAATCATCTTACATAAAAGAACAAGGGGTTTTTAACCCGAATGAAGTGCGAGGGCTACTTAACCGCTTGTACTCCAATAACCCTGGCGATGCTGCAACCCAAGTTTGGAATTTGATAGTGTTCCAAAACTGGTATCGCAAGTATATCGACTAGTTTTTTGCTATTAAAAGCATCCTGCTTATCTCATAATCACTCAGTCTGATGTTTTTGAGAATGGTATGCTCAGGTTGTGCTAATAATCCTTTCAAGAAATTCATACTCTTATCAGGTATTCCATACCCCTTTTCGTGAAAGCCATTGCCATCAGCATCTATATATAGGTATTCATCTTTAATCTTAAAAGTATTGCCATAATGGGCCAGTACAGCCTCCCGCATTAAGAAGTACTTCTCCACTTCATTCTCAAAACGGTTGCTGATAACGCTGTAAACCAGTTTAAGCCTGTCATCATGTATGATTCGACTATAAAGCTGTCTATCATACTTTTGAGCGTATTGGAGATACCAACTGATAAAGAGTTGAAACTCGTAGAGCGCGTAAAGCGAACTGGTTGGTCTGGTAAAGTATTCATGCCAAACAACTTTATTGCTATAACCAAAGTTTTTATGAAGAAATGGATATAGCTCTAAAGAGGCTTTGCTGCCCTGATAGTAAGCTGCAAATTCTTCCAACAGGCCAAAGATGCCATTCACCTTACTGTCGAGTAAATTCAAGTCTTCCCGTGAGCCTACATAGGTATCATAGCGGAATATCTCTTCTTCCAGTTTGTTGGGTACAATTGAGTTTAGCTTGTGAGAATTGAATACCTTGTAGGTCTCTACCGTAAGAATAGTAGCATCGTCAATATAGTAGCGCCGTGTGTTGTCATAACCTATGAAGGACCAATTGTAGGTGTGGTAATTCTCATGGACATAATCACCGAAAGCATCTATCACATCCCCCATTTTATTGGATTTGGTAAAGGTGTGGATTTTTACATTGGCCTTGGTGAGTATGGTAGGGGCACTGGTGCAATACTCACTGGCTAGTTGTTTGGCAAATTTCTCCTTGTCACTCAACCTGTCGTCCCATGCCATACCTGACACTGTTGCCAGCCATGGAAATAATAATGCCGTCAATCCAACCATGTTTACCTCCGTTTTTCTTTACTAAAAACGGCAAGTAAAAGGCGAATATTATGCCAAGAGCTATCTTAATTAAAAACGTGTATTGAACTACCGTCATAATAGGTTTGGTACTGCTTGAGGGGGATGCCTGCGGGACCTGTAACTACCGAGCCATCTACCAGCACCCACTCAGAAGAGCTGCAATGGTCTTTAACGATGATGTCTGAGTTGTCAACGTAAACTGGCTCGCATGATTTGCTGGGCTCATAGGTTGTATGCCTGTCATAGGCTCTGAACTCATCTGGTGAGTACCTATATATAATAAGGCCGCGCGAGCCACCAGGGTGATATATCCAACCGCCGACTGCATTGAGGTCGATATTCGTGGGGTTGGCCAGATATATATATTCATTTACCTGAACCAATGGTACGCCCCAGTCGTCGGTCTTTCGGCAACCATTAAAAGAAAACGCAAAAAACAGCGTTATCATTATCAGGACGATTTTCTTAATCATGGTGCAAATTTACCTTAAAAATAGATATCACGTGCTCGTCAGCTTTAAACTTAGTATCATTGCGATGATGTTCAGTTTAACGCCAAAACGTTGTATTGATATACTTAAAGTGGCAGGAAGTACTTTATTGCTTTTGCTACTAAGCTTTACTGCGTTCTCACAATTGGCAATAAGCAACGGGGTGAGTGTTCCTACCCGTGATACGGTGCGTGTATTGATAGTTTTTTGCGAAGTAGACTTCGGGGATGGTAGGGGCCCGAGTGGTATTACTGGAGATTATCTTAATGGCAATTGGCCCAAAGATGAGAATGGGAGAACTCAGGTGCCTGAAGGGGCGCATACTTATTTTGATGTAGCCGTGAATCCTGAAAGGGGGCATGATGGAGTGGTGACGGGTTACTATTACGAAGCTTCGTTTGGGCAATATGTGTTATTGGGCGATTATCTGCCAGAGGTGGTAACTGTGCCCTGCGGTAAAACCAGGATAGGAAGCAACGGCCTTGTTGAAGTACTCAAAATATTGAATAAAAAAGAAAGCAAAAACGGTACTTTATACTCAAAGCATGGTTTTGCTTTGAAGGACTTTGATAAATGGACGCCTACACCCCAAGGTGAACCTAAAATAAAAGAGCCGGACGGAATGATAGACCTCGTGTATCTCATTTGGAGAAATAACAGGTTTTTGACCTCGAGAAATACTTTTGATAACAGTGGATTTGGAGTAACCAGAACCAGGGGTGTCGCCTTTCAAGATATGGAAGGTGTGAATAACGTGACCTCCTATAACTGTGGAGGAGGCTATGGCAATAGTGCCATTAACATTAGCATTGCCGAGCACTTGCATGGTATTTTTGGAGGAAACCACTGGCACTCAGCGGGTGGAAGGGGTTTTCATACTTTTTTGGTGCCGCCAGGCTCTTATGGGTTAACTGGTCAACAGCCTGCCAGCATGCAAGCTGTGAGTGGTTGGGACCGCTGGATGATGAAGTGGAAAAATCCTGAAAAGAAATATGTAACCAGTGCTTTGGATGAATATGGAAATGAGGTGAGGACGGATTCAATTACCATAGAGACGCATCCTGAAGGCGGAGTGTATGAGTTGAGGGATTTTGTGACCACAGGGGACGCATTGATGGTTAAGTTGCCCCATATTGACTGGCAGGAGAAGGGGGATGTGAAAAATCAATACCTATGGGTGGAGAACCGGCGAATGATTACTCGTTTTGATGAGTATATAGGTACTGAATGCGCCGATAGAGGCGACGGAAAATATATGAAGGGAACCCCTGGTTTGTACATGTATCTGCAAGTGGGTAAGGACAAACGGCAAGGTGGCAGGGAAATATACTCGGCGCAGCTTGAGCTACCCAATGGACAGGCAAGCCCGTTTTTTCCACTAACGGCTGAAGGGCAATATGACTTTCATTATCTGTATGATAATATTATGGAGGGGCAAAATGTGCCATGCAGTTGGAACAATGCCAATGTGCCCATAGATGTTGAAAAGAGCTTACCTAATCCCTTTTGTGGCTATTCAGATTTGTATAGGCAAATAGATTCAAATTTTGATGGCAAACTATATTCAGGCGATAGGTATCAAACTGGCTTGGCGGAGAAGATAGGTGATACCATAGTTTGGAACTACCATGGAGAAGGAGATTGGGAAGACGTGTTTTGCGAATACACAGGCAAGACACGCATCTGCTTGAGCACTAATCCAGCACCAGTGCCACAATATACCTATGCCGCTAATATAGAGTTTAATCAGTTCAACCTGCGTGGTGACGGAAAATTAGCCTCATTCGAGAATAGGACTACCTGGCTGAATGGGCTTATTGTTGAGATAATCGAGGAGAATGAAGAGACTGGGGCTATAAAAGTGCGATTGGCATGGGATGACTATAATATAAGAAATGATGTGCGTTGGTGTGGTAATATAAAGCTGAGCCCTCACGATTTTGATGTGAGTAAACCATCTTTATTGGTTTGGGAGAAACAAGAAGTTTGGCTGGACCAAGGGTTAACACCTACTTATCATGAAGCCCGCTTTAAGGATGAGAAAGGAAATTATGTATTTGCCGACTCTACCGTGTTTACCGCGCTTGAGAATTCTTATATCCATTTAGAGCCCAAGTCAAGGCTAGTAGTGGATAACGGTAGTACCCTTGTTTTGAAAAAAGGCTCGAAGTTGGTGATAGGTAAAAAGGCTTGTGTGATACTAAAGAATGGGGGTAAGCTGGTGAGGGAAGACGGAGCTGAAGTGATTATGAGAGGTAAAGGAAGGATTAAAGATAAGAACAGGAAAAGCAAGGGCAAAAAGTGAAAGTGCTAACAAATATGATTAGACTGGTAGGGATGTTATTAATGGTGATAATAGTGCAAAGTGCTTATGCGCAAGATATGCCCCAACAGCAAACCAACCCCAAAAGCAAGTCGGCAAAAAAGATTGCAGATAAGAAAGAAGAGCGGAAGAAGCAGGCTGAACGTTCGGAAGAGAAGGCATTGAAAAGGCAAAAGAAAATACAAACCAAGGAAACAAGAAAAAGAATGAAGAGATATGAGAAACAGGCTAATAAATGGAATAGGAGAGAGGGGGAAGGTTCCTTTTTTAAACGTCTTTTCAAGAAAAAGAGGAAAAGAAAACCTTAAAAATGTAACTATAAAGACGTTTTAGTGAAAATCAGACTTGATAAAAAGCAGTGGAAGTGTTTGGATTAAGATGTTGATTTTCAAATAATTAAATAAAAGAAATTAGATTGGGTTTTTGCATAAACTTGTATATTTCGCTCGATTTGTGAGTTGCGCGGTACATCTTATTGAAGTACTTTTACATTAAGCCCAAAAACTGAAAAAGAGAAATGGACAATTTTGGAGACTTTTTTTATGTGATTATAGCCATAGCCTGGTTGATATTTGGCTATTTGGGCAAGAAGCGTAAAAATGAGGCTAAGAGGAGGAAAGAATCGCAGCCAAGGCCAACTTCTACCGGGCAGCCCACTGAAGAGAAGAAAAGTTTCTCCACTATATTGGATGAGATATTGAAAGAGGCTCAAGCCAAAGAAACCGCCAAGAATGAGCAAAAGACAGAAAGGCCACCGCAGACTTTTAAAGAAGTTGAGACCCCCAAGCCTTATGAGTTTGGAAACTATGAAACGATGGAGGATGATATAGTGGATGAAGAGGCAGCCTATGAGGGGTTTGGAACAGAGCAATACAAGCATGAAAGCTTAGAAGACATAACAGAACAGGACACAAATAACTACAACAAGAATCAACCTATGACGGCTGATAGCGATGAACATTACCGAACGGGTGGTGCCATGGATGATGATGACTTTGATGCCGAGAAGGCAGTGATTTTCAGTGAAATACTCAAGCGTCCAAGGTTTTAGGTTTTTTTAACGTTTATTAAGGGTTATTTAAAATATTTTGAATAAGAAATTAAATTTTTCTACTTTTAGCCGCCATTTTCGGAAAGCAGGAATTTTCTAAGAAATACAGTAAGCATGCAAAAAAGAATACTCTTACTATTAATCGCTATTTTATGTTTCTCAGCGATATCTTTCGCCCAGATAGGTACTGGTACAGTGAAAGGAACCGTGTATGACAAAGATGCTGGTGAAACCATGCCTTTTGCCAACGTTATACTTGAAATGAACGGTAACCTGGTTACTGGCTCAGCCACGGACATCGACGGTAACTTTACCATCAAATCTGTGCAGCCGGGTAAATATGACCTGATTGCGTCTTATTCAGGTTACCAAAGTGTGAAGATAGAGAATGTAATAGTTAACTCCGATAAAATCACCTTCCAGGATTTCAATCTTACCGCCGGGCAACAACTACAAGAAGTTCAAGTGGTTGCATATAAGGTTCCGCTTATTCGCAAAGACGGTGGTAGTGAGACTACAGTAACTGGGGAAGAGATAAACCGGATGCCTGGCCGTACTGCAACTTCGGTGGCTGTTACTACTGCTGGTGTGTACTCACAGGATGGTGAGGTAGGCAGTGTGCGTGGTTCTCGTAGTGGTGCTACTGATACCTATATAGATGGTGTGAAAGTTAGAGGTTCATCCAACCTGCCGCAAGCTGCTTATGAGCAGGTAACTGTGGTATCGAGTGGTGTTCCTGCACAGTATGGTGATATCACTGGTGGTGTGATTAGTATTACCACTAAAGGTCCTTCGAGAAATTTCTTTGGTAGTGCGGAACTTACTTCATCGCAATATCTTGACCCGTATAGCTATAATCTGGGAGCTGTGAGTTTATCTGGTCCATTAGTAATGGTAAAGGATAAGCAAGATACTACTAAGAAGAAGCCGTTGATGGGTTTCTTTTTCGCGGCTGAAGGTAATTACCAAAAAGACCCAAACCCATCTGCAATTGGGGCTTTTCGTGTGGATGACGCCGTACTTGATGATATCAAGGAAAACCCGGTACGTCCTTCAGGTTTGCTTACTGGTGGTGTATTCCCAAATGGTGCTTTTGTAAGGGAAGCAGACCTGGTGCATACCAGATTTAGAAATAATGTTGCTAGCCAAGGGGTTAACCTTGCAGGTAAGATAGACTTTAGCACTTCAGGAAACACCAACTTGACTTTTGGTGGTTCAATAGATATGAATAAGAGAAGGTATTACGCTTATTCAAATGCCTTGTTTAACTATGAGAACAACGGTGAGATTATAGATAATGACTGGAGGGTTTATGGCCGTTTCACTCAAAGGTTTAACCAACAACAAAACAAGGACGGAGAGAAAGATCCATTAATCAAGAACGCTTACTACTCTATTCAAGCTGACTTTACAAAGGAGAATCAAATCGTACAGGATCCTAATCATAAGGATAATCTGTTTAGGTACGGGCATGTTGGTAAATTTACTACCTACAAGATTAATACTTATGGATACGGCACCGATACTGCTTCAGGTTTAACTGGATGGTTGCTTAATGGTTTCGAAGATACACTATTTGCTTTTGAGCCCAGTGATGCCAACTCATTATTAGCCAACCACACTGAGCAGTTCTATGGATTGTATGATAAAGAAGGTAACTATGAGAACTGGACACAGGTTGAGCAGCAAGGCGGCATATTGAATGGACTAGCCTATGGTAATGACCCAGAAAGAATTTACAGCATGTGGTCTCAAGCTGGTACTCCTTTCAACCAGTATTCAAAATTGGACAATGAGCAGTATAGGATAACCGGTACTGGCTCTGTTGATATAGGAAACCACTCGTTTACACTTGGTTTCGAATACGAGCAAAGGGTTGACAGATATGTAAGATACAACCCAGTTGGTTTGTGGAGTATGATGAGGCAATTGGCCAATAAACACATTCTGCAGCCAGATATTGCTAACCCTAAACCCGTGTATGATGAAAACGGTATCTTCTTAGATACAATTAACTATGACCGTTTTTACGATGAGGAAGCGCAATCTTTCTTTGATTACAATACCCGTGAGGCATTGGATATTGAAACTGATGGACTTGATTGGATTGATGTAGATAACTATGACCCAGAGATGTATGATATCAGCTTCTTTAGCGCAGATGAACTTCTTAATAATGGTGTTGGTAGTTTCGTAGATTACTATGGTTTTGACCCTTACGGAAACAGACAAAGGGGTAGCTCAAGCTTTGAGGATTTCTTTACTGAGAGAGATGAGTTTGGTAACTACACCCGCCCAGTGGATGCTTTCCGACCTATATATATAGCCGGGTACATACAAGATAAGTTTAGCTTTAAGGACCTTATCTTTAATATTGGTGTGAGGGTTGACCGTTATGATGCTAACCAAAAGGTATTGAAAGACCCATACTCACTTTACACTACCAGGACAGCTGGTGAAGTGAGCACAATAGATGGCGCTCCGGTAGAGCATCCGGGTAATATTGGTGACAATTTTGTGGTGTATGTAAATGATGCTGATAACCCTACGGCTATCAATGGGTATAGGAATGGTGATATCTGGTATAACTCAATTGGTCAGGAAATTACTGACCCTAGATTGTTGGAAGCCAATTCAGGTATCGTTACTCCATACTTGGTAGGTAGCGATGATGACCCTATTTCAGTGGATGCATTTGAGGATTACAAGCCACAAACCAACTTTATGCCCCGTATCTCCTTCTCATTCCCCATTTCTGAGGATGCCTTATTCTTTGCTCACTACGATGTATTGACTAAGAGGCCTGATGGTGGTAACAGGCTAAACCTGATAGATTATTTCTACTTACAGCAAAGAAGAAGGTTGGTTGATAACCCTAACTTGAAGCCACAAAAAACCATCGACTATGAGATTGGCTTCAAGCAAAAATTATCTCAGTCTTCGGCACTTAACTTGCAAGCTTTTTATAGGGAGATGCGCAATATGGTACAGGTAGTAAATGTTACCGGTGCTTATCCAACGGCATACAACACCTATGGTAATATTGACTTTGGTACTGTAAAAGGTTTCATCATAGGTTATGACTTGAGGAGAACTGGTAACATCCAGATGCGTGCCAGTTATACCTTGCAGTTTGCTGATGGTACTGGTTCAAGTACAACTCAAGGTTTCAACCTGGTGAATGCTGGTTTCCCTAACTTGAGAAATGTTATTCCATTGAACTTTGACCAAAGACATAATATAGTGGTAACAACTGATTACCGCTATGCCAGTGGAACTGACTACAATGGTCCGCTAATGTTTGGAAAGCAAATACTTTCGAATACTGGTCTTAACGTAGTAGCAAGAGCTGGTTCTGGTACACCTTACACTCGCCAATCTAATGCGTTGGTAGCGCCATCACTAACACCAACAAGTGGTAATGGTACAACCAGCCCAACGGGCAACTCATTGGTATTGGGCTCTGTGAATGGATCAAGGTTACCATGGACCTTTAGGGTGGATGTGAGGTTGGATAAGGATATCCCGCTTACATTCGGTAAAACAGAGGACAAGAAAAAGCAAGGAAACTTGAATGTTTATTTACAAGTGCTGAACGTTTTTGATACACAAAACGTTATTGCTGTATATCGCAAAACCGGTAACCCTGATGATGATGGTTACCTGGTGGCATCGCAATTCCAAAGTGATATTGCCAGCCAGTATGATGAGCAATCGTTCAGAGACTTGTATAGTGTATATGTGAACAACCCAAATAACTACAGCCTGCCAAGACGAATTCGTCTAGGTGTTTTGTTTAGTTTTTAATATAAAAGGAAAGAAAAAATGAAAAAGGCAGGATTTATTTTAACAGCTCTTTTTGCTTCGGTATTGTTTTCCGGGGTGTCTTATGCTGAGAAGTATAAGTACGGAAACAATGGGAGCAACAAAACTTCTTCTGCATCAGCGAGCAGTGCAGGTTGTGCGCCCCCTCAGGGGTCAGCTATTATGGACCTCAATAATGTGAGGACGATAGTTTATACCGGTGGTGATATGTGGCAAAACTTTGGAGCCGCCCAAGCTCTTTATGAGGTGCCTAGCGGTTCAGGTAAACACTCATTATTCTCAGGATCATTGTGGATGGGTGGTACCGACGTGAATGGCCAATTGAAATTGGCTGCCATGAGGTTTCGCCAGGATGGTAATGATTTTTGGCCGGGACCTTTGACTACCGATGGTGCGGCTTCTATCACACCAGACCAATGTGCTAAGTGGGACAAGCAACACTTTATTACAAGGGCTGAAGTGAACGAATTTGTAGCTTGGTTTAATGACCCAAGTTCATTTGATGGCTACTCAATACCTAAGTCGATTACTGATTACCCAGCTCACGGTGACGTTACCTTGGGGCAGGACTTTTACCAGGCTCCTTTCTTTGATAAGGATGGAGATGGTTTTTATGACCCATTTCAGGGCGACTATCCTAAGTATGACCTTGTGGGTGAGATTGACTGCCGTGTAACCCGTGATATCAGGTTGTTTGGTGACGAAACTATTTGGTGGGTGTTTAATGATAAAGGTAATATCCACACTGAGTCAGGTGCTGACGCGATTGGTATGGAAGTGCATGCACAAGCCTTTGCTTTTGCTACCAATGACGAAGTGAATGACATGACTTTTTACAACTATGAGTTGATTAACAGGTCATCGTTTACATTGGCTGAAACATACTTTGCACAGTGGGTGGATGCCGACCTTGGTGAAGCTATAGATGACTTTGTAGGTTGCGATGTGCCGAGAGGTTTAGGTTATTGCTATAATGGTGATGATGTGGATGGTTCAGGTGGCCCAAACCACTATGGTCCTAATCCACCAGCTGTGGGTGTTGACTTTTTTGAAGGGCCTTACCAAGATAATGATGATATTGATAATGCTGTTGGTATTGGTTTTAATGAAGCATTAAATGGCCTTGGTTATGGTGATAATATTGTGGATAATGAGCGTTTTGGGATGCGTAGGTATGTTTACCACAATAATGCACCTGGTGTGCAAGGTGACCCACAAAGTGGTGCTGACCACTATAATTACATGAGGGGTATATGGAGAGATAACACCTTGATGGTGTATGGTGGTAATGGACATATTAACAACTGTACTAGTTGTGAACCTGCTTATTTTATGTTCCCAGGTGATAGTGACCAAGAAGACTTTTGGGGTACTAATGGCAGTCCGGTTACTTCATGGACTGAGTTTGATGCTCAAAATACACCAGGCGATAGGCGTTTTATGCAATCCGCAGGACCATTTACACTACTACCAGGTGCTGTAAATGATATTACAGTGGGTGTAGTATGGGCAAGGGCTAGTGAAGGTAATGCTTATGCTTCTGTTGAGAAATTGCGCAAAGTGGATGACTTGGCACAGGCGCTATTCGAGAACTGCTTTAAGGTATTGAATGGTCCTGATGCTCCAGATGTGGAAATTGTTGAGCTTGACCAGGAGTTAGTTATCTCACTTTCAAATCCCGTATTGTCTAACAACTTTAACGAGGAATACCAGGAGATTGATCCATTTATTATTAGTCCTGACTCGTTATCAGCGCAAGAACGTTGGGATTCTGTTTATCGTTTCCAAGGATACCAGATATTTCAGGTTGTCGCATCAGATGTATCTATTTCAGAGTGTATCGGTTTGGGTGCTAACCCTGACAGGGCTCGTTTGGTAGCTCAATGCGATATCGTAGATAGCGTAGGTCAATTAGTTAACTTCTATTTTGACGAAGGTTTGAACGCCTCTATACCCGTGGAGGAAATAGACAATAATAGCGATGAGGGTATCAAGCATACTTTCCAAATTAAAGAGGACTTGTTCTCTACAAGTAGTAGCCGCGCCTTGGTAAACCACAAGACTTACTACTACATTGCTGTAGCGTATTCTTACAACAACTACAAGACTTATGACCAAAATGACCCATTGCAGTTAGATGGGCAAAAAAGGCCTTACCTGGCTGGTCGTAAGAATGCATTGGGCGCTAGTATTAAGGTATACAGCGCAACTCCGCATAAACCAGAACCACGAGACGGTGGCACTATTATTAATTCAGAGTATGGCACCGGCCCTAAATTAACCAGAGTTGAAGGTAGGGGTAATGGAGGCATAGCACTTGACCTGACTCAAGAGTCAATTGATGAGATATTGGCAAATGGCAAGGCAGAGCAAATCACTTATGAGAACTCAGCTGGACCGGTGGATATATTTGTTTACAACCCGCTTTCTGTGCCAAATGCTGAGTTTACCTTGAGTTTGGTGGATACAGCATCAACGCCAGATGACCTTGAAGATGATATTTGGGAGTTGAAATGCGTAGGTGATGAGTGTGATGATGACCCAAGTACTACAGAAGTGACTGTAACTTCTGACAGGACTATATCTATTGCTAATGAGCAATTAATACCTGAATGGGGATTGGCAGTGAAAATGGTACAGCAAGAGTTGCCAGATGAAGATATACCACAAGGTGGTTTTATCGAGGCAACAATGCAGGTGTCTAACATCAACAACTTGTGGTTGAATGGTGTGGTTGACCAGGATGGTGCTACCATTTACAATTGGATACGTAGTGGTCCTGTGGATGACGGGCCATGGGCTGACTATGGTGACGAAGAGCAATACTATGAAAAGGTAACTGCTGCTGGTATCAACTGGGCACCCTATTTCTATGCGGCTAGGCCTGTTAGTGTTGAAGGCCAAATAGTTGGTGCACCTGCCTGGACTAAATTCAATATTTTGAATAGGGTTTTCAATATCGGCAGTGTTGATGTGGTATTTACGCCTGACCAGGATAAGTGGACACGCAGCCCAGTGATTGAATTAGCAGAAGATGCCCAACCATCAGTGGGCGATGCTAAGAAAATGAACTTGAGGATGTCTCCATCAGTGGATAAAGATGGTAACCCTGACGGCAGCGGAACAATGGGTATGGGATGGTTCCCGGGATATGCCATTAATGTGGAGACTGGGGAGCGCCTGAATATCATGTTTGGTGAGAACTCATGGTTGGCTGGTGAAAATGGTGCTGACATGGTTTGGAACCCCACAAGCAACCAGGAAGATGACCTTGGAAGGGTACTGTTTGGTGGTATGCACTATATATACATCATGGGCCACAATGGTGGCAATGCAGACACTGATTGCCCTGCTTATGATGAAGGACAGTGGATATACGGTAAGTTATCCAACGGTGGTGACTTTAATCCAAATGACGTTGATAAGAGGAATGTGTATAAAGACGTGATGTGGGTTAACCTGCCACTTCATCAAGAAGGAACAGAATTTCTGGCTGATGAGATTAAGGTGAGAATTAGGATATCCAGACCTTACCAAAGAGAGTTGGGTGCTAACTGGACTGTAGGTTCTCCTCAAAACGATAATCGTCCATTGTATACTTTCAATACTGGCGAATTAGCAACTGTTGTTGAAGATGTAGCTACAGCTGAAGATGCTTTGGATATGATTGGTGTTGTGCCTAATCCATACTACGCTTATTCAGAATATGAGTCAAACCAATTTGACAATAGGATTAAGATAATCAACTTGCCTAATGACTGTGAGGTATCTATCTACAGTATTAACGGTAACCTGATTAGGAGATTTGAAAAAAGCGACCCTATAACTTCTGTTGAGTGGGATTTAAAAAACTCAGCTGGTATTCCGATTGCCGGTGGTGTTTATCTCATCCATGTTGAAGTACCAGGTGTAGGTGAAAAGGTAATTAAGTGGTTTGGTGCTTTGCGCCCGATTGACTTAGACCAATTCTAGAAATTTGAGAATTAATATCAGCGATTTATAATGAGAAAGACTTTTAAATTAGGTGTAATTCTGGCTGCTGGGCTCATGCTCGTGTCTTCAGTTTCTTTTGCAGGTAATGAGGATAGGGTAGGCCAAGCCGGAGCTCAACAACTATTGATAAATCCATGGGCGCGTAGCTCGGGTTGGGGTGGTGCCAACAGCGCATCAGCTACCGGTCTTGAAGCCATGTACTGGAACGTGGCTGGTATGTCATTTACCCGCAAAACCGAGGTGATGTTTAACCACACTCGTTGGTTGGTGGGTTCTGATATCAACATCAATGCTTTTGGTTTTAGTCAAAAGTTGGGTGAGGCCAGTGTACTTGGTTTGGGCATCATGACAATGGATTTTGGTGATATTCCAATCACTACAGTTGATTTGCCTGAGGGTGACAATGGTACTTTTTCGCCACAGTTCATGAACTTTGGTCTTTCTTACGCCAAGATATTCTCTAACAGAATTTACGGAGGTATTACAGTGAGGGTGGTTTCTGAGTCAATCTCAAACCTTAATTCAATGGGTTTTTGCTTTGATGCTGGTATTCAATATGTTACTTCAGTTGGTGATAGAAGCAAGGAACGCAATAAGGATAATCTGCAATTTGGTATTGCCCTTAAAAACGTAGGACCTCCAATGCAGTATTCTGGTGATGGTATGTCAATAAGGGCGGTGCTTAACTCAGGTTCAAACATTACACTTGAGCAACGTTCAGCGCAATTTGAACTGCCTTCATTACTTAATATTGGAATTACTTATCACTACCGCATGAGCGAAGACAATCGCTTGAGTTTTGCTGGTACGTTTACTTCAAATTCATTCTCAAAAGACCAATATAGGGCTGGTTTGGAGTATGCCTACAAGAACTATGTGATGCTAAGAGGTGGTTATGTATACGAGGCTGATGTAACTAATAAAGATGTTACAACAACTGACCTTGCAGGGCCAGTTGCGGGCATGACACTTAGGTTGCCAGTAGGAAAAGAGAAGGTATCAAGCATTGACCTTGACTATGCTTATCAATTGACTAATAGGTTTGCTGGAGTACATAGTTTAGGCATCCGTATCGCACTGTAAAATAATTTTTTTATAATTTTGTACTGAAAGAGTCCCGCTTAGGCGGGATTCTTTTCGTTTGGTTCAATATGAACCTTTGCACCTTTTAACTAATATTTTATTTTATGTCAACTGTATATTTCACTGAGGAAGGCCTCAAGAAACTCAAGGATGAGTTGGACCACCTGAAAAGGGTGGAAAGGCCAAAAATATCCAAGCAAATAGCCGAAGCCAGGGACAAGGGCGACCTTTCAGAGAATGCGGAGTATGATGCTGCGAAAGAGGCACAGGGTATGCTTGAAATGAAAATTTCGAAAATGCAGGACCAGGTGAGTAACGCACGTGTGATTGATGAGTCTCAATTGGATACCAGCAAGGTAGTGATACTTACCAAGGTAAAAATCCAGAATGTTGCCAACAAGGCAGTGATGGAGTACACCATAGTACCCGCTAATGAGGCTGACCTTAAGGCCGGAAAAATTTCAGTTGAAACACCTATTGCCAAAGGATTACTTGGAAAATCAGTGGGTGATGAAGTGGAGATACAAGTGCCTTCAGGCAAGATGAAGTTCAAGATACTTGAAATTAGCATATAATGTCCAGTATTTTCACCCGCATAATAAACGGCGACATACCTTGCCATAAGGTAGCGGAAGATGATAATTACCTTGCCTTTTTGGATATCAACCCATTGAAGAAGGGGCATACATTGGCAATACCCAAAAAAGAGGTAGACTACATTTTTGATTTGGATGATGAGACTTATTCAGGTTTAATGCAATTTGCCAAGAAAGTATCCCTCGCCATTGAAAAGGTAGTGACTTGTGAGCGCATTGGTGTGGCTGTGATTGGCCTCGAGGTTCCGCATGCACATGTGCATTTAGTACCTATAGATGGTATTGGTGATATCAACTTTGCTAAGCCGAAAGTTCAAATAGACAGCGCAGAGATGCAGGAGTTGGCCTTACGTATCAAAACTGAATTTGATAAGGCTTAGACCTTTCTGTCGGGATTATCTGTTAAAAAACTTTTCCAACCTGAGTAGGTTTTACCACCCGTAGAGACATTTTTTTGAAAATAGTGGCACATGGCTGCTGCGAGGCCATCTGTGGCATCCAGAGGTCCATCAAATGCCTTCATATCCAAAATGCTATAGAGCATACCTGCCACTTGCTCCTTAGAAGCATTTCCATTTCCTGTGATAGATTGCTTGATTTTTTTGGGAGAGTATTCAAAGATGGGTATTTGCCTGTATAATGCAGCTGCAATGGCTACACCCTGTGCACGCCCCAGCTTGAGCATGGATTGTACATTCTTACCATAAAAAGGCGCCTCAATAGCGAGTTCATCGGGGTGATACTCATCTATCAGGCTAAGGGTGCGTTCGAAAATTTTTCTTAAACGCGTGGCATGGTCTGCAAACTTATCCAGTTTTAATACGCCCATGGTACTTAGCTTGGGGTCTTTACCTTGAAGGTGGATGATGCCATAGCCCATTACAATAGTACCAGGGTCAATACCCAAAATAATGCGGTCTTGATTTGTTTTTTTGTTGCTCATCTTCTTTTAAACTCGCTGCAAGCTATAGCGCAGGCAAAGGCGGCATTTAATGATTCGGCTTTATCGCTACTATTGTTAAACGAGGGGATGTGAATTTTCTTGTTCGCCAATTCAATCAACTCATTGGATATGCCATTGGCTTCGTTACCTATCACCAAGATACCATTCTTTGCTAATTCGGTGGTATAAATATTCTCACCACCAAGGGTGGTGGCATATATTGGTTGTTGTTTTTTTAATTCTGCAAGTGTTTCCCTTAGGTTGACATAGTGCAATGATACCCTGAAAAGGGAGCCCATAGTAGCTTGTATGGTTTTGGGGTTATATTGGTCTACGCAGTCGTCGGAGCAAAGTATATGCTCAATACCAAACCAGTCGGCCATGCGGATGATAGTGCCTAAGTTGCCTGGGTCACGGACACTCTCCAATGCCAATACCAGCTGGTTGTTGATGGCTTGCAGTTCTAGCTTGGATTCTTTGATTCTTACCAGGGCTAGTACTTGATTTGGAGTTTTGAGTCCGCTTATTTTTTGCAGTTCCTGATTAGAAATGACCTCAAATGGCCCTGATTTAATAGGTGGGGTGTAATCGAGTGTGTGGTATATACTTTCTACCAAATTGGGTTTCTTAAGTAGCTCTTCAAGCACTTTAGGGCCTTCAGCAATAAACATTTTATGTTTGAGCCTGAACTTTTTGAGTTGTAGTGAAGTGATGAATTGAATGTCTTTTTTAGACAGCATTTTATTCCCTATTGGCGTGATATTTGATTACTGCCCAATATTAATACTAATTTTGCTAAGACATTATTCTGTTGACGCAAGCATTGGGCCGAATACCACAATTTCTTCTGTTTATACTAGCCATAGGTGGTTTGTTACTGGCATCGTGTAGCCCTACACGAAAGCTGAATGAGGGGGAGTATCTTTTGGTGAAGAATAAAATAACCATAGCCAGGGAGAATACCACTATTGATAAAAGCGAATTGGAAGGCTATATCAGGCAAAAGCCCAACAGGAAGATATTGGGTGTTTTCAGGTTTCACTTGCAGGCGTATAATGCCGGTAAAAACAAAAAAGAAGGAAAGTTTAGCAACTGGTTGATGAATACTGTGGGTGAAGAGCCTGTAATTTTAGATAAATTTTTGACCAACAGCACTGAACGGCAATTTGAGATATACCTTGCCAATCGGGGGTATTTTAATGCGGAAGTGACAGATACCGTTGAGTACAAAAAGAAGAGAAAACTATGGCACATGATTCAATATATGGTTGGTGCCAGAGACACTATACCCTATAAGCGAAAGAAAAAAGCCACCGTTGAGTACACTATTCACCCCAATGAGCCTTACAAGCTTGGAAATATCAAATACTCGATTAAAGACAGTAAACTGGAGGGGATAGTAAAAAGCAAACTCTCCAACACTAGTTTGTTGAAGTCTGGGATGCAATATGATTCTGACGCCATGCAAAAAGAGCGGGAGCGTATTACCGCCAGGCTAAAGAATATGGGGTACTTCCATTTTGCCAAGGAGTATATCTTTTTTGAGGCGGATAGCAGTGTGGGTGGAAAGCAGGTGGACATTACCATGTACATCAAGAACGTGCCAGTGAAAACCACTGATGGGGACACCATTGCTGATAAGCCTCATGAAGTATATTACCTGAATAATATTTACATCAACACCGACTACTCAGCCAGACAGCGTAATACTATCAGGCAAGATACCCTGATACATGATAATGTGACATTTACCTATAAAGGTAAGATGAAGTACAAGCCGGAGACCATCTTGGGAGCTGTGTTTTTCAATAAAGAGACATCAGATACTTTGCTGTTGTATGAAGAGAGGCACCGCGAAAGAACTTACCAGTATTTGAGTGGATTAAGGGCATTTAGGTATATCAATATTGAGTTTAAGGAAACCGGTGTGAAGAACGGTAAGAACATTTTGGACTGCTATATACAACTGTCTCCTTCACCAAAACAGTCATTTTCATTTGAGGCCAAGGGTACACATACTTCAGGCAACTATGGTGTGGCTGGTGCTGTTACCTTCCAGAATAAGAATGCTTTTAGGGGGGCAGAGCGGTTTGAGATACAGTTGGCCGGTGGCCTTGAAATACAGCAACTGCTGGTGCCATCAACAGAGGACGAGAATATTATTAATAATGTACCTTTTAACACCATTGAGATGGCACCTGAAATGCGGCTTACTGTTCCGCGCCTGGTAACTCCGTTTTTCAAAATACGTGGCTTACCCAAAATATTCAATAAGGAAACACGCTTTAGCCTTTCTTATAATTTCCAGCAAAGGCCAGATTTCACAAGGTCTATTATTACTGGTTCATATGGTTACGAAGGCCAGTTGACGCGAATATCAAGGTTGATATTTAATCCAGTGGAAGTGAATGCGGTGAATGTATACAATGAGGCAAGTACATTTATTGAAAAACTAGACGCTCTCAATAACCAACTGTTAAAGAGAAGTTTTGAGCCTCACCTTACTACCGTTACCAATGCCAGCTATGTATTTAGTAATCAAAGTATAAAGAGGAAAAATGAGAATTTCACCTATGTGAGGATAAAAGGAGAACTATCAGGAAACCTGTTACGTGGCATTTTCAATATGGTGGGGGCTGAAAAAGATACTTTCGGTAGTTATACCATTGGTGGTATTCCCTTTGCGCAGTATTGGAAAATAGAAAGTGATTACAGGCGATATTGGGTGATGAACGAGCGCAGCATGTTGGTAGGGCGTGTGATGGTTGGAGCAGCTTTTCCATTGGATAATTTGCAGGTATTGCCTTTTGAGAGCAGTTTTATTGCAGGTGGCGCCAACGATGTGAGGGCCTGGCGTAACCGTGAACTTGGCCCTGGTAGCTTGGATACTGATGCCAAGAAAAACCTTGACCAGTTTGGAGATGCCAAACTGGAGTTGAACCTGGAATATCGCTTTGATATCTATAAATGGATAAAGGGAGCCTTTTTTGCCGATGCTGGTAATATATGGTTGGTAAAGAAAGATGAAAGCAGGCCAAATGCCCACTTTGAGATAAATAGGTTTTACAAGGAGTTGGGTGTGGGAGTTGGTTCTGGATTAAGGTTAGACTTTAACTTTTTTGTAATCAGGACGGATGCAGCCATTAAACTGTATGACCCGTCACAGCCTGAGTATAACCTTGATGACCCGACTCGCAATAACCCAAGGTGGAGATTGCCTAAGTGGCAATTTCAGCAGATGATATTGAACCTGGGTATCGGGTATCCTTTTTAAGTTGTTCATTACTCGTCATTACTTATTGAAATCCTTACGTAAGAATTTTTACTTTTGCGGTCTTAATGTGAAACTATAAACATCTATTATGTCATATAATAAGATTGTAGAAATACTTGGTTCTGAAGCTGATAGCCTGTTGAAACACCAATCACAAACCATCAGCAAAGATGTTTTGATACAACCCGGCGGTGATTTTGTAGACCGCATTTTCACTCACACCAACAGAAACAACCAAGTGTTGAGAAGCCTTGAGTCTATCTATAACCACGGTCGATTGGGTGGTAGTGGATATGTATCGATACTGCCAGTAGACCAAGGTATTGAGCACTCAGGTGGGGCATCATTTGCGCCTAACCCGATTTATTTTGACCCTGAGAAGATTGTGGAGTTGGCTATTGAAGGCGGTTGTAATGCAGTAGCTTCAACTTTTGGTGTGTTGGCAACTTCATCAAGAAAGTACGCGCATAAGATTCCTTTTATCGTGAAGGTGAATCATAATGAATTTTTAACATACCCTAATAATTATGACCAAATTATGTTTGGCACGGTAGAAGAAGCCTGGAATTTGGGGGCTGTTGGTATTGGTGCTACTATCTACTTTGGTTCAGAAGAATCTTCACGCCAAATACAAGAAGTAGCTGAGGCATTTGAATACGCCCATGAATTGGGTATGGCAACTATATTGTGGTGTTACCTGAGAAATAGTGACTTTAAGAAAGACGGTACGGATTACCATACTGCTGCTGACTTAACTGGCCAGGCGAATCACCTGGGTGTGACTATCCAGGCAGATATCATCAAACAGAAGCTACCAACCAATAATGGTGGATACAATGCCATTGAGTTTGGCAAAACACATAAGAAAGTATATAGTGATTTGACTACTGACCATCCAATAGACCTTACGCGCTATCAAGTGGCTAACTGCTACATGGGCCGCATTGGTTTGATTAACTCGGGTGGTGCTTCAACGGGAGCGGTGAATAGCGATATGCAGCAAGCTGTTGCCACTGCTGTGGTAAACAAGAGGGCAGGTGGTCATGGACTTATCTCAGGACGTAAGGCATTCCAAAAGCCAATGAATGAAGGTGTTGAGTTGTTGAACGCAATTCAGGACGTTTATTTGGCAAAAGAGATAGATTTAGCCTAAATTCGTTTTAAATTTTTAAAAAGGGAAGTACGGGAAACTGTGCTTCCTTTTATGCAACATGGGCTGGTTTAAACGCATAAAAGAAGGTATTACCACCTCTACCAAAGACAAGAAGGAGACCCCTGAAGGGCTTTGGTACAAGTGTACCAATTGTAAGCATATCATGCCAAGTGCAGAGCATGCAGCTAACTATTATGTATGCGAAAAATGTGAATATCATACCCGTATTACTGCGCAAGATTATTTCGAAATTCTTTTTGATGACGGTAAGTATGTTGAGCGGGATAAAGAACTTAGGTCGGCTGACCCACAGGGTTTTGTGGATACCAAGGATTACAAATCAAGGTTAAAGGCGTCAGAGGAAAAAACTGGATTAAAGGATGCAATTAGGACTGCTTATGGCAAGATAGAAGGTGAAGAACTAGCCATTGCCTGTATGGACTTTAACTTCATTGGTGGTTCTATGGGCTCAGTAGTAGGTGAAAAGATATCTCGTATAATAGACCATTGCTTGAGAAACAAGAAGCCCTTGCTGATTATCTCTAAGTCGGGTGGTGCCAGGATGATGGAGAGTGCTTTCTCATTGATGCAGATGGCTAAGACTTCAGCTAAGCTAACTTTAATGGCTGAAGCCAAATTGCCTTATATTTCATTACTCACAGATCCTACTACTGGCGGTGTGACTGCCTCTTACGCTATGCTGGGTGATATGAATATCGCTGAGCCGGGAGCATTGATAGGCTTTGCAGGACCGAGGGTGGTAAAAGAAACCATAGGCAAAGACTTGCCTAAAGGTTTCCAAACTTCAGAGTTTGTGTTGGAGCATGGTTTCCTTGATTTCATTGTGCACCGCAAAGAGTTGAAATCGAGGCTTGCCCAAGTGATAAGTATGCTGAAAGAAAAGTAGCCTGAGGACTAAACTTTCGTTTTTTCGGTCTTTGGAACTTTCTCCTTTAAAATCGAAGGTTTTCGTTATCTGAATTTTGGGTAAGCTCTTTTGTATTATGTAATTTGCATTTAATTGATATGCTAACACCCTTCTCCCCGCAATAACTTTTTATCATTCATCGCTAGCGGTTTCCCTCAAAGGAAACCGATGTGCGTGGCTAGTGCTTTGCAAGCCTGAGAAGCTCAAACTCCTGGGCGAACATCCATTGAGGTTTCTTTGCATAGTTGTAAAGTGCGTTTGGTGGCTTCAAGACACGGGCACGGTAAGACTTTGAAGGCAAATGAAGGCTTTAAGGGAAAGAAATACTATTCCAAATCGGAAAAGAACTCCTTGAGGGTAAGACCGTGAATTTCCAGAACCTTGATTAAGGAAGTAAGGGTAATATTTGCCCCTTTTTCAATACGCCAGTATTGCACCCGATTGATATTATGTTCCCAGGCAAATTGCTCATAGCTGGTATATCCCTTCTCTACACGCAGCCGCTTTATCTTCTCAGCAATCTTTACAAGACGCTTTTCTATTTCAGGTGATGTTTCGTTTTTCACCTGCGCAAATTCTCAAGAAGGTATAAAATAATTTACCGCATATATTAAGTTAATTAAAATATACTTATAATTGCATCATAAATGTCCTTTAAAACATTAAATATACTCTTTCATATTTTCCTTCCATTACTTGTTGGAAGTGCTATATATCTTCTTTTCAGAAGCAAAGGCATAGTTTCTGCTGGAATATTAGCATGGAAACCACACCCAGTTTTCATATACACCTTACCTGACTTTCTCTGGCTCTATGCCTTACTCCACTCCATGCACTTTATTTGGCAAGTTGACAAAAGAGTATGGTTCTGGCTCATCCTCTGCACACTCCTTTCAATAGGTAGTGAAGTATTACAGTTATTCAACTACATCCCTGGCACATTCGACTACTACGATATAGCTGCATATCTCACAGCCTTTCTCATCGTATCTATTCACATACTCATTCTACAATTCAAACTACGTCAATATGAAAACATACATTAAGACCTTGCTTTCCCTCGGAACGCTCTTTGCGTTTACTCTTTTATTCATCGCTTCGGCTACACAGCAGAAAGTACCCATTCAAAGGAAAATTGCTCAATTTGATTATGCTCCCCCATCTGAGGGGTTTGATAAGTCGGACAAGGTTTCATTTATCCTTCTGTCACCTCGCTATGCGCCAACGTTTCAATATGGTTCCAGCGAACCGTATGTTACGTTCACCAAATCAATGGCCAGCGACTTTGAAGAAATGCTCACTGCGCGGGGCTACACCTATAAAGGGCCATATCCAAGTTATGACGAGCTCGTGTACAATGACAAGAAAACCTCTGACCTCATTCTCGAAGTCGAAGTGGACATGAAAATCATGAATGCTGGACTCTTGAAAAGCTTTGTGAATTACAGCAAGAGAACCGTATACTATGCTGACGGCGAGTTTACCATTGACGGCAAGCTCAATCTCATAGCTTACGAACCCTTTACCCGCGAGAAAGTATGGACCAAGAGTGTTCCCATAGCTCCTGCCAGAAGGCGCGTAACGAGCGAAAACAAATACTATGACATCGGTTCAGTAAACAATGATGCAGCAGTATGGAATGCTGTTATTGATGCCTTACAAGAACCGTATGCCGGAACCATGCGCCAGGCATGGAACCACCTTGACCCTCATGAAATGGAAGTACTTCAAAAACAAGCCGGGGAAATCAAGAAAAATTCAGGATTTATTAAAAATTAAGTTTAACCATAAAATCAAATCACATGAAAACCAATGTATGTTTAGTGCTCATCATTACTGCGCTTTTTTCATTTGCATCGTGCAAGAAAGACTATTCCTGCACATGCACCTATCAATACTCACCAACAAGCCCTGTGCAAAGCACATCTCAAGTATATGAAGAGTCCACCAGGGGCGATGCAAAAGATGCCTGCGACCAGCAGAAATCCAATTTACTCAATAGCGGTGGTGTTGATGTGGAGTGCAAG
>JANQJC010000004.1 GCA_028281825.1 Flavobacteriales bacterium
ATAAACATCGAGCCTGGATTTGTTCTTTTCAGTAATGTATTCTTGTGAGTGATTGGTCAACTCAAGCTTAGCATTGGTATTTACAATAGCGCTGGGTAAACTATCAATGTTGTCTTTACTAAGGTCAACCCAAAGTAACTTGTTTCTTAGGTCAGCCTTGTCATTCGCAAATGGATAAATAACAACTGGAAATTCTAATCCTTTAGATTTATGGATAGTCATTATTCTCACAGCGTTCAAAGCCTCAGGAACCACAATCGAAAACTTAGCCTTGTTGTTCTCCCACCACTCTATAAGGCTATGAATGTTGTTTCCTTGTTTGAGTGAGTATGCTAACACCTTATCTAGAAAGAACTGTACATAAGGATTAGGCTCGTCCTGCATGAAGATACCGACCAAAGTTTCAGCAATCTCATATAGTGGAAGCCTAGCCATATATTTTAGTGATGTATTAGGGCTCTTTTGCTCAAGATATTGGTACAACAAATGAGGCTTTTTATCCCGATTTAATTTGACTAGTTCATCGTGTAATCTATTGTCCTGGAACCTATGATTACACAACCATTGAGTAATCTCAGCGCTTGCAATCATATTGCTACTATCCAATAGAAACCTGAAAAGAGCTATCAGGAGGTTGACATCTTCTGAAGAAGAGAGTAGAAGTGATTCCGAAGATATAACAGGAATATTGTTTGCAATGAGAAAGCGCGCAGTATCACTTCCTTGGTCGTTGGAGCGGGTGAGTATGGCAATATCTTGAAGATTAAATCCATCCTCTAGGCAATAACTAATATGCTCTAAAACTCGATTTAATGTTGAAACTCTGAATGCCTCTCTATCGTCACCAGGTATAAACTCTATTTGTACATACCCACCAGTGTTTTTCTCGTTATAGTTTTGTTCTAACTGGTTGTATATAGTTTGAAACTCATTCTCTAAATTAGTGGAAATAAACCTGAAGAACTGATTGTTGAAATCAACTATCTCTGGTTTACTTCTGTAGTTGTTGTTAAGTTGTTCGTTTCTATAATTGCGTTGCAATGAGGCTTCTCGTTCCTGGAATATTTGGCCAGAAAGAAAGTCATTGTCGGTTTTACTCTTTAAAGAAGGCGAAAGGTGAAGCCGTGGTAATTTGGAGAATTGTTCCACTTCGCCGCCCCGCCATCGATAAATAGCTTGCTTGGCATCTCCAACTACCATAGTAAACTGTTCTCTAGCCAATGACTCATCAAAAAGAGGTAGCAGGTTTTGCCATTGCATGACAGAAGTATCCTGGAACTCATCGACCAAAAAGTTGTGATAGCGATAACCCATTCTTTCATAGATGAAAGGAGCAGGTTCAGCCATCACTATATCAGAAATCAATTTGTTAAAGTCTGAGATATGTATCAGGTTATTCTCTTTTTTGATTTCATTAACTAATTTCTCTATTTCATTAAGTACCGATAACGAATAAATATTCTTGAATATCAAACTTCGAAGCACATATCTTGAGTGATGTTTATCATGATGTTCCTTTATCTCATTGTAAGCTTGTATTAAGTCACCCTTGATATGCTCTATTGATGATTTATCGGCTTCAGATGGTTTTCCCGAAAGCCACTTATTTTCTCTAACTGTAGTAGCAACATACGCATTATCTATTTTACTGAAATCACCAGCGAGTATATTTTTAAAGAACCTGGCTATCCCTCTGGTACCTTGAAAAAATGAGGCTTCATTTATGTTATTCTTATCTATCAAATTTTGTGCATCGTTGGACAATCTCTCGAGATGTTCTTCATATTCTTTAAGCTCTTGAACTAGCGTTTTTCTGACTGAGAAAAACTCCTTTAATCCTATATCCTCCAACTTGGATAAATTCAATTGACCTTCTTCTGTAAGTAGCATCTTGGCTAGTTCCTTTATGTCATTTTCTATATGCCAGCTTCTTCCGTCATCGGATTTTAACTCACTGAATTCAACAAGGGCATGAGTCAATTCTTTATTTTTTCCTACTTCCCCAATAAGTACATCAATTGCCTGTTCTAACAGGGTGTCACTCTCCATTTCCACATCAAAATTCATGGGAATTTGTAAGTCATAAGCAAACGTCTTTAGTATTTGGTGTATAAACCTGTCTATTGTACTAATGTTAAAGTCTGTATAGTGATGAAGTATAGAATCTAAAACTTTGTATGCTCTTTGTTTGAGTACAGTAGGGGTAATGTTTAAGATTTCTGTTAGTTCTGTTGCCATAAGGTTTTTATCATCCCCAACTGCAAGTTGATGTAACTGCTTTAGAACCCTGCTTTTCATCTCAGCAGCGGCTTTATTGGTGAAGGTTATGGCGAGTATATGCCTATAGTAATGAGGGTTGTTCGTACTTAAGGCAAGGCGCAAATACTCCTTTACAAGAGTATAGGTTTTTCCTGAGCCAGCTGATGAACGATAAACCACAAAATTCATGGGTGGAATATAAATGTTTTCAATGGGTTATTTTGATATACTGTGATTTGTTTTGTACTAGATGTCTTATCTTTGTGGGGTATGAAGCTGCGAGGCTCGGTCATATTACTGCTAATTGGACTGATTTCAATTGTCTCTTGTAAAAGAGACCCTATGATTGAAGAATTAGTCTACGACCCAACACCTTATGAACTTGAGTTGCCTTTAGGGTTGCCGGAAATGGTAATACCTGAAGATAATCCACTTACTAAAGAAGGAGTAGCTCTTGGAAGGAAGCTCTTTTATGAAAAACGTCTTTCTGGTGATAATACCATGTCGTGTGCATCTTGTCATAATCAAGCCCTGGGGTTTACTGATAATGGTAAGGCTGTAAGTACTGGTATCGATGGTGTGGCGGGTAATAGAAACGCTATGCAACTTATTAATTTAGGGTATGGTTTTTCTTTTTTTTGGGATGGTAGATCTAAATCTTTAGAAGACCAAGCTATAGAGCCAGTGCCCAACCCGATAGAAATGCATGAAAGTTGGCCAAATGCAATGGACAAGCTTCAAGCCGACGATGAATACCCAAGTCTTTTCTATAAAGCTTTTGGGACAGATGAGATAGATTCTAATCTTGTAGCAAAGGCAATAGCTCAATTTGAGAGGACTTTGATTTCGGGAAACTCGCCTGCAGATGCATTTGTGAACAATACGGCTGATTTGTCAAGCAGTGCAAGATTAGGGTTTATTATATATACTACCGAGAAGGGGGACTGTTTTCACTGTCATCCTGTTTCAAATGGTTTATACACTGATAACTTATTTAGAAACAATGGCTTAGATGAAACTTCTCTTGACTCGGGTTTGGCTGCTGTTACTAAAGACCCGAACGATTTGGGTAAGTTTAAGGTGCCTACGCTCAGAAATATTGCACAAACGGCTCCATATATGCACGATGGTCGCTTTGAGACTTTGGAGGAAGTAATAGAACACTATAACGAAGGTGGTCATGCATCTGCAACAATAGACCCCTTAATGAAGCATGTCGGCACAGGGCTTAATCTTGCTCCACAAGAAAAACAAAATTTATTGGATTTCTTAAATTCCCTGACTGACGAGGAGTTTTTGAATAATGAAGACTTCTCAGACCCTAATCTTTAAGGGTTGCCGCAATATCAGGATAGTCAGTTATTAAGCCATCTACTCCCATTTCTACCAGCTTTTTCATTTCTTCTTCGGTATTTACTGTCCATGGGATTAACTTAATTTTATTGTCATGGCAGTCTGAGACTAGCTGGTCGTCAACTAAACGGTAGTTAGGGCTATATACTTGTGGGTTAAAACCAAGTGCTTTTATATTATCTTCAAAGCCCATTTCGTTTTCTACTAACAGAACTAGTTTAGTTTTTGGGTAATTGTTTCTGAAAGCCTTCAGTGTTCTTACGTCGAAAGATTGAATGGTAACCCTGTCAAGTATATCGAGTCTTTTTAATTCATTGTGTAATAATTTGCAAAACTCATCTGGCTCAGGATGAAATACATTATCACCTTCAGGCAAACTCTTGGTTTCAATATTGTACATCACTGGTTCCAAATAGCGCGCTATAGTAAAGGTCTCCACGACTTCAACAACATGCCTCAATAGTGGCTTGTAAGTAATTGCTTTAATCTGGCTAGGAAAACGGGGGTGTTCTTTTGTACCACAATCAAATTTTCTAACTTCTTCATAAGTCATTTGATATATGTTGTAATTCAATTCTTCTTCCTCAGAAATAGTCTCACCAGTTTTTTTAGTGCAAATCTCATGCGATATCCATGGCTCATGCGAAACCACTATCTGTTTATCTTTAGAAATCACAACGTCCAATTCCAATGTTTTAACACCCATATCTACCGCCATGATAAATCCCATAATCGAATTTTCGGGGTATAAACCCCTTGCTCCACGGTGGCCTTGCAGGTCAAAGTTTTCATCTATAGATTTTCTATGTTTCTCTGAATCTTCATCAGAGCCATAGTTACAAGAAACGCAGAAGGGCAACAGGAATAAAAGTAAAATGTAAGATGAGTGTATCGGTTTTATCACAATACAATTTTAGTAAAAAAGCCTGAATATCAAATAGATATACAAAAAATCAAAATAAACTACTTGATATCGACAGTACGCTAGAAAGGTTATAAAGAGTTGCTTACAAGAAATCTTTTCTTCTCAGTTGCTTCTTTTCACTCTTTATTTTCTTGCTTTTTAAGCGTTTTTCTTTTTGTGCCTTGGATACTTTTTTTGGTTTTCTTGGTGTCTCTTTTTTCAAACCTTTTTCCAACAGGGCCAGAAATTTTTCAAAACAATCAGATTTGTTTTTGTACTGGCTGCGAAATCGATTACTGATTATGTGTATCGTACCATCTTTTCTAACACGTCTTTTCAAATTAGTCCGAATCAACTCTTTCTCATCTTCATTAAAAGCCTCTGAGCCAATAAAATCAAAAATGAGTTCAACACGTGTTTCAACCTTGTTTACATTCTGTCCACCAGGCCCGCCACTTCTTGACGTTTTATAGGTAATATCAGGTAAAAAAATGCGACTCTTAATGTCCATGGGACAAATTTACGGACTATCAGTTTTTTTGACACTCCAAAAAGACAGGGCTAGAAGTATTAATGCTAAACCACTCAGTATCCAAAAGAATGTGCAATAGTCGTTTTCAAAAATGGCAGCATAAAAAAGTGCTCCATACATACCACCGGCAATCGGGCCGATAACTGGTATCCAAGAGTAACCCCAATCGGAATCACGTTTACCTGGAATAGGTAAAAGGAAGTGAGCTATCCTGGGAGCTAGGTCACGTGCAGGATTTATGGCATAACCTGTTGGGCCGCCGAGGGACAGGCCAATTGAAACTATCAACATACCTATAATAAAGGGGTTTAGCCCTTCTGTGAACTCGTTAGCACCAATTGCCAAAATAGCGAGTACAAGTGTGAATGTGCCAATAAATTCACTCACTAAATTTGTAAAAATGTTTCTAATGGCTGGTGCCGTGCTATGCACAGCAAGTTTAAGGTCTTTATCTTCTGTTATTTTCCAGTGGGGTAGGTAGTGGAAATAAACGACTACAGCTCCTAAAAAAGCTCCTATCATTTGTGCAGTTATGTAGGCTGGAACATCCTCCCAAGGGAATTTACCAACAGCAGCAAGTCCTATGGTAACGGCAGGATTAATATGGGCACCACTTATATTACCAACTGCATATATTGCCATGGCAACAGCAAGCCCCCAGGCAAGTGTGATGACAAGCCAACCAGAGTTTTCGGCCTTACTATCCTTTAGTAATACACCACCTACAACACCATTTCCTAAGATGATGAGAATCATGGTTCCTATGAGTTCTCCTGCGAAGCTTGACATATAAGTTGGTTTTAATTTGGCACAAATTAGGAAATAAAGCTTGCCTACTCAAACTTTGGTGTAAGCCCCCAATTGTAAAACGTGAAGGCCCAAATGTCAGCTTGTTCATCCATTATTTTTGAAATGGGTTTTCCTGCTCCATGACCGGCTTTTACATCTATTCTTATCAAAACAGGGTTGGTTCCCACGTGTTTTTCTTGTAGTGTTGATATAAACTTGAAAGAGTGGGCGGGAACAACCCTATCGTCATGATCGGCTGTTGTCACCAAAGTTGCCGGGTAAGAGACTCCTTGCTTTAGGTTATGTAAGGGGGAGTATTTGTGGAGTGCCTTAAACTCATCCTCATTATCACTTGAGCCATAATCATCTGTCCAGGCCCAACCAATAGTAAATTTATGAAAACGAAGCATATCCATAACACCAACAGCCGGTAGTGCTACTTTGAATAAATCGGGTCTTTGAGTCATACAAGCGCCTATCAATAGTCCTCCGTTTGAGCGGCCATTAACTGCCAGCTTTGAGGAGGATGTATACTTATTGTTAATGAGGTATTCAGCAGCAGCAATAAAGTCATCAAATACATTTTGCTTTTGAAGTTTAGTACCTGCTTTGTGCCACGTTTCGCCATATTCACCACCCCCTCTAATATTGGCTTGGGCAAATACTCCGCCATTTTCAAGCAAGAATAGCACATCTGGTTTAAACTTTGGAAGGATGCTGATATTGAAACCACCATAGCCGTATAGTAGTGTAGGATTATCTCCAGTTAGCTTTAATCCCTTTTTTGCGGTAATGAACATGGGTATCTTGGTTCCATCCTTGCTTGTGTAGAACACTTGTTGGGTCTCGTACTCATTGATGTTAAAGTTAACATTAGACTTTTTAAACACCTCTGATGTATTTGAATCTACGTTGTATTGATATACAGTACCAGGATTTGTAAAGGAAACAAAGGAATAGAAGGCTGCATTATCCTCCAACTTGCCGTTAATTGAACCAACTGTACCCATGCCTGGTAATTGAATTTTCTTTTCAAGACGCCCCTCCATAGAATAGAGAGCCAGTAGACTTGAAGCATCCTTCAGGTATTTGGCAATGATTTTTCCACCGCAAAAACTAACATCTTCAAGAACAGATTTACCCTCAGGAATTAAGTCTTCCCAATTTTCTTTCTGTGGGTTCTTAGGGTCAATCATTACTAACCTCTGATTAGGGGCGCCGTCATTGGTCAATACAAAAAGAGTTCCATTGATATAGTCTATTACCCAATACTCATAATCAAAGCCAGGAGCTAAGAGTTTAAACTTACTATCAGGCTTGTTTACATCTTTAAAATAAATCGCATTACCACTTGTTGATTTCGATTCACTAAGTATAAGGGCTTTATCCGTTTCCGTTACGTTAATGTTAAATGTCCTTTGCGGATTCTCAGCATCATGATGGACTAGTCTGTCTTGGGCTTGAGTGGTACCTAGTTTATGGTAATACACCTTATGGAATTCATTTTTGCTACTGTAGGTGTGGTTGTCATCTGGGGCATCATAGCGGCTATAATAAAAACCATCATCAAGCCAGTTAATACCAGAAAACTTAACCCATTCTATTTTGTCATTAAGGTCTTTTCCAGTTTCTATTTCTCTCACATAAATTTCATTCCAATCTGAACCAGAACGGGAGATTGAATAAGCTAAGTATCTTCCATCCTCAGATATCTTTGTGCTATTTACAGCCACTGTGCCATCTTCTGATAAGGCATTGGGATCAAGCAATACTTTTGGTTCACCGTCAAGCCCCTCCTGATAATACATAACAGCTTGATTTTGCTTACCATCATTTTTAAAGTAAAAAAGGTAATCACTCTCTGCAAAAGGAGTTGAGTATCGCTCATAGTTGTACAACTCATCCAGCCTTTTCCTAATGTTGTTTCTAAAAGGTATTTTCTCAAGGTACGAGAAAGTAGCTTTGTTTTGTTCCGTAACCCATTCTTCGGTTTCCTTTGAGTTGTCATCTTCAAGCCACCTGAATGGGTCAGCCACCTTGGTTCCAAAGTAATTGTCAATTACAGTTTCATCTTTCCTTACCTCTGGATATTCCACTTCTATGGTTTCCAATTCTTGTGAGTGGGTAGTGCAATGGCTTAGCAGGGCAATTATAAACAAACAGGCAATAATGTTTTTCACGGTAAATAGTTTGATTAATGACAAGTTGCCAAATTTAATCCTTTTAACATAAGGTCAACCTTATTTGGGGTTAATGATACTAGCGGCGTTTTAATATACCAGGAATTTGAAAATCAGTAGGGTTTTATGGAATGGTTAGTTGGACTGCATCTATTGTTGAAAGAAACTTAAAAAATTATCAGCCATGAAAAAATTAGCAGTCGTTCTAGTTATTGTAGTTGCAAGTATATTTTCAACACAGGCAGAAAATCAGGTAGAAGTCAAATCAAAAGTAAAGGCAGTAACAGTATTCACTAGTGGAGCGCAAGTAACTCGTAGTGGAACCTTTGAGATAAAAGCTGGCGTTACTGAAGTAGTCTTTGAAGGTGTTTCCCCTGACATCAATCCAGCAAGTATTCAAGCAAAAGGTAGGGGTGAGTTTATAATTTTAGATGTCAGGCACAATATAAAGTATCCAGAGCCAGCAGCTATCAGTAATGAGTTGCCAAACGACATCAAGAGAAAAATAGAGAGAGTGAGTGATTCTTTAACAGATGTGAATTTTGATTTACAACAAGTGATGGAAAGAATACACTCTTTGGCAATGGAAAAAGGTATGATAACCAACAATCCATTGATGAAGGGGGAAGGCAAAAGCGATTCCATACCTGTGCTTAAAGACGCTATGGTTCTTTTTCGTGAAAGGCTTGAAGATATCAATAAAGAAACCATAAAAGCTAAACGCATTGAGCATGAAGTAAAGCAGGTACAAAGCAGGCTGCAAAAAAGGCTCAATGAGCTAAGGAATTATACGGCTCACATTAAGCAACCTAAACAGGACAAAGTACAACAGGTAATCATTACTGTTAATGCAGAGAAGGTCACCTTTGGCAGGTTAGAGATAAGCTACGCAGTGAGTAATGCAGGTTGGTCTCCTTCATATGATTTAAGAGCCAAGGACATTAACAGTCCTGTCGAGCTAACATATAAAGCTCAGGTATACCAGAACACAGGGGAGGAGTGGAATAACGTAAGTCTCACACTATCTTCCAATAACCCAAATGAAAGCAAAGTGAAGCCTAACCTGCCCATTTGGTATTTAAATTACTACCAACCTGTAACAAATACTGGGGGAAATATAAAATATGAGAGTAAAGCAAGAGAAGTGGTTGAAGATATGAAGGATGAAGAGATATATGCCCCTTCTGCGGTTAATAATGGTATGTTAGATATGATGGAACCTGCTAAGAATTCAGATATGTACTCCCAAATGGTTCAAAACTTTACTAATGTGAAGTTTGATATATCCTTGCCATATACGATTGAATCAGACGGGAAGTATCATTTTGTAGCTGTGCAGAACAGCAAATTGCCTTCTAAATATTTTCATTATTTAGTGCCTAAGTTGGATAACGATGCCTTTCTTGTTGCTAAAGTAACAGATTGGGAAAAGCTTAACCTATTACCAGGTAAAGCCAATATTTTCTTTGATGGAACATATATTGGTCAAACTACACTTAACCCTACAATTCTTGCTGACACATTGGAATTAGCACTGGGGCGAGATAAAGGGATTAATATAGAAAGGAAGAAAGAAGAAGATAAAGAAAGAGATAAGTTGTTGGGCAGTGAGAAAATCAAGACGATGGCTTATGAAATAAAAATAAAGAATAAACACCAGGTACCTATCCATTTAATTCTTGAAGACCAAATTCCAATTTCTAGGATACAGGACATCAAAGTGAAGCTGGAAGAGGCTAAAGATGCAATGCACAATGATAAAACGGGGGCCTTGACTTGGAACGTTAACATAAAAGGAGGAGAAAGTAAAAAGCTTGGTTTTACCTATTCCGTTACTTATGACGGGGACAGAACATTAGGTAGTCTATAAGCCAAAACTTATGGGAAAGTAAAAAGCCGGGCTAGTCCCGGCTTTTCTATTAATTACAATAATCTTTTAAATCGGGGTTAGCTTTAAGGTGCCCAAGTTCTTTGGCTTTATTTAAATCTTCACAACCGTCTTCTTTTCTTTCCAAGAAACGTTTAACATTTCCCCTGCGATAATAGGCATCAGCCAGTATAGGCTTAACCTGAGCCACTTTTTCGTAATCTAATCTTGCACTAGGCATGTCATCCAAAATTTTCTTGATATCACCTTGCATTTGATATTTATCGTGTTTCTCTTGAAGCACTTTAATGCACATATCATAATCAGAAAGCGCACCAGGGAAATCCATAGTTAAAAACTTGATGCCAGCCCTCTCTAGATAAGCTTCCGCAAATTGATCATCATTGGTAATAGCCTCGGTAAAAAGCTCAAGGGCACCTTTATAATCCTTGCCATTTTTAAGGTTCATCCCTTCAACGTATTTCTCCAATGCTATTTCACTCTCAGTTTTTGGCAATTCTATGTTACCACCTCCGTTTCCAGTTTTTTGAATAACCTGAGGTTTCTTCTGAGCTGTAGTGTCTTTGGGAGTTTCTTGGGCACAAAGAGATATGCTTGCCAGTAGGATGGTTCCCAACAACAAAGTTTTTCTCATATCAATCAATCTCTTTGCCAATCGTAGTCTAAAATACGTGCTGCTAAAGTAGGGATTCAGCGCCGCCAAAGATAGTAAAATGCACTGAAGATTATGAAAAGTTTTAAACATTTTCAGAAGGCTTGATGGTTGTGGCTTATAGCGCTTTTGTATGTAAAGCTATAAAAACCGAAATGTAATAAAAAAAGGGATGAGTGATGGATTTTTATCGATAAAAAGATGTTTTTTTAATTAATTCCATATTAAGAACATAAACGAAAGTTACTGGATATATCAAAGTCGAATAAAGCTAATCTGCTATTTCTTTTGCTCAATGATTACTCCACCGCCACCAAGTTTAAAGATACTGGTTGATGTTTCGCTCTCTACCCTGTGCTCTTCCCAATTAACATAGGGTTCGTAAAGCAATAATATGCATATATCAGTAGCTGATATTTCATTTGGTGCACTTTTGGTGTGCTTATGCTGAGTATAGTTATCGCCTTTGTGTGTAATCTCTATTACTGATGGCACGGCAACCAGATTAGGGTCAATCACACTTTTACTGATTTCTTTACCATTGGTATCATAGGTAATGTGGTAATCATTGCCAAAAAGTATGCTTGTGCTCAGGTTAGGTACATTTATTACATAAACTTCAAACGTAGTATCCGTTGATGTGATTATAGGTTGTAAAAAACTATTCTGGTATCTCTTAAAGAAACCTGGCTTTGATAAAGACTTTTGTGTCTCAAGTTTCACCTTGATGTACATCAACTCGTCCTGGTCCGGTATTCTTGATTTTGTATCCACAGTATATTTATCAAAGCTTATAGGCCTGGGGAATGAAATTTTAGCTACTATGAGATACCAATCAGCATCTTCTTTCCAGAAAACCACCTGTACAGTATCTCCATCTATATATGATACATAATCATGCACTTTTATTTCCTGGTGGTAGGTGCCTATAATCTGAATGGCATCCCTTGCTGCCATCTCCGTCTCATATAGTATGGTGCCGAGTTGCATTGGGTCAGGCTCATTGCTCATACTCATCATAACCCCCATATCAGGACCAGGTTGAGCAAGGAGATTAAATTTGCACAAGGCTAACAGGCATACAATATATATATGTAATTTCGCCACTATCTTATAAGTATTCTACGTTTAGTCAAAAGTAATCTTTATGCGTAAACTTCTTGTCATATTCGCTTTTTGTTCAATTGGTTTCTACTCATGCACTCAAAAAGCGGCATCAGAGAAAGACATCAATACAAGCTTTAATTCGTTCAAAGAGGCATTTATTGAGAACCTGTGGGAATTGTATCCTGGCTGGGCTTCCTATGTTGGTTACCATAAGTACGATAGTGTTTTAGTAATACCTAATGCCAAATTTCGTCAAAAGCAAGTTGAATTCTGCGAAAGGTTTTTAGACTCACTTAACAATTATCCTGCCGAGAAATTATCAACTGTCAATCGCACCGATTTTTATTTAATAGAGAATGAACTGAAAAGTACGATATGGAGGGTGAATGAATTAAGAGAGTGGGAGTGGCAACCATCCAATTATAATGTGGGAAGTGGCTTTGGTAGGATGCTGAATGAAAACTATGCCCCTCTTGACGAAAGATTGAGAAACATCAATACAAGGCTAGAAAATGTACCCGAATATTATGACGTAGCAAAGGTGCAAATCACACAAGCTACTATTGAACATACCGAATTAGCTGTGAGGCAGAATAAGGGGGCTGTAGGCGTTTTTGGAGCTGCTTTGATTGACTCTGT
>JANQJC010000108.1 GCA_028281825.1 Flavobacteriales bacterium
ACCAACTTTACTTGTAGTGATGTGGGTGCTAATACAGTTGTATTGACTGTGGTAGATAGCAATAGTAACTCATCTACTTGCAGCGCTACGGTTACTGTAATGGATACGGTATCACCAGCTGCTGTTTGTCAAGATATTACGGTTCACTTGGACGCTAGTGGTAACGCCTCGATTACAGCCCCTGACATTGACGGTGGTAGCAACGACGCTTGCGGTATTGACTCAATAAGTGCTAACATCACTAGTTTTAATTGTAATGATGTGGGTGCCAATACAGTTACATTAACCGTGACTGATAATAACGGTAATAGCTCAACCTGTGCTTCTACCGTTACAGTTATGGATACTGTAAGTCCAGTGGCAGTATGCCAGGATATCACAATCCAGTTAGATGCTAATGGCAATGCTTCTATCACTGCCTCCGATGTTGACGGCGGCTCAAGCGATGCTTGTGGAATAGCCTTACTGACTGCCAGTGACACTTCATTTACTTGTAGTGATGTAGGCGCCAATACGGTTACTTTGACTGTGTTCGATAATAGTGGCAATTCATCTACTTGTAATGCCACAGTAACTGTTATGGATACTGTTCCTCCAGTTGCTGTTTGCCAGGACATCACTGTTCAGCTAGATGTTAACGGAAATGCTTCTATCGTTGCAGCAGATGTTGACGGAGGTTCTTCGGATGCCTGTGGTATTGCCTCTATGAGTGTGAGCCCAAGTAGCTTTACTTGTGCTGAAGTAGGTGGTAATACAGTTACGCTAATGGTAACTGACAATAATGGCAATAGCAGCACCTGCACCGCAACTGTCACTGTGATGGATACTGTACCACCAGTTGCTGTTTGTCAGGACATCACTGTTTACCTTGATGTGAATGGCGATGCTTCTATCGTTGCAACTGATATTGATAATGGCTCCAACGATGCTTGTGGCATTGACACCTTGATGATTGATGTGAGTAGCTTTACTTGTGCCAATGTAGGTGGCAATACGGTAACACTTACCGCGGTTGACAATAATGGCAACTCATCTACTTGTACATCAACTGTAACAGTGATGGATACGATAGACCCAGTTGCTGTTTGCCAGGATGTAACGGTTTACCTGGATGCCAATGGAAATGCTTCAATCACTCCTTCTGATATAGACGGTGGTAGTAACGATGCTTGTGGAATAGCTTCACTAAGTGCTGATATCACCAGCTTTGATTGCAGTGATGTGGGTGGCAATACGGTAACACTTACTGCTACTGATAACAACGGCAACAGCTCAACCTGTACTGCCACTGTTACAGTACTGGATACTTTACCTCCGGTAGCCATCTGCCGCAATGTGACTTTGACGTTGAATGCCAACGGCTCTGCATTTGTAAGCTCAAGCAACCTGAACAATGGCTCGTTTGACAACTGCGGCGGCCCGCTTACATTCAGTGCATCTCAAAACCAATTTGATTGCTCAGATGTGGGAGTGAATACAGTTACACTTACTGTAACGGATGTGAATGGTAATACCAGCACTTGTACATCAACAGTAACTGTGGTTGACAATACGCCTCCAACGGCCATTTGTCAGAACGTAACCGTTGCATTGGATGCTAATGGTAACGCTTCAGTAACTGCTGCTGAAATTGATGACAACAGCTTTGATGTGTGTGGCATTGATACCATGACCATTGATGTAAGCACCTTCACTTGTGCTGATATCGGTGATAATAATGTAGTATTAACAGTAACTGACGTAAACGGCAATAGCAGCACTTGTACTGCAGTTGTTACTGTGATTGATATTACACCTCCGTTCGCAGCTTGTAATGCCATTACAGTTCAGCTTGATGCTAATGGTAACGCCGTTATTGCAGCTAGTGATGTAGATGGCGGTAGCCAGGATGTTTGCGGACCTGTTACGCTTAGCGTATCGCAAGACACATTTACTTGTACTAACGTAGGCACCAACACTGTGACATTGACAGTAACTGATGAGAGTGGTAACACTTCATCTTGCAACACAACAGTTACGGTTGAAGATACCGTTTCACCAACAGCAGTATGTCAAGACTTTACAGTAGTGCTTGATAATAATGGCAACGCTAGTATCTCTGCAACAGACGTTGACGGTGGTAGCAACGATGCTTGTGGTATTGCATCTATGAGCGTTACGCCAGATAGCTTTACATGTGCTGACTTGGGTAACGGCAATACTGTAACTCTTACTGTTACAGACAACAACGGCAATACTTCAACATGTACTGCAACAGTAACTGTTGAAGACCATACATTGCCAGAGTTTATCTGCCCTGCTGACATCACTGTGTTTAACGACACAAGTGTTTGTGGTGCGGTAGTTAACTACAACCCACCAAGTGGTAGCGATAATTGTACCAGTGTAACAGTTACCCAAACTGACAACACTGGCCTGTCCAGCGGGGATACATTCCCAGTAGGTGTGACGGTTCTTACTTACACAGCAACGGATGGCAGTGGCAATACCACTACTTGTAGCTTTAGCGTTACTGTGATTGACAATGAAAGACCTGAGATTACGGTGCCTGCTAACATCACCGTGTGTGCTACCAGCAACAATGGTGCAGTAGTTAACTTCCCTGCTGTTACAGCAACTGATAACTGTCAGGTGAATACCTTAACACAAACTTCAGGATTTACTCCTGGCTCAACGTTCCCAGTGGGTACAACCACTAACTTCTACACAGCTACTGATATCTACGGTAATGTGAGAACGGAATTGTTTACAGTTACTGTATTACCAATGCCAGTGGCAGACTTCAATGCCAGCAATGCTTGCTTTGGTGATGCAATAAGTTTCAACAACACATCAGGTGGTACTGGTTTGCAGTATGAGTGGGACTTTGGTGATGGTAACTCATCAGCAGCACAAAACCCAACTCACACGTATGACACGAGCGGTACATTTACTGTTACCCTAACGGTGACTAATGGTCAAGACTGCTCAGGAAGTGTAAGCCAAACCGTGACTGTTTACCCAGAGGTGGTTGCAACAGCTAGTACCACAAGCACTACTTGCAATGGTGGTAGCGACGGTAGCTTAGTAGTAACGGTAAGCAGTGGTGCACCTGTATTCAGTTACTCACTGAATGGTGGCACACCACAATCATCAGGGGTATTCTCTGGCTTGCCAGCTGATACTTACAATGTGACGGTTACTGATGGCAATGGTTGTACTACTACTGTTACTGCAACAATTGATGAACCAACTGCCATAACAATTGATGTAAGCAACATCATTGGTGTTGAATGTAAGGATGATGCCACGGGTTCTTTAACTGCTATGGCAAGCGGTGGCACTGCCCCTTACTTCTACTCTATTGATAATGGTCCTAACCATGCTTCGGGAGTGTTTAACTTCCTAACTGGTGGTGGGCATACTATCACGGTAACAGATGCCAACGGTTGCACTGCAAGTATCAATGCGGTGATACCAGTTTTAACTGGTGCTCCGGTAGCTGCTTATAGTTTTGACATCAACGGCCTGCAAGTATTACTTACTGACCTATCTACAGGCGCAGTTGACTACTTCTGGGATTTCGGTGATGGCAACACATCAACTTCAGTTGACCCACAACACATATATGCTGACCCAGGTGCTTACACCATCACACTTATCGTGAGTAACGATTGTGGTTCTGATACCTTGAGTGTGAACCTTGGGCAGTTGTATACTGGTGTGGCTGATATCGACAATAGTGCGATATTCAACCTGTATCCAAACCCGAACAATGGTGACTTTACCATTGAGTTTGAAAGCGCCAACTACTTTGAGCGCCTCACAATGAGGGTATGGACAATTGAAGGCCGCTTGATAAGCGATAACCAGTTGACTGGAAGCGGCAACACTTACAGAGAAGATTTCAGCTACCAATTAGCTCCTGGTGTTTACCACGTTGAGTTGGTGGTGGATGACCGCACTTACCACAAACGCGTGGTAGTGAGGTAAGATATATCTTGATGCCTTAAAAAGGGCGGACCTTAATTGGCCCGCCCTTTTTGCTTTTATACCACCTTGTGGTTGTTCAGAATAATTATTTAAATTTACTCAAACAGATGCGACCAATGTGCAGAAGGCTCTACCCTATTGAACCCATTTATGAAAAACCTATACTTCTCTTTTCTGGTTGCCCTGATGGTTCTGATTGGCTATACTGCCAATGCGCAAGACACCATAGCCCCTACAGCACTCTGCCGTGATGTAACTGTTTACCTGGACTCATTGGGCAATGCCAGCATCACAGCCGCTGATGTGGATAGTGGCTCCTACGATAATATTGGTATTGATACCATGTACTTGAGCCAATATGATTTTGATTGCAATCAAATATGGATAACTATCCCAATTACCCTTTATGTAAAGGATGCATCTGGTAATATTGATAGCTGCAGTTCCGTTGTAACCCGTCGAGATACTGTTCCTCCAGTAATTACTTGTCGCGACACCACTATGTATTTACGTTCTACCGGATATGTTGCAACCAACTACCAAACTTTATTAGGAGTCCCTGCAATTGATGCTTGTACTGGTGTAGTATCAATTAGCGACCTTTCTGGTAGTATTTCTTTTCGTATTCCACCACCATTACCAGGTATGTCATTTGGTTGTGATAATATAGGTATGAATAACGTTATCATGACGGCTGACGATGGCAGAGGAAATACTTCTAGTTGCCTGATGGTAGTTACTATAATTGACACTTTTTTAGCTCCCATAACCAACTGTAGAAGCCCCATAACCCGCTATCTTAATTCAAGTGGATATGTGGATATATATCCCTATCATCTATATTCAGGTGCAAGTTGCGTAACAGATACCATTACTATTAGCCAAACCCATTTTACCTGCGCTGATGTAGGTGTGAATGATGTGGTAGTTACTGCTTATGATTCATTGGGGAATTTCACTACTTGCACTACACAGGTAACCATAGTTGATACATTTATTACACCAACAGGTTGCCAAGACTTGGTGTTATATCTTGACTCAGGTGGATTGGCTACTATCACCCCTTATGATATATTGACTGGGAACCCCTGTGGGTATAACTCAATAGAAATTGACCATAGTACATTTACATGCAATGAAGTTGGGGCTAATGTGGTCAACCTTATCACAACTGACACCTTGGGCAATGTGGATACCTGCGTGAGTTCGGTAACGGTGTTTGATACCATCGCACCCATGGCGATATGTAACGACACCACCCTTTATCTGGATGAGTCGGGTGATGCATCCATCGTTGAGCTTTTGCTTATCCCATATATCCATGATAACTGCGCGATAAGCCAAATTACCCTTCAGATTAGTCAAGGGTTCCGTCCTTTGGCATGCCCACCACCGCCAATGCCCGGCCCTCCTGAGTCCTTTTTTGATTGCGAAGATATTGGCGTGACCGAATACCTATACACCATGACAGACCCCAGTGGCAACCTTGCGAGTTGCACCGCCACGATAACGGTATTGGACACCACCCCTCCCGAGCTCATTTGCGAGAACGTGGATATGTACCTGCAACAGTCTATTTGGAATGGCAATATGTATATCTGGGGTACTGACTATTATCTTGACTATGCCGTGGCTGCAATTGATAACTGCGACGGGCCTTGGGTCAACCCTTACATTATTGATATCCGTAGCTCGGTGCCACCACCCTTGCCACCTCCTGATTATGTCTTTACCTGCAATGATTATGGCACTAATGAGGTATTGGTGGGCGTCGATGATAGTTACGGAAACACTTCTACTTGTACTTCCATTGTTAACGTTTTAGACACTTTTCCGCCCACCATTGTGATGCCACCTAATGACACGCTTACATTTTGCATTGGTGACACCAATGGCGTTATTGTAAATTACCAAGAGCCAGAAGCTTTTGACGCTTGCGGGGTAGACTCTTTTCAGCAAATTGATGGTTTGCCAAATGGCTTTCTTTTCCCAATGGGTGTTACAGTTAATGTATTCAGGGCAATTGACTCACATGGCAATGATATCAGCGATACACTAGTTATCAAAGTAACTTCAGGAGACGCCCCTTCAGCCGACTTCTCCTATAATGGTAATGGCTGTGTGGGCAGTGAGTATGAGTTTGAGGCCCATTATGTTGATACCAGTTTCCATTGTATGTGGTATTTTGGTGACTATACCAATCCAGCCCAAGGCATTAATACCACTCATATTTATCAAAATGAGGGCGCTTATAATGTCACGCTTCATGTGACTGACGAAACTGGCTGTATGTCATCGGCATCGGAAACCATCTATTTGTTGCCCCAACCTAGCTTGGCCGTTGACGCTACTGATGCATCCTGCCACAATACCCCTGATGCGACAGTTACCGCCCTGGCATCAGGTACACAAGCATTGCTCTACTCTATTGATGGACATCCCGCGACAGCGCACAATATTTTCTATAATGTGTCCGCTGGCTCGCACAATGTGGTAGTGACTGATGGTAATGGTTGCACCAATAATGTCAATGTTTTTATAGGCCACGGTGGTGTGGAAGGCTATTATTTTGATGCCTTAACCCGCCCCGATTGTGAGACTAGCGCCAATGGCAGCCTAACGGTTGTTGCTTTTGGCGGCACCCCACCTTATTTCTATTCAATAAACAATGGAGGCAACCATGCTTCAGGTACTTTTAATTATCTGACTGGCGGGGAGCACACCATCACCGTTACCGACTCAACAGGTTGCCAGTACAGTGGTACATTTACACTAGTTGCTGACCAGCCTATGCCCGTTGCTGGTTTTGATTTCACTTCAACCAGCCCAAACTATAGTTTTGACAATAGCTCATTGGAAGCTACGCAGTATCAATGGAGCTTTGGGGATGGCAGCACATCGACCCAGGAAAACCCCGGCCATAGTTACATGAATAACGGGGCTTACCTGGTTACCTTGATTGCCAGCAATGAGTGCGGTGCAGATACCATCAGCCAATGGGTGCAAGTAACGGGAGTTGGTATCAATGACCTGAATGAAGAGTTGTTGATTGATATCTCCCCCAACCCCAATGATGGTAGTTTTTCGTTGCAGTTAGATGCCGCGAATGCCTTAAACGACATTGAAATGAGGATATGGTCGGTAGAAGGCAAGCTGGTGAGCGAGCGCCAATTAAATGCTTCTGGAAAGACTTACAGAGGTAACTTCAATTACCCATTAGCAAGTGGGGTTTACACCTTGGAATTGTTGGTAGATGACATGAGTTATCACAAACGACTGGTGATTAAGTAAACGTCTATAACCCAGATAGAAAAGCCGTCTGCTACCAAGTGGATGGCTTTTTTCATTATTCTTGCCCTATGGATATCAGCAAAATACTGGCGAAACCTATTAGCCCAACCAACCTGGGCCTATTCAGGATTATTTTCGGTGTGGTGATGCTTATCCAACTGGTCAGGTTACAACCCTACATCAACGAGACACTTACCCAGTCTTTATTTTTTCTCACCTACCCAGGTTTTAATTGGATTACCATTACAAGCCCTGAAAACCTAAAACTGATTTTTACAGGGGGCTATGTTGGGTCAATACTATTGGCATTAGGTGTTTTCAGCAGGTGGGTTGCTGGTTTTCTTTTCATTACCTGGGGCTATCTTTTCTTACTCGATTCAGGGCATTATAACAACCACTACTACCTGATTTTATTGTTGTTGCTGCTATTTACAGTCACCAACGCCGATGCCGCATTTCCAGTTCTTAAGAAGAAACGAAAAGATACCATCCCCTATTGGCAATTGTTTCTGTTTAAGTTCCAGATAGTATTGGTGTATTTCTATGGTGGTTTGGCAAAGTTCAATATGGACTGGTTGAATGCAGCACCCATGAAAATCTGGCTAAGCATGAAGCCCTATGAGTGGCTGCAATCCGATGCCATATCTTACTTTATTTGTTGGAGTGGATTAATCTTTGACCTTGCCATTGGTTTTCTCTTATGGAATAGAAAGACCCGCTTACTGGCGATATGTCTTTTAGTGCCTTTTCACCTATTCAATCATTTCATCTGGCAAATTGGGGTATTCCCATGGTTGATGATATTGGCAACTGTACTTTTTATTGAACCTGAAAAACTCAATGCCCTACTGAAAAGAAAAGAAGCTAAAACCAAAAGTACCGCACTCTCATTTCCAACGCTAGCTAAAACCTTCGTGATGGTGTATATCGCTTTTCAATTACTTTTTCCTCTAAGGCAAAGGCTCTATCAAGGGTATTCTTTTTGGAATGGCTATGGTTTTCGTTTTGCCTGGAACATGATGCTATACGATAACCTGGAAGACTTCAGGATTAAGGTTTCAGTGCCAGGTGAAGGAGTGGTGGGTTACATTGAACTGGAGCGCTACATGAACAAAAGACAGATTCGGAAATTCAACCAGTGCCCTCAAAACCTTACACGGCTGGGACATTTTCTAGCTGGCGAAATGAAAAATAATGCAGGCATTGCTAACCCTGAGTTGAATGCTTTGGTGCTGCGCTCCATCAATGGTAGGGCATACCAGCATTTTATAGATACAACAGTCAACATGGCCACTGCTGAATACTCCGCTTTCAAAGTTGCGGATTGGATAATCCCCTTTAAAGATACAGAGTATATTACTACTTCCGCGACAGAAGATATAGATGAATTGTATTAACTCTGCTATCTTTGGATTTTACTAGACACAAGCTATGACCTTTAAAGAGCTTTTGGAATATAAACTCATCGACCTTGAGAAGTTTGACCTAACCGTCTACCACTTACTCATGCTATTGGGGGTAATAATAGTTACCAGGCTCATTTTGTGGATTATCAAAAAGATAATCTACCGCTTTCAATTCAAGCATGAACAAGACCCGGGACGCAAAGCGGCATTCTATCAAATCATCAAGTACTTCGTTATCGTAATAGCCATAACCATTGGCCTAGAAACCATTGGCGTCAAAATCACGATACTACTAGCAGGGTCCGCGGCGCTGTTGGTAGGCGTAGGACTTGGTTTACAGGACTTCTTTAGAGATACCTTTTCAGGAATAGTACTATTGATTGAAGGCACCATAAAAGTAGGAGATGTACTCGAAGTGGATGATATCGTTTGTCAGGTGAACCATATTGGCATTCGCGCGTCAGAAGTAACTACCAGGGACGACGTAATTATGATTATCCCTAACTACAAGTTCATTAATGAGAACGTAGTGAACTGGACACACGCCAACGACAATACCCGCTTTCACCTGAAGGTAGGAGTAGCCTATGGTTCAGATACAGACACCGTGCGCCGCATATTAGAAGAATGCGCCGATCGCCATAGTGAAGTATCCAAACACCCTAAACCCAGGGTACGTTTTGAAGACTTTGGCAACTCAGCATTAATATTCAATCTACTCTTCTACAGCAGAAGCATTTTCAGGATTGAAAACGTAAAAAGTGATTTGCGCTTTATGATTGACAAAGAGTTCCGCAAAAGCAAGGTGGTTATACCATTCCCTCAAAGAGATTTACACATCAAAACCGATTTCAGGCATCATGAGTCTGAAAAAGTGGACGATGTTGAGTGACAACCAAGATTTTCCGTGAGTCCCTCGGGGGTGTCGATAAACGCATTTTTTGGCCTTTTTCGACCTATTTTGCACTGTTAATTACGGTAGTGAAGTGTTAAAAACTACTGTACATTGCTACCCGAAAAATAACACCCATCTCAATTCTTATCTCATCCTACCAACCTGAAGTGCCATTACAAAATGGGGAATAAAATGCGCAATATGTGCAACTATTTCCCGATATGCTTAGGCAATCATTTTCATTCAAACACCCCTATAAAGTGTTGTAATACAACACTTTAAATTCAAATTCTTCAACTGGCATGATATATTCACTTGATTAGAAAAGCAAATTAAAGAGCAATAAAACGATTTATATGAAACCTCGACTACGTTATCAAAAAACAAAACGTGACTTCAACCAAAAAATATATTTGGGGTACAAGCCCATTTGCGAAAAGGCTGTCAGAGGAAATCAAACTTGTTGCTAATACCAATTTAACAGTAATTATCTCTGGAGAAAGTGGCACTGGAAAAGAACATGTAGCCAACACTATTCACAGACATAGTCCTCGTCAGTCAAAGCAAATAGTAGCCGTTGATTGCGGCTCAATATCCGAAAAGCTTTTCGAAAGCGAATTGTTCGGACATGAAGCAGGTTCATTTACGGGAGCTACTCGCGACAAAACCGGCTTGTTTGAGCTAGCGAACCACGGTACGCTTTTTCTTGATGAAATCACTAACCTAAGCTATGCCAATCAAGCCAAATTGTTAAGAGCGCTTCAGGAAAGGAAGATTAGAAAAGTGGGAGGGAAAAAATCAATTGAGGTAGACATACGGCTCATAGCAGCTACAAACTCAAATATAAGAAATGCCATTGCTAAAGGCATCTTCCGTGAAGACCTGTACCATCGTCTTAATGAGTTTAATATTGACATTAGGCCATTACGAAACAGGAAAGATGACATTCCAAGTTTTATAGACAGCTTTATTGAAGAAGCTAACGCAGATTTGTTCAAAAATGTAAAATCCATTGATAAAAAAGCCTTGGACAAATTAATCGCCTTCCCCTGGCCTGGCAATCTCCGCGAACTTCGAAATGTGATACGACGAAGTGTGTTAGTTGCTCGTAATGAAAGCATTACCCAGGAATGCTTGCCGGCCTACCTTGACTTATCATTGAAAAGTGAAAATGGGAAAAATGGCTATCCATTGCTTAATGGAAAAGGGCTTGAAGATGTACTGCATAAAACAGAAAAGAACATCATAGAAAATACCTTGCAAAGCACTCATTATGACCTTGACAGGACTTCAGACTTGCTCAAAATCCATAAACGTACTTTATACAAAAAAATGAAGCGCCATGGAATTAGATGGCAAAGGAATACCTAACCTTTTCGTTGGCAAAACTGTGCCCTAAAGTTCACAAGTGTGGAATTAATTCCACATCATTAATATATGATAAATAATTCATTTGCCGTGGAAGCCTTACTGATAAAGGTTTATAAGTAATTGGCATGGTCATTGTCATTCATTTCCATGAATCAAACCTTCGCATGTTTATGGAAAAAAGACTGCTCATTTTTGACTATTTCCCTTAACCCTTACAATTAATGAAGAAGAAAACACTTTTTTAATAACCAAATATTTTATACAAAATGAAAAACACAATACTTAACCTTATCAAATCCGGATTTGTACTTACTTTACTGATTGCAAGTGCTCAATTCGGTCGTGCAGCCACTTTTACAGCTATAGCCTCAGGTGACTGGAGTAGCTCAGCTACTTGGGGAGGTACCCCTCCTACGTATAATATCACAGCTGACCAAATAACCATTCCTACTGGAATAACTGTTAACCTGGATAACAACACCACAATCAATGGTGCACTTGCTTCGCTAAATGTTCAAGGTACCCTTACATCCTCCGCGAGCACTTCACTTACGGTCGATTTGGGAACAATAGTAGGTGCTGGTACTATTGCTGTGAATGAACTGATCATGAATGCTGGCGCCACACTTACCTTCACCGGCTCTATTGCAGTAAATGCGATGACTAACGCAGCAGCAACACTTTCAGTGGCGGCTGATGTTGTAGTTGATCAGGCACTTACACTTGCTGCCGGTGCATTTAGCTTAGAATCAGGCGGAAGCCTAGGCCTGGGAAACAACGCTGATATAGTTGTATCAGGCGGTACAATTGCCGTAACTAGTGGAACTCTTTCTCTTTCAGGTTCATACAACGTTGTTTACACATCAGGCTCGGCAACTGCAGGACTTGAATTAAGTGGTTCAGGATTAAATGATATAACCGTTGATGTTGGCAATGCAAATAATGTAACACTTACTTCAAGCCTTGATGTGAATGGCACTTTACACTTAACAGGAGGCTCACTTGTACTGAATGGTAACGATTTATCTATTTCAGGCGATGTTTCTGCCTCAGGCAATGGCTACATAGTTTCTACCTCAAGCTCAAACATTACTATTGATGCCAACGGAGGTATCTCTGGAACACTAAGTTTTGACGGCAATGCAAACAGTGTAAACAATCTTACTATTGATGTTGGCTCTTCCAATAGCGCCAATATAGGTGGTATGTTAACTGTAAGTGGAAACTTGGCACTAAACAGTGGTACTATAGACTTCTCTGGAGCTAGCTTGGAGCTTGATGGCACAGTTAGTGGCTCAGGAAACCTTGCTGGTAACTCTTCTTCAACTTTAAATATTACTTCTACAGGTGGAGTTGGGGGTGCCTTGCATTTTGCTAGTGGCAGCCAGGCAGTAGGCGACTTTACTGTGAATGTAGGTTCTGGCAACTCTGTAGCTTTGGGCTCTAACCTTAGTGTTCATGGCTTCCTTAACCTAAATGGAGGAAGCAACATTGACATTAGTGACCAATCACTTACAATTACTTCAAATGGTGACATCACAGGTTCAGGCTCTTTTGTTACCAATGGAAATTCCAGCTTGATGATTAACTCAAGTGGCGGCACCTCTGGTGATTTATCACTATCAGGAAGCAGTATAGGCTCTTTAACAATAAATGTTGGCAACGGCAACTCTGTGAGTTTAGGTAGTGATGCTAATGTTTCAGGAAACCTTTCACTTCAAGGAGGAAGCCTAGATTTGAATAATAACGATTTAATGATTTCTGGTGATATTGCTTCTGGCGGTAGCGGCAGTATTTCTGCCAATGGAAATTCTAATGTCTCTATATCTGGAAACACCTCCCCATCTGGTTCATTAAGTTTCTCAGGTAGTGCAAATACTGTTGGCAACCTAACCATAGATGTTGGTTCAGGCAATTCTGTTCAACTAGGCTCTGACGTTAATGTAAATGGAGATCTTGCATTAAATGGCGGAAGCCATATAAACATTAATGGACAAACCGTTACTATTGGTAGCAATGGAGACATAACTGGCTCTGGTTCATTTATGGTAAATACCTCTTCAGGTTTGGTAATTAATTCAACTGGAGGAACATCTAGTAATATTTCATTATCAGGAAGCAGTATAGGGACACTTTCAATAAACCCTGGAAGCGGTAGTTCAGTAACTTTAGGAAGTGACGCCAACGTTTCAGGAAATCTTGATTTGCAAAGCGGAATGCTAGTGCTTAATGACAATGACCTGATAATCTCTGGTGACATTTCTTCGAGTGGTAACGGAACAATTAGCTCTTCAGCCAATTCAAATATTTCCATCAATAGCAGTACTACACCTTCAGGCTCATTGAGTTTCTCTTCCAATGCAAATACTGTTGGCAACTTTACTGTTAACATTGGTAATAGCGGTCACATAGATGTTGCATCCGACCTCACAGTAGATGGCACACTTGCTTTAGATAATGGAAGTGTGAATATTGGCGACAATCAAATTACTGTTGATGCAAACGGTTCAATATCAGGAGCCGGCAGCACCTCATATATTATGACCGATGCTGATGGTTCACTCAATTTGAACGTTTCTTCAAGCGGTGGTGGTTCTGTTAACTTCCCGGTAGGAACAACATCTCATTTTTGCCCAGCCAATATCTCGCTTAATTCAGGAGATGGAATGGTAATGGTAGGCGTAATGGCTGATGTTTTTGCACAAGGCACAGGAGGAGTTGACCTTTCTGCAACACAGTCAGTTGTTGATGCTACCTGGAATATTGAAAGCTCAATTTCCTCTAATTTGGATATGGACATTGAACTGATGTGGAATACTGCTATGGAAGTAAATAGCTTTACCAACTCAGCAGTTTATGTTTCACACTATACCAATGGAAACTGGGATGCTGTTGCTGCTACTTCTGCTACGGCTCAAGGCAGTGGTATGTTTAGCGTTCAACGCAACAACATTACCTCGCTTAGCCCATTTGCAGTATTTGATGAAAATACAACCACAGGAGTTGCCCAGCTTGCATCTGAAGATTTGAGACTTTATCCCAATCCGGTAGTGAATGATTTATTCATTTCAAATGTTGACATGACAGACCAAATTACCGTTGATATTATAAATATGAATGGTCAAATCATTAAGACCTTTACCATAAACTCTTCTAATGCAAGTGTTTCACTGGATGATTTAAGCGCCGGAAATTATGTAGTCAATCTATATAATGAACGCATGAATGAAGTACGAAAAATTGTGAAAAACTAATAGATTGGATTTTAGTTTTTTCTTAAAAGGGCAGTCTCTAATAGAGCTGCCCTTTTTAAATGCAAATCATTATAATCTACCTTTTTACGGCCCTGAAATTAATCCCCAAACCAAAAGTTATCCTAAACTCATTTAGGCTTAAAGGCGTGGGGGCATTAGACAAATGCTTACCACTAACATACCGCGTATTGATAAACAAGTGGAAAAGCTTGGTAGCGAAATAATTCACTCCCACCATCCCTGAAATCAACGGGTTAAGTGTCGCCTCACTCATACTGGGGTCTGTGGGCTCCAATTGGGGGAGACTGGTTTGAGAATAAGCAATCCCCGGCTGAAAGCCCACATATAAGTCCAAAAGCTTATCAGGGCGAAAATGGTAAGATGCTCCTGAGAACAGCTGGTGGTTTTGCAACAAGGGCGAGTCAGGATTATTCAGGGAATTGAGAAACAAGTATGACTCACTCCTGATAGAGATATTCCCATTGATGTAATACTCCAGGTCTCCCGATATATAAACGTTCTTCAGGTCAGCTTTAGGCATATTCCCCGTTGCAAAACTGGAAGATGCGCGTATCAAACCCCTATAAGTATATTCTTGATTCACGTTTTGCCCCATTGCCAATACTGGCAATATCAAGGCTATGGCTATCATTAACTTTTTCATGGCAAGTGGATTTTTAGAATTTTATAAAATAGTTGCTATCCGCAACTTACCAAAGGTCGGCTACTTTCACATTCAGGCTAAGTGTGACTAATATATGTCCCTCAACCCCTGCATGCCCATGGTCTTCAATATGTACTTCGGCAGGCTCGCCACCATGAGAATGCACATCTGCATGCATATCATTACCCAGGTGACTCATATATTGCGCTGCCAGTGACACATCAAACTGGTCGGTAAGGTTATAATGTGTTCCCAAACCCACCTGCATGGCGCTGCTCCATCTCTCCCCCATATTATCAGGATTGGCATTTTCACTCACCTTAGTGTAGTCAAAGCAATGGCCTGCAACCAGGTAAGGGTTCAAGGCCCCTTTCACTTTCTCGTCATTTAATGGGTAAAACATTACTGACCACCCAATATGGGCATCCTTGCGATGGGCAATACCACCTATATCAGTGGTGATATAGTCGGCATACCATTCGGTATTCAGGCGTTTGCCAAACTTCAGGCGAAATTGCCCCCCGAAACCCGTTCCCGGGCTCCCTGCATCAGTAAATAAACTGGTAGTTGTGCGCATACCCAATTCCAGCATCCCGCTGTTGGGCTTTCCTCTCTCCTTTTGTGCGCTCACGGCAAAAGGCAGTAGCATAATAGCTGCTAATAGACTGGCTTTCATAATTGTGACTGATTGGTGAAAGTATAGTCTGTGCCATAGCAATAGGTGGATTAATGGGTAATTATAGCATATAACGCAATGCCTTGGGTGTTTATTATGTAAAAAATGAAACCCCTTCATTCCTTAAAGCCACAAAAGGAAATCAGGGGTTTCACTCCACCTATGGAAAAAGGAAATTGTCCTTCCTAAAAAACTATGCAGCTAAACTAGCTCTTTGTCAAAAGCCATCCTTTACAACATTCGGCATAATGTGTGTAAGATTATTTCTCAGCTAATCTCTTTAGGTATTGGTATTCCACATACACCTCCCAGATAGTATTGCTATCAACCACAGCATCTTTCATACCCACTTCAATGATGTACAATTTACTATTGTCCCGTGGCCTGTATTTAAAGCTGGGGTAATTAGAGTATTGTGGGTTTATCTGCTCTAAGGGAATAACTCCATCACTTATCTCCATATCCTCATGGTCGCAAGCCAATATGTAATACACCATATTGGTAAAGGCGTTGTAGACAGCAGCCTTATCATCATTTCTAAACATGATAAACTTAGCCACCGTACTCTCAGATTTGTCGTGATAAATGTATCCGTCCAATGCACCATCTGGTAAATCCGATACCATATACTTATCCTCTTGCCCTGCTATTGGCCCTCTCTTCAACCCTGAAAAATCCTTTAAGGCATCCTCCACCAATAAGGTAGATGCATGGCAAAAACCATCCGCTATTGAGGCATATAAAAACTTGGCAATTAATTGTTTTTCACCCCATCTCACTACGTTAAAAGACATCATCAGCAAGTCATGAATTTCTTGATACTCTTTATTCAAATCCTCACTGGGACCTGTCTCCTCAAGCTCGTTTACCACCGCTGCCAGCCTTTCATGAACCAATTCATTCAGCTTATTTGAGAATGCTTTCACCTTGGGTAAATACCACGTTTCGTTATGCAAAGGCCGCAGCCCTATCACTATGGCCTTCATTGCAGTTGTTTCGCTTTGAAGGTTTCTTAACTCTCTCTTGATTGAATCAATATTACCTTTCTTGGCCGCTTCATCAAACTTGTCAACCTTCACCGCCACATTTGCAACAAGCTGCCTGGGCCCAGAGACATAATCTGTTATATCCTCCCGCGTGATAGATTGTGCATTAGCTCCATACGCAAAAAGCAAAATAGTTATTAAAGCAAGTCTATTCATATTGGTTATTAGGGCAGCCTACTCTCCTCCAGCATACCTGCACTCCACCTATACTTCCCATGTTGAAACCCTTTCAATAATGACATCTTTCATCCCTACCTCAATGGTGCAGGGTACTTCTTGAGTCTTGGTGGTATATTGAAACAAAGGATAATCTCCTCGACTGACACTTACCTCATCATATTTATGCCTCAAGTATTCTGTTTTGTCATGCCCTATCATCCCTTCTATTATTTCATCCAACCCTAAGTTGAACCTCATAAAGCTTCCTGGTAAACTTCTTTGCCTTGGGTAAATACCACGCATCACCGTCAAGGTCAAGCGGTTGCACCGCATAGATAATGGTGTTTAGATTCTTGCCACCCTCTTTAAGGGTTTTCAGTATCCCCATATCGTGAATCCTGACAGTTTGGGCAAACTCATACCGCGAGCGCCCACATTGGGCAATTGCCTTTCGCGACGGCAAAAAATACTCCACTACTTCCTCATACCTGTCTGCATTAGGCTGTGCCTCAGTCGCAAAACTTCCCAACAGGATAAAAATTAAGATATAGCCAGCCCAACTCTTCATTGCCCAAAAAAACAGGGTTTAATATACGCATAATACAAAAAGCCCCGCCACCCTGTTTAGTCGGGCGACGGGGACATCCACCTATGAAAATCCTTCTTTTATACTCACCAACCTATCTTAACCTTAAATGGGATTCCGCTAAGGTATCTTTTTAAAAATTATGCCTCGTTACAAAATTTCATTTTTAATGTATGAAATCGCTTTATACCCAAAAAGCTGTTCTACGCTGGATTTTTATTTACTTTGTACCCCCTATCGAAAAACGCACCGGATGGCTAAAAGAATACTTTTAACCCTTTTTCTATTGATAAGTGCCTTTGGTTTAACCTATGCACAAACCCTGAAAGGCACTCTGCTCGATGAAAACAAAGAACCCATGATTGGGGCAGGTGTAACCATTAAAGGCACTTCGCTTGGAACGGCAACAGACCTTGATGGAAATTTCAGCATCAATGTTGGTGATACCAAACCCCCATTTACCATTATAGCTACTTACGTTGGCTACGATGCCAAAGAAATGGAAGTGACCTCATTAGACAAGCCCGTCACCTTACAACTTGGTGCAAGCGCCGTGGTGATGAAAGAGCTCACCGTTACCGAAAGAAGGTTAAGTGAAAAGCAGAGAGAGTCAGCCCTAACAGTTGAGTCGATGGATATAATTGCCATAAGAGAAACACCAGCTGCCAACTTTTATGATGGACTAGGGTCATTAAAAGGCGTTGACCTCACAGCCGCGAGTATAGGTTTTAAAATCATTAACACGCGCGGTTTCAATAGCACCTCGCCAGTACGCTCATTACAGCTAATTGATGGTGTAGACAATCAAGCTCCTGGCCTGAATTTTTCACTAGGTAACTTCCTGGGCGCCTCAGAACTTGACATCCTCAAAGTGGATTTGATACAAGGTGCAAGCTCTGCCTTTTATGGGCCAAACGCCTTCAATGGGGTTATTAGCATGACTACCAAAGACCCTTTCATCAAACCTGGCCTCTCGGTAATGGCAAAGGTGGGTGAACGTAACATGTATGAAACTGCAGTCCGTTGGGCACAAGTTTTTAAAAACAAAGACGGGAAAGATAAATTTGCTTATAAGCTCAACCTGTTCTATATGCAAGCCAACGATTGGGAAGCAAATAGTGACAATCCAACGCCACAGTCTGAAGTAGGAAAATATAACCCAGGTGGATATGACGCTGTAAACCGCTATGGTGATGAAAACCTCGCCAGCTCATCCAATAATGCTTCCAGCATAACTGGCCAAAAAGAAGCTCCGGGTTTAGGTATTTGGCATCGCACCGGCTATTGGGAAAAAGACCTGGTAGATTATGACTCAAGAAATATAAAAGCCGGTATAACAGGAGCTTACAGAATTACGGACGATGTTGAGTTGATAGCAGCCTCTAATTTCGGAACAGGAACTACAGTATATCAGGGAGACAATAGGTACAGCCTTAAAGGTATATTATTCTTCCAGAATAGGCTAGAGCTAAGAAAGAAAGACAAATGGTTTATAAGAGCTTATGCCACACATGAAGATGCTGGTGATTCTTACGACGCGGTTTTCACTGCTTTCCTACTTCAAGAAGGTGTTAAATCTGATGAAGACTGGAGCCGCGCTTATTACAATTTTTGGACAACCAACAGTTTCTTGGTGGATGGTGATAACATAAAAGCCAAGGTAAGGGGATTGCCTGGCTTCCCTCCCCTCACTACGCCATTTGATACTGCAACTGCCAATTCAATTCTTGCTTTATACTACGACTCATTAGTAAATTGGCATCAGCAAGCTCATGATTTTGCCAACTCTCCTGACCCTATTTATGGTGGGGGCTCATACCTTGAGCCGGGCACTGCTGCGTTCGACTCTGCTTTCAATTCCATAATCTCTAAAACGGCATATTCTGAAGGTGGCACTAAGTTTTATGACAAGTCAGCACTATATCATGTTCAGGGTGAATATAAATTCACACCTAGCTTTATGGATATAACCGTGGGTAGCAACTTCAGGATATATACGCCAAATTCTGATGGAACGATTTTTAGTGACACACTAGAAATTTCAAGAATTGATAGCACTACATCAATAAACGGTAGTGATACCCTTACCCAGTATGATACCATTTATAGGAGAAACGTAATTACCAATTGGGAAGTAGGCTTGTATGCTGGCCTTGAGAAAAAGCTGATGGATGATAAAATAAAGTTAAACCTAACCACCAGGGTAGACAAAAACCAAAATTTTGATTTCTTGGTTTCTCCCGCATTATCAGCAGTATACTCCCCCAACAAAAAACACACCGTAAGGCTTTCGTTCTCCTCAGCTATACGCAATCCCACCCTGGCTGACCAATACCTGCATTACAATGTGGGTAGGGCGATACTCCTGGGCAACGTAACTGGATATGACTCATTAGCTACTATAGAGTCGCTTTATGATTATTTCGCTACACCCAATTTAGATGTAGATACTATTCAATACATAAATATCCCCAGAATTCAACCTGAAAAGGTTAAAACCGTTGAAGTAGGATACAGGGTTACCCTCTTTGAGAAACTGTTTATCGATGCTAACTATTATTATAGCTGGTATGATGACTTCATAGGATATAAGCTAGGCGCAGAGCTCACATTCCATCCTATATATACCAATTTTCTGCAAGACGCACAAGTATACAGGATAGCAGCTAACGCTGACGATAGGGTAACTACCCAAGGCTTTTCAGTAGGAGGTAATTTATTCTTTGCTAAAAGATATTCACTGAACGGTAATTACTCCTGGAACAGACTGGATAAACAGGGCTCTGATGACCCAATCATTCCTGCATACAACACCCCAGAACACAAGTACAACATAGGGGTTAGCGGTAGAGACGTATCTCTCAAGTTTGGTAGTTTCAAAATAGGAAACATTGGTTTCAGCCTTAACTATAAATGGGTGCAAGGCTTTGAGTTTGAAGGCTCTCCTCAGTTCACCGGATTTGTGCCTACTTATGACATGCTGGATGTTCAGGTTAACAAGAAAGTACCCGCCATCAAAACTACTTTCAAGCTTGGCGCCTCCAATGTACTAAACAATAAGAGATTCCATGTTTTTGGCGGACCAAGGGTTGGTCGCTTAGCATATTTTTCCATCTTAGTTGACCTTGCCGACGAGTAGCTCTCAATTAACAAATTCGATGAGTAGTTAAAATTATCAGATAAATTGAACTTTGATTAGAGATTTTCCTACCTTCGCATATTAATTAATTATTAATAAAACACACGACAATGAGAACAAAACTACTTTTGACACTTTTACTGGGTCTGTTTTTGACCCCTGCATTCTCACAGAGGTATATTACTGAAGTTTTCAGTAGTGTAAACAGAACTGATACCGTTACCTTCGGTACTAATATCAGTGTACTTACAGGGTCACCAGAAGCACAAACCCTGAAAATGGATGTATATGAGCCAGCTGGCGACACTGCATCTGCAAGGCCAGTTATTATTTATTTACACTCCGGCAGCTTCCTTCCACAGGGCTTAAATCAACAATGTATTGGTAGCATTAGGGATAGTGCTGTTGTTGAAATATGCACCAGGTTGGCAAAAAGAGGTTACGTGGTGGCTGCACTTGACTACCGCCTTGGATGGAACCCACTTGCCCCAACGGAAGAAGAAAAAAGAGGCTTGCTAATCAATGCGGTGTACCGCGCCTTACAGGACACTAAATCAGCTGTTAGATGGTTCCGCAAGGATAAAGTTGAAGGCTCAAATACCTTCAAAATTGACTCTGATAAATTTGTATTGTTTGGTCAAGGCTCAGGTGGTTACATTGCTTTGGCATACATCACTCTTGATAAGCCTGAAGAAATGTTTATCGACAAGTTCATTTACTCAAACCAACAACCAATGGTTGATACTTCTTTGAGTGGTAACTTTGATGGTACACTCAATCGTCCGCTATGTATAGCTAATCACACTGGCTATAGCAGCGAGGTAACTATGGTTGTAAACATGGGTGGTGCTCTTGGTGACTCAACTTGGTTAGAAGCTGGTGATAAGCCAATCGTTGCTTTCCACGTTCCTAGTGACCCATTTGCTCCTTACGCTACTGGTACTGTATTCGTACCTGGAACTTCACTTGCTGTTGTTGAAGTAAGTGGTTCTTATGATGTTCTTCGCATTGCTAACCAGTTTGGCAATAATGCTGTTTTTGAAAACGCGAACATCAGTGATGCATATACTTCAGCTGCTAATGCCAACAATGATGGCTTGACAGGATTATATCCATTTAACCGCCCAGGTGTAGAAGCTGGTCCATGGGAATGGTGGGATCCTAGCTGCCAATATCATCAAGGTGGCTTAGCAACTAACCCTGATATGTCAAAAACTAAGGCTATGGCTTACATCGATACTATCTTAGGTTATTCTGCTATCAGAATAGCTGCCGGTAGTGGCGCTGTTAACGTTGGTATCGAAGAAGCTGTTTTGAACCACTCAGTTGAAGTTTACCCTAACCCAACTGAAGATATTCTTAATATCAAGAGCAACTTGGATAATAATGCTGTTGAATTTGTTGAATTTTTTGATGCCATGGGAAGAATGGTATACAATGAAACTATCAATAGCTCAATATCTACAATCAATACAAACAACATTGCTCCAGGCTTGTATTTGGTTAATATTAAAACCAAACAAGGCGAGGTAGTCAAAAGAGTTGTAGTGAAGTAATTAACTTCACTTAATACTGGAAAAGCCCGACTAAGTTTAGTCGGGCTTTTTTTGCTTGTTATATATCCCATTTGTGTTTATATTCGCAAAAAACAACCGTATCACCATGAAAAAATTTACCCTAGCCCTGGCTATTTTGATTAGCCAACTATCATTTGCTCAAACACGATATATTGATGAAGTTTTTTCCAGCGTCACTGTAACTCAAGAGATTCTTTATGCAACCAATATTTCAGTATTGACAGGATCCCCTCAATCTATGGATCTCACACTTGACCTCTATGAACCTACTGGCGATACTGCGTCATCAAGGCCCGTCGTTATTTACTTACACGGAGGTATGTATCTACCCCAGGGAATTAACCAGCTTTGTACAGGTACTAATAAAGATAGTTCTGTTGTAGAAATATGCACCAGGCTCGCAAAGCGCGGCTATGTGGCAGCTGCAATTAATTATCGCTTAGGTTGGAACCCACTTGCTTCTACAGAAGAAGATAGAAGAAACCTTTGGGTAAATGCACTATATCGAGGGGTGCAAGACACCAGAACATGTGTGCGCTTCTTTAGAAAGGAACAATCGCAAGGCAACCAATACGGCATAGCTCCAAATAAGCTCATTTTAATGGGTGAATATACTGGCGGCGATATTGTACTGGCTGCCTTAACATTAGATAGGCCAGAAGAAATTTTCATAGATAAGTTCATGGATTCTAATCAGTTAGCCATGGTGGACACTTCACTTTCCGGCAATTATGACGGAACCCTCAATCGCCCGTTTTGCACTGCCAACCATGTAGGTTATAGTAGTGATGTGTGTATGGCTGTTAATCTAGATGGTTCCATAGCTGATACTACATGGTTAGAAAGTGGTGATGAACCCATAGTTGCATTTCATGTTCCAGGCAATCCTATCACACCTTACAACACTGGAGCGGTGCTTGTAAGTGGCACTGCCAACGTTGTCGTTGAAGTAAGCGGTTCTTATGATGTATTAAGGAGAGCAAACAGATTTGGAAATAATGACATTTTTGTAAATGCAAATTTCACAGATCCATACACCCAAGCGGCTAACGTTGATAATGATGGGCATGAAGGCTTATTCCCATTCTTAAGGCCTGGTGCAGAACACTGCCCATGGGAGTGGTGGGATGCAGCAAACTGCCCCTATACTCAAAATGGCTTAGCATCCAATCCTGATATGTCAAAAAGCAAGGCCTATCATTACATTGATACAATTATGGCATATGCTTGTCCACGCATGGTGGTGGGTTGTGCAACAAGCATAGTGACAGGGCAAGAGAATTATCAATTGACGAAAGCCATAATAAGCCCCAACCCAACTTTTGACAGAGCTAATGTATCCATTAATGATGGGTTGATAAAACATATCAGCATTCATGATATCACAGGCAGGAGAATCTCCAACCAAGCTTTTAACTCTGTAAACTGTGATGTTGATGTAAATGCGCTTACTGCTGGAACGTACTTCTTGCACATAGAAACAGATAAAGGTGAATTAGTTGAAAAGCTTATTGTCAACTAGTATATTAAAATCTTAATTCTAAAAAGCCCGACTAAGTTTAGTCGGGCTTTTTCTATTTTTAGACAATGAAGTTACTATTCCATACCACCCTCTATCTTTTATTGTGCTTGGGAGCTCTCGCGCAGGAAAACCCTTGGTGGAAAGAAACTACTGTTTACCAAATATATCCCCGCTCTTTTAAAGACAGCGATGGTGATGGTATTGGCGACTTAAATGGAATTATCTCCAAACTGGATTATATCAAAGGCTTAGGTTTTGAAAGCATCTGGGTTTCACCTTTCTTCAAAAGCCCGCAAGGTGACTTTGGCTACGATGTGGCTGATTATCGAGCTATTGCTACTGAGTATGGCGACATGGCAACTTGCGATTTGCTGATAGAAGAAGTCCACAAAAGAGGTATGAAAATCATCTTCGACTTGGTGATGAACCACACCAGCGACCAGCATGAGTGGTTTAAAAACTCCAAATCATCCCCTGATGCGGAAAAACGGGATTGGTACATCTGGCGCGACGGCAAAAAACCTAATGGCAAACGCCCGCCCAACAATTGGAAATCAATGATTGGTGGAAGCGGCTGGCACTATGACGAAACCACAGGACAATGGTATTGGGCTACTTTTTTACCCTTTCAACCAGACCTGAATTACCACAACCCTGAAGTGAAAAAAGCTATGTTGGATGTAGCCCGCTTTTGGCTCGATAAAGGCGTTGATGGCTTTAGGCTGGATATCTTCAACACCATTTATGAAGATACCTCTTTTGCCAACAACCCATTCTCATTAAAAATGATACCTGGTGAAGAAAACCCCAATGGCTACTTCCAGAAGGTAAAATACACCCAAAACCATCCTCAAAGTTTTGAGTTTGCCAAAGAACTGAGAGCCATTTTGGATGAATACCCTGAGCCTAAATACCTGGTAGGTGAAGTGTTCGGCGATACAGAAACATTGCGTAAATTCTGTGGGGAGAACGCCGATGGTTTGCATTCCATCTTCCTGTTTAAAACCCTCAAAACCAAGATGAAGGCCAAGCACCTTTATAAGATGATAGAAGAGTTTGAAGAAGCCTTTCCTGAGCCTTACGTACCCGTGTATGTATACAGCAACCATGATAAGGTAAGAAGTATCAGCCGCTACAAGGAGAATGAAAAAATTGCCCGCCTGCAAGCCATGCTTCAATACACCGTTCGTGGAATACCCTTCACCTACTACGGCGAAGAAATAGGCATGAAGCAAGCCTACATTCCATTGAAAGAAGGCAAAGACCCACTCGCCAAGAAATATGAAAAAATGCCCCAATGGTTGGTGAATATGTCAGGACAATCCCTCAACCGCGATGAATGCCGCACCCCCATGCAATGGGATACTACTGCCAGTGCTGGCTTCTGCCAGGAAGGTGTTGGGCCTTGGTTACCCGTGAATGAGGATTATAGAGAGGTTAATGTTCAATTGCTCTCAAAAGGGGACAACTCATTTCAGTCCCTAGTTCAGAATGATAACATACGCCGCCTTTATTCTAGATTAACTTATCTGAGAAACTCAGAATCTACTCTGCGTAAAGGGTCAATGGAATTAATAAGCTATAAAAAAGGTGTGCTTGCTTATTCCAGGGAACATGAAGGGCAAGAAATAGTTGTCTACCTGAACTTTACCAACAAACGAAAATCAATTCAAACAAAACCTGGACGAATATTAGACCAAACAGAATTTAATGCAATGATGGGTGTATATGTTAAAGACAATTATGCCCTACAACCATATCAAGGTATCATCATTAAAATGAACGCCCCTTCAACTCGCAAATAGCCAACCAGGCCATAAGCCCCACACCTGTTTTCAGGGCATTCTCGTCAATATCAAAAGTGGACGTATGCAAGCCTGAAGTAATACCTTTAGACTCATTACCTGTCCCTAAGCGATAAAAGCAGCCTGGCATTCGCTGGGTGTAATAGCTGAAGTCTTCTGCAGTCATACGTAGGTCCATGTCTATCACATTTTCCGCTCCCATGTATTGAATGGCATTCTCACGGGCTTTTAAGGTCAGCTCTTCATCATTCACCAAATAGGGATATCCCTTTCTTATTTCGATATCGCAGTCACCCCCCATGCTTTGGGCGATTTCTTTTGCAAGGCGTGTTATCTTGGTGTGTGCATCTGCTCTCCATTCTTCATCCATCGTACGGAAGGTTCCCTCAACCATTACCTTATCAGGGATGATATTGGTAGCCCCATTAGCAATTACTTTCCCAAAGGAAAGTACAGACGGCACCGATGGAGAGGCATTTCTGCTAACCACCTGTTGCAAAGCTACTATTACATGCGAAGTAATCAATACAGGGTCAATATTCAAGTGAGGCAAGGCAGCGTGGCCGCCTTTACCCTTTATAGTCATGTATATCTCATCGGTGGACGCCATATACATCCCCGGCTTAAAACCCACCTTTCCCACTTCCATGGACGGCAACACATGCTGCCCAAAAATATAGTTGGGTTTGGGGTTCTCCAGCGCATTTTCTTTTATCATCAAGGAAGCACCACCTGGCAATCTCTCTTCCCCTGGCTGAAATATCAACTTAATAGTACCTTCCCATTGGTCTTTGAGTTCATTCAATATCCTTGCCGCACCTAATAGTGAACTGGTGTGCACATCGTGCCCGCAAGCGTGCATCACACCCTCATTTTTAGATTTGTACTCCTTGTCATTCTCCTCAAAAATGGGCAGGGCATCCATATCAGCACGCAAGGCAATAGTCTTTTTACTGGGGTTATTCCCTTCTATCAAACCCACGATACCCGTTTTCACATAACCCTCTTTAAAAGGTATACCATACTCTTGCAACTTACCTTTCACAAACTCCGAAGTTTGGTATTCTTCAAAAGACAATTCAGGGTTGGCATGGATATGCCTACGAGTGGCAACCGTATCCTCGAAATACTTTTCTGCTTTTTCTTTTATTTGGTCAATCATGGCTTTTACTTTATGAGCATCCTCACAGCTGCTATCATCATAATCACGGCAAACACCTTTTTCACTAATTTTTGGTCAAGGGATATAGATAGTTTTGAACCCAAATAGCCTCCCACCACAAAGGTGATACAGAGGATGAGTGCTGCCTTCATGTCAATATTCCCCGATTTGTAATAGTTCATCACAGCAAGGATGCCAATGGGTGGTATCATCATTGTGAGGCTGGTGCCCTGTGCCATATGCTGAGAAAAGCCTAAAAAGAATATAAGCGCAGGCACAATGATAATGCCACCACCCACGCCCACAAAGCCACTGAGCATACCAGCACAAAGGCCTATAACCAATAGAATAGCAATAGTAGAAAGGTTCATGTTTGATTTGTTTGCTGGTTCTTTCATAATTTAAAGAACCAAAGATAACTTATGAAGGCGTGAAAACCGAAAAGGATTTAGAAATCGAGGCTTAGGGACACGTAAAGCAATGGGTCCAACACCTGGCCATTCTCAACACCCCAGGCATAATCCAGGCGAATGAAGTAACCCAAAATACGGCTACGGGCACCAAAGCCATATCCACCCACGATAGGCTCCCGTTGGTTCTTCAACCTGATAGTAAGTGGTGCCTGCTCTATCACCTGTCCGGTTAACGAGTTCTCCTCCGAATAAGGTGAAGGGCCCGTCCAGGCTGAGCCCACATCTCCAAAACCAATCAACTGGAAGTTATTAATGAAGTCAGACTTAATCGGGCGATTAAAGAAATAGCGGAATATGGGCCAACGGATTTCACTATTAATCACCGCAAAACTGTTTCCGTTCCTCACATTCTGGTGGAAACCACGCATATTAGTTCCAATAGTTTGGTAAGCATAATTTTGGCTGTAGTCAATAGGTATAGAGTTATCAAACTTGGGAGCAAACCAATTATCCACCCCACCCAGGTAGTAAATCAGTTTCTGTGTACCGAAAGAGGTACTTCCAGCCAGGCGGTTAGCCCAAATCAAATCTCTATGTATTCTCAGGTAATGTCTCACATCCAACCCAAGTACCGTGAAATGCTTCCCCTGGTTATTTGCCTGGTGATAGTACTCTCCAAACACTTTATACCTTAACCCATTGTAAATATTCAACCCGCGTTGAATGGTGTTATCAAATACAAATTCAGCCGTCAGGCCACCCAGCCACGTTTGTTCATTAGGAGCTTGCAAGCTTCCTAAATCAGTAGATAAAAGCACCTCCCTATCATGGCGGCCTATGACGCCACCTTTAATTGCTGCTACCTCACTAAACGGCCAACTCACCTTATAGGTAAGGCTATGGGTGTTGATACGTATCACAGAAAACTGAACCGCATTCAGGAAACTTTGACGGTGGAAAACAATTTGTTTATCCAGCCTGTCTCTAAAGTTTTGCCAACTCAGGAAGTACTCATTGCTATTCAGGTTACCAGATATCCTTACACCACCCACAATTTTGTAATCCTCCATCAAATCTTGGATACCTATCTTGAAAAGGCCATTAAAACCCGGATTAAAGAATACTGCCCCACCACCAGTAAACTTCTGGTAAGTAGAATTAATAAAACTATTATCTAACTGGCTCACCACATAATTGGTAGTGAAATGCACATCATAATTCCTCTGGATAGGTAACTTAAATACCTTGGCTGAGTCTTCTTCAGTTGGCTCAAGAGAACTGGTGTAAGTTGGTCTCTGCGGCTGTGGTGGACTAGGATTCAATACAATAGTTTGAGGCTGTATCGCTTCTTGTCCACCAAACTCCTCTATGCTTTCTCCCTCAAAAGTGTAGTTGTCTATATCAATCGTCCCATTATTCGCAGGTTCCTTCTGGTCCTCATACACCGAGATGATGCGATTGCTGGGTATTTCAGGTATCCTTGGTTCTTGTATTTCCAGGCCTTCTTCTTCCTTTTTCTTCTCGTTGATAGCCAGGTATTTAGACTCTTCCAACTTAACACCTGAGCTTGCATTCTCCACTGTTTTATCACGGAAATACATCTTATATTTCCCATCTGAATATACAATCTCAGATATCTGCCCTGATTTTCCCCTTGTGTTGTGTTTAACAATACTCCTGGAGTAATTCGTTATCGGGAAAGACTTGGTGGTATAATTGTAATGAGCGATAGTATCTACATAGGCCAGCGTACTATCCAGTTTGCCTAAATACCTGTTAAAGACCCCATTCTGGTCACTCAAGTAGGCAATGTGGCTATCATCAAAATGGAGGGGTTGTATTTCATTCACTCCCGGGGTTTTAGTCAACCTCCGCAATAATGGGTTCTTTTCAGAATACTTGAACAAAAACAAGTCGGTAGAAGCATCTTTGGGCAACAGTCCAGCCTCAACTGGCTTGATGGTATCATTCCTCCTGTTAGAGGCAAAAACGATATCCCTGGAATTATTAATAAACCTGGGGTTCAAGTCATCAAAGTGGTCATTGGTGACTTGATAGTAGGTATTTCCCAAGATACTGTATACGAAGATGTCAGACTGCCCTTTTTGCACCGCCGAAAAAGCAAAACTCTTGCCATCGTCTGAGTATGAAAAATCTAAAATCTTCTCAAAGTGATGAATAGGCCTTGAGGTTTTCTTTTTGTTTCTCAAGTCGTATTGGGTGAGCATTATCTTGCCCCTGCGCTCGCTTAGTATTGCCAGGTATTGTGAAGAGGGATGCCAGGTGATTAGCGGAAAAGAGAGGTCAGGCTTTTGGGTAGACTTATACCCTACCTTCATCAGCTTCTTCTTCCTACCCGTCTGCAAGTCCCTTATCCACACACGATATTGGCCCATCTCATTAGCGCTGTAGGCCGCATATTTTCCATCGGGGCTCAACTCTAGCTGAGTAAAAATACACTCGTGTCTTGGCTTCTTGATAATCGGTTCTTCTTTAGGCAAAGAACGCATCTTGTTCAGGTTGTAATACATCTTGTCGTAATAGGCCAACCACTCAAAAGTCAAACTTTTCAATGAAGTACCCAGTACGAACAGAAAACCACTATCAATATTCCTACTTATGCGGGTCATGTATAGGATATTGGATATGACCGACTCCCCGTAGGTATCAGCTATAAACCGCCAAATAGAATGACCTGCAAACCTAGCATCATTGCCAGTAAGCCTGTTCAGCTTCTCATAACTACCATTGAGAACACCGTCCTTCACTTTATTCTCAATTTCAGCATCCCAATCACTGGACAGATAAGATATCAAGCCTTGCATATACCACTCTGGCAAAGTCAGCAATGTCGAGTTTCTCACCACATCCTTAATGCTACCGCCATACATCATTTGGTCAAGCACTACCTGTGCAATCCCCGCCTTTATCTGCTCCTCAAAGTCGCGATGGTCGCCATTGAAATAGAGTATCACTTTTGACCCAACTATATGGGTAACCCCCCCAATATTGTATTGTTGGTCAGACTCGAGGCCTATATTGCTCTGCTTCAAGTCTGATAACTTATTGAAAACGATGAACTCTATTTTATCATCCAGGTCATAATCCAGCATTTTTTCAATCCGCGGAATTTCCTTACTGGCAAATTGTGCAGTATAGATAGCCAACTCCTTGCCCCCTAGGTAGAAATAGGTGTCAAACCTATCAAAACGATAAAAAGACCAAAACTGGTCTTTCATATATTGAACACGGTTCTTGCCAAATTCCATCTGTGAGCCATTGTAGAACTGTGCATATGCCGCCCCACTGGATAACAGTACAAAAAATGTCAAGAATATGTATAGCGTTTTTCTCATTGAACCTTTTGTGAAGGGAAAAAGGATTTAAAGATAAAACTAAATTGATTAATGTTGTTTCTTAAGCGCTCATTTTTAGCGTATCCTTAATTTAGCACCCCAATTTCTACAGTATGATACAGATACAAACTTTTACTTTCAATCCCTTTCAAGAGAACACTTTTGTGCTTTATGATGAAACTAAAGAGTGTGTGATTATAGACCCAGGATGCTACAGCGACAGCGAAAAGGACGAGCTAGCCAATTTTGTTGAAAAGAACGAACTGAAACCCATTCACCTGCTCAATACCCATTGCCATATAGACCACATTTTGGGCAATAAATTCGTCTCTGAGCAATACGGGTTACTGCCACAATTCAACGAAAAAGATGTTGAAATATTGCTGGCCACAACAGCTTATGGATCAAGTATGGGCATTAATGTTGAAACGTCACCCATGCCAGAAAACTACTTGAATGAAGGGGATATTGTGAAGTTTGGTAATTCTGAGTTGGAAATCATCTTCACCCCTGGCCATTGCCCCGGCGAGATATGCTTTTACCATAAAGGCCAAAAATTTGTAATTGGTGGCGACGTACTTTTCTACGGTAGCATTGGTCGCACAGACTTGCCTGGTGGGGACTATGCTACTCTCATCAGTAGCATCAAAAATAAGCTTTTGCCCCTTGGTGATGACTATGTGGTATACCCGGGCCATGGGCCTAAAACCAACATTGGGTTAGAAAAAAAGCAGAACCCTTTTTTAAACTAAGCTCAACTACAATTTGGAAAAGGTATAGTCGCTATATGCCTCTAATATTTTAGGGAGTATTTCTTTTAAAGTAGGCCCCGCCTTTTTGCTGTCATGCAGCACTATAATACTGCCATTGCGGGTGTAGTTCAATACATTATTCAAGCACTGCTCAGGTGTTTTCGATAAGTCAAAATCCCCAGCTATCACATCCCAAAACACTACTTTGTAGCTCTTATTCACCGCCTTGAATTGCAAAGGTTTTATCTTACCATAAGGCGGACGGAACAAGGAGGACTCAAAAGCTTCATTGGCACATTTCTCCACATCTTTCATATACTCTTTGAAACCCACTTTCCATCCATTGGTGTGGTTATAAGTGTGGTTACCCACCGCATGTCCTTCGGCTTTTATCCTGTCAAACAAGTATGGATAGGCCTTCACATTTTTACCCAAACAGAAAAAAGTGGCTTTGGCATTATGTTTCTTCAATTCATCCAAAACCCAATCTGTTACTCCCGGTATGGGGCCATCATCGAAGGTGAGAAACAACTTTTTATTAGCCTGTTTAAACCTGAAAAAGGCATCACTATATAACAACCGATAGAAAAATGGGGGGCGTATTGTATATACCATCCAATAGATAAATTCAATCCCTAAACGATTGTAAAAGTCGGGAATTATTTTGCACCAGCAATGCTTGCAATTTATGCTTGTAAAAATGTATTTTTGGCCAAAATCTGAATGAACATGAATTTTCCAGTTGACTTAAAGTACACTAAAGACCACGAATGGGTAAAAGTAGAAGGTGACACAGCCACTGTGGGCATCACTGAATTTGCACAAAGCGAATTGGGCGACATCGTATACGTAGAGATAGAAACCCAGGGCGAGACTATCAATGAGGGTGAAGTTTTCGGAACTGTGGAAGCAGTGAAAACCGTTTCGGACCTGTTTATGCCTGTTACCGGTGAGGTACTTGAAGTAAATGAAGAGCTTGATGCCAAACCTGAAGTGGTAAATGAAGACCCTTACGGTGCTGGCTGGATGATTAAAATCTCTATTGCCGACACCTCTCAGTTAGACAACCTGTTATCAGCTGACGACTACAAGGCTCACATCGGGCAGTAATTAAGCAAGCCCCATGTTTCTCAAGCACACCAAGTGGGGCTTAATCTGGGCACTTATTATATTTATTCTGTGCAGCATCCCCGGCACAGATATCATCGATTTCTCCCTTTGGGAACTCATCAATAGCGATAAGCTGGCACATGCTTTCGTGTTTTTTGTGTTAGGCGTATTACTCATAAGTGGTTTTTCCCGTCAATATTCTTCAGGCTTACTGATGCACTATCCTATTATCAGCACTACTTTAATTTGCATCATGTATGGTGGCCTGCTTGAGCTTTGGCAAGGAACCATGTTTGAGTACCGCACCGCAGACTCACTTGATTTTATCGCCAATAGTTTTGGCTCATTGCTAGCCATCCCTGGCTATCGTTTTCTCTACTACCGAGGCCTGGCCTGATTCCCGTAGAGTTCATTTTTACAATAAAAAATTTAGGGTGCCGTTATATGGACAAATCCCTTGTTCCATGAAGTGAAAATTTACTTACACACTAATTATTCACCAAAATTGAAAACCATGGAACTTAAAAAATCCCGCAGGGCCAACCTTGAAGGCAAAAGGCCACTCTTTATCCTTACCGGAGCTTTAATCGCGCTTTGTTTCTCACTCTTAGCATTTGAATGGCAAACGCCTTATGAAATTAAATCCTACATCCCTCATGACCCTGATGTGACTTACATTGACATAGACATGATTCCATTAGTAACTCCAGAAGATGAAAAAAAAGAGGAAATAAAAGACCCCGAACCACCCAGGCACACCACTGACCAGTTTAAGCAAGTGGAGGACAATACGGTAATCAAGAATGAGACAAATCCAGAACCTGAGGTCATGCCAAACCCACTGGAGGACCTAATGGGGAAATTTAAGATTGTTGATTTAGGTAAGGAGCCTGAGCCAGAGCCGGAAGAAATCCTTCGTTTCCCCGATAAAATGCCAACCTTCCGTTGTATCAAAGACCAAAAAAAGGCTGAAGATGAACTAATGGCATTCGTAAAAAGAAGAATCCAATATCCACAATTGGCTATTGATAATGGCATTACCGGTAAGGTGTTTGTGCAGTTTGTAGTTGATAGAAATGGTAGTGTGAAAAACATAGAAGTATTGAAGGGAATCGGTTATGGATGCGACAAAGAAGTAATCCGGGTTTTGAAAACCTTACCTGAGTGGTGCCCTGGCTACCATCAAGGTAAATACCGCGATACTTACTTCACCATGCCAGTGCATTTCAAACTTTAAAAAAGTTTTATGGAAATGTTAAAAGGTTCGCATCTATATAATTGATTTGTTGGGAAACCAATTATTTTTAATTTTACGAACCCTTTTGGGGCCTATGTCCCAAACAAAACGGTAAACATGGAACAAAAAAAGAAACCTGAAGTTAACCTGGAGAAGAGGCGCGGCCTTTTCTTAACCAGTGGCTACATCATTGCTTTAGCGGTTGTGCTAGTGGCATTTGAGTGGAAAACCTTTGAAAAGTCTATATCCTCTCTTGGCCAGTTGCAGATTGAAGACATTGAGCAGGAAGAAATTCCTATCACTGAGCAAGAAGTGACTCCACCTCCTCCACCACCTCCACCACCAGCCCCTGAGATTGAAATCGTTGAAGACGACGAGGAAATTGAAGAAGAAGTGGAAATCATGGATGTGGAAGCCGAAATGGAAACAGTAGTGGAAGTTTTTGAAGCTCCTATTGAAGAAGAAGAGGAAGAAGCAGCCCCTGAGATTTTCCAGATTGTGGAAGAAATGCCTCAATACCCCGGCGGTGATGGAGCCCTGTATGGCTTTATTAACAGCCAGATAAAATACCCTCAAATCGCCGTAGAGAACGGTTTGGAGGATAAAGTTATCGTTCGCTTCGTTGTAGATGAAAAAGGTAACGTATCACAAGTAACAGTGGCTCGTGGTAAGTATGACCTATTGAATGAAGAAGCGATTAGGGTAGTGAAAAAATTGAGCGGTTTCTCTCCAGGCAAGCAAAGAGGAAAAGCAGTGAAAGTGTGGTTTACACTTCCTGTTGTATTCCAATTGAGATAAGAAAAGATATCCCATCATAATCAAAAGGCGTGAGTATTCACGCCTTTTTTGTTGGGTAATTGTTAAAGGCTAAAAAAGTTAACCAGACAATAAGTATAGTATGATGTTGTACAATAGCAAAACAAAAGCCCCGCCTCTAAACGAGACAGGGCTTTTGTTGACCGACCAGGGCTCGAACCTGGACTCTTCTGAATCAAAATCAGATGTGTTGCCAGTTACACCATCGGTCAATGGTGTCAGATAGCATAACTATCCGTTGGGAGCGCAAAATTAGGAAAAAAATTATTTACAATCCCAAAATACGTTAATGATTGGGCAAAGTCCTTTAAAATTTTCTAATTTCGGACGGCCTTTGAAAAAGTAACAAATGGAAAAATATAATCTTTACAACAAGATATTCGGATGGCTAACTTTTGGTATAGCCGCTTTTGTGTACGTTTCAACTATAGAACCTACTGCCAGTTGGTGGGATTGCGGCGAATATATCGCCAGTTCCTATAAGCTAATGGTAGGTCACGAGCCTGGAGCTCCCATGTTCCAAATGATAGCCAGGCTATTCTCTCTCATGGCTGGTGATGATGTAACTCAAGTAGCCAAGTGGGTGAATATCATGTCGGGACTGGCCAGTGCCTTCACCATACTTTTCTTATTCTGGTCTATCACCTTCTTTGCTAAGAAAATCCTGATAAAAGATGACAACCCCTCGATGGGTAAAATCATCGCCATAATGGGCAGCGGAATGGTAGGTGGATTAGCTTATACCTTTTCTGACTCATTCTGGTTCTCAGCAGTAGAGGGCGAAGTATACGCCATGTCTTCCTTCTTCACGGCTATTGTAGTATGGTGTATATTGAAATGGGAAAGCGTGGCTGATAAGCCCCATGCAGACAGGTGGATACTACTAATAGCCTTATTAATGGGTATGTCTATCGGGGTCCATTTGTTGAACTTGCTGGCTATACCTGCACTGGTATTTGTTTATTATTTCAAGAAATTTCCGTTCTCAATTAAAGGCTTCTTCCTTGCGGGAATTGTCTCAATAGTAATCTTGCTGGGCACACAATACGGTATCATTCCTGGGGTAGTTAAGCTGGCTTCTATGTTTGAGCTGTTTTTTGTGAACACTATGGGCATGCCATTTAATTCTGGTGTGCTGGTTTATGCCCTATTACTTATCGGTGGTGTAGTGTTTGGCCTTTATTACACACAGAAGAACGACAAGCCTATCTTAAATACAATATTACTGAGCTTTACCATGCTGATGATAGGTTACTCAGCCTATGCACAAACAGTAATCCGCTCTAGTGCAAACACACCCATGGATGAAAGTAATCCTGATAACGTATTTGCTTTATACTCCTATCTAAACCGTGAGCAATATGGTGACAGGCCGTTGTTCTATGGACAATATTTCAATGCCAGCCCTACCAAGATAGAAGATGGCTCACCTATCTATCATCAGGACAAGAAAGAAGGGAAATATGTGGTTGTAGACCACAAGAGTGTTCCCGAGTATGAAAAGAAAAACTGTGGCTACCTGCCAAGGATGTATAGTAGTCAAGCTCATCATATAAGGGAATATAAAAACTGGACAGGCACCAGCGGTAAAAGAAAACCTAGACCTTCTGAAAACTTCACCTACCTATGGCGTTACCAGATGGGGCACATGTATTTCCGCTACTTCATGTGGAATTTTGCGGGTAGGCAAAATGACATACAAGGCAATGGAAGCAATGTGGAAGGTAAGTCTGAATTGATGAATGGCAACTGGATAAGCGGTATTCCTTTTATTGACAATTCACGCTTAGGGCCTCAGGAAGATTTACCTGCTTCTACTACCTCCAACATGGCGCACAATAAGTTTTACCTTATACCGCTTATACTGGGTCTTTTGGGAGCCTTTTTCCACTTCAGAAAAGACAAGTCTGATGCCTTTATTGTTGGGTTACTATTCTTTATGACGGGTATTGCTATCGTTATATACCTGAACCAGTACCCTATGCAACCACGCGAGCGTGATTATGCTTATGCTGGCTCTTTCTATGCCTATGCTATGTGGATAGGCTTGGGCGCATTGGCTGTTTTTGATTTATTGCAAAAGAAATTGGGAGAGGTGCCATCAGCCGGTATAGCTACTATCCTCTGCCTGGCAGCACCAGCCGTAATGGCTAAAGACGGCTGGAACGACCACGACCGCTCAAACAGAACTGCCGCGCGTGACCTGGCCGCTAACTACCTTAACTCATGTGCGCCTAATGCAATTCTCTTCACCAATGGTGATAACGATACTTTCCCATTGTGGTACGCACAGGAAGTGGAAGGCATAAGAACTGACGTCAGGGTAGTTAACTTAAGCCTCTTGAATACCAACTGGTATATCAATCAATTGAGAAGAAGGGCTTATGAATCTGACCCATTACCATTCTCCTTATCAGAAGAAAAGCTATTGGGCAATAAAAGGTTGCAAGTACCTATTTATGATAGGAATATTAAAGACCATCTGACTCTGGAGCAGGTAATCAACTTTGTGGCACGCGATGATGATAAAGCTAAAGTGAAAACCCGTTTCGACTCCTACAATTATATCCCATCCAATAAGCTGAGCATACCTGTTGACTCAGCTAAAGTTATAGCCAGCGGGGCTGTATCACCTGAAGATGCAGATAAAATAGTGCCCGCAATAGAATGGGAGCTAAAAGAAACGACCATTACCAGGAACATGCTCATGGTGCTGGATATCCTTGCCCACAACAATTGGGAGAGGCCGGTTTATTACGCCATTACAGTGGGTAATGATTACTACCTAAATCTAGAGAGCTATTTCAGGTTAGAAGGATTGGCTTATCGCATTGTGCCTATCAAAAAAGGCAGGGGCGATGGCATGACTGGAACCGTGAATACCGAAGTAATGTATGACAAGTTGGTAGACGAGTTCAAATGGGGTAACATGAAAGATGCTTCTGTTTACCACGGCACTGAAACAGTAAGAATGGCCATCAACTTCAGGAATATCTATTCAAGGTTAGCGTTGAATTTATTGGCTGAAGGTGAGAAAGAAAAGGCCCAAAAAGTGCTGGACCGTTGCCTGGAAGAAATGCCAAAAGAGTCTATCGGTTACAACTTCTCAATTGTCTCAATCATTGATGCCTATTACAAGCTGGGAAATACCGAGAAGGCCTTAGAACTTTCCAAAGACTTGTGGAAAGTGTATGAGGAAGAAATAAGGTATTACAGTTCATTGAAGAAAAAATACGCCATGAGGCTTGACCAGGAACCATACATTGCCTACCGCACCTTGAGGAATATCTATTCTCTGGCTATGCAAAATAGGCAAACGGAATATGGCGAAGAGTTGATGCCTATCATCAAGGAGGTAGTGCTTGAGCTTCAAGACTCACCAGCTGGTGCCTTGGTTAAATTCGACTAAAGTTTGGCTGACATAGGGTATTTCAAGCCTTTGTAATCTTGTATGTATGCCTTGATGGAGCCTACTACCAATGGTGATTCTATCAATACGGGTATTTTGTTCGCGTCATCGGTAACATAAACATACATCTTGGCATCCTCTGAGAATACATCACCCGCCACCAGTTTGGGGCACAACTTGATGCAGCGCATTTTACCATACTCGGTTTTTACCACCTCGCGGCCCATGAACTCAACACCTAAATTGTACACTTCCTCATCCAGGAATACCGATACGGGAATGTAATCCCCTTTTTTGTATTTGCTGGCATCCACATTCCTCAAATGGTATAGAATGGATAGAATATCAAAAGTACATGGATTGATGTCCATAGTATCGCGCTTACCGTTCTTATGGGCATTACCTTTGCGATAACTGGTCGCTCGACCCTTTTCGTAATCAAAATAGTTGTCGTTGTAGGTAATGTAGCCACCCTCATCCGTATCGCGCACAAAGCGGATAGGCTTCAGGGTTTTCATATCCACATAGCTCTCGTACTTGTCGCGTACCTTGTAAAACCAGTCATAGCTCTTGTAGGTACTCCCATACACACTGTAATTGTAAACAGGTTTTCCGTTTAGAGTAGATTGCTTTACCGTAAAGTCCACTTCACCAGCACCAATCCACATAAAACCCCAGTTGTAAGACACTTTATAAGTCAACTTCTCGCCAACTGTAAAAGTATGGTTGGGAAGCTCACACGTATTCTTAAAGGCAAGAAGCGGAAGGCCTAAAAGCACTATCGCAACTATTGGAATTATCTTTTTCACAGTTCAATAAAGTTTAAAAGCTAATTCTCAATATACCAAATTAGTGCCAATTTTCTGAAAATCGCTTCAAAACCTCGTCCCTGTATGTTTTTCCAACGGGTATTAGCTTGCTGTTTATTTCCACATTATTGCCATTCATCGCCTCAACGTGGGCAATAGAAACGATGTATGAGCGATGTGTCCTAAGAAATTTATTCTCTGGCAAGATACTTTCCAGGTTCTTCATGGCTTCAAGGGTAATCACCCTTTTTTCTCTGGTGTATATACTCACGTACTCCCTCAAACCCTCTATGTAGAGAATGTCCTCCAGTTTGATGCGCACCAGCTTATGGTCAGCCTTCACTATCAGGTGGTCAATCCCTTCAGATTTGGTATTGGCCTTTTTCCTTAATGAAATCAATTCAGAGGCCTTATTCACCGCCTGCACAAATCGCTCAAAAGAAATGGGCTTTAACAGGTAATCCACCACATCCAACTCATAGCCCTGAAGGGCG
>JANQJC010000012.1 GCA_028281825.1 Flavobacteriales bacterium
TTAAGAAATAAAGCCCTGCGGGTAAACCGCCTTGCCCTATTGTAAATTGCTGGCCTTGAACTCCTTCTTCTCTTACTAACCTGCCTAAGGCATCATGCAATTGCAGGGTGCCATTTTGTATAGGTTGAGTGAGCTTTACCGTTGTTTGCCCTGTGAATGGATTGGGATAGATTTGGGCTGTTGGAGTGGTGGTTTCTGGGATATAATCAGGATTACATATGCCAGTTGAAGTATAAGAGTAACTATCAATCATATTAGAAAAAGTAAAAGCCACATGCGGACTAGGAGTTTGATAAACTGACAATTGTGTATTACTAGCTAACCCTGATTGATTGGGATTACCGATAACGCTTATGGAAGTCCCAGAGCAATCATACATATATATTTTACCATTAGGCCCTAACTGCAAACCATTGAAACAAACTTGAAATTGATTAGGAAATACAAACGCACTTGCAATTATTGAGTCTGGATTACCTCCACCGGCCTCTAAGTCATATTGTGTCAAAATGGGGGTTTCATACAACTTTGTGCCATCGGAAGAAAAACTCACCCCATAAGCTCCACAAGTGGAAGGAAGAGAGACAGGGTTTGACAATACTCCTGTCTGATTATTAAAGTCAAAAACCTCTAATATATTTCCACAATTAGCAGCCCCAACCGCAACTTTATTTCTTAATGGAGAAGCCTTTATTTGACCTAAGGCATGCCACATATTATTCGAACCACCACCCGTATGTATATTACCAACCGCCGATACTACAGTATCTGAGATACCCTGATTAGTAAGTAAATAGACATAAAACTCATTAGTAAAGTATCTCTGCCCTATAACCCAATAATCTATTCCATTTGCATGTCTAACGGCGGTTAGTTTTTCACTTGCAGTATCTAATAAAAGTACATTCTTTTTCTCAAGAAGCACATCCCCTTTTCCTTCATTCAAACATCTATCAACCACTGAGTATCTCATCCCCCAACTTAAATCGTTGCAAAAATCATCTGTTGTAAAAATATAGTACTCATTGTCCTTACCAGGAGTAGGAACGATTAAAGATGATTGTGTGGATGAAGTACCCCCACGTAAATTATTCCCATGCGGCATTACTGTATGAGTTTTATCCCACACTTTTTTACCATCTGTATAAAAAAGAAGGTTTCCTAAACTATCTGATATAGTTGCTGTTCCCTCTATGTGAGCCTGCCCACAGGCTTCTCTATACGAGGTTTGTCCATTATCCATCAACACTGGTGGGCTAGAATTAAAATCTAACCCATACCCGACTCCGAAATACCAAATATTACCCTGCTTTTGAGCAAAAAGCCCAAGAGATAAAAGAGAAAATATTAAACAGAATATTAACTTCATAGCCTATTGTAAACATACCATCTTTTTTGTACTTATTAGTTTTCCATCTACAATTAATGAATAGCTATATATACCTTTATTTAGATCTGAAGCATAAACAGTAATCACTCCAATCTTGTTATTACTTGTAATGTTAAGCTCCCTTAATATTCTTCCTTGTGTATCAAAAATAAGAACAGAAGCCGTTTCAAAATCATCAGGTATTTCATATTTTATTTGTGTCGTATACTGAAAGGGGTTCGGGTCATTTTGATGAAGAAGAATCTTTTGAGAATTTGTTGTTTCTTCAGAATTTTCAATAACGCTTTCTTTCTCGGGAGCAGTCCTGTACATAGGTTCTTCAGATTGACAACAGTTACTTATAACATCAGCTAAAGAATCTACCAATTGAGTTAGGTTTTGAATCTGTTGACTTTGATTTACAACAATATCATTTAATTCTTGATAACCCTTTACCAGTATTGGCACCAGCGGACTTTGATTTAGAAGCTTAACGTCACTGAGCGTTACCAAGTTGGCACTATCTCCATAAGTTTCTTGGGGAATTGTTTCAACCATATCTGGCAAAACCTGCTCTGCTTCTTGTGCAATAAAGCCCCAATTGTTCTGAGGAAGGCCTTTAAAGGTACTTCGATAGTCTTGCACCCATTCGAAATTTACCGGGCGTAAACTAGTTAAAATCTCTCTGGCACCGGAAATGTCTTGCACATTTTGCTTTAGCCTTTCATCTGATGTCGTAGTCCATTGAGCTTGATTTGATCTTCCTATACCATTAATATGTAACACCTCAGTCGGCACAAGGGTGCCAATCCCCACATTACCATTCGCAATCATTACCATTTTATGAGCACCCGCATTTTCCCATCTAAAAAGCGGCCTTGTTGCAATCGCACTGCCATTATTCATGGTAGATTCAAATACCATGGCGGCTTTAGTTCCTGTATCATCCCCATTATTAATAGCAGCCTTAATTGTCAAAATCTCATTGTCCGTAACACTGCCTCGCCCGAGTATCATTGCCGCAAACTCATCATCCTCTGAGTCTTTATTCTTAAACTGCAGATACTCCTGGGTATTGTCTACATCACTTACACTAAATTTGGCAATGTTTTCTGAGCCTCCCTCATGGGCAGTAACATGCAAACGGGCTGATATAGAAGTAGTACCGATACCCACGTTTGCCGTATTACCTTTAATCGTGATAGCCTGGGGTATGGTACCTGACGTTGGGTCTACGCCAATGGTAATGTCTTTAGCTTCAGTTTGATTAAAAATCAGCAATTCATCTGTAGAGCTTACTACAATAGTACTCTTGTTTACACCTCCTTCTCTAAAAAGCAACCCAGCTGTTTGTCCATTATTCTTTTCTATAATTACTCCCGTATCATCACCGTCTTCGCCTCTCACATGCAATATACCAAGAGGGGAAGTTGTGCCGATACCCACGTTGCCCCAAGTGCCAGTACCCGTGCCACCTTCAATAAAAAGGGTAGGCAATGTACTATTCACTCCAAACATCATTGAATTGGATATATCATTTTCCATAGCGGTGCCTGACGTACCGTAACCAAAAATATAGCTGTAAGTAGCGTTGGCATCAGTTTCCACACTTTCACCAAAAGCATAGGTATAATCACCCAAAGCCCTGGATTTGTTGCCAAAACAATAAGAATGCAAACCCTCAGCAACTCCCTCGCCTATTTGAAAGGAATTATTTCCCGTGGCAGTCCCGTCGCCAATACAATAAGAGTTATCACCTGTTGCATCCCCCACAACTGCAAAGGATGTGGTACCTGAAGCCGTTCCACTTAGAATAGCGTAAGATGGACTACCAGTAGCTGAAGGTGTACAGGTTCCATTCTCGTCAGCGCATTGCGCTATTGCATTAAAACCAATTCCGATGGATAGTAAGGCTGTTAAACTAAGAAACAGCGAAAGTTGTGTTACTTTTCCTATTTTCATAATGTTGAATTTTGATTACTAGTAGTAAAGTTATTTAAAACATAAATAAGTATAACAAAATATTATTAACATATTGTTACTATTACCAGTAACTAATTGATGATATTTACACCCCTTCCCATCAATGGGAAGGGAGAATGACCAATTTGAGATTGTCACACTCTTTTCTTTCCAGACGCAAGATTTTGCGTCTCTACCACAATGGTGTTTTTATAGTCGTGTGTACATAATTATTTATTTACAAAGTAAACAAAGTTTTATCGAAATTATCGAGGGACTCACGGAAAATCTTAGTCGTTAAATAACATAGTGTATTTAAGGTTTTTACCATTCTCACAGGTATTGTAAAAGCAAAATTTTTACTTTAGTCGCCGTATGTCAAACGGGATAAGGGTTACGTTTTCAGGGACGGGCACATCGCAAGGAGTGCCAGTGATAGCGTGCGATTGCAAGGTATGCACCTCAAAAGACCCGCGAGACAACCGTTTGCGCTCCAGCATATTGATTGAAACTGAGGGAAAGGTATTTTCCATTGATGCTGGCCCTGATTTCCGCCAGCAGATGCTGAATGCGAAGGTAACCAAGCTGGATGCCGTGATATTCACGCATGAGCATAAAGACCACGTTGCCGGCCTTGATGACGTAAGGGCTTTCAACTTTAAGCAAATGCGTGAAATGCCCGTTTACGTTACTGATAACGTTGAAGACGCTCTTAGGCGCGAGTTTCCTTACATCTTCGCTGATTTGAAATACCCTGGAGTTCCCAGGCTGGATGTACACAAGATTACCAACATTCCCTTTCACGCAGAGGGTGTGCGTTTCCTACCGATTGAAGTGATGCACTACAAGCTACCTGTATTTGGCTACAGGGTGGGGGATTTTACCTACATCACTGATGTGAGTCACATTCCTGAAGCCGAGATGCATAAGATACGCGGCTCTAAAGTGATTGTGATTAGCGCACTTCGCAAGCAGCCCCACATTTCGCATTTCAACCTAGAGCAGGCTATTCAGTTGCTGAAAGAACTCCAGCCTGAAAGGGGCTACCTCACTCACATCAGCCATTTGATGGGTTTACATGAGGACGTTTCCAAAGAACTCCCTGATTTTATAGAGCTGGCCTATGATGGCTTGGTAATTGAAATCTAAAATTGGTGGCTAAACTCCTTACAATTACCTACCTTTGAGGTATTCCTATTTGAGGTATTCCTAATTGAATGGTATGATTGTGAAGAAGACCCTTCTAGCTTTGTGGTTGTCAATGGGCTTCCTGAGCCTTTTTGCGCAGCCTTTTTTTAATCTTGATGTATCAATTCCTGTATCTGAAAATGGGAACACCCTGAGAAATGCATGGGTGGGCGGTCACAATAATTGTCAATTCTCAACTATTGATATTGACCTGAATGGCGTTGAAGACTTGCTGGTGTTTGACAAAACAGGCAATAAAGCTACCACTTACCTTAATCGGGGAACTGCCAATAACGTGGATTATGAATATGCCCCAGGCTATAGGTCATACTTTTCATTTATCCACGATTGGGTATTGCTCCGCGATTATGATTGTGATGGTAAGAAAGATATTTTCACCTACTCCAATGGCACTATGGCTATTTATAAAAACACTTCTGACCCATCTTATGGTTTGCAATTCACCTTAATGGTTGATGAATTGGAATCGCTTTATGATACCAATATCATTACCCTGTTTATACTACCAGTCGACATCCCCACTATTGTTGATGTTGATAAAGATGGCGACCTTGATATTTTGACTTTTGATGTGGGCGGTATTTTTATGGAATTACACAAAAACATGTCAATGGAAAAATATGGCACTTGTGATAGTCTTGACTTTGAATTGACAGAGGAATGCTGGGGCCATTTTGAGGAAGATGCTAATTCATTCTTGGTTACTTTGGGGGTTTCATGCAAAAGAGATGCCGTCTACACTCCCCCACCGTCTGACTTTGCTTTAAATACCAGGCACTCTGGTTCGTGCTCAGTGGGCTTTGACAATGATGGTGACGATGATATAGATTTGCTGGTGGGTGATATCGCTTTCAAAAACATGAACCTGCTTACCAATGGTGGCACAACCGCTGTTGCAGATATCACCAGTCAGGATATCAACTATCCATCTTACGATACACCTATTGATGAGCACGTGTTTCCATGCGCTTATTATGAAGACATGAATAACGATGGCAAACGTGACTTGATAGTCTCGCCGAGCAGGCCAAACATTTCTGAAAACGCTAACAGTATATGGTATTATAAGAATAACGGAACGGACAGTTCTCCGGTGTTCGAATTCCAGCAAGAAAACCTTTTACAAGACGATATGATAGAACTGGGCGAAGGTGCATACCCATCTTGCTATGACGTTGATAATGATGGACTGACTGACTTGCTCGTAGGTAACTACGGCTATTTCAATTCTAATGGCACCTACCCTAGCAAGGTAGCTTATTACAGAAACAATGGCTCCGCTAGTGCTCCCTCTTTCGAGTTGATAACAGATGACTTCACTAATCTCTCCAGTACGGGAATCAGAGCCATTACTCCCACCTTTGGTGATATAGATGATGATGGTGTTGACGAAATGATAGTGGGTGATTTTGATGGGAGACTCCACCTGTATGAAAACAGCGCCTCGCAGGGGCAACCAGCCAATTTCTCACTGCAAGCCCCGGCTTACCAATCTATTGATGTTGGTGCCAACGCTATACCTCAGTTGTTTGATGTAGATGATGATGGTTTATTGGATTTGATAATTGGGGAGAAAAACGGCAACCTGAATTACTATCGCAATACAGGCAATGCAGGCATACCTTCTTTCACCTTAATTACCGATGATTTTGGTGGTGTAGATGTAAGGGTTCAAGGTTCTACTTTAGGATACTCCGCTCCTCACATGTTCAAATATAATGGCGAGTTAAGATTAATCGTAGGTTCTGAGTCGGGTAACATTTTTTTCTACGAGAATATTGACAATAACCTGGCGGGCGAGTTTACCCTGGTATCCAATAATTACCTCAATATTGATGAGGGCATTCGCACCGTGATTACTGGAGCCGATGTGGACAATGATGGTTACTATGACCTTGTAATTGGCAACTACGCAGGGGGGGTTACTTTTTTTAAAGGCGATAGCGTATTTAACCCTCCTATTGGCATGGTGGAAGCGCAGGAAAACCTGGAACTTAACATCTACCCAAACCCTACTAACTCATTACTCACAGTGGAATACAATACCAACAATTTGAATATCGAAATATACAACCTGGCAGGAAGCTCAGTTTTTTCAAAGCAAATCACAGCCACTGAAAAGACTCAAATAGATATTTCTAAGCTCGCTGAAGGTTTTTATATCCTGAGGGCTAGTGATGGCACTAGCCTTATCAGCAAGAAGTTTGTTATTGCACGATAATCAAATTGGCAAGGTTTTGGTTTAACCCAGTGAAAATAAAATTGCAAATCCGATGAAAAAATTACTCACCATGGCAACAGTACTTTGCATAGCAGTACAAGCCAATGCACAAATAAACTTTGACGGACTTAAAAACCAGGCTGAGTCAATATACAACCAAGCTGCTGGAAACAATAGCGGTGGACTAAGTAATGACCAAATCATCAAAGGACTTAAAGAAGCCTTGAGTGTAGGTAGTAAGAATGCAGCTGGTTCTGCATCTAAACTGGATGGCTTTTACAAGAACCCGACAATCAAAATACCATTCCCTAAGGAGGCGCAGCGTGTAAAAACAACAGTGGAAAACCTTGGAATGAAACCACAGGTAGACAAGTTTGTATTGACACTCAACAGGGCTGCTGAAGAAGCCAGTAAAGAGGCTGCACCTATCTTCCTGAGTGCTATTACCAGCATGACCATTTCTGATGGCTTGGGCATACTAAATGGCGGCGACAATGCAGCTACCAATTATCTCAATGGCAAAACTTCACCACAATTGAGAGAGAAATTTAAACCGATTGTGAAAAGAGCTATTGACAAGGTTCATCTAACCAGGTATTGGAACCCCATTATCAACAAATACAATAAAGTACCTTTTGTACAAAAAATGAACCCTGATTTGGAGGCTTATGTAACCGATAAAGCCATTGAAGGGCTTTTTAAGCTGATTGCCGACGAAGAATTGAAAATACGCAAAGACCCAGCAGCCCGCGTTACAGAGATATTGCAACAAGTGTTTGGGGGGCAGTAATCACCCCCTCTCCGCTTCTTTCTTTAAATCTTTTAGGCTTTTTGGCAAGCTCTCTTTAAGTGTCTTTTTCATCAACCCTGATAAGAAACCACTCATTGATTCTTCAACTACCACGGTGGTAGCACCCTCTTTTTCAGTAAAAGTCCAGTTGTGTACAGCTTTTATCCAGAGTGCACGCCCTGTCCAACCAAACTCAGTGTGAGGGTTTACTGTATGTAGCTTTGAGCTAATCTTACTTCCACCCGCCTTCCATCGAAATTCTTTTCCAGGTTCAGCTTCGCCCTCCATATTGGCACTCGCAACACCACTTTGCCACGCAGGCCAATTATTGATATCAGCCAACACTTGATACACTTTCTCTGCCGAAGCATTGATTACAATCTCTTCCTTATGGTAGGCTTTAGCGTTTCTGTTTACTTCAATGTTCATGGTATAAGTTTAAGCTATTAGCAATAAGCAAAGTAAGTAATATATCACTTACACCCTCTCATTAATAATCTTTTCAATTCTAGTTAGCTCAATCTTCCCCCTTGAAGGGGAAGATACTACAAACTTTTGACCATTACGCGAAATTGGAGAGGGTGTACCGACTTTCTAAACATTCTAAACTTTTATACTTTCTAAACCTGCCGACTTGAAACTTGCCAACCTGCCTACACTATCTTGTCACTTTTTCATACATTCGCCATCGTTATAAAAAGGAACCAAATTATTAACAAGTGAAAGTAGTAGTTCCATTAGAGACCAAAGAGCGTGAAAAACGCGTTGCACTCACCCCTGATGTTGTAAAAACCCTTGTTCAGAAAGGCTTTGAAGTAGCGATAGAAAAAAGCGCAGGACTAAAGGCTTATGTGGCTGACGAAGTGTATAAAGAAGCAGGCGCATCCATAGTTGAGAGCAAACAAGACCTGTACGCCAATGCTGATGTAGTGCTGAAGGTTAACCCACCAGAGCCATCAGAAGTTAGCCTCATGAAAAAAGATGCCGTGTTGCTATCCTTTATGTGGGCAGCTACCAATCCAGAATTGGTACAAGCTTGCGCAGAGCAGGGCATTTCAGCTTTTTCAGTAGATGCAATACCTCGTATTTCAAGGGCACAAAAAATGGATGCCCTAAGCTCCCAAAGTAACCTGGCTGGGTACAAAACGGTGATTATGGCAGCTGATGCATTGGGTAAAATCTTTCCGCTGTTGATGACAGCAGCAGGCACATTGAAACCAGCCAAAGTAGTGATTATGGGTGCTGGCGTAGCTGGATTGCAAGCCATAGCAACAGCTAAAAGACTAGGCGCTGTAGTTGAAGTGAGCGATATCCGCCCTGAGACTAAAGAACAAGTTGAATCACTAGGTGGTAAGTTCATTACTATTGAAGGCGATGAGTCAATCAAAACTGGTGGCGGCTACGTGAAAGAAGTTTCAGAAGAGTTCTTAAAGAAACAACAAGCCTTGATACAAAAACACGTTGCCCAGGCTGATATCGTTATTACAACCGCACTTATCCCAGGCAAAAAAGCCCCAGTGCTTATTACCGACGAAATGGTAAAAAGCATGAAGATGGGTAGCGTGATTGTAGACATGGCAGTGGAGCAAGGTGGTAACTGCACCCTAAGTGAATTGAACAAAACAGTGGTGAAAGAGGGTGTTACCATTATTGGTGAGTCTAACCTACCTAGCTTGTTGCCCATGAATGCAAGCGAGTTGTATGCTAAAAACATCAGCACCTTTCTGCTTCACCTGGCTGATAAAGACGGGTTTAAATGGGAAATGGAAGAAGAAATCACCAAGGGTTCATTAATCGTTCATAAAGGAGAAAAATTAATTGGCTAATGAAAACATAGTTGGAAGTTTACAATTTACGGTCGGCAATAATGAACTTTCAAACATTCAAAACTTTAAAAACCTTCTAAACTAAACAGTCTTAATACTTGATACTTAGTACTTAATACCAACAAAATGCAAATACTAGAATTTCTAAACACCCACATGGATATGGTTTACATTGTAATCCTGTCTGTACTATTAGGGGTTGAAGTAATATCCAATGTGCCATCTGTACTGCACACGCCCCTCATGTCAGGTGCCAATGCCATTCACGGAGTGGTGATTATCGGTGCCATTATCATCATGGGCAAGGCCGATCCAAGTAATATCCTCACCATGGCCTTAGGTTTCTTGGCGGTGATATTGGGTACATTGAATGTGGTAGGTGGCTTTGTGGTTACTGACCGAATGTTAGAAATGTTTAACAAGAAAAAACCTGGTAAAAGCAAGGAATAATGGGTGAATATTTATTAGAAATAAGCTACCTGATAGCTTCAGTGCTATATATTTTAGGTTTGAAAATGCTTAGCGGTCCCAAAACTGCACGCAAGGGTAACCTTTATGCAGCTTTTGGTATGGCACTCGCCATACTGGCCACCATCTTTTTGTACGTTGATGAAGAAGGCAACAAACTCCAGAACCATATTTGGATTTTTGGTGGTATCGCCGTTGGCAGCGTAGTAGGTTGGCTAGCTGCTGTAAGGGTAAAAATGACTGCCATGCCACAGATGGTTTCCATTTTCAACGGCATGGGTGGTGCTTGTGCAGCTTTGATAGGTTTGATTGAGTTTCCGCATTACTTTGGGCACGGGGGTTCAATATTGATACTACTAACCATCTTCGCTGGGTTGGTAATTGGTAGCGTATCTTTCTCTGGCAGTGTGGTAGCCTTCGCTAAGCTGAATGGCAACATGAACAAAGACATCCGTCTGCCATTCTATAATATCATCAATACCCTTTTCATCATTGCGATTTTCGCAATTACAGCATTGCTTCTAGTAGGCACGCTTACTGACCCAATGTACGTATACCTATTGGCATTAATATCATTGGCTTACGGCGTGTTGTTCGTTATCCCAATTGGCGGTGCGGACATGCCGGTTGTAATATCATTACTAAACTCCTTCACAGGTATGGCTGCTGCTTTCGGCGGTTTCCTTTATGGCAACATGGCCATGTTGACTGGTGGTATTTTGGTAGGTTCTGCAGGCACTATCCTTACGGTAGTCATGTGTAATGCCATGAACCGCTCACTCACCAATGTAATCTTTGGTGCATTTGGCACAGGAGGTGCAGCAGTGGGGCCCGGTGGCTCTGGTGTTGAGAAAAGTTATAAGGAAATTGGTGTTTCTGACACAGCCGTGTTACTCAACTATTCTCAAAGTGTGGTTATTGTGCCAGGTTATGGATTGGCAGTAGCTCAGGCGCAACACGTTATCCATGAATTGGAAGAACTGTTGGAAGAAAGAGGTGTTTCTGTAAAATATGCTATCCACCCTGTTGCAGGTAGGATGCCTGGCCATATGAATGTATTGCTGGCTGAGTCAAACGTAGAGTATGACAAACTGGTGGAAATGGAAGACATCAACCCTGAATTTGAAACCACGGACGTGGTATTGGTTGTAGGTGCTAACGACGTTGTAAACCCAGCCGCTAAGAATGACCCTGCTAGTCCTATTTACGGCATGCCCATCCTTGAGGTAGAAAAAGCTAAAAATATCATCATCAACAAGCGCTCTATGAATGTAGGTTATGCCGGTATCGATAACGAGCTTTTTTATCACGAAAAGAACAGTATGCTTTTTGGTGATGCTAAGAGTGTTTTGGTAAGCCTGGTAGCTGAATTGAAAACACTATAAATCTAACTGAAATGAAAAAGTGGATTGTAATTATCACAGTTGTTGTATTGTCTCTAATAGGTGCTTTTTGGCTTACTGGGGCATATAATGAATTAGTAACTATGGATGAAGCCGTGAATGAAAAATGGGCTCAGGTCGAGAACGTTTATCAGCGTCGTGCTGATTTGATACCCAATTTGGTTGCCACAGTAAAAGGCTATGCAGAGCACGAACAAGAAACACTCACTGCCGTTGTGGAAGCAAGAGCTAAGGCCACCAACACAACCATTGATGCAGGCAATATGACTGCTGAACAGCTACAGCAATTTCAGGCAGCACAAGATGGACTTTCTTCGGCCCTATCAAGGTTGATGGTGGTGGTTGAGAAATATCCTGACCTGAAGGCCAATGAAAACTTTAGAGACCTTCAAGCTCAATTGGAAGGAACTGAGAATAGAATTACTGTTGAGCGGATGAAATTCAATGAAGAAGTGAAAGTGCTAAACACAAAATTAAGGCGTATTCCCTACAACATGATTAAAGGCATGGCTGGCGTTGATATTCGCCCGTATTTTGAAGCGCAAGAAGGCAGTGAGACTGCACCTAAAGTTGAATTCTAATGAGTGCTTCCAAATTCTTTACCGCTAAGCAAAAAAAAACACTCACGGCAGCTATCAGGGCTGCTGAATTGAATACTTCAGGCGAGATACGCTTGCACGTTGAGCTTCGCTGTAAAGAGGATGTGCTGGACCATGCTGCTTTCATTTTCGAAGAGCTTGAAATGCACAATACTGAACAGCGTAATGGTGTGCTTTTCTATATAGCCGTTGAAGACAAAAAGTTGGCCATACTCGGTGATGCTGGCATCAATGCGGTTGTGCCACCCGGGTTTTGGGATGAGATTAAAGATTTAATGGTGAGCCATTTTAAAGAAGGCAAATATACCGAAGGGCTTTCTCAAGGCATTCGCATGGCAGGTGAACAATTGAAGAAGTTTTTCCCTTACAAAAAGGGGGACAAGAATGAGTTATCAGATGATATCTCTTTCGGAAACAATCAATGATGAAGAAATTCCTCCTATTCATATTTTTAGTTTCCTGTATCTCTGCCATTGCATTTGCAGATAGTGATATCCCTGAAAAGCCCAACCCACCAAGATTGGTAAATGATCAAGCTGAAATTTTCACCCAGTCTCAAACTGATGCCCTCGAGAAAAGGCTCAGAAGATTTAACAATTCCACTTCCAATCAAATTGTGGTGCTCACGGTTAAGTCTTTAAAAGGCTATGACCCAGCAGACTTTGCATTCAGGGTAGGCGAAAAATGGGGCGTTGGGCAGGAAGGCTTTAACAACGGTGTAGTATTGTTGATAAAACCAAAATACGGCAATGAGCGCGGGCAAGTATACATAGCCGTAGGATATGGCCTGGAAGGAGTTATCCCCGACGCTATAGCCAACAGGATAGTTGAACGGGAGATGATACCCCATTTCAAAAACGGGGATATGTATGGTGGTGTGGAAGATGGCGTGGAAGTATTGATGGGACTGGCAGCAAAAGAGTTTACCCATAAGGAATACCGCGAAAAGATAAACCCCGCTTTTCCTATTGGAATGGGTATAGCTATCCTGCTCTTTATTGCCTTTATTATACTCATCAAAATGAGCCAGGCCCGAGCCTACTCGGCTTATCATGATGTCACTTTTTGGCAGGCTATGTTGCTAGTAATTTTCGCCAGTAGAAGCCACCCGGGCAAGTGGAAAGAGTTTACCAGCGGCACAGGCAGGTTTGGTGGTGGTAGTAGCTGGAGTAGAGGCAGCAGTTGGAGTAGCGGAAGTAGTTGGGGCGGCGGGGGCGGTAGCAGCTTTGGTGGCTTCGGTGGTGGAAGTTTTGGCGGGGGCGGTGCTGGCGGTAGTTGGTAAATATTACTTTTGAAGCATGAAAATTAGCGGGTTTACTATAGTAAAAGATGGAATCAAGCTCGATTACCCTTTTATAGAAGCGATTAAGTCTGCTTTACCGATTTGCGATGAATACATTGTGGTGGTGGGCAACAGCAGCGATAGTACCCGCGATGCAGTAGAAGCTATCGGTAGCCCAAAAATCAAGATTATAGATACCGTGTGGAATGAAAACCTGCGTGTAGGGGGTAAAATACTCGCCCAACAAACCAACATCGGTATTGATGCCATTAACGGTGACTGGGGGCTTTACTTACAGGCTGACGAGATACTGCACGAAAACGAGTTGGACGAAATAGTTGAAACAGCGCAGAAATATAAAGGCGAACAAAGTGTTGATGGACTGCTTTTCCCTTACCGACATTTTTGGGGTTATGGACATGTGAAAGTGAGTCGCTCTACCTATCGCCGTGAGATTAGGATGATAAAAAACAATAAACTCATTCGCTCCTACCGTGATGCACAGGGCTTTAGGAAATACCCCTCTCACGAAGCCTATGAGAGTGGGCATAAGGGCATTAAGCTAAGGGTAAAACTTTTGGAAGGAGCCTACATCTATGCATACAGCCATGTGCGCGACCCTGAAAAGGAAATGGAAAAACTCAAGCACGTAGCACAGTACTGGCATAACGACGATGAAGTGGAAAGGCGTTTTGAGGGGGTAACCGCTTTTAATTACGACAAAGCTGATGTATTAGAACCCTTCCCGCTTGAGGGGCACCCAGCAGTAATGCAAAAACGGGCAAGCAACACTAACTGGTCGTTTGAGTTCAAGAAATCCCACTTTACCTTTAAGGGATGGATATTGCACCACATAGAAAAACTTACTGGCTGGCGCATCGGAGAGTACAGGAATTATAAGTTGGTGTGAAGTAAATCTATATGTAGACTTTATATATACTAGTGCTCATGTATTAACCTTTGAAGCAGCTCTTCTGATAGAAAAATTAATTCATCCATCATCCTATAACCATCCTTTGACCCTATCATTTCCATAAATACTGGGTGGTGACTTTGCTTTATTATTCTTCTGAAATCTGAAATTATTCTTTCCTTAGATTCTAACGTCTTAGCTCTTTTCAATGACTCATATGTTTCCTTTCCGATTTCATAAATCCAAGGCATATCTTCTTTAAAAAGGCTCAGAATTATCAAAAAACTCACATAGGGTGGGCCACTTTTCTCAGAAATATGGATGAGTTCATGTATCATTCGAGGATGCAATCGAAACCGCTTTTTGTTCCTCATATTATCTGAACTTCTGTCAATTCTCTCAGGCAAATCCTGAAACATTATTTTAATTTCTTCGAAAAGTTTTGCTACTGTGGAATCTTCCATGAGTTCCCCATTAGTTGTCTCTTCAATAGGTTGTTTTTTCAAAATTTCAGCAACTTGCTCCTTAAATGTCTGAACTTGTGCTTTAATAACCCCTGTATCTGGTTCCGAATTAGGGATTCTTTTAACGAGTTGAACCACTAACTTGGTCAAAGATTCCACATCGTCACTTGAGTTTTGAAATTGAGCAAATGGCCCATTGTTGGCTTTATTTAATGGAATTCCTAATGCAATACCCAACAACGGTGTATTTAATTTCCCCTTTGCTACTCCAGCCTCATATAAAATCCAAGGTCTATCAACGCTGTGTTTGGTTAATAACGCAACTACATCAGAAGCTTCATTCAACTTCTTCATTATTTCAGGATACCACTCCACACCATACGCAATACCTTGATTCCCTTTCTTATCTGAAGACCTAAAGGATTTTAAGACACCTGCGCTAACAGAGCTAAGGAGCTTACTAAAAGCCTCAGCAAGCTCTGCGTCTCTGGTATCATGACTTATAAATACTAATGGTTTGGTACCTCTTGAAGTTTTTGCTTCCTCTTTGTCCTCTTTTGTTTTTTCTTCTGCCATTTTATTTCTAATTGAAGTTTGCAATATACAAAACTATAGAAACCTTGTTACTCTTTATTAGCACCGATTTACACTTTATCCTTTTCCTTTCAATAAAAATGCCCTCATCCCCAACCTTTCTCTCCAAGAAGAAGGAAGTACTGGAAGTCCCTCTCCTGCAGGAGAGGGATTTAGGGAGTGGGCTATTCCATTTACACCTTATTTCACTAAATTGCAGCAGCAAACTATTCCACACCTGAAATGAAAAAATGGTTTTCTCTTTTTGCCTTTGTTCTGTTGGGCTTTTTCGCCACTGCAGATAGCATTCCCGCTGTTCAGCCTATCATTGAAGATTTGCTCGAAGAAGAGTTGGACACTACCAGCCAAAAAATAGAGCGGAAAATTAAAAAGGCAGAAAAGATAGACAGTTCCAAAACCTACAAGGTATATAAGTTCAACGTGATGGATGAGATAGGGCCTTCTATCTGGCGCCAGATGCGACAGGCCTTTGAGGCTGCTGACAAATTCCAGGCCGATGTCTTTTTAATTCACATGAACACCTATGGTGGTATGGTGCTCCATGCTGATAGCATGCGCACCAAAATACTCAATGCCCCCTACCCTGTTTATGTTTTCGTGGATAATAATGCCGCATCGGCGGGTGCTTTGATTTCCATTGCTTGTGATAGCATCTATATGCGTAAAGGCGGCAGCATTGGTGCTGCAACCGTGGTAAACCAGGATGGCGAAAAAGCACCCGATAAGTACCAGAGCTATATGCGCTCAAAAATGCGTGCTACGGCAGAAGCCCAAGGCCGTGACCCGCGCATAGCAGAAGCCATGGTGGATGAAAGCGTTTACATCAAAGGCATTATCGACTCCACTAAAATACTCACCTTTACTTCTACCGAGGCTATCAAGTATGGCTATTGTGAAGGCATGGCTGAAAACGTGCCCGAAGTGCTTAAACAAGCTGGTATCAACCATTATGAAATAGAAGAATATGAGCCCAGCGCTGTGGAAAATATTATCGGTTTTTTTGTAAACCCAGCCATAAGCGGTGTACTCATTATGATTATCGTTTTCGGGATTTACTTCGAGTTGCAAACCCCAGGTATTGGTTTCCCAATACTGGCAGCTACCATAGCTGCAGCTTTATATTTCTTGCCTCTTTATCTGCAAGGCCTTGCTGACAACTGGGAGATTATCATTTTTCTTTTAGGTATTTTCTTACTGGCCTTAGAGATATTTGTTATTCCCGGTTTTGGTGTGGCAGGTATTGGGGGTATACTCCTTATTCTGACGGGCCTTACGCTAAGCTTGATACAAAACGATGGCTTCAATTTCGACCTATCTGGCTCAGAAGTGATTGCCCGCGCTATACTCACAGTACTGCTCTCACTCACTCTGGGAGGTATTGTCGCATTTTTTGTCGGCAAGCGCTTTATAGAAGGACAGTTGTTTGGTAAATTGGTGCTCAGTGCCGTTCTCCAAGATTCTAACCAAGAAGGGCGACCATCAGCTAAAGAAACCCATAAACAACTGGTTGGGCACACAGGTATTGCCTTCACTATCCTGAGGCCATCAGGCAAAATAGAAATTGACAACGAGATATACGATGCCACAGCACTCACTGGTTACATCGAAAAAGGAGAACAAGTAAAAGTGGTGAAATATGAAGCCACTCAGTTGTTTGTAACCAAAGTGGGTTAATGGATATACTTGGTTTTATTCCCCAAATCATTTTCCTGGCTCTGGTTTGGTTTGCACTTAGGTTAATCAGGAGAAATGAAGATTACATACTCGACTTTTATTTTAACCGCATAAAGTGGCAAACTGATATCACTAAGGATGAGTTTTACCGTTTTGCCAAATACCTGCAAGAAAGCTCTCCCTACTTTCGAAATTTAAGCCATGATGGCAAAGCAAAATTTGTCCATCGTGTAAAGCACATCCTTGGCACTAAAAAATTTGAAGGGCGTGATGGGCTTCAGCTAACCGAAAGGATGGTGGTATTAGTTTCCGGTGCCATTGTTCAGGTTACCTTTGGTTTAAACAGGTTTGATTTATCGCATTTCACCACAATTCGCTTATTTCCTGAGGCATTTTATTTTAGGCTTTATGAGCAGTACCTTAAAGGTGGTGCCTCAAAATCTGGAGTTATTCTACTCTCATGGAAAGACTTTGAGGAAGGATATGCAGACGAATTTGATAAATACAATCTTGGGCTCCATGAAGTTGCTCACGCTCTCAAACTGAATGTGACCGAAGGAAATCGATTTGACCTCAAATTTGCCTCATACCTTGATACTTGGGAAGAAATAGGCATGCTGGAGTTTGCCCGAATGAAAGAAGTTGGCGAAAGTTTTTTGAGGGAATATGCAGGCGGAAATATGCATGAATTTTTTGCGGTATGTGTGGAGCATTTTTTTGAAGCCACAAACGATTTTAAAAAGCAACTGCCTGATATTTACAACCACCTGTGTGTATTACTCAATCAAGACCCAAGCAATTTTGAAGAAGATTATGAACTATCCAATGATTTTGCACAATCTGTAAACAAAGACAAGGATAGAATTCCTATACCGGAGAAAATTGCCCTTTCATATAACTATGTCACTTCACACTGGTCATTTAGTCTTACTGCCTTGGGCATAATAGTATTATGGCCGCTAGCTTTTTATCTCTATAGCTTGACTGTAATGAACACGCTAGAGTTTTACCTGTTAGCTGCATTATTCATAATTATAGGTATAGAACAATGGTTTTGGTTTAGTGAGAAAGCTATTATGTCAATCCGTTTTTTCCCTTTTTACCTGATTGGAGGTTTCAGTCCTAGTATGTTGTGTCTTTTTCTATTTATTAACCTGAATTTAGCTATATCAACATCTGAAAGCACCTATTTTATTAAGCATATTCTACCTGATGGCAAATACAAAAGCGTTTTGGTATACTCCAATAGTGAACTGAAAGATAAGCGCAGTTTAAGAACTTTTTCAAACGCTGAACTCTTTAATAGTTCTTCTGAACCCAATTATGTCAATTACAAATTTTCTAATGGTATCCTGGGTTACAGGTCTGTGATATCGAAAAATGCCTATTAAAAGAAGTACGTCAGTTTATAACATGGTGTAGGTTACACATTATTAGCCAAAACATAATCTTTTTCTTGGAAGTTCCAGTTTTTTCGCCTAATTTGGATTAGTAATTATTGGTTATAAAACACTTGTTTTTCATATAACATAATACAAATTGTCTATGAAAAAGCTATACCTCGCCTACCAACAGTTTTTTTTACTGCTTATTCTAGGAATGGCAGTTACTGTAACACAAGCTCAAAATGTCGGAATCGGCAGTTCTACACCTGGTGAAAAGCTGGATGTAAGCGGAGCGATAAAAATCGGAAATACCTCTGGTAATAATGCCGGTAGTATTCGATATGTATCAGGAACCCAAAAGTTTCAGGTAAACATCGGAGGTACCTGGTATGATATAGCTACAGGAAACCTGGCCTATATCAACAACTTCAGTTACAACGCAACTACAAACGAGTTGAGCATTACCGAAGGTTCTACCGTTCATACCGTGGATTTGGATGATTTGCAGGATAATACGGATGACCAAACGCTATCGCTTTCGGGTACCAGCTTATCCATCGAGGATGGCAACACCCTCAACATGGCCGCTTTTATGGACAATACCGATAACCAGGCCCTGAGTTACAACCCAACCACTAATGTGCTGACCCTGCAAAATGGGGGCACCGTGGATTTGACTGAATTGCAGGATAATACAGACGACCAAACACTATCCATATCTTCAAACAACCTGGCCATTGAAAACGGTAATAGCGTGAGTTTGGCCCCATACCTGGATAACACCGACAGCCAAACACTTACCTACACTGCAGGAACCAACATATTGGCACTTCAGAATGGTGGCTCGGTGGACTTGAGCGAACTGGAAGACAACACCGACGACCAGGTATTGATACTAAGCGGAACCGACCTGTCCATTGAGGCAGGTAATACGGTGGACCTGAGTGGTTTTGTGAATACCGATGACCAGAACCTCAGCTACAACACTACCACTAACGTGCTTACCATTGAGGGTGGCAATACCGTTAACCTTACGGAACTGCAGGACAATACCGATGACCAGACACTGACCCTTTCTTCCAACACACTTTCCATTGAGAATGGCAACAGCGTTAACCTGGCCCCATATGTCAACACCGACGACCAGACCTTATCGCTTGCATCAAACACACTTTCCATTGAGGATGGCAACAGCGTGGATTTGAGCGGTTATGTGAATACCGATGACCAGAACCTGACACTTACAGGCAACACCTTATCGATTGAAAGCGGCAATAACGTGAGTTTGGCGGGGTACATGGACAATACGGACTCCCAGACACTTTCCCTTTCCGGCAATAACCTTTCAATCTCAGGTGGTAATGCAGTGAGTTTGGCCTCCTATGTGAATACTGACGACCAGGCCCTTACATACAACTCCATTACCAATGTGCTCACCCTGGAGGATGGGGGGGCGGTTGACTTAACTGACCTTCAGGACAATACTGATGACCAGAATTTGACCTTAACGGGCAATACCTTATCAATAGAATCGGGCAATAGCGTGAACCTGGGCGGTTATCTGGACAATACCGATGACCAGACCCTTGCCGAAGTATATGGTGAGGGTGGCAACACCGTTCAATTGACTCCCGCTGATGG
>JANQJC010000063.1 GCA_028281825.1 Flavobacteriales bacterium
GTGGGCGGCTCCATCTTTCGGTGCTACCCTTCTTAGAGTAGAAAATATCACCACCATTCTCATTTACATATAAATACATAATTGTACCATCAGGCGAAATACTTAGATTGGCGTCATGTCCTTCGCTGTTTACACCACCTGGGGCTGGCACCGCACGCGCCCATTCTTTTGTTGTGTCGTTTAAAAACGTAGTATATATATCTTCAAAATAACCTTGGTCTGATGGGTCCCGATTTTCTCCTTTCACTTCACCACGACGCGAAGTAAACACCATAAACTTTCCGTCTGCGGTAAAAGAAGGGTGGTAATCGTCATACTTTGAGTTAATGGCCACGTCCATGTTTTTAACGGTCACATCAACGGGGTTCTTCATTAACTCATTAGCGGTATTAATCTTGTTAATAAGCTCATTGGCTTCATTGTAGTAAAACTCCTGAAGTTTCTCTTGCTTCAAAAACTCCTTGTACTTTGCTAATGCTGAATCAAGCTTTGCCAGTTGGTTATAGGCCTTACCCAAGTTTAAGTACAGTTCTTTTTCAACAAGAGGGTTTACTTTTTCTGTTTTCTGGAAATGTTCAAGGGCATTTTCAAACTCTTTATTGGCAAAGTAAGCCTCACCCATGCGGTAGTTTAGGAGAGCATCCTCAGGTGTTTTGTCATAAAGTTCTCTGTATATCCTTATTGCTCCATTATAGTCACCTGCTTTTACTTTATTGTTTGCCTTGTTCATAGCCAACTTATCTGCAAGTTGTGCATGGGCATCATTAAAAGTTACTAAAGTTATAAGTATCGCACCTAGGATTATCAGACTCTTCTTCATAAACTTCTTATGGTTTGCACGCTAAGATAATCGTTTCTTAAGTCACAAAGAAATGAATCCCTATCCAACTTCTTGGTGAAGCAAATGTTTTTTTGCCAGCTGCAAATACAACTGAACAGCTTCATCTTTTGCGTGGTTATATTCGTAATTAATGGCGTTCTCAAGGTAGTCAGCCAATTCTTCTTTTGAAACGTTTTGTTCTGTGTAGAGTTCCAAAGCCTTCTCTTTATTCGACAAACCGTACCTAAGAGCAGTTTTAAAACTCTCTAAAAACTCAGCCGGAAGTGGCTTATTGGCTACCCACAATGCAAACGTGAATGGGAGGCCTGTCATCTCTTTCCAAGCCTGAGAAAGGTCGTAAGAGTAATTGTGTTTTTTACTCTCGGTGAAAACCCTGTCGCCAATTACAAGACCTGCTGTGTTGTCTCTAATCTCTTTTTCATATCCAGGAAATGCGTCTAAAAGCTCAGGTTCTATTTTCCACCACTTCGAAACCAAAATTTTAGTCAGCAAAACAGAAGTCCTGGATTGGTAATCAAGATACAACCGTCTCACCTCTTGAATTGGAACATCACTCAAGATGTTTACAGTGCGTACTGGTCCATCAGCGCCTATACAAAAGTCAGTAAGGATATAAGGGTGGTCGATATCGGCTATGGCAGCAATGGGTATTAGGCCAATATCTATTTGCCCGGTAATGAGTTTTCTTGCGCATTCTGAAGGGTTGTCTAATTGTAATTCATAACCCGACAGGCCAGAATTTTGAAGACCGTACACAAATGGTAGCGTATTGAGATAAGAAACCGCTGAAATCTTAATCAAAGTTTTCTTTTTTGAAGAAAGACAAAGAAAAGGAAAAAGTTAAAAGTTGCCTTCAGAGATTCGCTTAACTTTTGATTAAATCCCAACGGTTGCTTATTACCATCGATAAGTGTGCATTTTATGCCATGTAATTAGTGATAAACCTTACCAAAATCCTTAACTTCGCGCTTTCTTGAAAAGATGGCTTTAACCGAACTTACCGCTATTTCACCTGTTGATGGACGTTATCGTTCACACACGGCACCACTTGCACCTTACTTTTCTGAAGAAGCCCTGATACGCTACCGCATAAGGGTGGAAGTAGAGTATTTTATCTCATTGTGTGAGTTGCCTTTACCTCAATTAAAGGATATTAATCCCGATGTATTCCCTAAGCTTAGAGGGCTCTATGAGAATTTCTCATCAGAAAATGCCCAGGAAGTAAAGGATACAGAAAGGGTAACTAACCACGATGTGAAGGCGGTAGAGTATTTCATTAAGGCAAGGTTTGATGGCTTCGGGCTAGAGAAATACAAAGAGTTTGTCCACTTTGGACTTACTTCTCAGGATATCAATAATACAGCTATTCCACTGTCTCTGAAAGAGGCGTGTTTGGATCAATATTGCACGCTTTTGCTGGAACTGGTGAGGAAACTGGAGGAACTGGCAAATGAGTGGAGTGAAATACCAATGCTTGCGCGCACACATGGTCAGCCGGCATCACCTACAAGACTGGGTAAAGAGATAGAAGTGTTTGTCGAGCGTTTAAATGAACAAATTCGCCAATTGAAGCTCATAGCATTGCCAGCTAAGTTTGGGGGGGCTACTGGTAATTTTAATGCCCACCATGTGGCTTATCCAGATATTGATTGGAATAACTTTGCTGACCATTTTGTAAACCAAAATCTTGGATTAAAACGTTCTAGCCCAACAACACAAGTAGAACATTACGACAACATAGCAGCATACTTTGATGTGCTGCGAAGGATTAATACTATCCTTATTGATTTGTGTAGGGATTTCTGGACTTATGTCTCCATGGAATATTTCAGTCAAAGGATAAAAGAAGGTGAAGTTGGTTCATCGGCAATGCCCCATAAGGTAAACCCAATTGACTTTGAAAATGCCGAAGGTAATTTTGGTATGGCCAATGCTATTTATGGGCACCTTTCTGAAAAATTACCCATTTCACGCTTGCAAAGGGACCTGACGGATTCAACAGTATTGCGAAACATTGGGGTGCCAATTTCACATTCTCATATCGGTTTTAAATCTTTGCTGAAAGGGCTGAATAAGGTATTAGTGAATAAGAGTGCTTTTGAGCGCGATTTGGAAAACAATTGGGCAGTTGTAGCCGAAGCTATACAAACTATTTTAAGAAGGGAGGGATATCCTAATCCCTATGAGGCATTGAAGGCGCTTACACGAACTAATGAGAAAATAACCGAAGGCTCCATCAAAGCGTTTATCGATGAGCTGGATGTGGATGATAGTATCAAAAACGAGTTGAGAGCTATCACACCTTATAATTATACAGGGATTTAGTTTTTCAATCACCTTATTTCTAATTTAGCACCTGCATTTTTGTTGCCGATGCTGTCATTTTCCAATACTGAAATTGCCTTTACCGCCAAGTCTGATAAAGACCTGAAAAAAACCTATTTTCTATTCAGAATGATGGGCAAGCCTTTGCTGGTAAAAGTGGGTTCTTTCCTGTTGATTTGGGCTTTCAAATTGAAACTTCCGGTTAGGGGCTTGGTAAAAAATACGGTATTCTCCCAGTTTGCAGGCGGGGTAAGTATAAGGGATTGTGATAGTGTCATAGAAGACCTGGCCAAGTATAATGTAAAGACAGTGCTTTCTCTCTCAGTTGAAGCGCAGGAAGAAGAGGAGGAATTTGAAAAAGCCATACTAGAAACTATCGCGACCATTAAGCGAGCTAAGGATGATGAGAATATTCCTTTTGCCGTATTCAAACCCACCAGCCTAGTAAGTTTTGATATACTGGAAAGGGCAGGCGGCACCAAGTCCATGAAGGATAAATATCAATCCGAATTTGATAAGGTGAGAGAGCGTTTTGATAGAATATGCAAAGCAGCATGTGATGCTGATGTGCCTGTGCAAGTGGATGCAGAAGAAAGCTGGATACAGGATGCTATCGACAATCTGACCACTGACATGATGGCGAAGTTCAATAAAGAAAAGGCTATTGTGTATCATACCATCCAATTGTATAGACATGATAGGTTGGCATACCTGAAAAAAGCCTACGAAATAGCAGAAAAAGAGGGTTATTATCTGGGGTTAAAGTTGGTTCGAGGGGCATATATGGAAAAAGAAAGAGACAGGGCAGAGGAGAGGGGATATCCATCGCCGATACAAGCTAGTAAGGCGGATACAGACAGGGCTTATAACGAGGCTATTGAGTTTTGTGTAGAGCATCACCCCCGTATTGCGATTTATTTAGGAACACATAACGAGAAAAGCTGCCTTTACCTTGCTGAGTTAATGAAGAAAAAAGGTATTGCTGCCGATGATTTTACAATGTATTTTGCCCAGTTATATGGTATGAGCGATAATATTAGCTTTAACCTTGCAGAGGCGGGTTACAATGTAGCAAAATATGTACCCTACGGACCAGTGAAAGAAGTGATGCCATACCTGGTGAGGCGAGCTGAAGAAAACACATCAGTGCAAGGCCAAACGGGCAGAGAGCTTAACTTAATAAGCAAAGAAGTAGAAAGAAGGAAATCGCTTTCCTGAGGGATTACTCAATTACCAATTTACGGGTGGCAATCCTCGAGTCGTTTTTGTTTACTACAACTGAATATACTCCCGCGGAAATTCCTGCCAAATCAAGGCTAAGGGTTTGCTCACCGCTCTCAAGTAAACCCTTCTTGTAGGTTTTTACTTCTTGCCCAAGCTGGTTATATAAGGCAATTGAGATTTCGGAGTTTTCCTTAAGGCTAAAGTTGAGATATGCTTCTCTTTGTGCAGGATTTGGGAATAGCTTTATTTGAGCCGATTGGTTTTTCAAGTCATTAGCACTAAGCAGTGCTTGACAAGCTTGCACTTTTGAATCAACCTGGTTCCAATTGGTAGTAGTGTGATAAGACCTATCTGGGCATATGATGCGATAATCGGGCTGATATGTTACTCCATATAGTGCCGCTACACTTCCGCCCATTGCTGCTTCTGGGTAGGTAATACCATGTGAGTTTGAATAATTTATTACCTGTTGTTCGCTTTCATTATTATCCCTGTTAATTCCCCAGAGCAAAATGTCTTGGCCTGAACTTTCATAGCCCTCCCAAAGGTTTTGAACTTGTGGTGCTGTGTTATTACAAATAGAACACCAAGTAGTGAAGAATTTTACAACCACAATATTGCCCTGATTCAAAGCGGTATACAGTTGAAGCGTATTATCGTTAATATCAGTAATGGTAAAATCAGGGGCAACCTGTGCATTCACAGAAACTGAAAAAATCGAAGCAAAAACCAAGGTAAATATCTTTTTCATTATCATAATTTTTCTCCAAAGTTATATTGTCTTCTACGAAATATCTGTATTTGTACCGACACTATCCAGATTCATCGAAAACAAGCAACATGCTGCACTTTCTTACGTAAATTTATGTACTTAGCACTCTTCCAAAATTGAGCAAAAAGAAAGGTTACATCGAGAGTTTTTATAAAGTCTTGCTTGACAACAGCAGGGATGGTATTCTTATTCTCGATACTGACATGCATATTGTGGAATTTAATGAGCATGCCGACAGGGGAATGGTATTCTTTTACGGGAAACCTATAAAACTCAATACAAACCTCTGGGAGTACTTGCCAAAGGACCAGAACAAGGGCTTTATTAAAAACTTCAACAGGGCGCTTAAAGGAAAGAAGGTATCTGCTGAGAGGAAGCTTACAAGTCCAAGTGGAAGAGATATGTGGCTGGAAACCACCTTTACGCCAATTTTGGATGATAAAGGTAAAGTAGTTTACGTTTTGTACTCCTACTTTAATATTTCAGACCACAAGACCAAAGAGGAGAAGTTACACTCCAATCAAACCATATTAAAAAGTATTTACAATAGCAGTATCCACAAGCTTGTAATCATCAGTAGAAAGGGTGAGGTAGTGTATTTTAATAAAGAAACAAGTGATTATGTAAAGGATGTGTTTGGAAAAGATTTGGCAGTGGGAGATAACTTTATCAATTACGTGCCCAAACATGCTACAGCACGTTTTAAAAACAGTTTTGATATCGCTGTTTCAGGTGGAGTGGTATCAATGGAGTACGATGAAGAATGTGATGGTGAGGAGCTTTTTTTCGAAGCTCATTTTGACCCAATTACTAGTGATGAAGGAAAAATAGAGCTCATAACACTTTGGATAAGGGATATTACAGACCATAAGTATGCCGAAGAGGCCTTGAAGGAATCAGAGGCTGACCTGAGGGATATTTTTAACAATAGTGCCCAGACTTTTTATCTGGTAGATAAGGACTATAAGTTGCTTGCTTTCAATAAGGCCGCAGAAGATATGGTATTCATTCAGTATCGCAGAAAGCTAAAAATAGGAGACTATATAGAGCAATACACCCTTCCTGAAAACCAACAATCGGAGTTTCAGGAAATAAAGAAGGCTTTTGACGGTAAACCAATGGTGATTGAGAAACATGTAAAGGGAAAAGACTACGAATATTGGTTTGAAAGGCACTATAACCATCTTAAAAACAGCGAAGGAGAGATAGACAGGGTTACCATTTGGTCTATTGACATTACAGAGCGTAAAAAAGCCGAAGAAGCATTGAAGAACAATGAAAGGAAATTCAGGGCGCTCACCTCACTTTCGCCAGCTGGTATATACCAGCAAGATAAAAATGGCAATGGGGTGTATATTAATGATAGATTGGCAGAGATATATAGGGTAACAACTGTTGAAGCACTCACTAACAAATGGATGAAGAAAATACATCCAGATGACATTGAAGGCTATAAAGCGCTCAGGAGAAAGTCAATTGCCTTTCAAGAGCCATTCTTTCATGAGTATCGGATTCTTAATAATGATGAGATTACTTATGTTATCGAACATGCCGTACCATTGAAAGACAACATGGACCAATTTGTAGGCTATTTGGGCACGGTGTTGGACATTTCAGAACACAAGAAAAGCGAACAAATACTTGCGGAGAAAAGGCATATTGAACGTTCGCTGAAGTTTAAATCAGAGTTTTTAGCAAGCATGAGTCATGAGATAAGAACGCCACTCAATGGCATTTTAACGATGACAGAGTTGCTCTTGCAGGCGGGTTTAAATGAGGAGCAAAAAGAATATGCCGATAATATATTTAGTTCGTCAAAAACTTTACGTTCAATAGTCAATGATATTCTTGATTTATCCAAGCTTGAGGCTGGCAAAGTATCTATCAATGAAGCCACTTTTAACTTCCAGTATTTCATTAAAGAAATAAGCTCTATATACAAAAGAGTGGCCGAAGAGAAGCAACTAAATTTTGAGGTACAGTGCAGTGATGCTGTGCCAGAGGTTATGGCAACAGATAGGCGAAGGTTAATGCAGATATTAACTAACCTGATAAGAAATGCGCTGAAATTCACAGACAAAGGTGGCGTGAAGGTGAAGATTGATTTTGCAGTTGATAGTGAACCAAAAGGAATACTAAGATTTGAGGTGGAAGATACTGGGATAGGTATTGATAAAGGAGACATCAAGGAATTGTTCAAAGACTATTCCCAAGTGTCAAGCTCATTAAAGCAAGAATTGGAGGGAACAGGATTAGGATTATCAATATCTAAGCGCTTAGCGGAATTATTAGGAGGTAGTATTGGTGTTAAAAGCGAGAAAGATAAAGGGAGTACATTTTGGTTTGAGGTACCCATAAAAGAGGTTGAAATGGGGAAGGGAGACAAAAAAATCGTAAAGACTGAACAAGTAGAAGCAGGGCCTACAGCATTTGTGTGCAAGGTGTTGTTGGTTGAAGACAACCTTATTAATCAAAAAGCATTTAGCGTGATGCTCAAGAAGATGGGCTGTACTGTAGATATGGCGTCAACCGGACTAGAGGCCATTGAGAAGTACAAAGATGGCTTATACGACATTATTTTTATGGACATACAAATGCCAGACATGAACGGCTTGGAGGCCACCAAAAGAATAAAGTCAAGTAAAAAGGCACCACCGGTAATAGGCCTAAGCGGAAATATCTTTCATGGAGATAATTCCCAGCCAGAAGACAACTTAATGGATGACTTTATACTTAAACCTATCGTTTCTCAAGACCTAAAAGCAACGCTCACCAAATGGACAAGCTCAGGAACTCAAGCCTGAGCTATCGAGTGATGATAAACTCTTTGGATTGCACTGCTTTGTCAGACTGCATCCTAAAGAAATACATACCACTAGCCAGTTTTTGACCTAAATTGTTTTGCCCATCCCAAGTAAGTTGGTAACTACCCGGAGCCATTTCATTGTTTATCAGGGTGGCTTGCAGTTCACCAATGGCATTAAACACATCTAGCCTTATGTTTGATTTATCTTCAACATAAAACTTGATATTGGTACTTGCATTGAAGGGGTTAGGATAGTTTTGTTCTAAAGCGAATCCATCTTTGATTCCGTCAATTTTTGTGATACCCAAAAATGAGGTATCAGCCACGACATAAAAGGGTTCAACGTCCACTGCCGTGCCGTGTATGTAGCCACTATCGTCAATTATTTCGGCATTAATCCTTAATGTTCTTGGTCCTGGGACAGCATCCGAATAGGGTACCACATTATTATGGGTAAATAACATATCATTCGCAGTAACGTCTCCTGCTGAACTGCCATCATCATAAAAAGTCCTGAAAGTAACTTTGATGTCAGAGCGACCATCCATTAGAACCGAGTTACCTATATAGCGTAACGAGTCACTTCCGTTGGCATAAGTGAGCCTTGCTGTAATGGTAGAAGGAGTTGGAGGTGATATAGCAACAGCATTGCCATCAGTTCCAATATCACTAATGCCTGGTGAAGATTGTATACTTGCTGGGTTTATATAAAGCATAGCTAACTGCATGAGTCCACTACCTGGCTCCCTAAAAGAATAAAGAATACTAGAGCCATCACTAGACATGGTTGCCCTTGAAAGGTTGCTTGCAATCAATGGATTACCTGCTTCACCTATGGTTGGCACGTTAAGTTGGATAACTGAGCTCCCGTCACTATCAAAAAGGTGAGCAAGATACCCGTCAAACATTACCAAAGAACCATTAGAAGTTAGATTTATTGCATCTCCCTGGCTATTCCCATCAGTGAAATAAAAGTCATTTAAGTTGTCAGCAACCTTTATTTTGTTTGAACCATCGAAATTGGCTACCCATCCTTCACGGTTGCCATCACTGGTGTTGGTTGTAAATGCAATTTTTTCTCCATCCTTACTTATACCAACTCCACCCATATAAGTAACAGGTCCATGCACTTTAGTTATGCTCCCTCCGCTACCAGTAGAAGTAAATACATAATAACCGCCGTTGGCATTGTCTTTTGCAACAAATATAATGCGAGAACCATCGTAAGATACATCAACACAAGGGCCACTGCCTGCTCCATAAAAAACGCCAACATCACTAGCACTTATACCCAGCAAGGGAGCTACTGATGCAGGACCTACGATTTGACTCAAACCCGTACCCCCAGGGGTTATATAATATACGCCTCTTTCAGCGGTCCCTCCCGCTAAATAAGAGCTATTAGTAAACAGATTGAAAAATATATGGTTTCCGTCACCACTAATCTTAATAGTTTGTACATGAAGCCCAGTAAATCCCACTAAATCTGCATTACCAGTGCCATTGGAGTTAATAAAGTTAACATGAGAGCCTTCACTAAATGGCCCGCCTCTATATACTATTTTAGTTCCGTCGGCGCTTATATCTACATAAGAGAGTCGTTCAGTACCCATGTCTACTATTTCCTGCATTCCGCTACCATCACGGTTCATAACAAATACTTTTTTAGGGCTGCTTTGCTTGAACCATACTATTTTATTAGCATTGTCGCTTAACACGTGTTGCCAGTCTTGACCTATAACTTGAGTTTCAGTGAATTTGGTAATTTGATGATAAGATAGTGTTCTTATCTTGTTTTGTGCATGTGAGCTGAGCGTGAAAGCAAACATTATTATAACGCACAACAGAGTGTAAAAAGTTTTCATACTAGGGAGATTTTAGGTTTTCAGACTTTACTACGAATATAGGAAAAGATTTTTTTCGTCAGTAATTTTTGTCTTGTTATCCGATTTTAGAAACCCTTTTTTGTCAATTGAGAAACAAAAAAAGCGGGCATGGACATACTTACCAGCTTAGAATTTGATTTAGTTCTGCTCAATTTACTGCTGCAATTTGGTTTTGCAGGACGAGCATTTGTAGTTGAGTTAAATCATTTAAAGTGTTCAAAATCCTATCCTCATTCATTTGAAGTACTGAGGACTCCAAAGGCACCAAGCCAGCACTTGTATATACCTTATTATACCTTTCGGTTAGTTCTTTAAGCTCATTTCTTTTAATGTACCCTTTTGTTTCTGGTTTAAAATATGAGCTTACCCAACCATCTTCTATCCAGGCATCTCTATTCTCAAAATCTTTATCGAGTTCTTTATAGCCTGTTTCTCTCTCGATGATGATAGACTTTAATTCATTACAGGCATTGTAGATAGCGTCACTTATTTTAGCCATTTCAGGGTCAATTGCGTGGTTCATCAAATAGATGTCTACTTGCCTGCTTTCGTTTTCAAGAATTTGCTCCCCCCGGACAAACACATGCGTGTTTTTGATGTTCAGAGCCTTACTGGCACCTGGTGAGCGAACCAAACCCAGAAACAAGCCACAAGAAGCCAATACAAGTATGGAAGATACAATGGTATTGACTTTGGTTTCAGCCTGCCTTATGCCAGTGAGAAAGTGGATTGGTAAATAAACTAAACCTAATAGAGCGATAGAACTTATGCCCATCATGTTGGCATAGGGCCAGTGCATCAATTTGAACATAACCGCCATACAGAAAAGAATGGCAATGAACGAAACAAGTGCTAGCAGTACTTTGTCTTTTACCTTTTGTTTTTCCTTGATTTTTAGGGTGAACATTAAAGGAAGAAAAACTAAGCTTAGAATAGTTATACCAACAACAACGCTGATGCCAGCTCCAGGCATATGCAAAAACTTGAGGGCTATGCCTGCACTCAGAATGATGGCAGATATACTGCCGCTTGCTATCATTAATTTTTTCATGGTGTAATAGTGTTTGTTAGTGATAAGGGAACTAGTTTCTTCTTCTATTTCCCGTAAGTCCTTCTTGTAGAAGGTCTTTATAGTCTCCTCATAGAAGTCCTTGAAGTTCCCATTTTCCTCAAGGTTGTGCTCAATAATGCAGCAGACGTGATCCAGCAGGTCTTCCTGCAGGCTATCCATTTCAATGCCACGTGCACGAATGTCATTGAGGATAAAGTCTACTTGTTCACTACTAAGCTTATACATTTATGCTGTTTTTATGTCCAACAAAAATTTCATTGTATTCATAAATTCGGCTAACTCGTTCACCTTTTCCTGAGCCTTGGTAGTGCCGTTTTCACTTAGGCTATAATACTTTCTTATCCTTTTGCCTATATATTCTGATTCGGTGGTTACTAATCCTTCCTTTTCCAAAGCATGCAGGGTAGGATACAATGCTCCTTCAGTTATTTGTATTCTTTCTTTGGTTAACTCCTTTACCTTTTGAGTTATTTCATAACCATACATTCTTTTATTGTCTTGCAGCAGTTTTAGGATGATGGTTTTTAGTGTTCCTTTTATGAGTTCAGATGAGTATATCATGACTGTTGATTTGATTCAATAACGTAAATATACATAAGAATATTATGTATTAGATAATTATGTATTATATTTTTAGGTAAATAGTTGATTCCCAGGAAGAAAAATTAGTGCATAAAAAAGGGACGTGAAATAAATCACGCCCCCTTTTCAAAAACTAACTAACGATTTAATCTATCAAGAGCCACAAGCTTCACACTCATCTGGATTATCCAATGAGCAGGCCATGTTGGCTTGTTCTTCCGTAACGTCAATTGTAACTGGTTCAGCCGGTGCAGGTGTGTCTTCCACTTTAGCAGCTTTTTCTACAGTAAATTTGATGGCATCAGCGGCAGCTTTTGTGCGTAAGTAATACATACCTGTCTTTAAGCCTTTCTTCCAAGAATAGAAGTGCATTGAGGTCAGCTTACCGAAGTTAGGGTTCTCAATAAACAGGTTCAATGATTGAGATTGGTCAATATAAGCACCCCTGTCGGCAGCCATATCAATGATATCCTTCATCTTCAGTTCCCAAACAGTTTTGTATAGTTCCTTCAGGTTATCAGGTATCTCTTCAATATCCTGAATAGAGCCGTTGGCAGCCATCAGTTTGTTCTTCATAGAGTCATTCCAGATGCCCAGGTCTGTAAGGTCGCGAAGCAAGTGCTTGTTAACCACGATAAACTCACCAGACAATACCCTACGAGTGTAGATATTGGAGGTATAAGGCTCAAAGCACTCATTGTTTCCAAGTATCTGCGAAGTAGAAGCAGTTGGCATTGGAGCTAGCAGTAGCGAGTTACGAACACCATATTTAGAAATCTCCTCTTTCAATACGTCCCATTCCCAACGGTCACTTGGCTTCACACCCCATAGGTCGAATTGGAATTGACCTTGAGATATTGGTGAACCAGGATAAGTTTCATAGTGACCATCTTCCTTCGCCAAGTCTTTAGAGGCTGTAAGAGAAGCATAGTAGATAGTTTCAAATATGTCTTTATTCAATTGACGTGCTTCAGGCGAAGTGAATGGGTAGCGCAATAGTATGAAGGCGTCAGCCAAACCTTGCACACCCAAACCAATTGGCCTGTGGCGCATGTTTGAGTTTCTCGCTTCAGGTACTGGATAATAGTTCCTGTCGATTATACGGTTCAGGTTTTTGGTAGCTGTGTAGGCTATCTCAAATAGCTTATCAAAATCAAACTCGCCTTCACGCACAAAACGTGGCAGGGCAATTGAAGCCAGGTTACATACAGCTACTTCATCAGGAGATGTATACTCGATAATCTCAGTGCAAAGGTTACTTGACTTGATAGTGCCCAGGTTTTTCTGATTGCTCTTCTCATTACAAGCGTCTTTGTAAAGGATGTATGGCGTACCTGTCTCCACTTGGGACTCTAGTATTTTAAACCAAAGCTCTTGTGCCTTAATAGTTTTCTTCGCACGGCCTTCATCTTCATATTTTAGGAACAGCTCTTCAAACTCAGCGCCATAGGTGTCTGCCAGGCCAGGAGCCTCGTTAGGGCAGAATAGCGACCAATCGGCATTGGCTTCAACACGTTTCATGAATAAGTCATTCATCCATAGTGCATAGAACAAGTCACGGGCTCTTTGTTCCTCTTTACCGTGATTTTTCTTCAGGTCAAGGAAATCGTAGATATCAGCATGCCATGGCTCAATATAAATTGCAAAAGAGCCTTTTCTCTTGCCACCGCCTTGGTCTACATAGCGAGCCGTATCGTTGAATACACGTAGCATTGGGACGATACCGTTAGAAGCGCCATTAGTGCCTTTGATATAAGAGCCTTTTGCCCTGATATCGTGAATGCTTAGGCCAATACCACCGGCTGATTGTGAAATTTGGGCACACTGCTTCAAGGTATCATAAATGCCAGAGATGCTATCATCCTTCATCGTTAATAGGAAACAACTTGACATTTGTGGTTTTGGCGTACCAGCATTAAATAGTGTAGGCGTAGCATGGGTGAAATATCCCTTACTCATCAACTCGTAAGTATTGATAGCAGCCTCAATATCATCTTTATGGATGCCCACTGATACACGCATCAACATTTGCTGTGGCCTTTCCACAATTTGGCCGTTTATCCTAAGCAAATAAGAGCGCTCTAACGTTTTAAAGCCAAAGAAATCATAGTTGAAGTCCCTATCATAAATGATGGTTGAGTCCAGTATCTCAGCATTCTTTTGAATAATTTGATATACGTCTTCAGCTAGTAGCGAAGCACTTTCACCTGTTACAGGGTCAGTGTATTCATACAAGAGCTTCATGGTTTCAGAGAAAGATTTCTCTGTTGACTTATGTAAGTTAGAAACGGCTATCCTTGAGGCTAATAGGGCATAGTCAGGGTGCCTAACTGTAAACGAGGCAGCAGTTTCAGCAGCCAGGTTGTCAAGGTCACGAGTAGTTACACCTTCATAAATACCTTTGATAACCTTCATGGCTACTGGTATCGGGTCAACCAATGGATTAAGGCCATAGCACAATTTTTGAATACGCGCGGTTATCTTGTCAAATTTGATTGATTCGCGCCTGCCATCTCTTTTAATTACGTACATGGGTCAAAGTGTTTTAGGTGGAGTTTAATATCAATTAATTCTCAGGCTCAAAGAATATGGCTTCTGCCTGTTCAATAGTTAGTTGTTCAATATCCAAGAACATATAGTCTTTATAGACAGTATTAAGGCTAGCTGAGAAGAAATGCCCAAACTCTTCGTCGGCATTTCCGTCAGTTATTTTTGTTCCTTTTACCTGGTATAAGCTTACAGCCATATCTACAGCCCGAGTCCAGATTTGCATGTCTAAATTGTTCATTTCCGCAGGATTTTGTGTGTATAAAGTCGTTTAGAAATCTTCATCTAAAGAGAAAACGTTATTGTCTTTACCGCTCATCACACCAGCTTTTTGGTATTCAGCAACTCTCTTCTCAAAGAAGTTGGTTTTACCTTGCAAGCTTATCATCTCCATAAAGTCAAATGGGTTTTTAGCTTTGAATACCTTGTCGTAGCCAAGTTCAACTAGTAGTCTATCGGCAACAAACTCGATATACTGGCACATCAATTCAGCATTCATGCCAATAAGGTTTACAGGCAAGGCATCGCTCACAAACTCTTTCTCGATTTCCACAGCATCAAGGATAATGCGCTTCACAGTGCTTTCATCCAGCTTGTTCTTAATATGGTCAGTGTAAAGCAGGCAAGCAAAATCGCAGTGTAAGCCTTCGTCACGAGAGATTAGCTCGTTAGAGAAACTCAAGCCTGGCATCAAGCCACGTTTTTTCAACCAGAAGATAGAGCAGAAACTACCTGAGAAGAATATACCTTCAACAGCGGCAAAGGCAACAATCCTCTCGGCGAAAGAGCCTTTCTCAATCCACCTTAGTGCCCATTCAGCTTTTTTCTTCACGCAGTCGAGTGTGTCGATAGCGTTGAATAGTGTATCCTTCTCTTTTTTATCTTTTATAAGGGTGTCTATCAGCAGAGAGTAAGTCTCAGAGTGGATGTTCTCCATCATGATTTGAAACCCATAGAAGAATTTGGCTTCAGTGTATTGTACTTCGTTCACAAAGTTCTCGGCAAGGTTTTCATTCACAATACCATCACTGGCGGCAAAAAATGCTAACACATGCTTAACGAAGTGGCGCTCATCGTCATTCAACTTATTTTCCCAATCGCTGATGTCAGCATCAAGGTCAATTTCTTCGGCAGTCCAAAAACTGGCTTCAGCTTTCTTATAAAAAGCCCAAATGTCATTATGCTCAATAGGAAAAAGAACAAACCTGTTTTTATTCTCTTGTAATAGGGGTTCTACAGGCAAGGAGGTTTTTTCTGGTAATATCTCCTTAATGTCTACGTCGCTTTTGGTTTGAACTTTTTGCTCCATTTTATATCTCTTTTAATCGTTAAACATCCTCGAAAATTGACAGAGAAACCCCTCCCTTGAAGGCAATCTTCCGAGCCTTCAAACAATGTAAATCTTAAAGTTTATATTAACGTTTTTGGTGCGAGGCGTTAACGATGTGTTAACCCGCTCAATTTTCGTTGGTTCAAATTTTCAAAAAAGATAGGTTCAAGTCAATCTATACTTATTCACATTTGAACCAAGTTTTTAACAAGAGTGGTATTGAAAACTTTCAATGCCCAGTGTTTATAGTATGTGTAGAAGGGATGACTTTGGTATTGCAGAGCACAAAAGGGCTAGAGGACTTGAATTTTTGGCACGCCCCCTTCAAAAGCCTAACTGTTATCCTAATTAAAAATTCAAACATTTTTTTTAAAACTTATTCACTAATCTTTCCCATTCAAATGTTGGTCGATTTGTTGCAATTCTTCATACCATTTTTCACCAAATTTTTGGGTTAGTGGAACCTTCAAAAAACGATATAATTTCACGCTTAAATTTTCTCCTAATTGGCATGCTGGTGAGCAAATATTCCATTGGTGATAGTTAACGGCGACATAATTTGGGTAATTTTTTACCCTCACGGGGTATAAATGACAGGAAATTGGCTTGCGAAAATTGACTTTTTTTGCTTCAAAAGCTTTTTCAAAAGAGCAATAAGCAATTCCTTTTTCATCAAAGTTGGCAAAGGCACATTCTTTTCCATTCACTAATGGTGTTTCCAACTCACCGTCATGCCCCACTACAAACACACCCAAATCGTCTACTACTTTTTTGCCTGCTTCAGTCATATAAGGAATAACTTCATCAAGGGCATCTTCCATCGGGCCAACTTCATGCTCTTCTATAGGGGCGCCAGCTTCACCTTCTACACAGCATGCGCCTTTGCATCGTGTGAGGTCGCACACAAACTTCTTGTCCAGCAAGTCTTCAGATACTAATGTATTTTCTATGGCTATCATTGCGGTTGCAAAGGTATTGAATAGGTCTTCAATTGCGCCACACTTATGTACTATCTTTGTGCAAACCGAAAGAAATGAAACTGCCCGAACATTTAATTGATAAGTTGTTCCAAATGAAAGCCTCACGGAGTTCATTATTAATTGTGAATGGCATGACGGCACTATTTGCGGTGGTAGTTTTGTATTTCACATTGGTTCAGGGTATCAAGTTTAACCTGCAAGCCTTGTCAATTTCTGGCGGCTTACTATTGCTTTATTTCATTTTTGATACCATACAATGGAAAGCCAATGGTATAAGAATGGTGGAAGTGGACAAAGAAAGTATTCGTGTATACAGGGGTGATAAAATGCAACTGACTACCATTACCCCCAGCGAAATAAAAGATGTGGATGTGTTCTCCAAGCTTAACCGCAGGGTGATGAATATTATGATGGAGGGTGCCAAAAAGAGAGATATAATACCTGGATTTTTGGCTTTTTTCACAGGTTCGAGGGTGCGGATTACTAATGATGCATTTGATGAAGATTTTTTCGAGGTATTCATTAGCCTGGTGAAAAGAATGAAGGCACAGGCTCACCATGGGTAAATTTCTATTCCGTTAATCATTGTCATTTGCTGCCAGAATGGTAGTTTTGCGCCCATTGTAACATCCTTATTACATAAAAATGTCTGAAGACCTATTTAAAAAAATCATTGCCCATGCCAAAGAGTATGGATTTGTTTTCCAGTCGAGCGAAATTTATGATGGATTGAGTGCGGTGTATGATTATGGCCAAAACGGCGCTGAGTTGAAAAAGAACATTCGTGAGTACTGGTGGAAGAGCATGGTGCAAATGAATGAGAATATAGTAGGTATTGATGCTGCAATTTTCATGCACCCAACCACATGGAAGGCTTCAGGGCACGTGGATGCTTTTAACGACCCATTGATTGACAATAAGGATAGCAAGAAACGCTACAGGGCCGATGTGTTGATTGAGGATTACATGGAAAAAATCCAGGAGAAGATATACAAAGAGGTGGCCAAGGCAGCTAAGCGTTTTGGAGATAGCTTTGATGAGAAGATGTATGTGGATACCAACCCAAGAGTTGTTGGTTATAAAGAAAAGATAGCGGAAGTTCGCCACAGGTATGTAGAAGCTTTGGAAAAGAGTGACCTTGCCGAGATAAAGCAAATTATTATTGATTTAGAGATTGCTTGCCCAATGTCTGGTTCACGCAATTGGACCGATGTACGCCAGTTCAATTTGATGTTTGCCACTGAGATGGGAGCAATGGCTGAAGGTGCCAGCACTATTTATCTGCGCCCAGAAACTGCCCAGGGTATTTTCGTGAACTTTTTGAATGTGATGAAAACAGGAAGGATGAAAATACCATTTGGTATCGCGCAAGTGGGTAAGGCATTCAGAAATGAGATAGTAGCCCGCCAGTTTATATTCCGTATGAGGGAGTTCGAGCAGATGGAGATGCAATTCTTTGTGAGGCCAGGTGAAGAGCTTAAGTGGTTTGAACATTGGAAAGAACTGAGGATGAAGTGGCATCAGGCTATGGGTATCCCTGCTGAGAAGTATCGTTTTCATAAGCATGATAAATTGGCCCACTATGCCAATGCTGCTTTTGACATCGAATTTGAGTTTCCGTTTGGTTTTAAAGAATTGGAAGGAATCCACTCAAGAACTGATTTTGATTTAAAGCAGCATGAGAAACATTCAGGTAAGAAATTGCAGTATTTCGACCCTGAGTTGAATGAGAATTATGTGCCTTATGTTGTTGAAACTTCGATAGGATTGGACAGGACTTTTCTGGCAGTGCTTTCATCGGCTTATGCTGAAGAGAAATTGGATGATGGCTCTGAAAGAACGGTATTGAGGATACCTGATTTTCTTGCTCCTTTCAAAGTGGCAATATTCCCGTTGACAAAGAAGGATGGCTTGCCAGGGAAGGCTATGGAGATATTCAATGCCTTGCGCTTTGACCACATGTGTGTGTATGAAGAAAAGGACAATATTGGTAAGCGCTACCGCAGGCAAGATGCTATTGGTACTCCTTTCTGCATTACTGTTGACCATCAAACTTTAGAGGACAATACTGTTACAATTCGCTATCGCGACACTATGGAGCAAGAGAGAATTCCAGTGGATAAGGTGCCAGCCATAGTGGCTGAAAAGGTAAGTTTTAGCAAAGTTTTAGCTGAGTGATATTTCCTTTTTCGTAAATTTATAGGGTAAATAGATTTCAATGAAAAGGTTTACACCCTTATTTCTTTCTGCCTTGTTATCGCATTGCACAGTCTTTTCGCAAGAATTGATTGATGCATTGGAAAGTGGAAGACAGCAACAACTGGAAATTGCGTCTCCCACCCAGGTAGTTGCTGAATGGTATAACTATGGTGACATAGTCCATCACGAAAGCAGTAACTGGGATGATATAAGAGTTGACCTATTTCCAGTTCCTGAAGTAGTAGTAAGCTATGGTGATTTTATGGGTTCAGTATGGAGGCACTCAGTAGGGCAGGTGCTTGACCCACAAGGGTGGCTGTTTGCTGATAACCATCCTATTATCAATGAGTTTATGCCTTATCATGTAGATTCCATTGTGTTTCCATATAGATATTATAGGTTTCAGGATGCAGCCCCAGATACTTTACTGGTGCAGTATTACGACCAAAGCAGTATGAATTTCGGAATTGCTGCTGGAGCTTCTTTCGCTACTGTACCTTATGATACTGTGGTTAAAAAGGGGGCTAACCCAATACACGAGTTTACCTATTTATTGACTGAAGCAGATTCAACTAGTGAAGGTGACTTTATGATATTTCCTGTGGATGTAGATTTGCCTGCTGATGGGAAATTTGCAGTAACGCTTACTTATTTTCCTGGTAACCCGTACAACGTTGGAGATACGATTGACCCTACATTGCATCAGCAAACGACTAATAAGATTAACAACTTTGTAGTGTTTGAATACAAAGACTTTGATAGGTTGCTGGACATAGGTACCTATAATCACAGCCTTGACGCGACTACCCCAGTTCAAAATGGCACCAGTTCGTGGGTGAATAAATATGTGCCTGGTATAGCGTGGAATGGATATGCCTATCAATTAGATATATACTTTAAGCTGACTTACCCTGAATTTACCAGTATTGCAGAATCACCGGCAGATTTGGGAATTAGGGTATATCCCAATCCCATCGCCAATAACTCATTGGATGTTGCCATCCCTCCTGTATTTTCAGGCAATATAGAGTATACGCTTGTCAATGCAATTGGGCAAGAAGTGATAAGTGGGGCACTTTCAACACCAAGGTTCACGATTAATACTTCAGGCCTGGAAGCGGGTTTGTATACCCTTAAGATATTAGTCAATGATAAGATAATCTCAAAAAAGGTAAGTAAATTGTAAGCCAACTTACCATTTGATAGGTGTTTTAACCTAAATTTGTTTAATAGACGCACTTAATAACACATCAATGAAAAAAATCTACTTACTACTATCGTTTTCTGTATTGGCTTTTTTTGCATCTGCGCAAAACTCATTTATAAATAGTGGGGATGAAAGACCTGCAGTTAAGACACATTCACCTTTGTCGGTTTCACAACCTAAGTCAGGAGGTGGGTTTACCGAATGGTTTAATTTCGGTGAAGAAATCTATAATTACAGTTTGGATGCAAGCTATTTTCAAATGCACTTATGGCCTGATTCTACAGTGCTAGTGGAGTTTACCAGTGGCTTTAATAATCCCTGGAAGCATTCAGTTGGTCAGGTTTTTGACCCTTATTCTATTTATTTTCAATTAAGCCATCCTCAAGTGATTGGGGATTATAGTGTTGATTCAATTGCTATCCCTTATGCTTACTTCCGTTATCAACATGATGCTCCCGACACGCTGATAGTCCAGATTTATGAGAATTCGAAAATTACTCATGCTGAGCAGGCATCCTGGGCCCCAAACAGGTCTTGGGCAAGCGTGGTGTACGACCAACCAAAAAACAGAGGCTTAGACCCAAGCGTAGAGCATACCATATTATTAGACGACGATGATACTTCAATGACCTTTCAGGATCTTATAGTTTTGCCTGTGGAACTGATGGTTAATGATAGCGAGCACATAGCTGTTACCTATACTTACATTCCAGGTAACCCCTATAATGCTGGTGATACTATTGATGTGTTTTTTGACCCACCTCCAGTTAACCGCAGAAATGCTCTATTACTATATGAATATAGGGATAATGACACCACTAATCTAGAGCCTGGTATCTACAATAATGCGATGACTGCCAATACAGACCTTAGGTATGGACAAATAACTTGGAACGGTGACAAGTATATTCCGGGTACTGCATGGAATAGTGGTGTATACCAAATGGATACCTACTTCTTGGTTTCTAACCCACCGTCAGTATTTGGAATAGAGGATAACCAAGAGTTGGATGTTAAGGTGTATCCAAACCCAACCAATGGTGCATTGAATGTCTCATTACCAGGTGTTTACAGCAATATTGAATATACTTTGGTAAATGCCTTAGGGCAAGTAGCTAAAGCGGGTAATCTGGCAAGTGGTAATAATCAACTAGACCTTGAAGGTTTGGATGCCGGAATGTACTCGTTAACATTATTGGTGGATGGTAAGCTTTATTCTCAGAAAGTGAGTAAGCTTTAAGCCTTGCTTCTCTTATAAGAGCGAAAGAGGCTTTTCCATTTCATTTGGATGACCCCAATGAAGGCTTCATTAAAGATATTAATGCTCATTTTTGATTCGCCTTCAACGCGGTCTGTAAATACAATAGGTACTTCTACCAGTTTAAAACCGAATTTCCAGGCTGTGAATTTCATTTCTATTTGGAAAGCATAGCCATGAAATTTTATTTTCTCCAATGGAATAACTTCAAGCACTTCTCTTTTGTAGCAAATGAAGCCAGCGGTAGCATCTTTGATGCGCATGCCTGAAATAAGCCATACATACTTAGAGGCGAAATAAGACATCAGTACCCTGCCAATAGGCCAGTTTACCACATTGACCCCCTGTATGTATCGTGAACCAATAGCTACATCAGCCCCTTCATAGGCACAGGCATTAAACAGCCTTACCAGGTCATCAGGGTTGTGGGAAAAATCAGCATCCATCTCAAAAAAGTATTGGTAGTTGTGCTGAAGCCCCCAATTGAACCCATGAATGTAGGCAGTACCTAAGCCCAGTTTACCCTCTCTTTCTTCTATAAAAAGACGACCTTCATATTCCGGCATCAGGCTTTTTACAATAGCTCCAGTGCCATCAGGTGAGCCGTCATCCACTATAAGTAAGTGAAAGTCATGCTTCAAGGAAAAGACCTTGCGGACCATCTTTTCGATGTTCTCTTTCTCGTTATAAGTTGGTATGACTACTAAGCTGTCTGACACGTTGTTTTTGTAGGGCTGTAAATATAGGCTAAAATATATTTTAAGATAGTTGAATATTCAGTGGATTTCACGACACTACCTTAGCTTAACATATTTTAACTTTGGCTGCGTTAATAAAGGTATGAAGCAGTATTATTTCTTTTGTTGTTTTCTTTTTTCAAGCCTGATTGCCTTCAGTCAGGTTAGCGAAAACGTTATTCTATTGGGCAATTGGGACAACCCTAATGTGCCACCCAATAGTGGTGGGGCAAAATATAACGAGGGTGATGGCTTTGTAATCAATGGCGCTGAGTATGGTGTGATAGGTTCCACTCAAGGAACCCATATTATTGAGCTAGGTATTAACAACAGCATGACACAGAGAGCTTATGTGCCCGGCAGAAGGCAAGGAAATTCAGTGGTGCATAGAGACTACCATGAGTATAAGGGCTATTTATATGCAGTTGGAGACCAGGGACCGGCATCATTGCAAATCATTGATTTACACTATTTACCTGACTCTGTTAAGGTAGTTTATGATTCCGATAGCCTGGTAAACACGGCACATAATGTATTCATTGATAATGCTACGGCTAAGATGTATATCCTTGGCCCTCCAGGTTTTGCTATGAGTGTGTATTCCCTTCAAGACCCTGAAAACCCAGTTTTTTTGAAGCACTTTCAAGATGTGTTATACGTACACGATGCTTTTGTGAGGAATGATACAGCTTACCTCAATTGTGCGGGCGAAGGCTTATATGTTTATAATTTCAGTGATGCACTTAATCCAGTTCAATTGGGAGTGCTGGACTTTTATGAAGACAAAGGCTATAACCATTCTGGTTGGTTGTCTGAAGATGGAAAAACCTACGTGTTTACAGATGAAACAGACGGCAAGCGATTAAAAGTATGTGATGTTTCTGTTCTTACTGACATACAAGTTTTAGGGCTATTTAATTCAGAGGACAGAGACAATACCGTTGCCCATAATGTGATGGTGAAGGAAGGCTTTGCCTATGTGTCTCATTATAATGATGGTTTGCAGATATTTAATATCAAAGACAGGGAAAACCCTTTCAAAGCGGGCTTTTACGATACTTACTTGGAAGACCATCCATCTAATTTCAGGGGTGCATGGGGTGTTTACGCCTTTTTGCCTTCAGGCAGGATATTAATATCTGATCGCCAAACAGGCCTTTATATGTTCAGGTTTATCCCGCCACCTGAGATTGAGACAGAGTTGGAGCATGGTTTTTTTCCTAATCCATTTACCGATGAAACGGTCTTTTACTTTGAAAACCCTAATGAACTACAATTTGAGCTGAACCTGTATGACGTGAGTGGGAAACTGGTATACTCGTCTGGGCCTCACTCGAAAGATTGGGTGCGTGTTGAACGTGGAGATATAGCCAACGGTATTTATATATATGAATACGTCGGCGTGGATAATAAGCTACTGAAAAAGGGAAAAGTGATTGCTTATTAGTAAGCCATTCCGTTTTTTATTTCCTCTACTACCGATGGGTCTAGCAGGGTTGAAATATCACCCAGGTTGCTCACATCACCTTCGGCCACTTTTCTCAAAATACGCCTCATAATCTTACCCGAACGTGTTTTAGGCAAACCACTTACCACCTGAATTTTATCAGGTTTGGCGATAGGGCCTATCATCTCGGATACAGTGGCATTCACTTCATCCTTAAAGGCTTGCATATCAGCGGGCTGGCTTTCGCATATCACATAGGCGTATATGCCTTGTCCCTTGATGTCATGCGGGTAGCCTACAACAGCTGTTTCAACTACATTTGAGTGTTCATCAATGGCGTCTTCTACTTCAGCAGTACCAATGCGATGCCCTGATACATTAATTACATCATCAACACGGCCAGTTATTCTATAGTATCCATCGAGGTCACGCTTACAGCCATCACCTGTAAAATATAAACCCTTGTAAGTTGAGAAATAAACCTGGTGGCAACGCTCATGGTCGCCCCAGGTGGTGCGCAGGATAGAAGGCCACGGAAACTTGATACATAAATTGCCTTCTACGCCATTGCCTTCAATTTCATTTCCTTCATTGTCCACCAATAAGGGTTGAACACCTGGCATAGGCAGGGTAGCAAAACTCGGTTTGAGTTTGGTTAACCCAGCCAATGGCGAAATAAGGATGCCCCCGGTTTCGGTCTGCCACCAGGTATCTACAATAGGGCAATTGCCTTTGCCAATACTA
>JANQJC010000070.1 GCA_028281825.1 Flavobacteriales bacterium
CAATGGTTGCAGTGCATAAGTACCGCCTTTCACAGTGTATACTTCTCCGCCAACGGTATAATCCCCTCCTCTAAGTTCAGCAGTAGGGTTAAATTTAAAGATAGACACACCAGCGAAAATGTAAGGAGTGAAAGGAGTGGTTGGGTCACCCGCCCTGAAGCGCATGAAATTAAGCTCCATGTTCACGCCTATATCTATCAAAACAGACTTAAAACTTAGGTTTCTAACCCTGTCCTCAGCATTATCAGAAAGAGAATCAGCACCTTGAATGCCACCATAGTAGGCATTTCCTTTAAGAGCCCAGTGTTCGCTTAGATTCAGCCTGTACACCAAGCCAAATGCGGGGCGGGAGAGTTTGAAAAGTGATGAGCGGTTGGTTTCACCCAGATAAAAAGAAGCACCACCAAAAACTCCAACCTCTGATTTCTGCGCTTGAACGGCAAAAGAGGATAGTATCCCAATTACCAATGCAAGCCAAATTTTCTTTCTCATTCCTTTTAAACGAATATTGATTGAAAGTATTGTTCCTAGAACTTCGGCAATCCTTTTCTGGTGGTTTGCAGCTTATAGTTATAGGTTATCAGCAAAAACATATAGGCATCATTATCTGTAGGGTCTCCCCTCTGCTGGTTAGGATAAGTCTGCCTTCCATCCACTCCAGGAGGAGCAGGTGCTAATGATTGGTCAGACAAAGCCGCAGATAATTCACCATATTCTGCTTCTAAAATTTCTTTATCTATGTAGGATTTACTTACGTCATCAATGTAATCGGTAAAAGTCTTTCTCAGGCCATATTCAATACCGATACTTGATGACTTATCAATGTTGTATTTGATACCAATACCAGCTGGCACAGCAACTTGAAAACGTGAATAGTTATTACGGGTCGGATATTCTTCTAATCCTTGCCCCTCTGTGTGTAACGGCTTTAAAGCGTGCCATTTTCCTGTGCCGTTCAGCTGCGCTTTTGGGTTAAACCAAAAAGTGGAAAAGCCCACAAAGCCATAAAAATAGATTTCGCTTCCTTTTCTGCCGCGACCACGCACCCTTCGTATCTTGTAGCGGCTTTTGATGGTTTCCTTCATCCACGAGAATTCATACTGGGTAGACCATTCTATAATTGGAGACCGGAAATGCAAATTACGATTTTTTCTCGCTGGTTCTTCGGTGGTGTTATCATGCCCTCTTAAACGGCCGTAGCTAATACCAGTTTTTACCGAGGTGTATTGGGACAGCTTATAACGCATGCCAATGTTCAATACATAGCGCGTCATAGAAATTTCCAAGTCCCTGAAATAATCGGTACCAATTTGGTTAGCACCTCCAAGCTCACCTAAGAAGTTGGTAGCGCCAATTCCATACACTACTTCATACCTGAACCTTTTCCATCTTTGGGCAGATGAAATCATTGGTATCAAAAGAAGAAGAACTAGTATAATTCTTTTGTACATAGCGGTAGTTTAGGTCTATTACACCTCAAACAGCAAATATAGGGATATTTTTTCGTGAAAAACCAATAAAATGGGCTTAATTATAGTTTAAGGGCAGCCAATACAGGATGTCATTTTGGTAATGATTTCAGAAGATTATTCTTGCAGCTAGTAATTGCGCTTGTCCATACCCCACATCAATTTGTTTCTCAGTGTGCTCAAAAAACTCTCATTGCTGAGCCTGATTAAATTAATCGAAAAAGGGCTTTTTTGTACAATCAATTCAGTGGAAGATTCAATGGTAACGCTCCTAGAATCAAGTGTTGCGAGAAAGTTCTCTCCACGGCCTTCTACCTTCAATTTGATGGCGCAATCATCAGAAACCACAAAGGGGCGTACGTTTAAATTATGGGGGGCAACTGGGGTGATAATCAGGTTCTCAGAACCTGGGCTCACAATGGGGCCACCACAACTCAATGAATATCCCGTTGAGCCGGTAGGTGTGGCAACAATCAACCCATCGGCCCAGTAAGAGTTCAAAAATTCATCATTGATATATGCATGAACAGTAATCATTGATGACGAGTCTTTCTTATGAACGGTCAGTTCATTTAAAGCGAAATTGGTATCTCCAAACAATTTTTCTTCTGTTTCAAGGCTCAGTAATGTTCTTTTATCTAGGCTATATTGCTTATTCATTAAGGCTGTAACAGCCATTTCAATGTCGCTTTCAGCCACACTAGATAAAAAACCCAACCTTCCAGTATTAATACCCAAAATGGGTACGCCTGAATCGCCCACTAACGTTGCACTCTCAAGCAATGAACCATCGCCACCAATACTCAATAGGTAATCAACATTCCCTCTTACATCATCAGGTGAGCTAAAAGTAGGGTTGTCACTTGCAATGCCTTTCTCCTCAAGCACTTTTTGAAATTTCTTGTGCACTACCCTTTCAATTTGATACGCATTGAGCACCTTGAATAATTGTTTGATAAAAGGCTCAAACTGTTTTGGAAGGGTTCGTCCGAAGATGGCGAGTTTCATAGTCGTTACAATGAAGATGTAAAATGAATAAAAAATCCTGACTCTCCAAACTTATTGAAAGAATATTCCAATCTAACTACCCTGTCATAGTAAGTCACAAAATCAATACCAGCCCCAAAGCCATGTTGGTAGTCGTTCGCCATGTAATTGCCTGATTCAAACTGATTGTCTATTACATAACCAGCGTCGTAGTATAAGTTGGCATACAAAGCATAAGGTATGGGGTTAAACCTGCCTTGCTTAAACTTTTTTATAGTCCATACCTTGGTAGGGATTATTGCAAACTTTAAGTTTGATTTGAATAGGCCATAATGTTGTCCGTCAATCACATAAGGCTCATACCCTCGGATAAAATCAAGAAAATAGCCCAAGCCCCTTTGAATGTAATAGGGTTGCGTGGCTTCCGATGATACTTTGGTTTTTAGGCTGCCTGCCCAATACCACCTTTTACTCAATGGAATAAATTTCTGAACCATGGCCTCCAAAGTCCACACATCAGTCTTTTCGTTTTTTAGGATGCCCAAACCATATTTTTTCAACTCTCCTAAAAGGTAGTGCCCTTTCAAAGGGTAAATTTTACTGTCTCTATAATCGTATTGAAACAGGTAGGTGAGGTTAAGAAATTCTATATCATTCTGCCCGCTATTGAAGTATATGGGGTTAAGCTCAATGATGGTGTCTAATGCTTTAGCATAGTTATATCCAGCCATGAATGAATGGGTGCTGTAAAGTCCTTGGCGGTAGTTAAGGCCCACCATTCCATCCAACTCATGGGTGCTTCTTTTATCAGATTTATAGAACTGTTGCTTATTATCTTGTGAGGCATAGAATATTTCATGGTGCTGAGAATACCCTGCCGTAAAAGTGATGCCCAAGGTTTGCTTCTTGTTTAGATATGGGACATCATAGGTGAGCCTATATTGTTCATTAAAGCCTAGCCTTATTAATGCGGTAATGCTCTCCTTTCTTCCCCTGAAATTGTTCTTAATGATATAAGCCCCATAGTCAAGCCTTGAGAAATCTTTATTGGCCCACCATGCGTTAAAGTTTCTCTCGGCTATTTCAATAAACGGAATCGGAAAGATATACCACCTTTCAACCAATTTAATGCGTACGTGAAACTTATTCTCTTCTCTCTCAATATTGAGGTCCACAAAGTTGAATAGGAGCGTATTGATAAGATTATACCTGCTGCGCTCAAGCAGCTTTTCAAGTTCTTTAGCTTTGATGGTGTCTCCCAGTTCAAAAGTCAGCTCTCGAAGAATTATGCGGGGCTTAGTTACCTTGTTTCCCTCAAGGCTAATGGAGTCGACTATATAATATACGTCACTGGTGTCTTTCGCAGGGTTTTGAGCCTTGACAAAAGTACTAATGAAGAAAAAGAAGGGTAATACTAAGAGGGCCCGCAAGGCGGTTAGATATTTATGAATTTCATAAAGGATTCAAAGCGATCTTTAAGGTCATCCAGGTGTTCTTTCTCTTGGAAAGAGCCGGTCACGTTATATCCAAACCTTTCATAGCTCTGCAACAAAGGTTGAATATTTTCTTTATTCACTTTTATCGTCAACTCCATCAAAGAAGTATTTCCTGGAATGGTAGAAACATAAGCGCTAATCACCTTGCTGTCATTTTCTTCGGCAATGTGGGCAATTTTGGCAAGCGAGTAATCATTGATGCTCATCTCGAAAACTATGATACCACCAGGGTCACTTATGGCTATCATTTCGCTCATGTGGCCTACTAAGTCCTGAAGTGTAATAACACCTACAAGGTGTTCATTCTCATCAATCACAGGAGCTAGCGTTAAATTCAGGCCAGCTACCATTCTCAAAGCATCGTAGATATGCTGATAGTCATATAGCAAAGGGCGGGTAAGCCTCAGTTCGTGCCCACCAAGGGTTTCATCAGGCGTGCCAATTTCAAGGATATCATCTTCAGCAATCAGCCCGAGATATTCATTACCATCCACCACAGGCATGTGGCCCACCTTAAACTCTTGCATCCACTGCAAGGCTTTAAGCCCCGACTCTGTCGCCTTTAACGGGGGGATAGTTTCTGATATGATATCTCTTAATAGCATCTGTTCTTAACCTCTTAATATTTAAACGGGATTTTTCGTTTAAATGTTGTGCTTTTGTTTCTATTATGGTGACAAATAAAAGATTTTTCCATAACCTATCACCCTATTATTGAATGAATTTATCCCTTTATCGATTTTTTGCCCTTTATAACCTATTATTTGTCTCGTAAATTATAACACGCAATAATGATACCAGTAGTTGGAAAATATCTCCACTTAGGCCATTACTCATTTGTTTCAATAATATAGCTTTGTGCCATTATGACTAAGCTAAGTGTAAACATTAATAAAATAGCCACCCTGCGCAATGCGCGGGGTGGTAATACGCCTAATGTGCAGCAAGTAGCGGTAGATTGCGAAAGATTTGGAGCTCAAGGAATAACGGTTCACCCCAGGCCAGATGAAAGGCACATTAGGTATAGCGATGTGCGTTTACTCAAACCATTGGTAACTACCGAATTCAACATTGAGGGCTACCCGAGTGAAGATTTTATGAATCTGGTGATGGAAGTGAAACCAGAACAAGCAACACTTGTGCCAGACCCACCGGGCGTGCTGACTTCCAACGCGGGTTGGAATACAATTGAAAATAAAGGTTTTTTGGAAGAAATAATTGGCAAGCTCAAAGAGGCTGGTATCCGTACCTCTATATTTATTGAAACGGATGCTGAAATGATAAGGCAAGCCGCTGAAATAGGTACGGATAGAATAGAGTTCTACACGGAGCAGTATGCCAGAAAATACCCTGAAGATAGGGAAGTAGCTGTTAAGCCTTTTGCTGATGCGGCTATAGTGGCGAATGAGGTAGGTTTAGGTATTAATGCTGGACATGATTTGAGTTTGAAAAACCTGGAATACTTCCATGAAAACATACCTAATTTACTGGAAGTATCCATCGGGCATGCCCTCATCAGTGATGCTTTATACTTTGGCTTGGAAAATACAATACAACTATATCTGAGACAACTGAAATAATGGGGCTCAATTACAAAAAACTAGGGGAGGCAGAGGATGTATTGATTATCCTTCACGGATTTTTAGGTTCCCTGGACAACTGGTTTACGTTGGGAAAGCGATTTGCAGAAGACTATACAGTCTATCTATTGGATGCACGTAATCATGGACTATCGCCACATAGTAGCGAGTTTAGCTATGATATTATGGCTAATGACGTAGTGGGGTTTTTTGAGCAAGAAGGGATTACAAAAGCAAATGTGATAGGCCACTCGATGGGAGGAAAGGTGATGATGAAATTTGCTCTGGATAACCCCCATTTAGTGGAAAAAATGATTGTGGTAGATATAGCTCCCAAGTCTTATCCAGTTCATCACCGTGAGATACTGGATGCATTACAATCACTAGATATTGAGAATATTGATTCAAGGCAGGGGGCTGATGAACAATTGGCTAAGAGCATATCAGAATTTGGGGTAAGGCAGTTTTTGCTGAAAAATATTGACAGGAAGCCCGAAGGTGGTTTTAAGTGGAAAATGAACCTATCAGTTTTGGATGAAAAGATTGAAGAAGTAGGCAAAGCACAATCAGGATATTCAACTGTTCCTAGCCTGTTCATCAATGGTGAACGTTCTGACTATATCAAACATGAGGACGAAGATGCTATATTAGAGATATTTCCCAGTGCTGAGTTCGTTACTTTACCCACGGGTCATTGGGTTCATGCAGAGAAGCCTGATTTATTTTATGAGGCTACAATCAAATTCTTGAAATAAAACTTTCAAAAAGTTTTGAAAGTATAAAAACATGGCTTATCTTTGAGCCATGAATTATCAAGAAGCAAAAGACAGGTTTATTCAATCGTGGGGTACTTTGGGCTCAAGTTGGGGTATCAACAGAACGATGGCTCAGATACACGCTTTGCTTCTTATCTCTCCTAAGCCACTTTCTACAGATGAGATGATGGAAGAGCTCAACATCTCACGCGGTAATGCCAATATGAATACCCGTGCATTGATTGATTGGGGATTAGTACAGAAAGATTACATACCAGGGGACAGGAAAGAATATTTCAGCGCCCATAAAGACTTTTGGGAAATCGCACGACAGGTGGCAAGAGAGAGAAAGAAAAGAGAACTAGAGCCCATGCTGACTACTTTAAATCAGCTACAGGATGTTAGGGGTAAGCAAAGTGCAGAATTGGAAGAATTTAGAAAAATAACACTTGAGTTGAACAAGTTTTCTCAGAAAGCGGATGGCTTTTTGGATAAAATGATACGTGCGGATAGAAATTGGTTTTTCAAGGTTTTAATGAAGCTGATTAAGTAGATATTTTTTTGCGATAAATGTTTCAATTTTTTCTGAAAATTCAAAATATAATTAAAAATGAAAAAGTTAGATGTAATGGTTCAAGGAATGATGATTGCTCCAGCAATAATGTTTTTTGTGCTTGCCCTGGTCCATCCAGGCTTTTTGATGTATATCCTTTTAATCCAACTTGTTCTCGGGCCATATCAGTTATTGAGTGCAATTATAAGGCTGATAATGAGGACTCGGGTTCAGGCGAAAGCCAAAAAACTTCTTATTTATTATTGGGTAGCCGCGATAATCAGTTTAATCGCAATAGGTTTAGGCAAGCCTTTACTTGATGCAGTTTCTATGGTTTGGATAATCATATTAGTAGCTAGCCCCTGGTGTATTGCAGGCTTCTACTTCTACATAAGCTGGATTGACACCTATGGTAAACCCGAAGTACGTAGTAAGTTTCTTCCTAATATTCACATTTAATAAATAGTCATGGAAACAGCAGTAAACAAAGCAATTGTTTATGACGACCAATGCCCATTATGCCATTGGTATACAGGTGAATTTGTAAGGTTTGGCATTCTGCAAGAGCAAAACCGCTTGGCTTTCAAAGACCTACATAAACAAACCCAGATAAGTCAAATTGATGCAGAAAGGGCCAAAAGTGAAATCCCCTTGGTTGACCTTGAAGGTGGACAAACCCTATATGGTATCGACAGCCTGATTTATCTCCTACAAATCCGTTTTCCAAACTTAATGAAACTAGCCAAGTGGGGACCATTATATTGGTTTTTCAAGAGGTTTTACTTTTTGGTTTCATACAATCGCAGGGTGATAACAGGTGCTCATAAAACCTATTACGTTTGTGATTGCACACCTCCTTTCAATTTAGGTTATCGATTGGCATACATAGCCTTTGGAGCATTATTGGCAGGCATCTTTACCTGGAGCTTTAGTACAGCTTTGGTTAGAGAAGCCAATATGGTTTTTACCAGCGAATGGCAACTGTTAGTCATGATAGGTGCAGGATGGGCATTGCAAGGGTTCTTCACTTGGGTATTCTTTAAGGATAAAAAGCAATGGGTGGAATATGCTGGCCACCTGGCAACTATTGCTGTCATTGGCTCTGCTGTGCTGATGCCTGCAGTTTGGCTGAGCCACACACTTGGCATGGCAACGCTTTTTGGTGCTTGTATGTTTAGCTTCCCTTTGATGCTATACATGCATATAAAGAGAGTCAATAGTGGGGAATGGAGCCGATGGCTAACTTATGGCTGGGCCTTCTTTTTATTGACATCATTAACTATTGGTTTAACTCAAATTGGATAAGTCATGGAACTATTGAAAAACATACCCGTGAACTACAGCGGCGAGCTTCATGAAGTGAAGTTGATAAACTTCAGTATCGAAAAAGAAGAAGTATTGGATAAAGTTCCACAGCCATTAAAGGTTTGGGACTACAATGGCAGGGCTTTAATTTCTCTGGTTAATGTACAGTTGAGAGACATGAAAATGAGTATTGCACCTCTCAAGTTTGATTACCGTCACGTTGCCTTCCGTCTGCTTTTGGACGATAGCAAATACAATAAAAAGCCAACCGGAATATACTTTCTCAAATCATTCACTAACAGCCCATTAATAGTGGTGGGAGGTAAGTTGATGACGGACTTTAATTTGAGTTTTGCTAGTATCCAAAATGAAGGCAATAGTTTTGAGTTGAAGCAAGGCAATCATTTTTTGCATTTAGCCACAGGCCACCCAAAACTTATGATAATATGCTGAAAGATAGGGTGGCAATAGTTGATAGGGCCTATTCTGCCAACAAGGGAGTAGTAAAAATGCTACAAATAAGTAGGGATGAATGGCCTTTAGAGTGGGTGGATTGCTATCACTTTCAAACCAATTTTTTTGAAACAGCAAGATTAGAGGGAGCTTTTAGAGTACCAAAAGTGATTGACTATGTATGGAATACCCCAAAAGAGCTTTGAGTTTTAGCTTTTGAAAGGCAAAGTCCTTACAATCTCCCAAAACTTATAATTGTGTTTGAGTAAACAAATATCGTGTACTTCAAACTCATCTTTGTATTCACGATTTCTGAAATCACTCCATACTTCTTGGTATTTAGGCTTTAAATCGCGATAGGCAATCGTAAAATGGGGGTTAAAGTGAGAATAAACAATTTCTTTCTGGGTAAAACTTAGCTCCGCTTTTAAGTGGGAAATTAAGTCACTTTGTAGACCCATGAGTTCATCCGTACTTTCTGGTTTTACGAAAATCGTGTGTGGCTCAAAAGTGCCAAAGCCATCAATTATTACATTAAAGTATGACCTCTTGGAAGCAAAGCACTCTAATTGGTTGATTAGTCGGGCTTCATCACTTGCGGGTCTTTTGAAAGGCACTTGTAGAGTAATATGTACAGGAGGCCTTAATGCCTGTTTGCAACCGTACCTTTTTTTAATTTCATATTGTAGCTCCCTAATTTTGGTATATACCCTCTTTGGTGGTAATATTGCGATGAAATATAACTGATGTGAAACTTTGCTTTCCATAACAATAACGAGGGTGTAAAAATAATAAAGCCAAATTATGAAAGGTCCCGTATCACAATTTATTGAGAAGAACTACTTGCATTTTAACGCTGCAGCCCTGATGGATGCTGCAAAGGCCTACGAAACTCATATGAATGAGGGCGGTAAAATGATGATAACGCTTGCTGGCGCTATGAGTACCGCAGAACTTGGCATTTCACTAGCTGAAATGATAAGGCAGGATAAGGTTCAAATCATTTCATGTACAGGGGCTAACCTTGAGGAAGACTTAATGAATTTGGTAGCCCACTCTCACTACAAACGAGTGCCCAACTACAGAGACCTTAGCCCTCAGGATGAATGGAGCCTGCTGGAAAATCATTACAATCGAGTGACAGATACATGTATTCCTGAAGAGGAGGCTTTTCGTAGACTGCAGTCACATATTGAGAAAATATGGAAAGATGCTGAAAGCAATGGAGAGCGCTACTTTCCTCATGAGTATATGTACAAGCTACTTCTCTCAGGAGAATTAGAGCAGTATTACGAAATTGACCCAAAGAACTCCTGGATGTTAGCTGCCGCTGAGAAGAACATTCCGATTGTAGTGCCAGGCTGGGAAGACTCTACCATGGGTAATATATTTGCTTCTTATGTAATCAAAAATGAACTTCAGGCTTCTACTGTAAAATCGGGGATTGAATACATGGTTTGGCTAGCCGATTGGTATAAGAATAACTCATCAGGTAAAGGTGTTGGTTTCTTTCAAATCGGAGGGGGTATAGCAGGTGATTTCCCAATTTGTGTGGTACCGATGATGTATCAGGATTTAGAGTGGCATGATGTTCCATTTTGGAGCTATTTCTGTCAAATTTCTGATTCAACAACCAGCTATGGTTCTTATTCGGGAGCTGTTCCCAATGAAAAAATCACTTGGGGTAAACTGGATAAAGACACCCCAAAGTTCATAGTAGAATCCGATGCAACAATAGTGGCACCGCTTATTTTTGCTTGGCTGCTAGGTCAGTAGGTTGTCTTATTGTTTAGTTCAAGTTAATCAATAGTTAAGTTTCAATCTGTTCGTCGATTTTAAGTCTTTACCCTTAAGGGTGTGAACACCCTGATTAAAAAGGGTTTTGAGAGGTATTCGTGAGTCTTGAAAGTTAAATGTGCTTGGGTTTATGGTGCGTTTTCAACCTATCTTCTAAGTACTTTTGCAGCATATATAACAGGCACATGAAACGTATATACATAATTCTACTTTTTTCAATAGTAGCAACCGCTGAAATGACCTATGGTCAAGGAGTAGGTATCAGTGAGTCTACTTTTACTCCTAATAGCCAGGCAATTTTAGACCTTACTTCAGACAGGCGCGGTTTTTTGCCTCCAAGGCTAGAGCTAAATGGTAATGACTTGCCAATTAATGGAACCAAACCCGCCGGATTGATGGTATATAACGTTGGCGGAGCTATCGGTGACGAAGCATTTTATTACTGGACAGGTTCTGCCTGGGTGCAGGTTGCTACAGGTTCAAATGTTGTATCTGGCTCTGGAACAGTGAACTACATTCCGAAATGGACGCCAGATGGCTCTACTATAGGCGATAGCCAACTTTTTGATAACGGTTCAAGTGTAGGTATTGGAACTTCTAGTCCTGATGCGGCATATAAAACCACAATTATTAATGGCAACAATGAAGTAAAACTTGCAGGCTCAAGTCAAGCACTTTATACACGTGTAAATGCAGGCAGTGAAGATGGTATTTATTCCTTGCATGAGTCTACTTCAGGCAGTAGTTCATACTATGCAATTAGAGGTGAGGTAGAAAGACAAAATGGTATCGGTTACCTGGGATATCATACTTCTGGAGACCGTTCGTATGCCGTTTATGGTGCTTCAGGAACTTTTGCTGGATATTTTGAAGGGCATACAAATGTGGCTACTGGAAATGTAGGTATAGGCACTAACCTACCAGCAACTGACAGATTAGTAGTGCAAGGCGGCAGAATAGAGTTTACAGACAATACCGATGCATCAGGAGCAACTGGTACAGGGGTTTTGGAAATTGACAATACGCTCCGTTTTGATGGAAATGAAGTAATTACCTCTAGCGGAACACCATTGCTTATTAACTATGATAATAATACGAATGTATCCATTGACGGAAATGATAATACATTTACTGTTGACGCCAGTAATAATCGCGTGGGTATAGGGACAAGCACACCAGCTTCTAACCTTTCAGTATTTAATGGTAATGAAACTACCACGCAGTCTAACTTCACCCAAGCTATAGACAACTCCGGAGTACTTATCACCACAGACTATACTAATGGAGCGTACACTCCGGGTTTATTTTGGAATACTACCAATGATAATTCAAATAGGCCAAAAGCAGGTATTTATTTGCAAACTTCAACTACTGGCTCAAAAATGATATTTGGAACATCAACTACTTATGCCAGTGGCATTACTAATGATGCCATGGTGATTGATGATTTGGGTAATGTTGGAGTTGGCACAGTAACACCATCAATGAAGTTTCAGGTTAATTCTACTGGCAGCGGTGGTATAGGAATTTCAGATAACGGATATGTAAGTATTCGTATGGATGGTGCTGATAATAAATCTCTATGGATTCATTACGGAGGAGATGGCACTAATGAATTAAGGTTTGGTCGTACGGGTGATGGACTTTCTGGTGTTTGGGAAGCTAATGTTGTTAGATGGGATATGGATGCTCCGGAAGGTTCAATAATCCTTGATGGATCAGGAGGACTTGGAATCGGTTCTTTAGCAGGCAGTGGTACTAGATTTGTGGTGGCTGATGCCAGCGGAAATCTAACGGCAACTTCATCTACTTCTTCAGGCATTGTAACTGGCTCAGGCGCAACCAATAGAGCCACTTATTGGACTTCTGCCAACCAAATCGGGAGTAGTTCAGAGTATTTATTCGACCCAGCCAATTCAAATTTGTCTGTTTATAATTCTGAAAGCACAACAGGTGAGGTTCGTTTGGGTGCGGCTTGGAATAGGCCTGGAGTATATTCATCTACTGACCTTAACCTGTTTGCAGGGGGTTCAGGTAATCCAATTATTATTGGTAATAACAACAATGAGTTATTAAGGGTTGAGAATAATGGTATCATAAGAATGGACGATACCAAGAATACCAATTATGGCTTGGAATGGTATTATGGTAGTGCAAGTGACAGATATGGTATAGCTCAAGCAAGTGGTGGTAACATGGCTTTATATGCTGCCGCTAACTACGCACCGAGCTTTATCAGCTTTAACCTGGCCAATACATCAGGTACATTTGATGAATTGGCACGTATAAGCCATGCCGGCAATTTAGGTATCGGTACCACTGGCCCGGTTGATAAACTTCATGTAGCGGCAGCTGAGGGGCAAGGTGTCACTATCGGCGCACCAAATGATGCCATGGGCTTTAATGGTGGTTCTACATCTATTAAGTTTTATGGTTATCGAGATGTCGTGAGTAATGCCATTGGGGCTAAAATTTCTGCAGAGAGAACAAATCTTTGCTGTGGTTGGTTAAGCCAAGGCACTGAGTTGGCATTTTACACTTCTGGGCAGTTGAACACTTCAAATGCCGATAATTCAGTGGAAAGGGTAAGAATAACTGGTGATGGTGTTCTTCAGGCAAAATATGGCCTTCAAACGGAAAGGCGCTATACCTATTATAGTGCTAGAAGAGCGACAAATGGTAGTTCGGTGCAATATAATTTAGGTGCTTGGGATTATTGTGCAAGCGGTGGACATGCTCTCAGGATTGGTGATGATACCTTCGATGGGGGTAGCGACAATGATAGATTTGTATCAGAGTGTTGGGTGGAGATACAAGACCAATGGCCATTGCTTGGTGGAGATCAATTATCCAGTTGGTCATGGAACTACGTATACAGTAGTAAGCCAACCTGGTATTTATATATGTATGCCTGGAGCCAATATGATCAGCATATGAGACAGCATTGTATGGCGGTTTGTGTGAACTTCGATTACTAATATATAAACCCTAAAGTCTAACAGTTAGCTGGGTTTGGTTTTCTTGGCTGTAGCCAATGTTTGTTAATTTGTGAAAAAACTAGGTAAGGCTTTATTCCATCATACTTCATCTTTACCATTAGCTTGCTTCAGGATAGCATTTGGTATCATTATGGCTCTTCAGTTTGCCAAATTTTGGCAAGCGTTTTCACTTGATTATGTTAATCGCAGCTATTTCATAAAGTATGACTATTTTGAATGGGTTCAGCTTCCACCTGAAGCCTGGTTATCTCCTATTTTTATTGTCCTAATTGGTTTCAGTGTTTTGTTTGTGCTGGGCGTTTGGTATCGTTTAGCTGCCTTTGCACTGTTTGTGGGTATGTCTTTTTGCTTTTTTATAGAGAAAAGCATGTACAACAATCACTATTACCTTTTCATCTTGCTCTCTTTTCTTATGATTTTTGTTAATGGTAATGCAGCCCTAGCAATCAGTAAGAGCGCTGCCACTAATATTCCTAATTGGCAAATCTTGATAATCAGGCTGCAATTGTTTATTCTGTACTTCTATGGTGGCATTGCGAAATTGAACCATGACTGGCTGGTAAGTGCACAACCAGTAAAAATATGGTTACCGGATATGCTTGGAACCAATTATGATGGGCTGTCATCTGAGTTTCTTAATTTCTTTGCTTACTTCATTTCGTACTCAGGGTTACTAATTGACCTAAGTGTTGGCTTTTTGCTACTCTCAAAAAAATGGAAATGGCTTGCAATTGTTGTGTTGGTTATATTCCATTCTTCCAATATGCTCATGTTCAGTATTGGTTATTTTCCACTATTTGGGATACTAAGTCTCGTAATTTTTCTTGAAAAAGATGAGCTTTCGAAACTTATCCCATCAATACTCTTGAGCAACAAACCGACTTTAAGTGTTTACAAGAGTAGCACGATAATCGCCTTTTGGTTTATTGTTTGGCTTACAGTGCAAGCATTAATCCCATTAAGGCATTGGCTTTTGCCAGGAAAGGTACAGTGGCAAATGAATGGGTATCTTTTTTCATGGTTTATGAAATTGAACGACAGTGCTCCACTGCTCAGGTTTGAGGTGTCTTTGCCGAATAGTGATGAGCGATTTACATTTGAGATGGAAAAACTTTCGGAGTCTCCAATGCAAAGAAATTATATTGCAGCATATCCTTTTGTTGCAGTGCAGTTTGCCAATGATATTGAAACATATTTAAAAGAGAAGAACGAAATTAAAGGGGACATAAAAATATACTGCGATTCTTATGTTTCTCTTAATGGCAGGGAGTTTCAAAGAAAACTGGATCCAACAGTTGATTTGACTGCTTTGGAATTTTCAAAGATTAGCAAATATTTAACGCGTCACGAATGGATAACTCCTCTCGGAAATGATACTTTGGTTGATAAGACGGTTATTTATCGTTTAAAAAAACTTCAGGAAAAAGGGCTATGAAGCTAAGCAGGATTGTGAATATGGTTGTTGTACTTTTTGCAATCAGTTGTGGGCAAAAACCAGAAAGCGAGAAGTTAAATGAAAGGGTGTTGATTGATAATCCTACTTTTGAGCGAAAAGCCGAGATAGTATCTCTTATTTGTAAGATACAAAATCTGCCTAATGAGCAGGGGACACTGATATTGGAAGGTTATTATTGGGATAAATTCTTACCTGTAGCCCGTTTTTCGCTTAAGCCAGGCAAGGAAATATTCTATCAGTTTACGGATAATTATAATTTGGGTTTATACAGGCTTTCAATATTCGAAGTTCAAGGTTCAAGACCAGTATATTTTGTAGTGAATGGCGTTGACGAAAAAATTGAAATTGAAGCGACAATTGAGGAATTTGTCTCTGGAAATGCCCAAGTAAGCCCAAAGGATGAAACATTCTGTTTAACAGAAGTAGTTAGACTGCACAGCGAGAAGGCTCAAGGTGAGGATAGTTTAAAAAGAAAACTAAGCTCAATCACAGTAATCAACCCAAAGTATTATACACTTAAGGATAGTGCCAGACGTGAAATGGAGCTAAATAGTCTTTCCTTTTATAGGGAACTAGATAAATTGTCAACATCATTTCCAGAATCTTACATTAATAAAGTCGTTATTCGGTTGTTGAGAAAGAGAAGCCGCTATGAAACAGACTCCTTGCTATCTCATTATGAAACGGAGCCAGCCATGCTGAACAAGCACTATTTTGACAAAATTGAAGTCGATAATCAGGCATATTTGGGGCATCCAATTCTTTATCAAAGTGTTAATGAATACCTCATCCAAAATGCAGGAGAAAAATCAAATGAATGGGTGCAGTCAGTAAGGCAGTTGATGAGTCATATAACAGAACCATCAATAAAGCGGATGATTGCCGACTACCTGGTTTTCTATTATTTGGACAGGTCACAAGATTTGGTTGCAGAAGAAATAGCTTTTGACCATATACCAGGATGCACAGATGATTATATAGCTGAGCTTAAGAAGAGCGATAGATATAGAAGTGGGCCTCAGGTTAATGGTGTGGTACCGCCCTTAGAGTTACCAGATAAACTAGGTAAGGTGTTTAATGTTAATCAAGTTATTACATCAAGTCAAATCACATTAGTGTATTTTTGGAAATCGAGTTGTGACCATTGTCGCCAGGAGCACTCTGTCATTAAGCGCTTACATGAGTTATATGCAGATAATGGGTTTAGCGTAATTGGTGTATCACTAGACACAAAAAAAGAGGTATGGCTCGAAACTATTTCTGAGTTTGGTCTCGATTGGCTTAATCTATGTGATTTTAAGGGGATATCTTCTCCCAAAATATATGATTATGCTGTAAAATCAACCCCGGCTACATACATTGTAAGCAAAAAGGGAATATTACTTACTAAGGATTTGAAAGGTAATGAGTTGAATGAATTTTTTAAATCTTATTTTCACCACATTAATTAATCATTATGACAAACAAGCTATTTACAATTTTAGTTTTCGCTGTTTTATCAGTGGCTTTGATTTCGTGTGACTCATCACAGAAAACGATTGAAATCCAAAAAAGAGTATATACCACGGCAATAGGTGCCGATGATTACGCAACCGCACTGAACGCTGCACATCAGATTGTAGGAATTGATAAACAGTCAACTTATCTTGATAGCATAGCTGGGCTTTATTTTTTAGTCGGGAATAATTTTGGAGCTGAAAAAATAGCTCTGGAGTGCCTTAAGTTAAGGCCAAAATCAATCGAAGTAAGGAGAGTGCTGGCTAAAGCACAAAAAAATATGGGTAAATACTCAGATGCTCTTTTGACTTATCAGGAATTAATAAAAGAAGATGAATCAAGAACTTTGGATTATGAATACAGTATTGGTGAATGCTTCTTTTTCATGGAGAACTTTCAAAGTTGTTTGGAGTATATGAAAAAGGTTACTGATAAAGAACAGAGTACAACCAAAGAAATTGAGTTGGTTTTTAACCAAAAGAGACAGAAAGTCTCCTATTATTTGGCTGCCATGAATACTATAGCTTACGTTCTCACTATTTCTGGCAGCCCAGAACAAGGTATTTCACTTTATAAACAAATACTTGAACGTAAACCTGATTTTGCCTTGGCAATGAGTAATTATGAGTATGCCTTGAAATTGGAGGAAGAAAATAGTAAGGGAAAATAAATCAAGTAGTTTTTGAATCTGTTAAGGCAATTTATTTCCTAGCCTATAGTACACATTGATTAGTTTTCATTTGGCTAATTTTTCGATAACTGACTTTTTTGAAACGATAAAGTAACAATTCTAAGAAAATTAAGATTTGTGATAATTAAAATGCTTACCATCAGCATATTAGAATATTTAAGCTTTATTTAGCAGGTTAAAATAATTATCGTTTGTGGTATGTTTCTAGCCCAAGTTCTCACTACCTTTGATTAATACTTATTTAAGAGTTGGTTATGAGCATAAGACAGTTACTTTTAATCGGTGCTTTATTTGCTTCATTCAATCAGGTTGCTTTATCACAATCGGTTGGTATAAGCGAATCAACATTTACACCCAATGGACAGGCAATACTTGACTTAACGTCAGATAGGAGAGGTTTCTTGCCTCCAAGGCTTGAATTGAATGGAAATGATTTACCAATTTCTGGAGCCAAGCCAGCTGGCTTGATGGTGTATAATAGTGGTGGGGCTATTGGCCCTGATGGTTTTTATTATTGGAGTGGCTCGGCATGGACACAAGTGGCAACAGGCTCTGACGTTGTGCATGGCTCAGGTACCAATAACTATCTATCAAAGTGGACACCCAATGGAAGCACTTTAGGCAATAGCTCGTTATATGACAACGGAACCAATGTAGGTTTAGGAACTAGTAATCCACAGGCACAACTGCATACATCAGGCACTGTGAGGTTAGAAAACTATACAAATGGGTTTTTAGGTACTGATGCTTCTGGTAATCTTCAAACAAGATCGGTGGCAGTGTCAGGAACAGGTATTGATGTGGCAAATGGCAATGGTGTTTCAGGAAACCCAACAATTTCTCTTGATTACGGAACTTCAAGTACTGGAGGAGCTTATCCTCAAGGTAACTTCGGGCAGTTTCAAGGGCATTCCACTTATGCGGATTTTAACGTGGCCCCTGCACAATGGGGGTGGAACTATGTGCAAGGAACTACTAACGCACCAAATGCTACTTCATCTCAGTGGTATAGGGGAGTGTTCAGTTTAGGCAGTGCCTATCCTGCAAGAGGAACTGGTGGATACTCATTAGAGCTAGCCTACCCCAGGTACAATCACTCTAGCGCTGGTGTATGGATGAGAACCATTGAGAATGGAACCATTAATGGTTGGACAAGAATTGATGCTAATGGGGTAGGTGTGTCCGGAACTACCAATTACATCGCTAAATTCACTTCGGGAACTGCGGTTGGAAATAGCCAACTATTTGATAATGGTACTAACGTGGGTGTTGGATCTGCTAATCCAGGGTATAAATTGGATGTAAATGGTGGCATAAGGGCACAAGGTCATTCAATGATAGGAACAGGAACGGATAGGTTAAGCCTGGAGTTACAAAGCACCTTCCATAGGATGGCATTTAATGAGCTTAGATTTTATGATTGGGGAGGTGGAGGTGACATGGTTACTTTCAACAATGGTAATGTAGGTGTTGGGACAACAAATCCTATCGGAAGGTTAGCCGTTCACAGCAGTTCAGGCTTAGCCGGCATCAAAGTGGCTAATGGCTCAGACGCTGCACACACCTGGATTCCCTATACAGATGGAAGCATTTATCTTACTGGTGATGTAGGTAGTGGTCAAGGTGATATTTATCTGAGAACATACAACGGAGGTTATACTGATAGGTTGTTCATTGAAGCAAGTAATGGTTATGTTGGTATCGCAACTACGGGTCCAGCGGCACCACTTCACTTAATAGGCGCTAGCAGTAGTGCAGGTGGTGGTTCTTTTATCATTGGTAATACTGCGACTACCAACCTCAGGATAGGCTATGTAACGGGTGACCATACTTGGATACAAAGTCATGGCTCTACTCCATTGTATATCAATGAGTTGGGTAACCATACAATCATAAATAGCGGTAGTTCAAACTTGGGTGTAGGCACTACTAATCCTGTGTTTAAATTACATGTAAATGGTGACATCCATCCCGATGGAAAGTTTGTGGTACAAAACTCTGTGAATGGTGGGCCTAATAGGGGTATATTCATGTGGACTGCCGGAGACTCAAATTGGGGTATCTATATGGGTGAATCAGGTTCGGGCAGGTCGCTGGCGGGCAATACTGCCACTGCCGGAGGTGGTTTTAGCTCACATGCAATCAGATTTAGAGTGAATGGTGCAAGTACTCAAGGGTTTATTTTTGAGAATAATGCAGAGTCTAATCTATTTAGTATAAGGGGAAGTAATGGTAGGGCAACTTTCAGGGGAGGGGTGCTTTTTGACTGCCCTGACTGTGGAAGTACTTCAACGGTTGATGGTAATACTGATTGGGGTGATATGACTATCCAGGGCCGTGTAATTTCTACTAGCAGCAACCTTCACCTTTCCCCTCCTGGAGGTTCCAAAGTAATAATTGACTCTAATTACAGGGGAGCTGGTGGTAGCACTGGTACAACTGGCCTTGAGGTTCGGGATGGTGGTTTACGTATGAACAAGAGCTATTTGCATTATCAAAGATATAGGTATTGTAACTGTTATGGAGCAGGTAATGGTAGTTACGATTTGGGCACATGGGATTTCTGTGCGGTATCTCAGGTAGGTTTTAAAAACAACCAAAGTAATGCCGATGAGGATGATGATGTACAATGTGCAGTATATCCCAGCGGTTCAGGTTATAGCGAGCAGAGCAATTACACCTATAACTATACTGAAGCATATAATAGCAAAAGAAGGTGGTACATGTACTTAGAGGCATATGAGGATACTAATGGAGTTACCTGCGCAGCTAATTGCATGAACTTTGAATAAAACTGTAATTTAGCAGGTAACCACAAACTACTATCGTTGCCTGTGAGGCTTATTTTTTCAATATTCTTCTTTTTTGTTCTGTTCATAGAACAGTCCAATGCATTTACTTTCAAGCTTACTGGCTATCCTGAAGGCAAACAACTCGATTTGGTATTAGAAAGGTATCAAAGTGACGCTTTTTTGGCTGTTGATACCTTCAGAATCAATAGTGACACTACCTTGAAAATTAAGGAAATTTTTCCAAGGGGGCTCTTTTCTTTCAAGTGGGCAAACAAGGGTAATCCTGCTGAGTTTATTTATTCACCAAAAGAGCTAAACTTGGCTATAGAAGCTGATTACTGGACCCTATTGGATGGGCAACTCTCGATTACAAATTCTTCAGAAAACACTGCCTATAGTGAGTTGTTGGCTATACATGCAAGATATGCACCCAGGATTGAGGATGCCGAGATGAAGATGGGTATTCTTACTCCTTTTTTGGCCAGCTATAAAGAGCAATTAACCCAAGCTGAAGAAGTTGTTGAAAAGCTGATGCAAGCTGAAGGAGAGGAATTACAACAAGTAAAAGTGCTTTATCCTGGAACTTTTGTTGGTGATATTTTAGTACCTATCACAGCTAAACCCACACGTGCCCAACTAGCAGATGGAAAGCAAAAGTTTGACAGCTACCGCTCATTTCTGCATCAACATTTCTTCATTAACTACCCCCTTAATAGTGGCGAGATACTTAACCACTATGCTTTTCAGGAGAATATTTTTTTCTACCTGTCAAATAATACCGAGACATCAGAAGATGGGGCCAGGGAAGGAATTGATATTATTATGATGTCGCTTAAGACGAACGAGAAGGTGAACTCTTTCGTATACAATACATTACTTTCCACATTTTTAAAATTAAATGCAGAGCCCCTGGTAAAGCACTTGATGGAGAATCACTCATCGGGCTGTTCAATTAATTTAAGTATTGAAGACTTAAAGAAACTGGATGCATTAAAGACACTTTCAGTTGGGTCAAAGGCACCTGACATATTGCTATATGATGATTCTGAGAAAGCGCAAAGTTTATCCGCTTTTAGTGCCAAGAATAGGTATACCGTTATATATTTTTGGCTAAGTTGGTGTGCGTCATGCGAAAAGCAAAGCCCTATCTTAGTTCAAGAGTATAAGAAGTATAATAAAAAGGGGCTTGGTGTTTTTGCTGTTTCATTGGATGAAGACAAGCAAGAGTGGTTAAGTAAAATACAACCTTCTGATAAGGGCTGGATAAATGTATCCGAGTTGGTATCTGTGCCACAATCTTCCTATGTGAAAAAATACGCGATTAGCACTACACCAAAAACCATCATCATAGATAAGGAAGGCACTATCATTGCTAAAGAGGTATATGGTGACTTGCTTATTGCCAAGTTAACAGAACTTTTCAAAGACTAAAAACTATTCCTACTTTAGGGTGAGAAAAGGCTTTTTTCATCAATTAGTACTAAAGTATGAGTTGAAATTGCTTGGGCTTTTCTTCATTTGCCTGATAAACTAAAAACATTAAGCATGAAAAAAACTGTAATCACATTCGGTGTAATAGCAGGTGTAGTTATCGCTTCCATAATGGGTATCTCGTTAGTATTTGCCAAGCAATTAGAAGATTATCATATCGCTGAACTCCTAGGGTGGGGTAGTATGATATTGGCGCTATCAACCATCTTTTTTGCAATAAAAACATACAGGGATAAACATAATGATGGGGTCATAAAATTCGGCAAGGCATTTTTGATAGGTATATACATTACCTTGATAGCATCAGCGGTACACACAGTATCTTGGGCAGTTTATTCCGAGTTTGGCTCAGGAAAAGAAGTGATGGAAGGCTATTTCAAAGCACAGGTTGAGCAGGTAAAATCCCAAAACCTATCACAAGAAGAAGAAGAAAAGAAACTTGCGGAGATGGAAAAGCAAAAGCAGTTTTATATGAATCCGCTTTTCCACTATCCAATTGTTTTTCTTACTGAAGTGCCAACTGCTGGAATACCCATTTCTTTGATATGCTCATTGATACTTATGAGAAGAAAGCCATAATAGTTTCAACATACTATGAGTAGGTTTTATTACCTTTACTAGGATTGAATTTCCTATGAAAAGGCTCATAACCTGCTTTTTTCTTTTCCTCCTTGCATCTAGTCTTCAGGCACAGCAAACCAATATTGACAGTCTGGAGAGAAGACTACAATCTATTGGTGAACCCACCCAAACTCTATACGATACAACCCGCATCCTCCTCTTGAATGAGCTGGCACAGCTTTATTTGAGAGTTGTCCCACAAAAAGCCCTTGAGCTAAGTGAGCAAGCTGAGACGCTTTCGAAAGCAATTGACTATACAAACGGACTAGCCACTTCTTATAATGTGCAGGGAACTGTAAACAGAATGAAAGGCGACTATACCAAGGCACTAAGCCTGCATGAGAAAGCCTTAGAAATAAGCGAAAAAGAGGGTGACAAGCCATCTCAAGCAACTACCTTAAAAAATCTTGGTAACGTCCATTTCTCGCAGGGCAAATACCCTGAAGCTCTTAAGTTTTACCACCTATCGCTTGATATGCATGAGAAAGTGGACGATAGATATGGCGTTGCGGTGGCATATAATAACATAGGGTTGGTGTATAAAAACCAAGGTGATTATGATAAAGCCCTTGATGCCTATATGCATTCATATGAGATTTTTAATGAGATAAACAATAAGAAAGGGCTAGCCAACAGTTATAACAATATAGGGCTGATATACATTAAAAGGGGGGATATAAGTAAAGCGCTGGAAAGTTATCTAGAGTCATTGAAAATTGTGGAAGAGATAGGAGATAAGGTGACTCAATCAAGTACTTTGAACAATATTGGTAATATCTATTTTCAGCAAGAAAACTATGCCAAGGCACTCGAGTTTTATGAGAAATCCCTTGAACTAAAACGTGAACTGGGTGACAAAAGTGGTATAGCGGTTAGTTATAGTAACATTGGGGGAGTATATAGTCACCAGGGGAATTATGTAAAGGCATTAGAGAGCACTCTGGAGGCGCTAAAAATACAGGAGCAGATAGGAGATAATAAGGGTATCATCACCACTTTGAACAACATTGGTGATTATTATGAGTACCAAGGTTTATATGACAAAAGCTTAGAATACCTGTTGCGTTCTTTGAGGATGCAAGAAGAAATGGGGCATAATGATGTAATGCCTACTACGCTTATATTAATCGGTAGTCTTTACAATAAAAAAGAAGATTATAATACCGCTTTGGAGTATTTCTTTAAGGCTTTGGAAATTGCAAAGGCAAAAAACACATCCGAGCAAATTAAAATATGTTACCAAAGGATTGCGAAAACATATTCATTGCTGAATAATGCGGCCCAAACCTTTGAGTACTACAATAGATACAATAACCTTAAAGATTCTCTGAACAACGAGCAGAATAACACCCTGATTGCAGAAATGCAAACAAGATTTGAGAGTGAAAGAAAGCAGAAAGAAAATGAACTTCTATACGCACAAATACAGCTAAATGAAGCAAAAGCACAGCAAAGGACTTACTTGTTGTACACTTTAGGAGGTCTTGCGATTCTTGTGGTATTATTGCTTGGATTGCTTTATGGAAGATATAGAGCCAAGCAAAGAATAAACCTTCAACTGGAAAGAAAAAATGTAGCTATCAATCAGCAAAAGGAGAATATTACCTCTAGTATCACATATGCAAAGAGGATACAGGATGCCATATTACCAAGGGTTGAGACCATAAGAAGTACATTTCCTGACTCATTTATTTTATTCCAACCAAAAGAGATAGTGAGTGGAGACTTTTATTGGTTTGCCAAGAAAAAGAATGAGGTTTATCTGGCCGCTGTGGATTGCACAGGACACGGTGTTCCAGGAGCCTTTATGTCAATGATTGGTAACGACTTGCTTAACCAGATAATCAACGTTCAAAACATTAGCGAAACAGGTTTGATTCTAAATAATTTACATGAAGATGTTCAATCTGCTTTAAAGCAAGAGGATCAGTCAGGTAACCATGATGGTATGGATATAGCGCTTTGCAAGATAAATATCAAGACTAATGAATTGGATTTTGCTTCAGCCAATAGGGTGCTATACCTTTATAAGAACAGTAAAGAAGATTTGGTTGAGATAAAAGGCGATACCAAGTCTATTGGAGGTTTGATTGCTATGGGTAAGAGGGATTATACTAATTATAAGGTAAGACTTGGGAAAGGAGATAGTTTCTATATTTTTAGTGATGGCCTTACTGACCAATTTGGCGGTCCGGAAGGAAAGAAGTTTGGCCCTAAGAACCTAAAAGCCTTTATCTATAATAACATCGATAAGCCAATGGAAGAACAGGGGAACTTGCTATTAGAAAAGACAGGCGAATGGAGAAATGGCTATGAACAAGTGGATGATATATTAGTAATAGGAATTAGGGTATAAAAAAAGCCCGGCACAACCGCGCTTTTTTGCGAATAAGTAAATTCCAATCAAGGAAAAATACCCAGGTTTTCATAAGAAACAGCAATCTTGTTTATAGATACCACGAAGGCCGATGTCCTAAGGTCTGGTATTTTCTTATGCTCCTTAAAAGTCTCTCTCATTTGGTGATAAGCGGTTATCATGGTTTCTTCTAAACCGGAATAAACCAAGTCTTTTTCTTCTGCTCCCCTCTCAATCAAATCTTTCTGAAACTTGGTGAGTTTTGAACCACTCGCTTGCTCAATCGTTTGAGTAATATTACGGTTCATCTGCATTTCATAGCGTTTACCTAATCGCCCAAACCTAACGTGAGAAATATTTTTTAGCCACTCGAAATAAGAAACGGTAACCCCGCCAGCATTCAAATAAATATCAGGCAGAATGTATACCCCTTTTTCAAGTAGAATTTTTTCAGCTTCGGGTGTTACGGGGCCGTTTGCTGCTTCACCGATTATCTTAGCTTTTATCTTGTGAGCGTTTTTTGAATGTATTTGGTTTTCCAACGCTGCAGGGATAAGTATATCGCACTCAAGCTCAAGAGCTTCATTAGTATTTGCGAGATTTTTGGCTTTAGGATAATCCAGTATTCCATTGTTCTCTCTCTTATAGCGGAAAACATCTTCAGGGTCTAAGCCGTCTTTATTGTAAATAGCACCATCAAGTTCAGCTATCGCAACAATACGTGCCCCGGCATCATGAAAGAATTTAGCAGCCCAAAAACCTACATTTCCCAAACCTTGAATGACTATAGACTTACCTTCAATACCAGTTGTTAGGCCCATTTTCTTAGCGTCTTCTGGTACGTTTAGTACCTCTTTCACACCATAGAATACACCTAGCCCAGTTGCCTCAGTACGCCCCTGTATACCACCATGGCCCAATGGCTTACCGGTAACACAGGCGATAGCATCCAAATCGGTTGGATGAAAAGCAGAGTAGGTATCAGACATCCATGCCATCTCTCTCGCACCGGTACCATAGTCAGGGGCAGGAACATCAATACCAGGGCCAATCATATTTTTTTTGATAAGCTCAACAGTATAGCGACGAGTGATTTTTTCCAACTTTTCTTTTGAGCTTCTCCTCGGACTAACTTTTACTCCACCTTTGGCACCGCCAAATGGCACATCAACCAAGGCACATTTAAAGGTCATCAAAGCTGCAAGGGCCATTACTTCATCTTGGTTTACAAACTTGCTAAACCTTATACCGCCTTTTGTTGGCAATTTGTGGTGGCTGTGCTCAACACGATAAGCCTCTATTACTTCAATCTTGTCTTTAACCTTAACTGGAAATCTCATCCTGTAAACGCTATTGCAATACTTGATTTGGTCAAGCATTCCTTGCGGATACTCAAGGAAAACGGCAGCGCGATCAAAGTACTGAAGTACGTCGTTAAAGAAACTGTGCTCTCTTTGCTCTTTCAGATTAACTACAGTCATTTTTTATGTCTTGAAATTTGGGACTAAAGTAAATGAAAACTATTACACAAATTTCAAGTTTAACCTAAAACTTTAAAGTATACTGGATAGAAAAGCTTCTAGGTGCGTCTATTGCCAAAGGCCTAACGGCGTATTCCCTATTAAGAACATTATTCACAATAAGTGCAATTTTAGAACTTTTGCTTAACTCACAGCTAAGACGGGCATCAGCAACCCAATCTCCAGGCTTGTTGGCGCCAAAGATAAAAGCAGGGCTACCAGTATCTTCAGAATTGGGGTCAACTACATCACCCCTCCAGTTGGCAATACCTATGTTGCTAAAACCAACCAGTGGACCAAGATCTCCTTCATCCAAGTCATAAAATATCTTATCCACGTTCTGCATAAAACTGTAATACCTTACACTAACACCAAAAGCAAAGCGGTATAAGGTGAATTCCACATCAGCTTTCACAAGATGTTGAAAGCGGTACTTGAGAATATTATTAGTTGTATCCAAACTCGTGCTTACATAATTGGTTACTGTTTGTCCTGATGTATCTTCAGCAGCTCTTTGGTCTTGTTCAGAATAAGGCGTTCTCGGGTCAAGGGTAATAGGAACAGTAAAAGTGTAACCTGCTAATACGTTTAATCCAAAATTGTCTGTGAACTTACCTTGACCTAAAATTGAGAAGTCAATACCAGTTACTCTTGAGCCACCAGTATTTACAGACCTAAAGCCTAAATTTCTTGTAATAGACCCAACGGCATCATAAATAGAGTCTCCATTTGGATTGAATGGGTTTGGCATAAATAAAGAGTCTGTGCCCCATTTTCCGAATGTAAATTCAATGGTGTTCTCATACTGCTGCATAAATCCAGCTAAGTCAATATAGCCGTAAAATTTACCTAGCTTAATACCTTGCTTGATACCTACTTCAGCACTAAAGCTCTTTTCAGCTTGCAAGTTGCCACTTGGGAAGATGTTCATACCGCCAACAGTAGTAGTGATAAAGCGCTCAGCAATGGTTGGGAACCTGAAACCTTGTCCAAATGAAGCTCTTAGATAAGTTTCCTTAAGTACTCTATAGCTAAGTCCGCTTCTAAACACGGGTTGACCTTGACTTTCTTCATCATTGATAATGAAGTGCTCATACCTCATACCTAATGAAAGGTTGAGTTTGTCCCAAAATTTCTTATCAATTTGGGCATATCCGGCAAAGTTGGCGGCGGAATTTTCACCACCATATAGTTCTGCATCACTAGTAGAGTATTGCCCCATTGCACCAGCGGTAATAGTCAACCCGTTTACACTTTTAACCCTTCTTTGAAACTGATACTCACCAAAGTAAACATAGTTTAGGTTTGCTTGGTTGTTATCATTGTCGTTATTCTGATGAAAAATTCTTGTTCTTATGCTATGGCGATTGTGATTAACCCTGCCATATATTGTAAGAAATGGGTCAATATTGTAAGTAGTTTGTTTTGTTTCTGTATCAGAACCAGGAAAGGGCCTGTAGAGATTAGTGTCAGAATCCATCCAAAGCAATGAGCCTTTTGAGCGAGATTTCATAAAGTTGAAGTTAACACCATATGATAGTCCTTCATGCTTTTTTGAGCGGTAGCGAAGGTTGGCGTTTACCCTGGCTCTTTTCTCATAGGTACCTTCGTTGTTTTTTACATTTGAGAATGTGGTAGACTCTGGGAAGGTGAATTCTCCAGTTTCATTTCCTAAGCTATCCAATACTGGAGTGCCTCCAGGACCTACAAAACCGTCATCTAAAAGGCCACTTCCACCAATTACTAAGTCTAGTTGTCCTATTTTACGAGAATGGAAAAAGTTAAGGTTGGTAAACATGGGGTTGGTGCCACCATCCCACCATTTAGCGGCAGCTCTTTCAGGAGCATCATAAGCACCTATTTGGTAGTTGATTTTAGTTTGAGGCTCAGCCTTTGGATAAGCAGTTCTAATGTTGATGATACCGTTTAATGCGGCAGAACCATAAAGCACGGAAGAAGCTCCCTTAATCACCTCAATCTGCTCAAGGTTTTCAACGGGGATGAAACCCCAACTAGGGCGTCCAGCGTCGCCGCTTAGCAATGGCAAATCATCTACCAATATCAT
>JANQJC010000077.1 GCA_028281825.1 Flavobacteriales bacterium
TTTTAGTCTATCTAGTTGATACTTTTTAAGACTTTTCTTGATAAGATTGGTATCGGCTCCTACTTTGGAGAATACCACCTTACCAAAACCAGGCCTTGAAAAAAAGGCATCTGTTATAATCTGGGTTTCTCCGTCGTCAAAAAGAACAGTGGCTGTGCCTAAAAAAGTAACTTTTACTTTGCCTTCAGGTATCTCAGGAATCGGGTTTTGAAGAATGCGATAAGCATCATAATTACTCATTCTGGCAGATGGGCCAAAACAGCTTTGGAAAAACAGCAAAGTGATAACAGCAAGTGCAATATTCCTTGAGTTATCATTCATAGCAACTACCTTGAATAGTTCGGTGCCTCGCGAGTTATCTCAATACCATGTGGGTGGCTCTCTCGTATACCAGCATTGGTAATGCGTACAAATTGGGCTTTCTGTAATTCCAGAACAGTCTTAGCTCCGCAATAACCCATACCTGCCCTTAACCCTCCAATAACCTGATACATGATTTCGGATAGGTAACCTTTGTAAGGCACGCGTCCCACTATACCTTCAGGTACGAGTTTTTTAATGTCGTCTTCTGCATCCTGGAAGTAACGGTCTTTTGAGCCTTTTTGCATAGCTTCAATTGAACCCATTCCCCTATAAGACTTGAACTTACGACCCTCATAAATGATAGTCTCACCCGGTGATTCATCAACACCTGCAAACATAGAGCCGGCCATTACTGTGTCACCACCTGCAGCTATTGCTTTAGCAATATCACCAGTGAAACGAATACCACCATCGGCAATGATAGGAACCCCGCTGCCTTTTATAGCTTGGGCTACGTTATAAACGGCTGTAAACTGAGGAACTCCCACACCCGCAATAATACGGGTAGTGCAGATGGAGCCAGGTCCTATACCAACTTTCACAGCATCGGCACCTGCTTCAACAAGAGCTTGGGCTGCCTCACCAGTGGCAATATTACCAACAACTACATCAAGATTTGGGAATGCTTCTTTTACTTTTTTCAGCATCTCAATCACCCCCTTAGAGTGCCCATGAGCAGTATCAATGATTATAGCATCAACACCCACCTTATTGAGTGCGGTTATGCGCTCTATGGTATCTGTGGTAACACCAACTGCAGCAGCAACACGAAGCCTGCCATGCTCATCCTTACATGCGCGCGGCTTCATCTTAGTTTTTATAAGGTCTTTATAGGTTACCAAGCCAATTAGTTTGTAGTTATCGTCAACTACTGGTAACTTTTCAATTTTGTTCTCTTGAAGTATTTCTTCAGTTCTGCTCAGGTCGCGGGCATCTTTGGTGGTGATTAAGTTCTCACTCGTCATCACTTTTTCAATAGGCCTATCCATGTTTTTCTCAAAGCGCAAATCCCTATTGGTTACGATGCCTACCAAAGTTCCCGCTTCGTTCACAACTGGTATGCCACCAATCTTATGTTCCTTCATCAGGGCCAGTGCATCAGATACAATGGAGTCTATGCTAAGTGTAACTGGGTCAAGTATCATCCCGCTTTCAGCACGTTTTACCCTTCTCACCTCGTTGGCCTGTGCTTCAATGCTCATGTTTTTGTGTAACACACCAATTCCACCTTCTTGAGCTATAGCTATTGCCAATCCTGCTTCTGTTACTGTATCCATAGCAGCAGATACTACAGGCACATTGATGCGAATATTACGTGTGAACTGTGTTGAAATATCCACTTCTCTGGGCATTACCTCGGAATATGCAGGAACTAACAAAACATCATCATAGGTTAAAGCTTCACCGAAAAATTTAGGGTCGTCTGCTGACATGGGGGCTCCTTTTTAGATTTGGATAAATTGCGGCAAAAGTAATAAAAACGCACGTTTGTTTGACATCAAAGATTCAATAAAAACGCTTTTTCAACGACGAAGCTGTATAATATTTAGGTTAAAAAATTGTTTCATTAGACGAAAATATATATCTTTCATCGGGTTGAACTTCCAAAACTCCATGGCATGAATAAGATTGTTGTTCCGGTAGATTTTTCTGAAGACTCATTGAATGCTCTTGATTGTGCGGTAAGTATAGCTAACAAGGCAGAAATGGGTGTAGCTTTAATTAATGTAATAAAAAGTGGCCGCTTTGACTTTTTTAAAGGGGTTGAAAGTGTAGGCACAAAGGGTGATTTCGAGGAGATTCTGATGCGATATGAAGGGAAAGTGCAACATGGCCTGGAATACACCATCAAAAAGGGTAAAGTATTTCGCGAAATAGTGGATTATGCCAATGAGTTGAATGCCCACATGATTGTAATGGGGTCGCATGGATTGTCTGGTTTTGAGGAGATTTGGGTGGGTAGCAACTCATTTAGAGTAGTAAGCGAGGCCAAATGCTCGGTTGTTACCATTAGAAAAAGCTTTACTAAGAGGAGTTTTGATAAGATTGTTTTGCCTATAGATACCACTTGGGAGTCCAGACATAAAGTGCCTATGACACTTGAGATAGCTAAACTTTTTTCCTCAGAAGTTCACGTGTTGGGTACAGCTTTATCTGATGACGAAGGTGAAATGATAAAGTTGAATAATTATGTAAGTCAAACATGTGATTTTTTTGCTGAGAATAGTATTCAGCACGAATCAAAAGTGATAAAAGGTAGTAATAGTACCGAGATGAGCATACAGTATGGAAAGGAAGTTGGGGCGGACCTGATTTCAATTATGACTGAGCAAGACGACCCATTTTCAAGCATATTGTTAGGTAGCTATGCCCAGCAGATGGTGCACCACTCACCCATACCTGTGATGTGCAGCCATCGCAGACATGAGAGTGAATTTAGGTTCACTTAATTCTTCCCGTTTCTTTTTCTTGCTATCTTTCCGCTGAAATAGGTGGGATGTTCCTTCATGGATAAAGTTTACGATTACATCATTATTGGCTCAGGGTTTGGGGGTAGTGTTTCAGCTATGCGACTGGCTGAAAAGGGTTATTCAGTGCTCGTAATAGAGAAAGGCAAAAAGTACGAAGCCAAAGATTTCCCGAAAACCAATTGGAATATAAAAAAGTTTCTTTGGATGCCTGCCTTGCGATTGTTTGGTTTCCAAAACATTGATTTTTTCAAGGAGGTGATGATATTTAGTGGTGTAGGTGTAGGCGGTGGTAGCTTGGTTTATGCTAATACCCACATGTTTCCATCAGATGCCTTTTTTAACAACCCATCATGGGCAAGGTTTAAGGATTGGAAAACAATTCTTGCACCATTTTATGATAAGGCTCGATTTATGTTGGGCAGCACCCAGTACAAAAAAATGCACGCCGAAGACTTTGCGCTGAAAGAGTTAGCGGAAGATATGGGGAAAGGTGATTCCTTCAAACCAGTGGATGGTGTAGGTGTGTATTTTGGGGATACCAAGGAATATAAAGACCCCTACTTTAATGGTTTAGGGCCTGAAAGAAAGGGCTGTACTGAATGTGCCGGTTGCATGGTAGGGTGCCGTTATCATGCAAAGAATACTTTGGATAAGAACTATTTGTGGTTTGCGCAAAAGTTTGGTGCTGAAATAATCGCAGAAACTGAAGCTGATAAGATTGATTTCAAGGAAGGTATTTATACTATTCGCACTAAATCTAGTACTGCTTTTTTCGGTAAAGGAAAAAAGGTGTTTAAGTCTAAAGGTTTAGTAGTTTCAGGTGGAGTTTTGGGAACTTTAAAACTTCTTTTCAAGCAAAAGTATGACCATAAAGGCTTAGCTGATATCTCTGATACTTTGGGGTATAGTATTAGGACCAACTCAGAGTCGTTATGTGGGGTGGCTGCTGGTAAAGAGAAGTTGAACAACGGTATAGCTATATCAAGGGTTTTTGAACCCGATGAGCATACCCATATTGA
>JANQJC010000110.1 GCA_028281825.1 Flavobacteriales bacterium
AATACTGGTATGACGAGCAATTTGCTGTGAGGGCTGGTTACTTCCACGAGCATGCCACTAAAGGCAACCGTAAGTTCTTTACTTTGGGTGCCGGTATTCGCTATAATGTTTTTGGGCTTGACTTTGCCTACTTGATACCTACTCAACAAAGGCACCCACTGGAAAACACTTTGAGGTTTACCCTTACTTTCGGGTTCGACGCATTTAAGAAGCAAAGCGACGATAGTGGCGAGTAAAATTCGCGTTGGCTTCGGCTTTGACGTTCATCAACTACGCGATGGCCAAGACTTTTGGCTGGGCGGAATAAAAATTGAACATACTAAAGGTGCTTTTGGGCACAGCGATGCCGATGTACTGATTCATGTGATTTGCGATGCACTGCTTGGTGCCGCCAATATGCGCGATATAGGTTTTCACTTTCCTGATACATCTAACGACTACAAAGGCATTGACAGCAAGATTTTACTGAAAAATGTAACGAAACTCATCAGCGATAAGGGATATAGCATAGGCAATATTGATGCTACCATTTGCCTTCAAAAACCCAAAATCAATCCTTACATCCCCGAGATGAAAAAAACGCTGAGTGCCGTTATGGGCATCGAAGAGGATGATATTTCCATTAAAGCTACTACTACTGAAAAACTAGGCTATGTGGGCCGCGAAGAGGGCGTGAGTGCTTATGCGGTGGTGCTGATTAGCGCTTAGGTCATAGGTCTTGGGTCATAGCAAGACAATCAATTGCTATACTGTTAAATTGTCATATTGCTACCTTTTATGACGTCTCATTTAACCGCAAAGGGCGCCACCGTGTTCGAGGGCGCAGGCCCGCGATCTTGAATACAGTGTGAGTTAGAGTGTGAGTATGGAGGAAAATGCCCTCACCCCCCTGCCCCTCTCCCGCGGGGAGAGGGGAGTATAGTTTGAGATGGCCGCGCTCTTTTCTTTCCAGACACAAAATTTTGCATCTCTACGATATTACACCCCTTACTACCCGCGATCTTGAATACAGTGTGAGTTAGAGTGTGAGTATAGAGGAAAATGCCCTCACCCCCCTGCCCCTCTCCCGCGGGGAGAGGGGAGTATAGTTTGAGATTGCTTCGTCGCTCCACTCCTCGCAACGATGAGATACGTTTTAATATCGCGGGCCTGCGCCCGCGGACGTTATTACATTTTCTATGTGCTTTGCGGTTATCTTTTCTTTCCAGATACAAAATTTTGCGTCTCTACAGCAGTGACGGCCCTATAATCGTGTGTACATTATTTTATTTTTACAAAGTAAACAAAGTTTCGTAGAGACCCTCGAGGGACTCACGGAAAATCTTAGTCGTTGAATAACATAGTTTATTTTTCAAATTATGTTTATTTTTCACTTTTCGATTATTAAGGTTTTAAATAGTGGTCAGGTTTTGGTTTTAGCTGTTTAGCGTTTCACAATTATTTTATTTTTGTGGCATAGGAGATAAGATATTATGGCAAAAACCAAATTTGATAAAGCTACTTACCTCAAGTGGTATGAGGATATGCTACTGTGGCGCAAGTTTGAGGAAAAGGCTGGTCAGCTTTACATCCAGCAGAAGATACGTGGCTTTTGTCACCTCTACATAGGCCAGGAGGCGCTGGTTGCAGGGGCTAGCTCAGCTATTACCAAGGATGACAAGGCCATTACTGCCTACCGCGACCACGTGCATCCCATTGCTATGGGTGTACCAGCAAAAGAGGTGATGGCTGAACTATATGGTAAGAAAACCGGTGTTGTGAAAGGCAAAGGTGGCTCTATGCATATGTTTAGCAAAAAACACAACTTTTTTGGTGGGCATGGTATTGTGGGTGGGCAAATTCCGCTGGGTGCTGGTATTGCTTTTGCGGAGAAGTATCGCGGCTCAAAAAATGTTACCCTTTGCTATATGGGTGATGGTGCTGTTAACCAGGGGGCTTTTCATGAAACGCTGAATATGGCTATGCTCTGGAAACTACCTGTTATCTTCATTATTGAAAACAATAATTATGCAATGGGTACTTCAGTGGCACGCTCCAGTAGTGTTACTGACCTCTATAAACTTGGTGAAACTTATGGCATGCCTAGTGAAGCTGTGAATGGCATGGTGTGCGAGGATGTACATGATGCTATTAAAAAAGCTGCTGACCATGCCCGTAAAGGCAATGGCCCTTCTCTATTAGAAATGAAGACTTATCGCTATAAGGGACATAGCATGAGTGACCCTGCCAAGTACCGAACCAAAGAAGAAGTGGAAGAATATAAGGCCCAAGACCCTATACAAAGGGTATTGAAGACCATCACTGATAAGAAATACGCTACGGAAAACGAGTTGGAGAAAATACAAAAGCGAGTGAAGAAAGAAGTGGATGATGCCGTTAAATTTGCGGAAGAATCCCCATTTCCTGATGCCAGTGAGTTGTATGAGGATGTTTACAGTGAGCCTGATTATCCTTTTTTAAGAGACTAGACTAATAGTAATGAGTACTAAGTATTAAGACTACTTAATGGAACAAAACAACTTTTGATATTGTGATTATTGTCTTAATGCATAACACTTAATACCTAATACAAAAAAACAAAATGGCTGAAATAATCAGGATGCCCAAGCTAAGTGATACCATGACTGAAGGTGTGGTGGCTAAGTGGCATAAAAAAGTGGGAGACCAGGTGAGTTCTGGTGATTTGCTAGCAGATATTGAAACTGACAAGGCTACCATGGAGTTTGAGTCTTTTCAAGATGGTGTGTTACTACATATTGGTGTTGCAGAAGGCAAAACCGCTCCTGTAGATTCTATATTGGCAGTATTGGGTGAGGAAGGTGAAGACATCAAAGCTTTACTAAAAGAGGAAGAGAAAAAGGCCAGTGCAAAAAAAGAAGAGCCTAAAGAAGAAGAAAAGACTGAAGCCAAGGAAATCCCAAAAGAGGAAAAGAAAGAAGAAAAGAAGCCCGAGCCTGTTCAAGAGCAACCAAGGACATTTAATTCTTCAAGCTCGGATAGGACAAAAGCCTCTCCCCTGGCCAAGAAAATGGCCGAAGAAAAAGGGGTTAACCTAAGTATGTTGCAAGGCACAGGTGATGGTGGCCGTATTGTGAAAAGGGATATTGAAAACTACAAAGGCGGTGGTGCAATGCCTGCCTTCGTTGGCAAAGAAAGCTACTCTGAGGTGGATGTTTCTCAAATGCGCAAAACTATTGCCAAGCGCCTGAGTGAGAGTAAGTTTACCTCACCACACTTTTACCTCACCATAGAAATGGAGATGGATAAAATGATTGAAGCCCGTAAGGCTATCAATGAAGCTGCTGGGGTGAAAATTTCTTTTAACGACTTAGTGATTAAAGCTGCGGCGGCGGCTTTGAAGAAACACCCTAAGGTTAACTCATCATGGTTGGGCAATAAAATCAGATTTAACGAACACATACATATTGGTGTTGCTGTTGCTGTTGAAGAGGGACTGTTGGTTCCTGTAGTTCGTTTTGCTGATGGCAAGACACTCAGTCAAATCAATGTTGAAGTAAAAGACCTGGCCGGCAAAGCCCACAACAAAAAACTTCAACCCGCTGATTGGGAAGGCAACACCTTCACTATCAGTAACCTGGGCATGTACGGCATCGAAGAGTTTACAGCAATCATCAACCCACCTGATGCCTGCATTATGGCTGTGGGCGGCATTCGTCAGGTGGCTTTGGTAAAAAATGGTCAACTCGTGCCAGGTAATGTGATGAAAGTTACTTTATCATGCGACCACAGGGTAGTGGATGGAGCCACAGGTTCTGAGTTTTTACAAACCTTCAAGTTCCTGATGGAAAATCCAGTTATACTGCTTGGTGCCGGCAGCATTTAAGCGAGATTGGTATTATAAACGACATTTATTTTTTTCCCTAGAACAAACCAGCTTAAAATGTGTTTATACTGGTACTCAGGCGCCAGCCTGATGCAGAGTTTTTCATAGTGGTGTTTAGGTGATAGGGCTCTTATCTCTTGATGACGAGATAAGGGCCCTCCCTACTTTTCACCGTTGAGTAAACAATAATAAGCTACTTTTGCCGTGCTTTTTTTAAGATGGCACGATCAACAACCATAGTTCTTAGTGTAGTTGCCCTGGCATTTAGCTCTTGCGAGGTGGATACTTGCAGCATGCAAAATCCAGGATTTGGGGGTAATTCTGCTATCATGGGCCAGGTAAAGCACCATAATAAGCCTATATTGCAAGTTTTTATAAAGTACGGTAGTTCTATTCCTCAAAAAATTGAACCCAATAGTTTTGATGCATCCGCCCAAGCCGACCATGAGGGTCATTTCAGCTTTGATGAATTAATGCCGGGAGAATACTACTTGCATGGTACTGGATATGATAGTTTGGCTTCTTCCTTTGTAAAAGGTGGTATTGCCATTTCTATTTGTGCCGATGAAAACCTGAGTATTGATATCCCGGTTTCTGAATAAGCATAATCAGATTCAAAGATTTACCTAATTTTAGCCCAGGCACTTGCAAGCATGAGCAGGAGTATACTGGACACACCCATTGAATACCTCAAAGGTGTTGGCCCCGAAAGGGCTAAGACACTCAAAACCGAATTGAATATCCATCAGTTTGGCGACCTGCTTACCTACTTCCCTTTTCGTTATGTGGATAGAACCAAATTCCATAAGGTGAGTGAATTGGATGTTGACATGCCTTATGTGCAGCTCAAAGGGCGCATCACTCACATGGAAATGGTGGGTAAACCCCGCAGCCAGCGACTGGTTGCTAGTTTTGAAGATGAAACAGGCTCAGTTGAATTGGTCTGGTTTCAAGGAGCTAAGTGGATAGTTAAATCACTCAAACCCAATACGGATTATATCCTGTTTGGTAAACCCAACCTTTTCAACAGAAAAATCAACATCACTCATCCTGAAATGGAGGATGTAAACGATGTCCGGAATGAGATACAATCGGCTTTGCAAGCCGTATACTATTCCACAGAAAAACTAAAAGCGAAAGGTTTGCACACCAAAGGTATTGGTAGGATAATGAAGAACTTGCTTTTGGAAGTGAGGGGCAAAATTCCTGAAATACTCTCCTCGGAGATATTACAAAACAATAAGCTCATGTCTCGAGAGGAGGCTTTTTTTCAGGTACACTCCCCTACCGATATTGAAAAGCTGAACGCTGCGCGCCACAGGCTAAAGTTTGAAGAGTTGTTTTACACCCAGTTGCGACTAGTGATGAGTCGCGAAAAAAATAAAAGGGACTACAAAGGTTATGTGTTTGGCGATATTGGAGCGTACTTCAATACTTTCTACAAGAACCATTTACCGTTTGAGTTGACCAATGCACAAAAGCGGGTACTGAAAGAAATTCGTTCTGATGTGGGAAATGGCAAACACATGAATCGTTTACTACAAGGTGACGTAGGGAGTGGTAAAACAGTAGTTGCTTTAATGACCATGCTCATGGCACTAGATAATGGCTTCCAGGCTTGTATGATGGCACCAACCGAAATATTGGCCCAACAACATTACCAATCCATTACCGAGTTACTGATTGATATGCCTGTAACCGTAAAACTGCTAACTGGCAGTACCAAAACGGCCGAACGCAATGAGATACATGCAGCATTAGCCAGCGGAGAGTTGCATATCCTAATCGGAACCCATGCTTTGATAGAGCCAGCTGTCCAATTCAAGAATTTGGGCATGGCAATAGTGGATGAGCAGCATCGTTTTGGAGTACAGCAAAGAGCCAAACTATGGCGTAAAAGCACTAACCCACCACATGTGTTAGTGATGACAGCTACACCCATTCCTCGTACATTGGCTATGACACTATATGGAGACTTGGATACTTCAATTATTGACGAAATGCCACCCGGCAGAAAACCAATTAGGACTGAACACAGAAATGAAAGCAAAAGGTTAGCTGTTTTTGGTTTTATGAAAGAGCAAATAGCTTTAGGCAGGCAGATATACGTTGTATTTCCATTGATTGAAGAATCAAAAGCAATGGACTACAAAAATCTTTTTGAAGGGCACGAAGCCATAGCACGTGCTTTTCCTGCACCTGAATATAGAATTGCCATTATGCATGGACGGATGAAACCCGATGAGAAGGAATCTGAAATGCAACGTTTTGTAGAAAACAAGGCTCAAATGATGATAGCCACTACAGTGATAGAAGTGGGTGTTAATGTACCCAATGCCAGTGTAATGGTGATTGAAAGCGCCGAGAGGTTTGGCCTTTCACAATTGCACCAGTTAAGAGGCCGTGTAGGGCGTGGTGCCGACCAATCCTATTGCATTTTAATGACCTCCTACAAACTCACTAAGGAAGCTCGAATCAGACTGGAAACTATGTGTCGCACCAATGATGGTTTTGAGATAGCCGATGTGGATATGCGCCTTCGTGGCCCTGGTGACATGACGGGCACACAGCAAAGCGGACTGCCCAATTTTAAAATTTCTAACCTGGCAAAAGATGGGCAAATTGTGATATTATCCCGTGACGTGGCAGAAACAGTCCTGAAAGAAGACCCTAATTTATCCTCACCAAAAAACCAAGTTATCAAGGCTCACTTAATTGAAGTTAGCAAAAGTCAGCCCAATTGGAGCAGGATATCCTGATCAGGTGATTTAACGATTAGCTGATTAGCCAATCAACGAGGAACTCCAACAATTTATCATTTCCTATTACCTAATACTTAGTACTACTAACACTGCCAACTTCATACCCAATAATTTGCCATTCATCTACTAACAGAGAATTAACCGCAAAACGATGACATATTTTTTTAGTTTTGCGCTGATTTTAAAATCTAGGTCTTACCACACTATTTACAAGACATGTTAGAAAGTCTCCTATCGTTTGGCCCATTTGAGTTAATGGTTGCTATTTTTGTTCTGGGCTATTTGGCTATTGCCTTGGAGCATCCCATTAAAATTGACAAAGCAGCATCAGCACTACTTACAGCCGTCCTCACCTGGACAGTTTTTGTTTTGTTTGTTGATGCGATAAAACCCGATGCCGACATGCACTGGGTAGTACACGAAACCCGACATCACCTGGGTGAAATCTCTGAAATACTATTCTTCCTTTTGGGTGCAATGACCATCGTTGAATTGGTGGATGCCCATGAAGGTTTTTCAGTAATCACGGATCGAATTACCACCAAAAATAAGGTGAAACTATTATGGATAGTGAGTTTAATCACTTTCTTCTTTTCTGCCGTATTGGACAACCTTACTACATCCATTGTCATGGTTTCCCTCTTGAGAAAACTAATAGATAACAAACAAGACCGATGGTTTTATGCAGGTATAGTGGTAGTAGCCGCCAACGCTGGTGGGGCCTTCTCCCCTATCGGAGATGTAACTACTACCATGCTTTGGATAGGTGGGCAGATTACTGCCTCTAATATCATTGTAGAACTATTCATACCAAGTTTGATATGTTTGCTTGTTCCTTTGGCTTTCCTTTCCTTCAGGATGAAAGGAGAAATAAAAAGACCTGAGTTATCAACTGAAAACCAGAAAGAGCTTGTAAAAGGTTTTGAGAAAAAACTCATTTTTGCTATGGGTGTTTGTCTATTGCTATTTGTACCTGTGTTTAAAACAGTAACGCACCTGCCCCCATACATGGGTATGTTGTTTGGCCTAGGTGTGCTTTGGGTAACTACCGAGCTGCTGCACAAAGACAAAGACTATGAGGAAAAGAAAGTGCTTTCTGTGCTTGGTGTATTGAGAAAGATAGATACCCCAAGTGTGCTATTCTTTCTAGGTATTCTTTTAGCTATATCCAGCCTTTCTTCCGCAGGTCACCTAACCTTATTAGCAGGTGCGCTTAAAGACAATATTGGCGACGTATTCGGTATCAATATCGTTATCGGTTTGCTTTCATCTATCGTGGATAACGTGCCTTTGGTTGCAGCTTCAATGAAGATGTACCCAACGATGTCACCCGAAGCACTGGCTGCATTACCTCCAGAGCAACTCACATGGTTCCAAAACTTTATCGTTGATGGTACTTTCTGGGAGTTTTTGGCTTATTGTGCTGGTACAGGTGGTAGCGCTCTTATCATTGGCTCAGCCGCGGGTGTTGCAGTAATGGGTATGGAAAGAATAGATTTTATCTGGTATTTGAAAAACATTAGCCTTTTGGCATTGCTGGGATATTTTGCCGGTGCATTTGCTTATATTGGCATAGTATTAATGTTTCATGGATAACCTATTAAAGGCTCCCGTCAATTTATTAAGGCCCTTCCTTCATGAAGGGCTTTTTTATTTCACCCTACAATAAAACTAACATAACGCTGTTTATAAGTAGGCAACACGACTACTTCTAAGGCTCTTATATTCAGTATTTTCGCTTAGCGAACGTGTAAACTATAAATTGTAAGTCTATGAAGTTATTATTTGCCACAACAGCCGCGGCCCAGGAAACTACCAATGTGGTCTTGGAGGGCTCGGAAGAACCTGTTGAAAAAACCCTGTCTGTATGGGAGTTGATTATGAACAGCGGGGCAGGTGGCCAAATCATCATTCTCGCATTATTCCTGTTATCAGTTGTCGCCATATACATCTTTATCGAACGCTACTTAACCATTAGTAAGGCCTCAAAAGAAGACCAAAACTTCATGAACAACATCCGTGATTACATTCATGATGGCAAGCTGGATGCAGCCAAGGCATTGTGCCAAAATAATAACACCCCCATCTCCCGCCTGATAGAAAAAGGCATCTCGAGAGTAGGCCGCCCGTTGAATGACATAGCAGCAGCTATTGAGAACGAAGGCAAGCTGGAGACCTATCAGTTGGAAAAAAACCTGGCTACACTAGCTACAATTTCTGGTGCCGCACCCATGATTGGTTTTTTGGGTACAGTAATAGGAATGATAGTCGCTTTTCATAAAATGGCAACTGCTGGCGGACAAATTGATGTGGAATTATTGTCAACTGGGATCTATACTGCAATGACTACAACCGTTGCAGGTCTTGTAGTAGGTATTTTGGCATATATGGGATACAATATACTGGTTGCAAATGTTGAGAAAGTGGTTTACAAGATGGAAGCCAAGACCACTGAATTCCTTGACCTATTGCACGAACCGGCTTAATAAACACATATGGCACTTAGAACAAGAAACAAAATCAGTGCGGCGTTTAGCATGTCTTCAATGACGGACATTGTGTTCCTACTGTTGATATTCTTCATGCTTACATCTACCCTGGTTACTACCAACGCGATTGACCTTTTGCTACCTAACGCTAAAAAGCCTAAGGTTGAAAGTGCTCCAGCGGTTTCTATCTCTATTGATAAGAATTTAACCTTCTATGTGAATAGAGACCCTGTTGCAAAAGAATTTTTGGAAGCAACGATGATGAAACAGCTTTCAGATGCAGAAAACAAAACGGTTGTACTTCGCGTTGAACAGGGTGTGGCTATTGAGAATGCCGTTTATGTGATGGACATCGCTAATCAAAACCGTGTGAAGCTGGTATTGGCCACAAAGCCTCAGAAGTGATGACAAGCTACATTGAAAATAAGGAAAAACGTACTGGACTCATTGGGACTATCTTGTTTCATGTTATCCTGTTGCTCATATTCATCTTTTTCGGGTTGACCTATATACACCCACCCGAAGAATTGGGTGTGCAGGTAGACTTTGGCTATACCGACCAAGGAATGGGGCAAGTAGAAAATGAACAACCAACCACTGAGCAGGAAGAAGAAGCCGTGCCTAATGTAACTACACCACAGGAACAAGTAGAAGCCGTGGAAGAAGTAGTCACCCAGGAGGTGGAGCAATCGGTAGTGATACCCGAGAAAAAAGAAAAAAAGGTAGAAAAGAAACAAGAAGCTGTACCTGAGAAAAAGCCCTCCCCTAGTGATGCCTTGATGAAGGCTATGGAGAAGAATAGCAATACAAAAGCTTCAGAAGCCAGCAGTGAGGGCAATAAAAGCGGCGTTGGCAATATGGGCCGCCCCGATGGCGAACCTGATGGAGACCCTTCAGGGGGTGGTGCCGGCGGACTAGATTTTAGTCTTGCAGGCAGAAGGTGGGTAAAAAAGCCAAAGTTCGAAAACAATTCTCAGGAGTATGGAAAGGTGATAGTGGCTATTACAGTAGATAAATTCGGTAATGTAACAAAAGCAACAGGAGGAGCTAAGGGTTCTACTACTACCAGTGCCTACCTGACTAAAATAGCTGAAGAAGCTGCATACAAGGCTAAGTTTACCGCCAACCCTGATGCTGCTGAAGAGCAATTCGGTACTATTACCATTCTATTTACCCCCAAGTAAATGAACTACACGCAGGCGCTGGATTACTTGTACTCCCAGCTACCTATGTTCCAACGCATTGGGCAGGCTGCTTACAAAGCCGACTTGAATAACACAATTGCCCTTTGTAAAGCACTGGGCAACCCAGAAAAAAAATTCAGAGCCATACATATTGCGGGGACTAATGGCAAAGGCTCCACTTCACATTACCTGGCTTCCATATTACAATATGCAGGATACAAGACTGGGCTTTTCACTTCACCTCACTATATTGATTTCCGCGAGCGTATCAAAGTGAATGGCAAAATGATAGGCAAAGGCACCGTCACACAATTTGTGCAACAAAACAAGGCTAGTTTTGAGCGCATCCAGCCTTCTTTTTTTGAGATGTCAGCAGGATTGGCATTTAAGCACTTCGCTAACAAAAAAGTGGATGTAGCTGTAATAGAAACCGGTATGGGCGGCAGGCTGGACTCTACCAATGTAATACATCCGGATTTATGCGTAATCACCAATATCGGTTTTGACCATACCCAATTCCTAGGTGATACTTTGGAAAAGATTGCTGGAGAAAAGGCAGGCATCATTAAAAAAGGTATTCCTGCAGTGATAGGCGAAAGTCACGAGGAAACCGATATGGTCTTCGTTAATACCGCCAAAGAAAAGAACGCTCCTATTTATTTTGCAGACAAGCTCCTAAAAGTAGAGCATAGCGAGAAAGAGTCCGGTAAATATCCTGTATTGAGAGTCCAAATCAGCAAGGGCAAGAAAAGTACTGGGCTCTCCAGTGGCTTGGTGGGCGATTATCAACTCAAAAACCTATTAACCGTTTTGCAAGCTGTTGAAATTCTGAGGGAAATGGGATATAAAATACCTGACCGTGCTTTAAAGCTGGGTATACGTAATGTTGTTTCCAAAACCAAAATGCTTGGCCGATGGCAAATACTCAACCATGAGCCACTCACCATCTGCGACTCCGCACATAATGAGCATGGTCTGAAATATGTGATAGAACAACTCAGGAACACTCCTCACAAAAAACTACACATAGTGCTAGGAGTGGTCAGCGATAAAGACATCGAAGGTGTTTTATCCATTATGCCCAAAGAAGCTGACTATTATTTCTGTAAGCCAACTGTACCCCGAGCACTACCCGCTGAAGAACTCCAAAATAAAGCTCAAAAGTATAGCTTAAAAGGCAATCACTATCCTACCGTGAATGATGCCGTTGTAGCCGTCAACAAATCAGCACAAAAAGGCGACCTTATCTTTATTGGAGGCAGCACCTTTACCGTGGCAGATGCCCTGGCAACAAAACTTTAAGGAAAGGTCAAAAAAATTCTTTGACGAATTGAACAATTAATTATATTTGCAGCCCCAAACACGGGAGCTTAGCTCAGTTGGTTTAGAGCACCTGCCTTACAAGCAGGGGGTCGCTGGTTCGAATCCAGCAGTTCCCACCAACAATAGAAAGGGTTTCAGGATTTTCAATCTGAGACCCTTTTTTCATTTGCACAGAATTTGCACAGGAATACCGCCTTTTGTCCATAATCAATTCTTAGTGGTTTTGCTTACCAACAATTCGAAAAATTCGACTTGAGTAATCACTTTTAGCTTTTCTATCTCCAAGTTCAACGGTATCTCTAAGACAAAAGAAATACTTAGATCAAACAATGTTGACCTGTCTCAGTCGTCTCCAAGTTCAACGGTATCTCTAAGACGGCGGACAGCAACCAAAGCTCCTGCTCCAAGGAGTCTCAGTCGTCTCCAAGTTCAACGGTATCTCTAAGCTTTGGCACCACCAAGAACCACAAAAGAGCAAATGTCTCAGTCGTCTCCAAGTTCAACGGTATCTCTAAGAGTTCATGACCTCCAAACGCTCGAAAACTTTCAGGTCTCAGTCGTCTCCAAGTTCAACGGTATCTCTAAGAAGGATGAAACAACTGCTTCTGCCGCTCCGACCTGTCTCAGTCGTCTCCAAGTTCAACGGTATCTCTAAGTGTTGTTAGGTTTAGCGGCAATTGCTTACCTATTATGTCTCAGTCGTCTCCAAGTTCAACGGTATCTCTAAGGTGATAGAGTATTTACTCATCGCCTTATCCTAAGTCTCAGTCGTCTCCAAGTTCAACGGTATCTCTAAGCGAAAACAAAGATATTGAACTTCGTATTGCAAGTGTCTCAGTCGTCTCCAAGTTCAACGGTATCTCTAAGCTGGCAAAATACCGGCTACATCTTGGATCACAACGTCTCAGTCGTCTCCAAGTTCAACGGTATCTCTAAGTGTTTAAAACTGAAAAAGCAGCCATAAAGGAAAGTCTCAGTCGTCTCCAAGTTCAACGGTATCTCTAAGCGATTCTGCGTTCTACAAACAGGCTCTGAGTCTGTGTCTCAGTCGTCTCCAAGTTCAACGGTATCTCTAAGTAGCTGAAATTGATTCTTTGGGTACAAGCAATTGTCTCAGTCGTCTCCAAGTTCAACGGTATCTCTAAGAGTGGATCACAAATACTAAATCCATGTTTCAATGTCTCAGTCGTCTCCAAGTTCAACGGTATCTCTAAGGAAGAGGGAGAGGTTCCAGCAGGAATGTAACCAGTCTCAGTCGTCTCCAAGTTCAACGGTATCTCTAAGAACTTTTAATAAAACTTCAAACAGGTCTTTCTTGGTCTCAGTCGTCTCCAAGTTCAACGGTATCTCTAAGGGTGATGTAATAGAGCTGTCATAAGCTCTATTAGGTCTCAGTCGTCTCCAAGTTCAACGGTATCTCTAAGTATGATTATTTTATTATTAACCCAAAAGAAGAATGTCTCAGTCGTCTCCAAGTTCAACGGT
>JANQJC010000116.1 GCA_028281825.1 Flavobacteriales bacterium
ATCCTACCAGTACAACGAGCATGTAGTAACCCAATCCTACAAGAACCTGAATTCCTGTTCTTGAGAGTAGCGCTGCCATAAGCCCAAATACCGCATAAGGCACCAATCGCATGGCCCAACCAACTACTACCATGCATATCTTCTGAATGGCCTCCACAAAACGAATCATAGGATTGACGGTGGTTTTGTTCAACTGCGTAATGGCTACTCCTACAATCAGCGTGAAGATGACGATACTGAGCATCTCACCTGTGAGAATGGACTCCAGCGGGTTGGATGGAATAAGGTTGGAAATGGACTCAGGAATATTGGTGAACATCTGGGTCGGAGGTGAATCCTGGCTCGCATTGGCATCTGAAGCATCAAACCCTCCCCGTTCTGCAATGAACTGACCCGGCCTGAATAGTAAAGCCACAAGCACTCCCAACGAAATTGCTACCGCTGTGGTAAACAAGAAGTAACCGGCCAAACCCAGTCCGAAGGTTTTAAGGTTGTCACTCACGTTGCTCACAATTCCAGAGATGATGGAGGTGAATATGAGTGGAATCATGATCATGTGAATCAGCTTCATGAAGATGTTTCCAGGTAGATCCAACCAATTGGCAATGGAGCTGCTTGTATCCTCTGAAACGAACCCCGTTGACGGATTCAAACAAATACCCAACGTAGCACCCAACACCAAGCCGATGATGACCTTCAACCAAAGACGCCCTTCTACCAAGCGTTCCAGGTAGACTGTTAGATGATTCAATGGACGAAGTTCGATCATGGTGTTTATTTACTCAATTATATCAGCCAGTATTCTTGCCGATTTCTGAAAAGCCTCTAGCTCTTCTTTCAAGAAGTCAATCTCATTATTGATCGTTATCTTCCCGTTTTCAATGGTTACTGGAAGACTAATGTATATATCGTGATCCAAGCCAAGCAAGGTGCGGTAGTGTTCGTTGGTAAGTACCGAAAGGGTAAGGGAATGTTTTTTAGTTCCAAGCAAATAATCCAACAACACCTCAGCACACTTTGAAACTCCGTAGGTGGTTCCTTCCTGTGTTTCTCGGATTTGAAACGCGGCATCACGTGTAAGGATGCGAGCTTGTTCAAGATCGCTTTTTGAGAACGTAGGATGATTGAGAATTGGTTGCCCTTTTACCTTACAAATAGAATAGATGGGAACCTGAGAATCACCATGTTCGCCTACAACGGTTGCATCAAAATCGTAGATATCCAAACCAGATAAGGTAGCGAGGTAATACTCCAATCGAATACTATCTAAGAAGGTGCCTATGCCCATAACATGATGGTGCGGAAGTCCACTATATTGATAAACGGAGTGAGAGATAATATCAACCGGATTGGTTATAACTATGATGTATGGCGTTTTAGCGAAAGCCCTATGCTCAAATATCTCTTTAGATAATTGAAAATTCTGTTTGACCGTGGATAACCGTGAACCACCATGCACATTGGGAGTTCCGGCTGCGTAATAGATAAAGTCGGCATTGAGAAACAGGTCTTCATTATTAACATGCAGTTCTTTTTCGTGGAACAACGGGATGCTGTGTGCTAGGTCAAGAAAAGCCCCTTCACACTCAGGATTAGGCTCCATTATGTTCAAACGTACTCGGTGCTTGCTGTTCAATAACAGTAAGGATAGTGAGGATCCAACGTACCCGAATCCGATGACAGTTATGTTTATCAGTTTATTCACGTATTTGTTTGGAATCGGATGGCATACGCAATTCGATTAATTACTTGGTTTGAAAATGATCTCTTACCAAAGCTTTCAATTGGTTGTCTGTCATTACATCAGCCTTTTCAACGGGATTTGTCTTGTCATATAGACCTGAATGTTCATCCTTTAATTCAGAATACAGTTTTGCTCCTGTTTCAGCTGGTCCGAGTATCAAAATCTCATCGGCATCCTTTAGGTGTTGAATTACCTTTTTAAAGAACTCATTTAACTGTTGCTTTTCTCGGTTCAGATACTTACTGTCTTGAACAACATCCTGAGGTCCGCCTTTAAACTTTGTACCACTCCCACCTTTTGGGTTATATTCTTCAATTTCAGAAGGTACGGTAAACAGGTTTTCTTTTCCATCGTCAAGCAAAACAATTTTTGCTTCTCTTTTATCTATCCAGATTCCTACTTTTTTCATAGTTCATTTTTTAATTACCTACAACTCCTTTATTGCTCGATTATTTTTCAAAAAATATCGACTAACTATGGCTGTTTGCACATTAAAATTATTTAATGGCTTGCAAAGAAACAAAAAACCCCGTCATGAAGTTCACAACGGGGTTATATATTGACGAAAAGTGTAGTTTACATCTTTTTCTCTTTAATCCTGGCTTTCTTACCAGTTCTTTCGCGTAAGTAGAATATTCTAGCTCTGCGAACAACGCCATGCTTATTAACGTCAATCTTGTCAATGTTTGGTGAGTGAACTGGGAAAACCCTTTCCACACCAACACCGCTAGCCATCTTTCTTACAGTGAAAGTAGCTGTTGTTCCTCTTCCTTTTTTCTGCAATACAACACCTTGAAATTGCTGTATCCTTTCTTTACCACCTTCTTTAATTCTATAGTGAACGGTAATAGTGTCACCTGATTTGAACTCAGGGAATTCACCTTTGCTGTTAACTTGCTCTTCTACGTATTTTACTAGTTCCATGGCTGTTTAATTCTACCCCAAATTTTTAGAGGTGCAAACTTACACATATTTTTTCAATGAATAAGACTTTTGAGGCTAAAAATCTTCCAATTTGATTTGATACTCAGTCAATCGCAGTTTATAACTACATACACACTAGAGAATTATTCATCTAAAAGTCCTGGCCTTCTTTCCTTGGTACGTTCTACCGCCCTTTCATGTCGCCACTTTTCTATTTCTTTCTCATTGCCTGAAAGTAGTACATCAGGCACTTTCCATCCCTTAAAATCGGCGGGACGGGTGTATACTGGTGGTGCCAATAAATTATCTTGAAATGAGTCAAAGAGGGCAGAAGTTTCATCATTTAACACACCGGGTATTAATCTTATGATAGCATCACAAAATACAGCAGCAGCTAATTCACCGCCACTTAATACATAATCTCCAATTGATATTTCCCTGGTTATATAGTACTGCCTCACACGCTCATCCACACCTTTGTAATGACCACACAATACAATAATATTTTTCAATACAGATACTTGATTGGTGATACCTTGGTCAAGCAATTCCCCATCTGGTGTCATGTAAATTATCTCGTCGTAATCCCGTTCGGCCTTTAGTTTATCCACACATTTTGCAATAGGCTCAATCGTCATTACCATACCAGCACCACCTCCGTATGCATAGTCATCCACACTTTTATATTTATCATTTGCATAATCCCTCAAATTATGGAAATGGATTTCTATAAGCCCCTTATCTTGGGCTCTCTGAACGATGCTATTGTTAAGCGGACCATCAAATATTTGGGGTAGTACGGTTATGATATCTATCCTCATTGGTGGAAATTTGTGCAAAAGTAGGGCTTTAAACCGATTGTATCTTTGCCCAAACTCAAAACTATAAACCTATATTTGTAGCAAAATATTGAATTAATGGAAGAAGCAAGGACTAATTGGAACAAGGAAGATATTTTAGAGGTTTACAACACGCCACTATTGGAATTAGTGTATAAGGCGCAACAAATACATAGGAAATACCATACACCTAATGAGGTGCAAGTGAGTTCTCTTATCTCCATCAAAACGGGTGGTTGCCCCGAAGATTGTGCGTATTGTCCACAAGCGGCACGTTACCATACAGATATTGACGTTCACAAATTGATGGAAGTAAAGGAAGTGAAAGAAGCTGCCGAGAAAGCGAAGGCTGGTGGCTCTTCACGCTTGTGTATGGGTGCTGCATGGAGAGAAGTGCGTGATAACCGTGACTTTGATAAAGTACTAGAGATGGTTCGTGAGGTGAATGGCATGGGAATGGAAGTATGTTGCACATTGGGTATGTTGACCGAAGAACAAGCCAAAAAGTTAGCTGATGCCGGTCTTTATGCCTACAATCACAATTTAGACACTTCTGAGGAGTATTACGGAGAAATTATTTCTACTCGTAATTACGACGATAGGTTAAATACCATCAATCATGCCCGTAAAGCCGGTGTAACAGTATGCTCTGGTGGTATTATAGGTATGGGTGAAAGCGCAGAAGATAGAATAGGAATGCTGTACACTTTATCATTGCTCAACCCACAGCCAGAGTCAGTTCCAATTAACGCCTTGGTGCCAGTTGAAGGAACACCCTTGGAAGACCAGCAAACTGCCTCCATATGGGAAATGGTGCGTATGATAGCTACTGCAAGGATTGTATTACCTAAATCAATGGTGAGGCTTTCTGCTGGCAGGCTTCAAATGAGTATGGAAGGTCAGGCGCTATGCTTTATGGCGGGTGCCAATTCCATCTTTGCTGGTGACAGGCTTCTTACCACACCAAACCCTGAGTTCAACGAGGACATGGAAATGTTCAAGATACTTGGCCTAACGCCTCAGGAAGCATTCAAGCACAAGAAACAAATTGAAGTAGTCGAAGAATAGCTTCGATGTCTGCGTTTGAAAATAGATTAAAGGCTTCTCTCGACAAGCGAAAGGAGCAAGGGCTTTACCGTACTTTAAAAGCTCCCAATAACCTAATTGATTTTTGCTCTAATGATTATTTGGGCTTTAGCCGCTCAGAAGAGTTAAAACAGCGTATCTCTCAGTTTAGTGTAGACGATTACCAAAGATTGAACGGTTCAACTGGTTCCAGGCTTATTTCAGGTAATTATGCTTTTGCAGAACAACTCGAAAAAGAGATAGCTCAATTTCATGGGGTGGAAGCGGGGCTCATCTTTAATTCGGGTTACGATGCCAATGTAGGGTTGATTTCAGCAATAGCTCGTAAGACTGAGACTGTATTTTATGATGAATTGATACATGCCTCTGTTCACGACGGTATGCGTATGGCGCAGGCTGAGTGTATTCCATTTAAGCATAATGATGTAACTGATTTAGAGGCTAAACTGCAAAGGGCAGATGGTAACCCATTAATAGTAATCGAGTCAGTTTATTCAATGGACGGGGATTTTGCGCCCTTGAATGAATTGGTTAAACTATGCTCAAAGTACGATGCCCGGTTGATAGTAGATGAAGCACATGCAGTTGGGGTCTTTGGGGAAAATGGAGCAGGTAGGGTAGTAGAATTGGGGTTGGAAAAGGATGTATATGCAAGGGTGGTTACTTTTGGAAAAGCATTGGGTTGCCATGGTGCGATTGTGTTAGGTGATGAACTTTTAAGAGACTATCTAATCAACTTTGCAAGGTCTTTCGTTTACACTACCGCAATGCCAATTCATGGGTTAATTTCTATAAAATGTGCTTATGACATATTGTCATACAAAAAAGATAATAAATTTAAAATCAGTAATTTATATAGTTATTTTAAACAAAAAGTTAAAACAATTCCTGAGCTTTCACTAATTGAGAGTGATAGCCAAATTCAGAGTGTAATTGTGTCTGGAAATGACAGAGCGAGACAATTCGCAGCGCAAGTTCAAGCTGATGGATTTGATGTTAAACCCTTGGTGAGTCCAACTGTGCCAGCAGGTACTGAACGCATTCGTGTATGTATTCATAGCTTTAATACCAAAGAAGAAATTGATGGCCTGGTAAACTCACTAGCAAAAGCAATATACAATTTATGAGAAAGATATTTGTAACAGGTATAGGAACGGAAATAGGCAAAACGGTTATTTCAGCTATTTTGACTGAAGCCTTAAAGGCTGACTACTGGAAGCCAGTGCAGGCTGGTGATTTGGATAATACAGATACCATGAAAGTACAAAACATGGTAAGTAATTCTCAGTCACACTTTCATCCAGAGGCCCACAGGTTGCTTCATCCTATGTCTCCACATGCTGCAGCCGAATTGGAAGGAATACGAATAGAGTTGACCCAAATACAGGCGCCTGGTACTAATAATGAGAACTTGATTATTGAAGGGGCTGGAGGGCTTATGGTTCCTTTAAATGATGATGAAATGATGGTAGATTTAATAGCGCATTTAGATGCTGAAGCTGTACTTGTCTCTCAAAACTATTTGGGCAGTATTAATCATACCCTATTAAGTGCAGAACTTTTGAAGCAACGAGGGATAAATGTTTGGGGCATTATTTTTAATGGGCCTGAGAATAAAGCTACCGAGGATGTCATCCTTAAATACACTGGCTTGCCCTGTCTTGGGAAAATTAGGCAGCAAGATTCTCTCACTAAGGATAAAATTTTGAACTTAGCCCAAGAATTGCAGTTACAATGAACTATTCAGATTTAGACCACGAACTCGTTTGGCATCCATACACACCGCTTAGCCATGAAGGGCGGAATATTACCATCGTTAAGGCTAAGGACAGCTATATCTATGATGATGTGGGTAATAAATATTTAGATGCTATTTCATCCTGGTGGGTGAATATACACGGGCATGGAAATCAATACATTGCAGATAAGGTAGGCAAACAAGCTGCTGAAATGGAGCATGTGATATTTGCTGGCTTTACTCACCCACCGGCTGTTGAATTGGCAAGTAGGGTGTTATCTCACTTGCCAGAGAATCAAAGCAAGATATTTTACTCCGATAATGGTTCTACCGCTGTTGAAGTAGCCCTAAAAATGGCATTTCAATATTGGTACAATAAAGGCAAGAAGAAAACAAAGGTGATTGCCTTTAAGCAAGCGTATCACGGAGATACTTTCGGCGCTATGTCTGTTGGGGCTAGAAGCGCTTTTACTGCTCCTTTCACGCCTTTTCTTTTTGATGTAGAGTTTATTGAGTGCCCCATTGCTGGGCAGGAGGAGAGGTCTCTAAACCAATTAAAAAAGATAATTGAAGCCGATGATGTAGCTGCCTTCATATTTGAGCCATTGGTGCTTGGAACTGCTGGCATGCAAATGTATAAGCCTGAGGTGTTAGACGAA
>JANQJC010000126.1 GCA_028281825.1 Flavobacteriales bacterium
ACAATAGGCCTGGTACCAGCCCACAGCCTGGAACTCACATTCTCCACCCCCAAAACTTGTGTGTTGATTATCTCATAATCTGCATCGGTGAAGTTTATGCGCCTACCGGGCTTCATCCCCTTGTAAGGAATGGTGGTTTGTCCTCGGTATATCCAAATACTGTTGATTGCATCTTCTTTGAACTCAGCTTCAAAACCATTCTCCAATCCTTTGCCGGAGCCCAAAAGTATAATCAGCATGAAGATACCCCAGAACACACTAAAAGCAGTGAGCAAGGTTCTCAGTTTGTTCTTGCTAATAGTGTTGAATATTTCCTGCCATTTGTCAATATCAAACATCAGGCAATGATTTTATTAGGTATTTCCTCGTTTTCAATAAGGCCGTCTTTCAAACGGATGATGCGCTGGGTGTTTTCAGCAATATCCTTTTCATGGGTCACTATAATCACCGTCATCCCATCCCTGTTCACTTGCTTGAGCAGTTCCATCACTTCTTGCGAGGTAACTGAGTCTAATGCACCAGTAGGTTCATCAGCAAGAATGACTTTGGGCTGTGATATCAGGGCACGTGCAATAGCTACTCTCTGCTTTTGCCCACCACTCATTTCATTGGGCAGGTGGTGAGCCCAGTCTTTAAGACCTACCTTATCCAGGTATTCCAGTGCCATGGCATTTCTCTTTCTCCTGCCAATGCCCTGATAGTATAAGGGCAATGCTACATTCTCAACTGCGTTTTTAAAAGAAACGAGGTTGAAAGACTGAAATATAAAACCCAGAAATTGATTGCGATACTTAGCGGCCTTAGTTTCACTTAGATTCTTAATTAAGGTACCGTTAAGCCTATATTCTCCCTTATCATAATTATCTAACATACCCAATATATTGAGTAAGGTAGATTTACCAGAACCTGAGGAACCCATAATGGATACCAATTCCCCTTCTTTTATCTCAAGGTTGATGCCCTTCAACACGTGCAGGGAGTTAACACCTATGCGGTAAGACTTGTGTATGTTATCCAGGTATATCAATAAAGTACAATTTGTTTATAACGAAATAACAACCAAAAAATTATTCTCTTTGCGGCGCAATATCGCAATAAATGCAGTGACATCAAGGGAAAGCAAGCGATAGTTTTGTTAAAAAATGTGAAACACAACTTATCGATAAACTTTGGTAAAATGACCCGTTTTTGAAATTATTGGTTATTTTTGCAGCGCACTTTTACGTATGGGTATGTTGACTTTTGGAGAGAGAGGAGAGGGAGTTAAAGAACTTCAAACCGCATTAAATAAAACCGGAGCTAACTTAATAGTTGACGGTTATTTCGGATACGCCACTCAATTTGCCGTAAGATTATTTCAAGCCAATAATGGTTTAGAAGACGATGGTAAAGTTGGGCCGATAACACAAAAGGCGATAGCAGAAAAGATAAAGAGACTGGAGGCACCTGAAACAAGTGTTGCTGAACTTGTTTTAATCCGGGACATCGCTACTCCTAATTCTATTACAGGGCAGCTGTTTTTGAATGGTGATTTTATGGGCTACACATTGGAAAGGCCCTGGAAGAATAACCAGACAAAAGTATCGTGCATACCTGTGGGTAAGTATACGATAGAGAAAAAAGGTCCTGGAGAAAGCCATAGGTTTTGGTATCCACACTTGCAGGTGCTTAATGTACCCAAGAGAACCGTTATTGTTTTTCAAAGAGCGAACTACCCAGAAGATGTAAAGGGAAGTATTGGAATTGGTCGCACGCGCTCTATTGATTTTATAGGCAATACGCGGGCAGCACATACCGAGTTAATGGCGGCTCTTGAAAAATTTACCGAAGTATCGCTTACCATCAAGCAAGCTTAATTCACTACTATTTCTTGGAAAATATTTAGGCTTTTTCAAAAAAGGCTTGCCTGAAATAGTTGCCTGAAAGTGAACCTAAACCACCTACAAGGCCACCTATAACCCCTGCTATCATTACCACTACTATGGGCCATGATGGCAAAAAGAAAAGGCCCGCCATTTTATTGGTGAGTATTGAACTGGATTGAATATCCAATACAAGCGCATATGCAAACCATAACAAAAACACCCCATAAAACCCTGAAAAGAAAGGATAGCCCTTTTCACTAGGTGTGGCTGCTTCTACAAAGAAAGGTACTATACCAATCACCCACCAAGGCAGAAAGAACTGTGCAATCATACACAACACAGCAATAGCCACTATTTTTATAACGAACTTCATTTGTTTGGGATGAATTTTACAGTATGGCTTTTTTCAGGCAAGTCATCACTTTTTCTTATGTAGTTTAATTCATAATATTCGCCGGCAGCCCATTTGGCTACGGCATTATCATAATATGCACTACCCGGATTACCTGATTGACCACCAGGATAAACTCCGTAAGCTTTTAACTCAGGCCCTAAAGATACCACCATCCGCCACGAAGGGCCATTGGTAGATGTCATGGCATTGACGATATGCCTGTTGCCACCTACATTGATGTTCAATACGCTAAATGGATTAATTCGAGCCAGGTGCCTTACTCCTGTGCCTTTAAATCTGCCCCACTCTAAAGGTTTAAGTTGGTATTTATCAAGGTCATAATACTTCATTACCGCCCAGTAAAAACTATCATACACCACATTTTTGGCTGTTTCTATCTTGTTTGGGGTAGCTTTGTGGTCAAATAGCTTGTGATAAGGTTGGGTTTTTAGAAGTTTTAATAATACTGGCAATTCAGGGTAGTCTACATCAAATTTACCATTGTTTAGAGCTGGCTTTCTGATTTGGTTTTTCTCTAAATCCCACCAATTACCATAATACCATTCAGGGTCTAGGGTGTCCAAACTCAACTCATCCCACATGAAAAATTGTAGTTCTTCTATCCATATCTCAAAAATAGTTGGCGCATACAACTCTGCATCATTCATATAATTCCAGCCTTTGAGTTGTTCAATCGCTAAGTCTTCATATTCAGGGTTTTCAAATTTCACACTGTCTAAATAAGTAAGTAGTATGGGCAGAAAATCTGAGGCCGTCATATTGTAGTTATCCAACTGTAGGCGCTGCATATCTTCAACTGACACAGAGGACATCCGCCTTAATTCATCATTTATACGCCTGTTTCTGTAATACTCAAATACACCCGTGTAGTAATAGGGATAGGTACCATCCGTAGGGTGTTGGTTAGCTGAGCTCACAAATCCTCGTTCAGGGTTGAGTGTATGAGCATTATGCTCTTGTGGTATTCTACCCTGCCACTCATTTAACACCTTTGAGCCGTCCATGATGAACTTACCTTGCTCAGGCCATCTTGCAGGAAAATCCCCTTGCTGCCATATTGCAACATCATTATCATGACTTGCAAACACAAAGTTCTGCCCTGGGCACGAGTAATTTGCGATGGAAGATTTGTAGTCTTCATAATTCTTACTCCTATTCAAATGGTAAAAGGTTAATAGCTCATTACCCATTTCATGGCTTTCGGCTTTAATTGGTTGTATACCGCTATCGCCTTCTACCAATTCATAATAAGCTGATGGACCATGAGCTGCCCATTTCAAAGCGAGGTTTAAGTTTTCAGTGCCTGCTTCATTTTCTTTTCTATAAACCACAGGTCCGTGATGAGTATATATTACCGTATCATATACATTTTCTCCACCTCTCACTTTAATTTCTTCTATTCTCTTGGTTGTTGGGAGCCAAAAATTTTCAAACTTATATTCATCGCAAGTTTCATCTTTAAATTCTATAGCATACCAATCTTTCACGTCCCTACCAGCATTGGTAACCCCCCAGGCTATTGAATCATTAAAACCAATGATAACATTTGGAGAGCCTGGCAGTGAAACCCCATAAACATTGACATCAGGGCTACTCATTTGAATTTCATACCAAATAGATGGAAGTGTAAGTTGCAAATGAGGGTCATTACAAAGAATCGGGTAACCCGTTTTGGTTCTTCTTCCTGAAACCGCCCAGTTATTGCTACCTATGTCAGAGGCTGGCTCATCATAGGTGCTTCGCTTTAGCATAAAGCCTAAATCAGCGTGTGATGAATCAAGGTGAACACTTACATCATCATAATCCGTTTCTGGTGGTATTATTGGGTCATTGTCATTAGGAAATTCAGGATACAAAAGCCCAAAAGTTTCTTTCCCCAATAGTGTGTATGCATTGGTGTTTTCAAAATCATTCTCGTTATAAGTTAAGTTCTTAGCCATGTACTTAAGTAGAAGTGCTGACTTAAGTGGAGTCCAAAGTTCAGGCCTATACCCCATAAGCTTGTACTCAACAGGGAGCTTTTTATCATCCAAAGTTGATATGTAAGCATTTACGCCTTCTGTATATGCTTCCATTACTGTTTTGGTGAGTGGGTCCTTACTGAATGTTTCAACTGACCGTTCCGCCGCATAGGGCATCCCTATCCTCCGTTGCTCTTTATCAAACTCAATTGCAACAGTACCAATTAGCTCAGAAATACGTCCGGCAGCTGCCATAGTCTGAAATTCCATTTGCCAAAGACGATGGTAAGCTGTTACATACCCTTGCAAAAAATATAAATCATGTGTATTCTCAGCAAAAATGTGTGGTACCATTCGCTCGTCAAACACCACCTGTGCCTCTCCACTAAGCCCATCTAGTATTATCTGATTATCCAATGAGAGTGGTTGCTTCTCTCCGTTTTGCCAAAAACCTGCATAAGGGTCAAACACCTTACCAATGGCTGGGAGTTTGCCTAACTTATTATCAAGCAGCCAAATGACAGCAACCAGTGCAATAAGACTAATGAGGAATTTTAACTTCATGCAGCGACAGATCCAAGTGAGAATGTGGAGCGGATATAGTTTCCAATTTTTTCAATAGCTGGTTTTGACTCAGGGATATAATTACCAAATGCCTGCCATACATGTATCATTTCTTCCCAGACCTCAAGTTCAACCTGAACACCAGCTTTTTTAGCTTTTTCGGCTAAGCGAGTGGAGTCATCTAAAAGCAATTCGGCCGTACCAACTTGCATATACAGTGGTGGCAATCCACTAAGGTCGGCATAGATAGGAGACACTAATGGGTTGGTAAGTTGCTCTTTTGGAGCATACATTAAAGCCCACTCTTTCACCGACTGAAGGTCAATCATTGGGTCTTCAGATGCTTTGCTTGTTGCAGAATCTCCAGTAGCCTCTAAATCTAACCAAGGCGAAAGGCATATACCAGCTTTTGGTAGTGCAAAATTTTCATCCCGAAGTTTCAGCATTGAAGCAATTGTTAACCCGCCACCAGCAGAGTCTCCACCAAATATAATCTTGTCAGAAGAATATCCTTGTTCATTGATAAGCCATTTGTAAACTTTAACCGTATCTTCCAATCCTGCTGGAAAAGGGTTTTCGGGAGCTAATCTATAATCTATTAACAGCAGCTTAGTGCCCGATGCTAAAGAAATCCTACCAGCTAAAGGGCGGTGAGAGTCAATAGAACCCATTGCATATCCACCACCATGAAAATAAAGAATCAGATTGTCATTATCTAAATTGGCCGGCTCTACATACTCACCTCTAATACCTGCACAATCAGTTGGGGTATAAGTAACCCCTTCAGGCGTTTTTACCATCGCACAAAATTTTTCCATGGCATTTCTGTACTCGTTTATTGGCCTACCACGTTTAAAAAATAGATATTTTGTTGTGTTGATAAAACGCTTTACCAACATAGATGACAAACTAGACATTTCCCCTACACTTAATTACAGTTACACATTACTACGTTGAATGATTATCGAAAAATCGAAACTTCTTTATTCCAAGCCCGTTATAAAGAAACCGAAATAAACGAATATTTTCAAGAAATGCAATTTGGTGCAAAATTTGTATTGAACTGCCATGATTAAAACAAATACTTGAAAAAACATGAAAGACCCCCTCTTCACAAAACTAGGCACAATAGCTATAGTAGTTGCAATATTATTTGGTTCAACTAGCGGAACCAAAGCACAGCCAGTTCCGGCTGATGATGAAAACATTCCGTTTTTGGTAACATTCGGAAAAGCGGCCCCAACAAGCCACGGAGATGATGATTTTGTTCAAATATTCTTTTTGATGGTGCCTAAAACCGTAAAGACCCCTTTTTATGTGCGTGTATTTGATCCTGATGTGAGCGGCGAACATGACGAGATATATAACGACGGCGATACCAAGACAAAATTCTCAGTGTATGGAGGGGCAAAGGCATACTCTAACCCTAAAGCAAGAGAGTCAGACCCTGTTGCTGGATATGATAGTGGTACATTATTGGGCTCAAAGACTTTTGGGTTTGACACCAAATATGATAATAAATGGTACACGTTCGGGCCGTTTAACCCAACCGACGGTGACAGTGACAATAAGCAGAATGCTTACATCTTTAAGATTATAGCTGAAGGGATTTCAGGCAATGATGGTAACCTATACAGGTACTACTTTAGTACCTACCCTGATAAAAACACGAGGATAGAGGGAGCCAATGCTTTTACATTTGAATATACCTTCCGTATGCCAGACAAAGCTGGATCTGTTTGCCATCTATACCCTTATATAGACCAGGAAGTGACATCGGTGAAGCAATCAAACTTTGATTGGGATGATGATGGTGTGATGAAGATTATCTCTTATGAAAAAAAGGGTGAATGGGTAAGTATGAGTAATGAGAATAATTGGGTAGAAAGCAAGCACATTATAATGGAAAAAGAGCGCAACGCCTCTCTAGATTTCCAGTTTGTGAAAGGCAGCAATACTCCGAAAGAGAATAATAATGTATGTTTTTACATCAGAAACCAATACGGTGAGTTTATGCCGTTTTACAATATTCCTATTGGTGGTGTGCCAAAATACAAGTATGAGCTTGACATGATTGAGAATTTGAGAGCTAAAGAACGTGGAGTCGATGGTGAGCGCATATTTAAGAATGGAAACGATAAGTAAAAAAAGCCAACAATAACCACCTACTTATACCTATAGTTTGACCAGATATCTAAAAAAACTATTGCCCTTATTTACATGTGCTTTATTGGCGTCTGCAGTCTCCAGTGCAAATGTGAATAAATATAGGTTTTTCAATTCTGAAAAAGGGTTGGTTTCAAATTATGCCATCAACGTAATTCAGGACAACAATGGATTTTTGTGGGTAGGAACCCAAGACGGGCTTAGCAGATTTGATGGGTTATCATTCAATAACTACCCAGAGAAAGGCGACTCTTTGAGTTCTACCCAAATAAGCTCGTCATTTAAAGATAGTAAGGGTAGATTGTGGTTTGGTTTGTATAACGGCAATGTTCTTTTGTATGCTGATGATAAGATTCAAGAGATTGATTTGAGTCAATATGAATCAAGCAGTATTAATGAAATAACTGAGGATAGTAAAGGACATGTATGGTTGCTAGCCAAGCAAGGCCTGCTGATAAGAATATCTTCGGACCTTTCGATAGAGCCATTTGAGACCAATCTGGAAGATAAATTACTACTTACCTTATCAGTTGACGAGGGTGGAACGTTTATCCTAGGTACCCATGAAGGTTTGTTTACTGGTAAAGTTGATAATAAGCAAATAATATTTATGGAGGCGGATGACATTCCGTTAACTAAAATATCCTGTATCTATAAGCAAAAAGAAAGTAGTAATTATTGGATTGGCACTGAAGATGAAGGTTTGATTGAATATGTTTTGGATTCAGTATCAAACAAGTATAAAACTTCAAGGCATTTTACCACCGAGGAAGGGCTTGAAAGCAATAACGTTCAGTCGGTAATAGAAGATTATGAGAAAAACCTATGGATTGGAAGTTTTGGCACCGGTGTGTGCAAAATTAGCATCTCCCCTACCGGCAATTCAATTCTTAATATCAAGCACTTTAATGGCGAAAGCGGGCTTGATAATGAATACATCAAAGATATATACCAAGACTTAGAGGGCAATATTTGGTTTGCCACTTTTGGTGGTGGTATTGTACAAATAACGGATGAAATTTTTACTCATTACTTTACAAGCAAAGAACTCCGAAGCAACAATATAAAGACGCTTATAAAGGATAAGAAGGGAAATTTTTGGCTAGGAACCGATAAAGGTCTAATAAGGGTAAACTACAATAACGCTAGCCAAAAAGTTTACAATTACCCAGCTACGCCTAAGTTCCCTATACTAGAAATCAACTCCCTTTTTGAAGATATAGATGGTAACATTTGGATTGGGACATCAAAGTCAGGCTTGTACCGATTAGATATAGAAACAGGTATTATTCATGAGATTCGCTTACAAGATGACCCACTCTTCAGTTCTGTAAATTCAATTTCTGGTGATAATAATGGTTTTGTATGGGTGAGTACAAAAGGTGGAGCATACCGTTTTGGGACAACAGGAGCAAAAATAGACTACTTTACCACGCTTCAGGGCTTGTTGCACAATAATGTAAACACCATTTATGTAGATTCAAGGGATAGGATTTGGCTGGCTGCCCATAACAATAGGGTCTCCTATTTCTCCAATAGCCAATTCAACTACTTGCATGGGGAAGTAGGTAGTGAGGTATCAAAAGTGAACTGTATTACTGAAGACAAGCATGGTGTTTTATGGTTTGGCTCTGATGGCAAGGGTGTATTTAAATTTGATGGCAAAGAAGTGGTTCAATTGACCACTAGTGAAGGATTATACTCTGATTTTTGTTATGACATTATTGCCGATGCCAAGGGCAAAATATGGGTTGGACATAGAGACAACATCAGTATTTATGATACTAAGACTAATTCATTTAGTTACTATGGTCGCAGTGAAGGGCTATTGCATGATAAGATAAACACCAACGCGGTTTATAAGGATGATGAGGAAAATATTTGGTTTGCCACTACCCGAGGAGCAATCCGATATAACCCAAAATTTGAAATTTTGGCGCAACGCGGGCCATTGACAAACATTATTGCGATTAATGTTCAAAACAAGAACATTGAGATGAAGGACAATATCAAACTGCCTTATGAGGAATATTATATGGAGTTTGAATTCGTTGGGATTTCATTTGAAAACCCTGATAGGGTTAAGTATAAGTGGATGCTAGAGGGTTGGGATTTAGAGTGGTCCGATGAAAGCCCATTTAATACTGCCAGATATAGTAAACTTCCTGAAGGCAGTTATACTTTCAAAGTAATGTCAAGCACCGGAGATGGGTGGGATGAAAGCAATATGGCATCATTTAGTTTCCGTATAAGTGTGCCCTGGTTTAGGTCACCTTGGTTCTACGCTTTTTGTTTTATAGCCGTAGTTTTAGCAGTATACACCATTGTACGATACAGAACTTTTAGGCTTGAAGCTGATAAGCTACAACTAGAACAGGTTGTTCAAGAGAGAACCATTGAGGTAGTGGCACAAAAAGAAGAAATTGAAAAAAAGAGTGTTGAAATAGCCAAAAATGCAAAAAGCATTACCGACAGTATTAAATATGCCAAGCGTATTCAGAAAGCTATCTTCCCTACCCATTCCCAGATTAAAAAACTGCTTCCTGAATCCTTTATTCTGTTTAGGTCGAAAGGGATTGTGAGTGGTGATTTTTATTGGGTGGAGCAAAAAGATGATAAAGTACTTTTTGCCGCTGTAGATTGCACTGGTCATGGAGTTCCAGGTGCATTTATGTCAATAGTGGCTAATAATTTGCTTAATCAGGCGGTAAACGAGCATGGATTTACAAAACCATCACAGATATTAGATGAACTTAACAAAGGCATAAGTGAGACCTTACACCAAACTTATGAGGAGTCTACCGTAAAAGATGGTATGGATATTGCTATGTGCAGTCTGGATTATAAAAAGAAAGTGATTCAATTTGCTGGTGCCTACAATCCATTGTACCTACTGAGGGATGGAGAACTAACAGAGATAAAAGGCGATAAATTTCCGATAGGTGTATTTGTGGGTGAAGAATTGAAAAAGTTTGAGAACCACGAAGTACAATTGCAAGAAGGAGATACTATATATATCTTCTCAGATGGGTTTGCAGACCAGTTTGGCGGGCCTTTTGGAAAAAAATTCAAGCTATCAAGATTTAAAGAACTAATTACAAGTGTGAGTAAATATCCAATAGAAAAACAATATGAATTAATTGATCAGGCTTTGACTGATTGGCAGGGTGATTTAGAACAAGTTGACGATATAGTTGTAATGGGTATAAGAATTTAATAAAAAGACGAAACAAACATTTAAGAATGGACGTAATACGAGCATTGAAAGAATGAATACCGCAAAAGAGAATAAAATGTTGATTAGATTGCTTGCATTAGCTTGCATGCTGTTCATGGCATCAACCATTGATAGCTCTGCCCAGTCGTGGCAAGAGTATTTCAATAAAGCCATTGACAATGCTCAGGCAGGCAATATGGAAGGGGCTATTACCAATTTTACTGAAGCGCTCAATTTCACCGACATGCCTGATGCAAGGAAAGCACAAGCCTATTACTTTCGTGGTATTGCTAACGCTGAATTAGGCAAAACGACTGATGCTATTGCCGACCTAAGCCAATGCATTAATATAGACCCTAATTACAAAGAAGCCTACTTACAAAGAGGCCTACTCTACAATGATAATATAGGAATGAAAACGTTGGGAGCTAAAGATGCGATTAACGATTTAAATATGGCCGTTAAATTATTACCTGATAACAGGGACGCCCACTGGGGTCGCGGTATTGCTCTTAGTAATCTGGGTAATGAGAATAATGCAGAAGCTGCAAAAGAATTTACTAAGGCTATGGAATTGATGGATAATGACCTTGAAAGCCTTGAATTGCGTGGTAATGTTTATCGCAGGATGAAGGCTTATGACCTAGCCATGAAAGATTTCAATGAATTGGTTAGAAAAAAGGCAAGAGATCCATATGCCTACCTAAACAGGGGAATATGTTATAGCCAAATGAAAAACTACGAGTATGCCATACGTGATTATACTCAAGCGATAGTGCTTGACCCTAATAACCTGGAAGCCTATTTTAATAGAGGTCTGGCATACAGCAGAATTGACAACCATCAATTAGCTATTTCCGATTTTTCTAAAGTAATTAGTAATGCGCCACAATCAAACGAAGAAGAAAGAGATTTTGTTGGTGCAGCATACCTCAATAGGGGTATTGAGCTTATAGTTTCTGGCAAGGAAGTTGATGGTTGCGCTGATGTAAGAAAAGGCGCTGACCTTGGCAGCAAAAGTGCTATAGAGTTTAGCAGAATCAAACCAAACGGCATGTGCCAATAGATGATTCTGCCCTACTCTTTCAGTAATCTCTTCGTGATTCGTCCAGTATTGGTTTCTATGGAAATTAAGTAGGTTCCACTAGCCAAGTGACTTACATTTGCAAAGTAGATGTTGTTTCCTTCAGTAAAACTCCCAGTATAAACTTCCATTAACTCTTTACCTAGCAAGTCCCTTATTACTATTCTACCGGAAATTGAAGTGCTAGCTGTAAAGTTTATCAATCCATGCTCCACTGCTGGGTTAGGATAAACTTCCAAATTACTTACAACCTCATTCAAGCTTAACTTCTCCTTACCTGTTAAAGCCTCAATAAAGAAGTTCCAGTAACCGTTGGGTGCAACAATTGGACGAACCTGATTTTTACCTGAATTTGCTGTAGCATCTACATAATAAAAAACTTCAGTTCCTCCTGGTTGTGGAGGGATATATCCTGTCCAGGTATCAGTTGGTGAATTGGTAAGTGTCATATTCACAGCTTGATATGCCTGTGTAGTGTCCGTAGTATAGTATAGTTCTGCATGCTCAATACCTGTTCTATGGTTGATATAGGCATCCACCTGATATGAAGTACTTGTGTTTCCTGTGTTTTCTAATGACTGGTGAGAAATTAAAAGAGGGTCATCTACCCCAACCGCTTTTGTAATGCAATGAATGGCACCTGAAGCCTGAATAATATCGTTACAATCCAGCCCAATGATTCTATAGCCGGGCATGGCTTCCCTGTATATTCTCAAGGCTGTAGTATCAAATTGTTCCTCATAAACAGGAACCAGAACTGTTTTATTAACTATTACAGAATTGGTGTAAGTTCTATAATCAGAATTCCAATTGTCGGGATACACGCCATTGTGCGGTGGCATGGGTATTCTTATAATTTTATAAGGGGTGCCAAACATGGAATTGAAGTTATTTAACACATAGTTCAGGTTCGATTCAATCTGCGGCCCATCAGCCACTCCTGTTGGATACTCCCCTATTAGCAATGTTTGCTCATCCAGCAGCTTCATATGCATATCAATGTGATGAATACCATCATAAGGCAAAACAGGCATTTTGATGTACCTGTTTATGCCCATATAATTCTTCATGATGGTATCAATTTGCGCTTCTGATTTTGAGGAAACTCCATAAGGGTTACCAGGCTCGTTTTCTTCCAAAATCAATTCAGAGGCAAAGGCTGTACCAAAACCATCCACCATAAAATTACCTCCAGTGTTCACCAAGTCATTAGGTGCATTAATGGTTTGATGCAAAGGGACATTAAGCAATGTTGCTAACGCTTCGGGCACCACGTCATCATCTGGGCGCGGACGGTTGTAAATCCAATCAATAAACCTTTTACCACCCACCTCATTGTCATATACAGTCCATTGCCCATAATCCCTTGCCCATATGCTGTTGCTTTCCTCATCCAGAAAAGTGATGTTAGTGATTGGCACTCCACCATTACTCAAGTAGTTCCTGACAGAATTGGAATCTTGGGTGACTATATACACTTCCACTTCTTCCTGTGCATAGCGGGTAATATCTCTCAACAGTGGCCTAACCCAAGTGCCTTCCCAACGGATAAGAAGCCCTTCTATTTCTTCCCATTCAGCCATAGTGCGCACAGGCGAAGTTGGAGCATCTGGCAACGCTGAACGCACCTGCCTTTGACGATTATAATCTTCTAAAAGGCGCTCTTCTTCGGGTGTTAAATAATGAGGCAAGTCCTGAGCAATAAGGTTAATTGATGAACCGCACAAAAGCACAATTATCAGCAATAGACATTGATAAATCCTGGTCATGTCAGTGGTTTCTATATTCAAAATTAAGGTTATTTGACAGAATATAAGGATTTTTGCCCTTGCAATTAGATGAACTTTTGGCAGTTATGGATAAGATGATACTATCGTCGGTTTATTTTCCACCAATCAATTATATGGCCTTGATAGCTAATGGCAAACAAGTAATCATTGACCCGAATGAGCATTTTATCAAACAAACCTATCGCAATAGATGTAAGATACTTGGGGTCAATGGTGTTCAACAGCTTCCAGTCCCAGTAAATAGAAAGAACCACCTACCAGTTAAAGATGTAAAAATCAGTTATGCCGAAGATTGGCAAAAAGTACACTGGGGAGCAATTGTTTCGGCTTATGGTAAGTCAGCCTTCTTTGAATTTTACAGGGATGAAATAGAACCTCTTTTTAGCAAGAAGCATGCGTTTCTTCTTGACTTAAATATGGAAATACTCCATCTAATCAAATCATTAATAGGTATTTCTAAAGCATCAGAATTATCTAATGTGTTTATTGAAAAGAATATGGAAGAATTGGACTTTCGCGATGTAATGAGCCCCAAAAAAGAGTTTAATCACCCTCAAGTTGAGATGGAGCTTCCCTCCTATTACCAGGTATTTTCTGATAGGTATGATTTTATGCCTAACCTGAGTATTCTTGACCTGCTTTTCAATACAGGCCCTGAAACAAAAGAATACTTGGCAAGCGCCATTAAGTAGTTTCCATAAGAAAGCCAAATCCTTATCTTTGCTCACCTTATAAATCGCAAGTATGGCTAAGAAAACTGATATAGAATTCAACCGCAACGAAGACATGATGAAACAAATGATTTCCAGGATGGAAAAAAAGCTGGAAACCATTTACATGGGCGGTGGAAAGAAAAGAATTGAAAAAGAGCATAGCAAAGGCAAGCTTACAGCCCGAGAGCGTATCGCGAAATTAGTAGACCCTGACTCAAGAACAATAGAGATTGGTGCCCTTGCCGGTGATGGTATGTATGAAGAGCACGGTGGTTGCCCGGCTGGCGGTGTGGTAATGGTAATAGGTTATGTGAGTGGAAGGCAATGCCTGATAGTGGCTAATGACGCCACAGTAAAAGCGGGAGCCTGGTTTCCAATTACGGCTAAAAAGAACCTGAGAGCACAAGAAATTGCTATGGAGAACCGCCTGCCTATTATCTACCTTGTAGATAGTGCTGGTGTGTATCTGCCCATGCAGGATGAAATATTTGCAGATAAAGAGCACTTTGGTCGTATCTTCCGTAATAATGCTGTGATGTCATCAAAAGGTATTTTGCAGATAGCCGCGATTATGGGTAGTTGTGTGGCTGGTGGTGCTTATTTGCCTATAATGAGTGATGAAGCTATGATAGTTGACAAGACGGGGACTATCTTCCTCGCAGGAAGCTACCTGGTGAAAGCAGCCATTGGTGAAGATATTGATAATGAGACATTGGGTGGCGCCACTACCCATTGCGAAGTTTCGGGCGTTACAGACTACAAGTGCGAAAACGATGAAGATTGCCTGAAGCGTATCCGTAATATTATGGATAAGGTGGGAGATTATGAGAAAGCTGGTTTTAGCAAGGTGGAAGCTAAAGAGCCTAAGCTAAAGATGGAGGAAATACTTGGGATTTTACCTGAAACGCGTGAGAAGCCTTACGATATGAAGGAAATCATCAAGCGATTGGTGGATAATAGTGATTTTGAAGAATACAAGGCAGGATATGGGCAAACTATACTTTGTGGTTTGGCTCGGGTTGAAGGCTGGGCTGTAGGTATTGTTGCCAACCAAAGAAAAATAGTGAAGAGCAAAAAAGGGGAAATGCAGTTTGGCGGGGTTATATATAGTGACTCGGCTGATAAGGCTGCCCGCTTTATTATGAACTGCAACCAAAAGAAAATACCTTTGATATTCATTCATGACGTAACCGGTTTTATGGTTGGCTCAAGAAGTGAGCATGGTGGCATCATTAAAGATGGCGCCAAAATGGTGAGTGCGGTGAGTAATTCTACTGTTCCCAAATTTACGATAGTGATAGGTAATTCATATGGAGCGGGTAATTATGCCATGTGTGGCAAGGCTTACGACCCACGATTGATGGTTGCCTGGCCAAGCGCTAATATTGCCGTAATGGGTGGTTCACAAGCTGCTAAAGTGCTTTTGCAAATACAGAAAAGCACTTTGAAATCCCAAGGGAAAGAGATTAGCCCCGAGGAAGAAAAGGAACTACTTGATAAGATAACCGAGCGTTACGAACGCACTACGTCACCTTATTTTGCTGCATCAAACCTTTGGGTGGATGCCATGATAGACCCCAGAGATACGCGCAAAGTGATTTCAATGGGCATTGAGATGGCCAACCATGCTCCTGTTGAGAAATTCAACGTAGGCGTGATACAAACTTAAAATCGCCAAAGAAAATGGCAAGAATAAGCCTTAAGCACCGCCCTGAACTTACCAAAGAAATTTTAAAAACAGCATTGGAGGCGCATTTTGAACCTAAAGGTTATGAGGTAGGTTATTCCTCGTTGATTGGGGCTGATATCTATATCAAAAAGACAGCCTGGGTTGGTGTTACCATAAAACTGAGGCAAACCAAGGACTCTACCTTCCTGCGAATACATGGGTATTCACCTTCAATGTGGGCAAGGTTGTTTTTGGGAGGCCTAATAATGGTGCTTATCCTTAACTCAAAATGGAATGCCTTGATTAAAGAGGTTAAGGAATTTCTTAATACTGAAAATTAAACCTAAATGTCAAAAGACGCTCTTGACAAATTCTACTTAAAGCAAGAAGAACCTAATAAAAGCTGTTTTTTGGTTCTAAGGGATTATATTCTTGACTATAATAAAGGTATCACTGAAACATTGAAGTATGGCATGCCTTGTTTCGTTTATAAAGGCAAACAGTTTTGCTACCTCTGGAAAGACAAGAAGACTAAAGAACCTTACATCCTTATAGTTGAAGGAGGAAAACTAGGCCATCATGCCCTAGTTAAAGGTGATAGGGCAAGAATGAAGATACTGCCCATCAATCCTCTAGGGGATTTACCCCTAAATACTATAAAGGAAGTTTTTGATGAAGCCATAAAGCTTTATAAATAGCTAGAAAAGTACATCTTGCCATTCTTCCACCTTATCAAAAGTGGCCTTTGCAAATGGACATAAGGGAACTACTTTAATTCCTTTTTCACGAACATAAGCCACCAATTGTGCTTGTAGCTTTTTGCCTACTCCCTGCCCTCTCAGGCTGTCATCAACTTCAGTATGTTCTATGATAATTTTGGTATCACCTGCCATTACATAGGCCATTTCGGCAAGGCGCTTTCCACCTTCTTCTAAGTAGAAAGCACCTTTTTTACTGTCAAATTCGTGTTGTATATTCATCTATCTAAATAACTTGGCAATACCAATCAACCAACGCTTGAAAAACGGGCCTTTTCTCCCCTTCGTGCTTCCTTTCCTAAAACTATCGAAGTAAAACTTGGTGTATACCACAGAGAAGTCTGCACATTGCCTGTGGGTGTATCGTTTGCCGGTATGCCTCAAAGTAATGTTTTTTGCCCCATTCTTTTTCATGGTTTTGTGGGCTACTAATGCATTGGTATAAAGCACTTCTTCATCGCCCTTGCAATAGCAAATTTGAACTGGGCTTTCAGGCTTCCAATCAAACACACTATTGTTTACCAACTCTCTTCTTAAGGTGAAATCAGGGTTAGTTTGATATTGCTCAATAAATTCAGGCTTTACCATATCCTTGGGCACCTCAGGCAACATTGAATTGATATCGCCTACACCATGTTTTTTACTGGTGAACATCCAGGGGATTAAAGTATCATAAGGCTCCGCAAAGACATTGTAAAAATCTTCCTCAGGAAACACGTTATAAGCAGTATTATAACCTATCAACAGATAAGGCAGGTAATGGGGTTGTGGGTATTTCCTGAACATCACCGTTGATTGCTCACCTGCTAAGTCATAAGGACCTGACATAGGAGATGAAGCTGTTACCGGATATTGCCCTTTGTATTTGTTTTGTAGCTTTCTGTGCAAAGCAAGGGTTGAGTGACCACCTTGAGAGTATCCCGAAATGAATAGTTGATCATTGAAGTTCAGACCTATTTCCTTGTTTATTTCTTCGGCCGCTTTCATGAAATAGATACCTGCATCAGCCTCACTATCAGCATGAACATATAAATGTTGCTTTTCTCCCAAACCTAGACCAACATAATCAGGCGCCAATACGGCATATCCATCAGTAGAAAACATCAGGCTGATTTGACTCTCACCATTGTAGTCATAACCATTGCGCGGTGGCTTGATGATGGTGCCATGATTATAAACCAACCTCGGTACTGGTTCTTTCATACCCACGGGCACAAAATAAATCCCTGAAGCATCAATCATTGTGCCGTCAATCCAAGGCATTTTATACACAACTTCGTAAATATCAACACCATTTTTAACTGGAGATATAAAACGAGGTATACCGTAGTTCTTCCATTTGGTTTTTAGCTGCTCAACAGTGTAAGACTTCATTTTGGTGTAGCTTACCAATTGGGCTTGTAAGCTATATGTGCCGAATGCCAGGAAAAGGACTAAAAATATTAGTTTTCTCATGATTGGGATAGAAATTGTGAAGACGCCCACGAAGATAAGGTAATTCCCTAAATCAATGCGTGCATTGATTTGATTTTTACTTAAGAAATTGAAACTACTTGACTATGAGTTTTTTAACCAACTGGCCATGAGCAGAATTAAGCTGCAGCGCATATACACCTTTGGAAAGGTTATCTATAACTAGCTTGTTGGTCCTGCCGCTTACGACTCTTGTATCAACTAGTTTACCTGCCATATCCAGCACTTCTAAGGTTCCCGCTACACTACTTGGTAATAGTACGTTTACCAAACCTTCTGATGGGTTAGGGTAGATAGTAAAACTAATATCAATTACATTATTTAAACCTACAAAATCAGGAACTGCTGAAGCCTTCATTACTTTATTCTCGTCTGCATCCACATACCATATATTACCTTGTGGACCAATCACGATACCCATGATACCAGTTGCTCCAGTACTTATAGCATCTATATAGGTAGCGGGCATAGAGCTAATGTCATACACCAGTATATTCCCATTATCATGGTCAGAAACAATCATGGTATTGCCAATTATATCGATACCTGATGGCTCGCTAAGTCCACTTGCAACTGCCACTTCCCAGGTTACTCCAGATACACTTGAGTATTCAGCAACACCTTCTACCTGAACGAAAGTGGGAGTGCCTCCGGGTGTGCCCGTTTCAG
>JANQJC010000127.1 GCA_028281825.1 Flavobacteriales bacterium
TGCTCGACCCGAAGGGCTCAAAGCTCTCTGAACTTGAACGCAGGATTGCAAGTTAATGCCCAATCTTACACCAACTGATTTCTACACCACCCAATTCTACATTTGGGAGGGGCGTGGCCGGGGCACTCACTATTTTCCCAATCCCGTTGATATTGAACCCGAGTTCATTCCTTTCTTCGGTCATATCCTTCCACAGCATGAAAAGCCCATTGACGATGGTTTACGTCCCCGCATCCTGCCAAGCCTAACGCATGGCCTTTCCAAATGGCTTAAAGGCGAGAAAGAAGAAAACTTACTTGAAGAAGAAAAAGCCCTTAATTGGCTCGAAGAACTCTATCCACTAAGGGCATACAACGCAAACAACCCCGAGCCAAACATCATTGAACTTCACCTGGTCTTTCCCCAAGATACCCGTATTGGTTTTGAGTACATTGAAGAACTTCTCCTGCTCATTTCCAAAACAAGCGACCCTATATCATTTGAAATCATTGCATTCCATGACCAAATACGGGTACAGCTTGCTTGCACGAGTGAAGATGTAGTACTGGTTTCAAGCTATGTTTCAGAGTATTTACCCAAAGTCATTGTCCATCAAAAAGCCAATACCACGTTTGGTGAATGTATTGATTATGCTGATGTGTGCCTCATTACCGAACTTGGTTTAGGGCAAGAGTTCACTCGCCCCCTTCGCATGTACAACCGCTTTGAGCCTGACCCTTTGGCTGGGCTTCTTGCCACGATGGGCAATCTCCTAGAAGGTGAATGTGCCATATTCCAGGTACTCTTTAAAGGGATGATGAACCCTTGGGCGCAAAGTATGCTATGGGCAGTAACGGATAATAGCGGAAAGTCATTTTTTGCCGACGACCCCTACATGCTTGACCTCGCCAAAGAAAAGGTATCAAAACCGCTTTTTGTGGCATGCCCCCGAATAGTCGTCTATTCTGACAGTGAACAAAGGGTTGAAAGATTAAGCGAGGCCATGTTTCAAAGCCTCTCAACTATTGGAAAGAGCAACAGCAATGAATTTGTCCCGTTCTGGCTCAATGATTTTGATAGTACCCAATTACAAACAGATGTATTCCTCAGGAGGTCACGAAGAACAGGCATCATCGTTAATAGCGGTGAACTTGCTTCCTTTGTCCATATTCCTGACCAGACGGTAAAAGCACCTAAGATGCGCTTTGGTTTGGGCAAGACCAAAGAGTTACCGCAATCAGCTATTGGACATGACTTCTGCATTGGGGTGAATGAACATTTTGGCACAGAAACCCTTGCCACGCTCTCTATCCAACACCGCCTGCGCCACATGCACGTCATAGGGGCAACAGGCACAGGTAAATCAAATTTCTTGCAGGGATGTGTTGCCCAGGATATGCAATTGGGTAATGGTTTGTGTGTTCTTGACCCGCATGGGGATTTGATTGAAAAAGTGATATTGTGGTTGCCTGATGATAGATTGGAGGACGTGATTATCCTTGACCCATCAGATGAAGAATTTCCTGTGGGGCTTAACTTGCTCCATGCACAAACTGAAGCCGAGAAGATTATCCTTTCCTCTGACCTCGTTTCGCTATTCAAAAGGTTCGCCACTTCGTGGGGCGACCAAATGACCTCAGTTCTTGCTAATGCTATCAATGCCTTTTTGTATCGGGAAGAAGCAGGAACACTCCTTGAACTCCGAAGGTTTCTCACCGAAACCAAATTCAGGAACAACATACTTGAAACCCTCTCTGACCCCAGCATTGCCTACTACTGGAAGCATGAGTTTCCGCTTTTGCGCTCCAATTCCATTGCACCCATACTCACAAGACTTGATACGTTTTTGCGTTCTCGCATTGTACGGAATATGATGGCCCAAAAGAAGGGACTCGACTTTCACGATATTATCAACTCAAAGAAGATACTCCTCGTCAAACTTTCCCAAGGTCTTATTGGGGAAGAAAATAGCTATCTCTTAGGTTCAGTTATTGTAGCAAAACTTCACCAGGCGGCATTGCATAGGCAAAGTATTAAGGAAGAAAACCGCTCTCCCTTCTTTCTTTACATTGACGAGTTTCAACATTTCATTACGCCATCAATGAGCGCCATTCTCTCAGGTGCAAGAAAATATGGATTGGGTTTGATACTGGCCCACCAAGACTTAGAACAAGTGAGGAATACTGATAGAGAGCTTGCCAATTCAATACTATCCAATCCGGCAGTCAGGGTATATTTCCGAACGGGCGAAAGTGATGCCAAACAACTTTCCCAGTCCCTTTCGCACTTTGATGATAACGATCTCCAGAATTTAGATATTGGTAATGCCATAGCGCGAATTGAGCGCAAAGACCAGGATTTTAACATTTCTACATCTTTAGTTGAGAATGATTTGAACTTGGAAGAAAGAGAAGCTAAAGCAAGGTTGATCATTGACTATTCACGAAAGCAATATGGTGGCAACAGGGCTGAAATTGAAGAACAGATTTACAGGGATTTTCAGGAGAAAGAAGCCAAGCCCATAACCGAAGAACTGAAGCAGAAAAAGCACACACCAAAGGTTGAAGAACGAGTGCAAGAGCCTAAGGAAGAAGTTTCTACACCGACAGCAAAACCTCCAACAGAAGCACCTGACACCAAACCGCTTGAAGAAAAAGCCCAGGAGTTTATTCAAAAAGAAACCGAAAAAGAAGAACTACGGGAGCATCGGTATTTACAAGAAGCCATTAAACGAACAGGTGAAGCATTTGGGTTTAAGTCAGTGATCGAAGAACCGACCCCTGATGGACAAGGCAGTATTGATGTCTCGCTCAAACGGGATGATTTGACTATTGCAGTTGAAGTTGCGGTTACCAATACCAAAAGCTACGAAGTGCAGAACATCCAAAAGTGTTTGCGGGCTGGGTTTGATATTGTAGTGGTGTGTTCGAATGCTGAAAAGCATCTGCAAGGGATTGAAACAGAAGCGAAGAAGGTATTGGGTAAGCCTGAACTAAAGAAAGTCGCCTTTTATTCACCTGACCAACTTACGGCATTTGTACAAAGCACGGTGAAGCCGAAGAAAAGTGAAAATGTGGTGAAGGGGTATAGGGTGAAGGTGAGCGTGGAACCTTCAGTTTCAGCTATTGATGAGGTGCATAAAAGGGTTGCGAAGACTATTTTGGAGAATATAAAGCATAAAAAGGGTAAATAATTATGTTAGGAAAGTAAAAAGAGTATGTAAATGCATAATAATGTGCGAATTATTCAGATTTTTGTGTATGGAAAATCCCCTAACGCTTTAATGGTTAGGGGATTAAGATGTTTAGGTGTAGAAAACCTCAATTTGAAAGGTAGATACACCTACTCCATGGGCACATATCGACCCTCTTCTGGTGTAGAAAACCTCAATTTGAAAGGTTAAAACACCACTTTTTTAAATGAACATCTTGTGGGCATTGTAGCATAGTGCATACTGCTTTGTCAAGCTCTACCCAAAGTCCTGTCTCCTCAAAAAGCCTGTCTCCCGCCAGACATATTTTGACGAAACACAATTTTCGGATAAAAGCGGTAGCAAGAGATTTGAAATAACGACAGAAAAAGCCGCCATTTCAAAAACCCTTACTGGCATAATTATGAGCTACCCTAACAGCACTTCGGTTGTCATATATCAGCATATTTGCCATAACGAAACTCTAACCCAGTCAAATATACCTTTCGGCCAACTATCCGTGCTTTCCAAATACAGATATTCAAAAATGAACAAAAACTTGCGAAAAGCAAAAAAGCTTTCCACAATCACTAACAGTTTGTGCATAACTTAGCATACAATCTACCCCATATATCAAAGCATAATTGTATCTTAGAAACACTAAAATACCAGAACAATGAAAAAGAGAATAGGTGTATGGATACGGGTGTCTACTGAAGAGCAAGTAAAAGATGAAAGCCCCAAACATCATGAAGAACGGGCTAAAATGTATGCACAGATGAAAGACTGGCATATTATAGAAATCTACCACCTTAAAGCCTTTTCAGGTAAATCAGTTATGAACCATGCTGAGACCAAGCGTATGATGAAAGACATCAAGCGTGGTCATATCACAGGGCTCATATTCTCAAAACTAGCTCGCTTTGCACGGAATACTAGGGAACTCCTTGAATTTGCAGATTATTTCAACCAGCATGATGCTGATCTTATATCCCTTGAAGAAAGCATAGATACATCAACTCCTGCTGGCCGCTTTTTCTATACTCTTGCCGCAGCTTTAGCGGAATGGGAACGTGGAGAAATATCATCACTCATCAGGGCTTCGGTTCCTGTGCGGGCAAAGCTTGGCAAATCATTAGGAGGCGAAGCTCCGTATGGTTATGCCTGGATAGACAAAGAACTGGTGATTAACGAAACCGAAGCACCAATACGAAAGCTTATCTTTGAGCTTTTTGCCAAACATAAAAGGAAAAGAACTGTAGCCCAAATGCTCAATGAGCAAGGGTACAGAACCAGAAGGGGTAAAGGCTTTACCGATAGCTTCGTTAACCGAATGTTGAGAGACCCCATTGCAAAAGGCCTTCGCCGTACCAACTACACGGCTGGACATGGTAGTAAGCGCAAGCCAAAAGACCAATGGATATTCGTAGAAGCTCCCAGGGTAGTATCAGATGAACTATGGGAAACCTGCAATGCTCTTCTTGATGCCATGGCGCGAAAGACAACCAAAACCCGCAGAAGAGGCATCCATCTCTTTTCTGGTATTGCCTATTGCTCCTGCGGCTCGAGAATGTATATGCGGTCAAATTCTCCCAAGTATGTGTGCAATGAATGCAAGAACAAGATTGAACCTGATATTCTCGAAGAAGCCTTTCACTCTCAGCTAAAAGACTTTATCTTTTCAGATATTGAAATACAAAAGCATTTGAGTAAGGAAGAAACCATATTAAAAGAAAAAGAAACTCTTTTAAAAGCACTGGAAAGTGAATATCAAAAACTCAAAACTAAAGTGGTCAACGTCCTCGACCTCTATCACGAAGGCAATATGTCCAAACAAGCCTTTGAGGAATACCATACTCCTTTGTATGAAGAACTGAAACAGAAAGAAAGCACCTTACTTACCTTACAGGGAGAGATAGATGGTATGAAGATACAATCCTTATCTAATGAACAAGTCATTCATGATGCACGAGACCTTCATTCACAATGGAAAACGTTTTCACGAGAAGATAAGAAAGCAATCATTGAAGCGATTACTAAATCTGTTATCGTTGATACTGATACCATCACTATTAATCTTCTCTACATTCCAACCTTTAAAAAAGCGGCACAGCCGCAATTCCCTTCTCTAATTGATACAAATATGCCTCAAAACCTCGAGGGGTGAATACCGACAAGGCTTGTTTTAAAATTTAGGGTAGTTGATATAGATTTATGTCGCTCCGCTGGAGCTTTAAGAGGATATACTAGCCATTTCTTATTATTAATATTAGACTCCTCTGGAGTCAATATCCAATATACATATTGACATTTCTCAATAAGCTGCAGCGCAGCGATATATTAATAGCAAGAAAAATAAAACACATATAATAAGCTCCAGCGGAGCGACATATTTTTGCACTCCTTGTTGGAATTGGCGTTAATAATGACTTTTAAGAAAATGCTACTACCTTTATTTCTTTACTCATTTTCCCATCAACTCCTCAAAAAACTGAGTTGGAAGCAAATATTGCGTTATTTGGTTTAGAATACTAACCCCCCTTTACTCCAACGGAATACTATACACCAGGCCAAACAGCAAGGCAGCGTATATAGGGTGAGTGCCTTTATACTCAGTATAACCAACTCCATTCAAAGGGTTATTATAGGTGGTTGAGTTGCCTTCAGTAAGGTCCTGTCCCAATCCGTCCAACCCTACAACATCTGTTACGCCATAGGCTAGCCTCAGGCCCATAGTTATCATTAACTGGTTTTGCCATAGATTGATGGCACCACCAAAGCCCATAAACGGAGCGATATACATGTCCTCAAAAGATTGCTCGGGGTCAGGGGATGACAGTAAGTTGATGGCTGCATTGTCATTTTCATAGCTTGCTTTTTGCATAAAGGAGAACTGGCAACCTAATTCAAAGTAGCCACCCTCGCTGGAGCCAACCCTTCCATAAACAGGGATATCAATATGGGTGAGTTGATTGGTAGAGTTATAAGCAAGCCCTGCAACGTTGCCATCATACTTTTGCGTCAAGGTAGCATAAGCCACTTCAAAACCGGCGCCAAAACTACCAGCGCCAAAGTATTGAACCCTTATCCCGCCACCATTTCCCCAACTGGTCACATAATCCATTTCACCGGCTACGTCATTCACATTCTGATTGACTAACCACGTAGAACGAAACTGACCTATTAAGCCTACATCAATTACTTTAGACCAAGTTTTGCCTTGGCTAAATCCACTCAATGATAGTCCACACACTGCTGCTAGTAATAGTAGTTTTTTCATCTTGGCTCATTAATTTGGTTATTCTTCCAAATGTAAAAAATTCCATTCCATTAGCCAACAATCATTTTCTATCTTTGGCTGCATCAATCTAGAAACATATATCTCATGAAGTTATTGGAAGGAAAAGTGGCACTAATCACTGGCGCTTCGCGCGGAATAGGCAAGGGGATAGCCCTCAGGTTTGCCAGGCAAGGCGCTAATGTGGCTTTCACATATCTATCCTCAGTTGAAAAGGCACAAGCCCTGGAAGAAGAACTGGAAGATTATGGTGTTAAAGCTAAAGGTTACCGCAGTGATGCCGCCGACTATGCTGCTGCTGAAGAACTAATCAATAGTATAGTGGCCGACTTTGGAACCATTCACACCGTAGTGAACAATGCAGGTATCACTCGCGATGGCCTTTTAATGCGTATGACGGAAGAGAATTGGGATGATGTGATTAACACCAACCTTAAGTCTATATTTAATATCACCAAGCATGTGCAGCGAACCATGCTAAAGCAAAGGGAAGGTAGTATTATCAACTTGAGCTCAGTGGTGGGGATAAAAGGTAATGCAGGCCAGGCCAATTACGCAGCCTCAAAAGCAGGTATTATTGGTTTTACCAAGTCCGTTGCTTTGGAGTTGGGTTCTCGTAATATCCGATGCAATGCCATTGCGCCGGGCTTTATTGAAACAGAAATGACTGGAGAACTCGGCGAGGATGTTGTAAAGGCATGGAAAGAAACCATACCATTGCGCCGCGCAGGTTCAGTGGATGATGTAGCCAATGTAGCCTTGTTCCTCGCTTCTGATATGTCTGCCTATGTGAGTGGCCAGGTGCTTTCAGTATGCGGTGGTATGCTGACTTAATTTCACCAATGATACAATCCCACTAAGGGAAATGCGTTAACCTTTAAAACCAAATTTTGCCTTTTGAGCCTAGTTTTTGAATACCCATCCTGGTTTATCATCTTTTGCCTTGCCTTAGGCGGGCTATATGCATGGGTGCTCTACAGGCAAGATAAAATGCTGGAAGGTGTCAGTAAGGGTGTGATTTACCTCCTGGCGACCTTCAGGTTTATAGCAGTTTCCATTATTGCTATTTTGTTGCTTACTCCATTGCTAAAGAGTAACTTCAGGGAAGTAGAAAAACCTATTGTAGTTGTCGCTCAGGATAACTCTGAGTCTATTACTATTAATAAAGACTCAGCTTTTTACAAAAACGAGTATCAAGAAGCCTACAAGAAGCTACAAAAGGATTTATCAGATAAGTATGAATTGACCTCATTCACTTTCAGTGAGCAAACCGCGATAAGCGATGAAGTTATCTTTAACGGCAAGCAAACTGATATTTCTTCCCTTTTTGATGAACTGGACAACCTATATAATAACCGCAATGTAGGGGCGGTAGTCATTGCCTCTGACGGGCTTTACAACAAGGGTAAAAATCCACTCTATTCAGCGAGTAAACTCAAGTTCCCCATCTACACGGTAGCCCTGGGTGATACCAATGTGCATAAGGATGTTATTCTGGCTAAAGTCAACCATAATCGCTATGCGTACTTAGGTAATACTTTCCCTTTGGAAGTAATTGTTGATGCCCGCCAATGCAAGGGCAAAACCACCAAGCTAACTGTAAGTAATAATGATGGCACCTTATTCCAAAAGGACCTAAACATCAATACTAACCAGTTTAATACTACTGTTCCCATATTGCTTGAGGCTAAAAAAGTAGGCTTGCAAAAATTCACGATTGAGTTGTCCAGCGTTGATGGCGAGATTAGTTACAGCAATAACAGGCTGGATGTTTTTATAGAAATATTAGATGCCCGCCAAAAAGTTTTAATCCTTGCCAATACCCCACATCCTGATGTGGCTGCTATTAGAAGAGCTATAGAAGTGAATGATAATTATGAGGTAGAGACCATGCTGGTGGAAAAGCTGGAGAAAAAGTTTGACGCCTATAACTTGGTCATCTTACACCAATTGCCATCCGTTAAGACTGAAAGCCGCAATCTGATAAATGAGATGAAAAACTCTAAGGTTCCATTGCTTTATATCGTTGGTCAGCAAACGGATTTAAGCCAATTCAACTCGCTAGAAACAGGCTTGAAAATAAGCAGTAATAGGAGTAATGTGAATCAGGTGGTGGCCGTGCTTGAAAAAAATTACTCCCTTTTCACTTTGAGCGATAAACTGCAAAAAGCCCTTGGTAAATTACCACCTTTGGTGGCTCCATTCGGCGACTTCAAAACCTCAATGGCAGCTAATGTGATGCTCTATCAAAAGATTGGTTTGGTAGAGACCGAGCAACCACTACTGCTTTTCAATGAGCAAAATGAAAGAAAGACAGGAGTACTAGCTGCCGAAGGTATTTGGAAGTGGGGCATGGGTGACTATTCGCTCAACGGCAATCACGAAGTATTTAACGAATTAATGTCAAAGCTGGTGCAGTTCATGTCTGTGAAGACAGATAAAAGCCTTTTCAGGGTAACTGGCAAGAACCATTACTTTGAGAATGAACCCATCCTTTTTGATGCAGAACTATATAATGAGGCTTACGAACTAATCAATGAGCCTGAAGTGAATATGCGCATCATGAATAGTGAGGGTAAAACGTATACTTTCACTTTCAGTCGCACCGCTGATGCATACAGGCTTAATGCTGGTAATTTGCCCGTAGGTGATTACAGATATGAAGCCAATGTCAAGTCAGGAGATAAGGTGCATAGCCAGGGTGGTTCTTTCAGCGTGAGTGCTTTACAGGTGGAGTCTACCAATACAGTGGCTGACCACCAACTCATGTATAGCCTGGCCAACCAAACTGGTGGACAAATGTATTATCCCAACCAGTTGGAGCAACTCACACAAGATATCCTCAATAGGGAGGACATCAAGCCTGTTATCTACAACCACAAGCGCCTGGACGACGTCATCCACAAAAAGTGGATATTCTTTCTCATACTTGTCCTTATCGCCTTAGAGTGGTTCCTCAGAAAAAGGAATGGGGCCTACTAACGCTACCTGCTTAGCTTGGCTTTGTAGCTATTGGTATTCCCACGTTCATCACTCACTACTAGTTTAAAGTTTAAATCACCTATGGGTGTATTCTCATCAAAGGTATGGGTAAGTAGGTTGTTCTTGGCGTCATATTCCATCAACACCCATTTGTCATTAATGGTCCCTCTGTATGTTTCTATGCCAGAAAGCTCATCACTAATAGTCAAGCTAATACTCCCCTGAGAGCCCACATTTTTACCATCGCTGATATTAAAAGGGTTGATTTTAGGTGGGGTTTCATCCAGCATAACCGTGTATTCACCAAAGCTACGGGTTTTGGTAGTAATCTTATTGCCTCGCAAAGTGCCTCCTTCGGCCACAGGCTCCCCTCTTTTGTCATAAGACACAATCAGCAGTTTATCTTCTTTGCCTTCTGGTATATCGCTCAATACAATAGAAAGGCTGTAGTATTTATGCACTGGAACGCTCAAGTCCTGTAAAGCATAAACAGGGCATATTGTTCCTTCTCTGGCTGGCAGTGCTTTAAACTTAAAACCCAGGTCGTCATAAAAAGCATACTCAGGAAAACGCACTTCCACTTCGTCATTCACAAAAAAGTTACTCTTGTGGTGAGGCATTTTCTTCACAATACCTGCAGTATCCGGCTGAATGTTATAGTTAGGCTTTTTTCCTCTCAATTCAAAAGGCACATTTTGAGTATTGCCATGCACATCCTTCACCACAAACTCAATCTTTATAAGACTATCAGGTGCCACTGGTATTACGCCATAGTCAATAATTCCGCTGTAAAATGGTAATCTGTTATGCGAGGATAGAAAACATCTTTGTACCGTCTTGTTTTTTTTAACTTTAGCAGCATAGTCAATGTGGGCATTGATATACCTGGTTTCGTTAAAGGCGAATTGGTCTATTTGGCTGTGATATATTCTTTTTCCATTGGCATACAGGTCAACTGAATACACTCCGTTATGATTGTTTGCGCCATTCAGTTGGTCATAGGTTTCTATTCCCAAGCCAATTAAGCCTGAACATTCAACCCCCTTTGTCTCATTTCCTCTTGGTACACTGATAAACATCTTAGAGTTACCGTGATTTACATGGCTATACTTCTCCAGAGGATAAACAACTACGCTTTTCACAGTTGGTGGAATGTTGTCCTTAATATCAAAACCAAATTGCAATACATTTAAAGGGTGTTCGGTCTTTGTATCCCTTATCTCAAAATGCAAGTGTGGCCCACCTGAGCCTCCTGAATTACCTGAAAGAGCTATCACATCGCCTTTCTTCACAGGCAAGGCATCTGCCGTCGGAAAAAGCTCTATTTCAAAACTTTCCTTCTCATATTGGGCTTTCTTTACATATTCAGCAATATCTGTGTTATAAGACTTTAAGTGTCCATATACTGTAGTAAAGCCATTAGGGTGATTAATATACAGGGCATTACCATACCCCCTCGCCGAAACCTTTATCCTTGATATGTATCCATCAGCCACAGCATATACCTTTTTACCTTCTACACCTTGAGTTTTAATGTCAATCCCAGAATGGAAGTGATTGCTCCTTAATTCACCAAAGCTGCCCGATAGCAGTAATGGGATATCCAGTGGTGAGCGGAAATAATCCTTGGGTGCGTTATCCAATTGGGCAAATGTTACATTCGCTATTGATAAGAATGCAAGTAAAGTATATGAAAGTCTCTTCATGTTGATGTTGAAGCATCAAAAGTAGGGTAATTGGTCGATTTTTTAAATATCAATCCAATGTCGATTACAGAAAAACCCAATAAAAACTTGTAAAAGTTTCGGGGCTGACATAAATTTGTTTAGCTTGCTTAACGAAAACTTAAACCACCTATGGATGATATTTTACCGGTAGTAGACGGGCTGGAAACCAAAGTTAAGAAGCTTTCTAATGCTTACATCGAGGGAAGAACCGAGATAAATAAGTTGAAGCGAGAATTGAATGAACTGAAGGAAACGATTGAAAACCAGAAAAAAACGATTTCAGATTTAGAAGAAAAATATAAAGTTGTTAAACTTGCAAAATCAATTTCAAGTGAAAATGGAGAGTCACGTGAATTGAAGTATAAAATAAATGAGCTGGTGCGGGAAATAGATAAGTGTATGGCGCTGCTTAACAATTAGTTAAAACCTCCATGGGAGAATTATCAATAAAGGTTACTATTGCCAATAGAGTATATCCACTCACTATACAAAGTGAGGAGGAAGAAAATGTGAGAAAGGCAAGCAAACTGATAGATGAGAAGATAAAGTTCTTCGAAAAAAACTATGCAGTTCGCGATGCTCAGGATTTATTGGCTATGGCTGCCTTACAATTTGCTAACGAAGCTTTGGATTACGAAACCAAACCATTGGTGGAAGACAATGGCTTCTTGGACAAGTTAAAAGAAATTGATAAATTAGTAGCAGATACGCTTAAAACTGATTAATACGTTCTTTGAGAAAAACATAAAGCCTTAGCGCATAAAGGGCTAAGGCCAAATGCATACCCGCATTAATTCTCGACTGTTTGTTAAACTCAACACTAACAAATTTGGAGTTTAGCTCACGATTGTTAAAAACAGGCCTCAAACCTATGCTTGCATAGGTCTCTGATTAGTTTCAGGGCAGTGGAAGTTTGAAGTAATCGGCGGCTCCATCCATGTCATCTGGGGTTTAAGAAACCTCTGAGAATTTCTGCGGGTTTTTTTATATATGCTTTTGATATCCCCCGGCAAAAGCAATAAAAAGAAAGTGGGGGAACGATATATAAATAGTTTAAAACTATACTGAAAGATGGTTATTTTTTATGTAGTGGCGGCAGTCCTGGGGCTTGTTGCAGGTGCAGCTGGGGCAATAGTTTATAATAAGCGGATAATTGCTTCAAAAACTGAGCAAATATTAAAAGATGCAGAAGAGAAAGGGAATGTAATTAAGGAGAAGAAGGAACTGCAAGCCAGGGAAAAATTTCACAAGCTGAAAGCTGAGCATGAGAAAAAGTCG
>JANQJC010000132.1 GCA_028281825.1 Flavobacteriales bacterium
CCTTGGGTATCTTAGCTCCAAGGTTGGTGTATTTCTTAGGGTTTTTTAGGAAATCAACAATTTCTTTAATTTCCAATTTGGCTTCATCCAAACCTGCAACATCCTCAAAAGTTACGTTTACCTGAGTGTCTTTGTCAAATAATTGAGCCTTTGATTTGCCAATATTGAATATTTGAGCGCCACCGCCAGCGCCACCGCTCATTCTTCTCATGATGAATATCCATACCCCAATGATTAATACAAATGGTAATATCCATTGGATTACTTCACCCCAGTCCTGACGATTTTCATAGCTCAAAGTAGCCTTTTCATTATCTGGTACATCAGCAAGGGCATCCTGAGCTTCTTTCCACTCTTTAGCGAAAGCTTCAGGTGGCCCGACGTTAAAGTAGTAATGTGGTCCTGGATTGGTTCCACCACCAATCGCCCTTTCTGCTACCTTCTTATGCTTATCTAGCTCTAGCGATTCTTTGTTTAAGTATACTTCAGCCTTTTCTTTGTTTACAACTATTACCTTTTCTACTTCGTTATTGGCCAACATTTCTGTTTTAAATGTTTGCCAGGTGGTTTCTTTCATGGCAGGTCCTGTAAATTCAGATACCTGTATAGCTAAAATACCAATAGCTAAAGCCACGTATATCCACATGTAGTTGAAAGAAAACTTGGGTTTCTTAGGAAACTTGCCCTTATTGTCTTTCTGGTTTCTATTCTTGTTTTCTTCTGCCATTATATCCTATTCCAAACTTGTTATAATAACTCTTTAATTGCTCTAATGTTTTGGGAGTTGATTAAGCGCGATCTTCAATCAGGTTGATGTCAGCATCAGCCCACAACCTTTCTATATTGTAGAATTCTCTTTTCTCAGCATCAAAAATGTGGACTACCACATTCACGTAATCTAAAAGTATCCATTCTGAGTTGGCAAAACCTTCGGCATGCCAAGGGTCTTCGCTCAGTTTTTCCTTTACTGTTTTGTCAACTGATTTGGCTATTGCGTTTACTTGCCTATCCGATGAACCATGGCAAATTACAAAATAATCGCACACCGCGTTTTCTAAGCCTTTCAGGTTCAGCGTTTTGATATCAAGGGCTTTCTTTTCTTGCATTCCCGCTACAATTGTCTCCACCAACTTATCAACTTCGCCTAGCCTTTTCTTTTTTCCCATTCAGTTCTTCTATTTTTGCAAAAGTACTATTTATTAAAAACTACGTGTCAACACTATTTACAGGTGCTAATATAATTCAACTTCCTACAGTTGATTCTACCAATAACTATGCCCTAGAGCTATTAAAGGATGGTAAATGTTTTGAAGGGACTGTAGTTTGGGTTTTGCAACAAACTGAAGGGCGCGGTCAGCGTGGGAAAAGGTGGGATAGCACGCCTGGTGAAAATCTTACTTTTTCTGTAGTATACCTACCTGTCTTTTTGGCAGTAAACTGTCAATTTAGGCTAAGCCAAGCAGTTTCTCTGGCAATATTGGATTGTTTAAGGCCGCTATTTAAAGATTTTGGAAAAGACTCAAAGCAGATAAAAATCAAATGGCCAAATGATATTTATATCAGAGACAAGAAGGTTGCAGGAATATTAATTGAAAACTCGGTGCAGCAAGCTAACCTGAGTTCATCTATAATCGGTATTGGTATAAATACAAATCAGACAGATTTTCCAAAAGAACTGCCCAACCCAACATCACTCAAGTTAGAATTAGGGACTGACTTTGAATTACGCGACTTATTGGACAAGTTGTGTAAAAACCTTGAAGCACGTTATCTTCAATTAAAAGCAAATCAAGCTGATAGCCTAATTGAAGAATATTTACAGGTTCTTTACAGGCTGGGTGAAGAAACTCAATTTATTCATCAGGATGTAGAAATAACAGCTACTATTAAAGGAGTAAATTCAGAAGGTATGCTCTTGTTAGAAACCAAGGACGGGCAAACCCTAAAATGCGGAATGAACGAGATAAGTATGGTGATTTAGGCACCAATCCAATTTGCTGGGTCTTTCCTCCATTGTTGCAATAGTTCCACTTGCAACTCGTTGATGTAACCACTATTTACCGCTGTTGGCAATAGGTTATCATAATCACAAAGGGTAACTACATCACAGTTTTTATCAACAAACCTTTGGCGAGCATGGTCAAATCCATAGGTGAAAATGGCAGCCATACCCAATACATTACACTCAGCATCACGTAAGGCATCCACGGCCTTCAAACTGCTCATTCCTGTTGAAATAAGGTCTTCAATCACTATCACATTCTGGCCACTTTCAATGTGCCCCTCAATCATATTGCTTAAGCCATGTTCTTTAGGTTTGCTTCTCACATATGCGAATGGAAGATTCAGCTCCTGTGCTACCAATACGCCTTGGGCTATAGCTCCAGTGGCAACACCAACAATCACATCCGCCTTGGGGAATTTAGCTTCAACAGCTTTAGCAAGGCTAGTTCTTACATAATCCCTTACTTCAGGGTAGGCTAATGCTTTGCGATTATCGCAGTATATGGGAGATTTCCAACCCGATGCCCAGGTAAATGGTTCTTTAGGTTGTAGCTTAATAGCTTTTATTTTTAGCAAATACTCTGCAACTTTACCAGCGATAGAAGTGTCATAAATTTCCATGCGGGCAAATGTATAAAGTTTTCATAAGCGATAAGCCTTTAAATATTCAGGAAAATTCTCGCTATGGTGTGGGGGAGCGAGTTAAAATATTTGTTGGTACACAACGAATGAGTGAAGCTATAGAGTATTTGGAAAAAGATAAAGCGGATGAAGTGTTTATCTTGGGTAACGTAGAAGAACTTTGGGATAACTTAAAAAGCAGATATACAATTATTGAGGCGGCAGGTGGGCTAGTGAGAAACGCCAGAGGGGAGATATTATTTATCTACAGACTTGACAAATGGGATTTGCCAAAAGGAAAAATTGATGAAAGAGAAACCAAAGAATTAGCAGCCATTCGAGAGGTGGAAGAAGAATGTGGCATATCGGGTCTGGAGATTGTAAAAGAATTAGAACCTACTTATCATACCTATGAAATGAAAGGAGATAAAATTTTGAAATGCACCTATTGGTTCGATATGAAGACTAATGATGATAGCCCTTTGGTAGCACAAGCTGAAGAGAATATAGAAGCTGCCGTGTGGGTCAATGCCAGTGATATTAGCACTCAGCTGGGTAATACTTATAACTCTGTTAAAGAAGTACTTGGTAGTATATAAAATAGAAAAGCCGTGACGCTAATCTTTTCAGATTAATGTCCCGGCTACTATGACCTGTTAGCAACGCTAGTGATTAGTACCTACTTACTGGGATGCCCGTTTCTTCAACACGCATCAGTTCAGGTAAGGTCATCCGCATCAACACTCTAACCTCGCGGACAAACTTTTTTTCCCATTCGGTAAGCTGATGCTCTTCAATCGCTTTCTTTTCTTTTTTCGCTTTCATGGCTATCCTAAAATTTATAATTTTTAACTTGTTTCACACTCTGCTAAACGGAAGTTTCCAACATCGTG
>JANQJC010000025.1 GCA_028281825.1 Flavobacteriales bacterium
ACGGTGCTGGTACAACTAGTTCGCTAAACAATATAGCTGCTGGCTCTTATTGCGTACTGATTGATGATGGTAATGAATGTACACTTGATACAACTATTGTGCTTACCTCAAATAGTAACCTGAGCGTAGATGCGATTAATAATGGTAATAACGTTTTGGTTGCAAGCTCAAACCAACCTGGCACAACCTACCAGTGGTACTATAATGGGCAGCCCATTGCAGGTGCAACAGATAGTGTATATGAGCCAACGCAATCTGGTGTTTATTATGTTATAGGAACCACAGCTGATGGATGTGTGGATCAATCATTGTATTTCGAGATAAGCGTAGTTGACGGAATAGAGGAAGAGATTTTAGATGAATTACACATACATCCAAACCCGGCTACTGACCAACTTTTCGTAATAGGAGAATTAAGAAGTGGGAAGAAGCTAGCCGTTGAAATCTATGCTGCCACAGGTCAGTTGGTTTATGCTAAAGAATACAATTCTCTGTCTGGTAATGTCATCATTCCAGTATACCAGTATAGTGAGGGCATGTACTTGGTGAAACTAGCTATTGACAATAATGTAAGACTAGAGAAAATTGTCATTGAAAGATAAAGGGGAGTGATTTTTGATTATTAAAAAAGGCCGCAAGCTAATTCACTCGCGGCCTTTTATGTATTAGATATTACGAGAGCTATTTTTTAGCATATTCCATTAATTGGTTTAGCGTAGTGGTTAAGTACTTTGAAGATGCTTTATATGCCCCGTCAACGTACTTTTTACCGTCGCAATCCAGAAACTGTATATTACTTGTTTTTACATCGTCGGCAGGCACAACAATTGTCCACGCTCCAGCATCATAAGCCTGATTATTTTCGGCCTTAGCTGTTGACTTGAATTTGAGCTTTCTATCAAACACACCATCTATTTCCAGGTTCTTTTTCATTGGCATAAAAGCTGTTGCTTCGGGCCCAAACTTGTTTGTTGCAAACAGGTATTGGCTATTTGTCTTATCAGCTTCTAGTCTGAAATATGGTGATGCCACAACTTTAGCCAAACCGCCCACAGCACCTTTTAGCATTTTACTGCCGCCTGATTCTGATTCTTCCATGAATGGAATATATAAGTTAACGTTAGCCACAATCACTTTTCCCAACTCAAAAGAAACCTTGTGGTCTTTAGGGATAAACTTTTTCTTCTCTTTGCCTGATGCCGTTACTTTCTTTACCATATACTCAAATCCCTTTGGTGTTGACATCAAATAACCAGGCATTTGTGCTGTGTTCAATTTGCCACCTTCAATTCTTTCAAAGTCCTCAAAAGGACTGGTTTTAGCAGCTTCGTCAATAGATACGATTTCAAACCCCTCTTTTTTCAAGTGCTCCACATACTCATTGTAAAGTTTGGTAGTGTTTTCAATTAGGGCGTTTTCGTTTACGCCATTAAGTGCCACAGACAAACTTGCTGATGCAGAGCCTCTATGGCCTGATGCACCACCGCCATCATAGCCTGCGCGGGCGTAATCTGAGTCAAAGTAAACAACCTGATAGAATACCCTAAACTCATTGATGTAAACTTTTTTGGCTGCTTTTTTCAGCTTCTTTTCAGCATACCCGCCGGCAGCACGACCTGATTTTAGTTCAATTTCGCCATTGATTGTTTGTGCCATACTCATTACTGAGATGGTTGCACAAACAATGATTGATAACAACTTTTTCATTTTATTAGGTTTTGGTTTATAAATGTGAGAGCAAAGATAGGTAGGATGTTAAGTAGGACCAATACGGTAAAAGGCGTATTTTCTGATAGCCACTATCTTGTAGAAGTATATTTCAGAAATAGAATTTGTTTTTAATTCAATGTCTAAACGGGTAAGATGATGCCAACAAAAAAGGCGGGCCAATTGGCCCGCCTTTCCAAAATATCAAAGCGATTATTATCTGTTGTTGATAGGAGTATAATCTCTCACAGTAGGACCAGTATATATCTGGCGTGGCCTGCCGATAGGCTCCTTGCGGTTAATCATTTCTTGCCATTGAGCAATCCATCCTGGTAGCCTACCCATTGCAAACATCACTGTAAACATATCAGTTGGTATACCAATAGCCTTGTAAATAATGCCTGAATAGAAGTCTACGTTTGGATAAAGCTTCCTTTCGATGAAGTAATCATCCCTCAAGGCTACTTCTTCTAGTTTTTTGGCCAGGTCAAGAATCGGGTCTTGGATGCCTAGGTTTTCCAACACATCATCACAAGCTTTCTTGATAATTTTGGCACGGGGGTCAAAGTTTTTGTAAACCCTGTGTCCAAAGCCCATCAATTTGAATGGGTCGTTTTTGTCTTTAGCCTTTTCTACCCACTTTTCAATGCTACCACCATCTTTCCTTACTTTATCCAGCATTTCAATCACTGCTTGGTTGGCACCACCATGCAATGGTCCCCATAGTGCAATAACACCAGCAGAGATGGATGAGTAAAGGTTAGCTTTAGAAGAGCCTACCAGTCTTACCGTAGAAGCAGAGCAGTTTTGCTCATGGTCAGCATGTAGGATAAGTAGTTTATCCAATGCGTCAGCAATCACCGGATTGATTTCGTATTCTTCAGTTGGCATTGAGAACATCATATTCATAAAGTTCTCGATGTAGTTGAATTTGTTTTGGGGATATACTACTGGATGACCTACAGAGTTCTTGTATGACCAAGCAGCAATAGTAGATATCTTAGCAATAAGCCTTGTAATTGTTAAATCAACTGAATCTATATCCCTATCTGCGTCTTGTGATTCTGGGTAGAATGTAGAAAGTGTGCAAAGCATTGAAGCTAAAACCGCCATTGGATGTGCCTTACGAGGATAGGCCTCATAAAATTGCTTCATATCCTCGTGGATAAGGGTATGGCGAGTTATCTTGTTGTTAAAGTCTTTAAACTGTTCTTTGGTCGGTAGCTCACCCTTAATAAGCAAGTATGCAACTTCTAAAAAAGTCGAATGCTCTGCTAGCTGCTCTATAGGGTATCCGCCATAACGCAAAATACCCTTCTCTCCATCAAGAAAAGTAATCGCACTCTCAGTAGCACCAGTATTTTTGTAGCCTGAGTCTAGTGTAATATAACCAGTTTCTCCTCTCAGGCCTTTGATGTCAATAGCCTTTTCTCCTTCTGATCCGGTAACAACCGGTAAATTGTAGGTCTGTCCGTCCAGTTTAATTTCTGCTGTTTCGCTCATTAATAAAGGGATTTTTGAATTTTCCGAAAATCGGCACGATTATACGAAAAAAGTTTTTATTCAAAGCTCTTTAACAGGGGATATTTGCTAATGTTTATCGATTATGACAAAAAAAGTTGGAATGAAGCCAAAAACAAGCTTAAAAAGTAACAGAAACTTAAAATGAAGTAAAAAGATAAAGGGGTAATACCTGTCTATTTTTCTCCCCTTCGTTTTCTTAATTCATCCAATAGTTTCATTTTAAATCGTTCTTCAGCTTTGTAGAGTAGGGCAACTTTTTTCAAAGGAATAACTTTCTTAAACTCGTCAAAGTACTTTTTTCGTAGTGCTAATTCCCTTTCGGCCGTTTCAAACTCAATGCGCAAGGCATCTTCAATATCTGCATCACTCATGATATCAAAGTCCAACATCATGCCAGCTTCAATACGGTTAGTCCACTTGTCTTTTCTAACCACCTTTAGCTCTTCTTCCAATTGGTTATATACAGGCCAAAACTGTTGAGCTTCCTGGGGTGAAAGGTTAAGCTCTTGAGTGATAAAAGCAATTTTAAGGGCTTCTATTTTTTCTTGTTTTTCTTTCCATCGGCTGCCAGGCTGTGCAAAGGCTCCAAGCGATAGGACAAAGGTTAAGAGGTATATCAATAAGGTTCTCATTTTATAAAAAATATTAGAGGTCGTTTGCAATAGTACTTATATCCACGTTATTCTGTATCAAGTAATTGATAATAGCGTCTTCATCATTCAGATCTTCAAAAGGTAAGTCACCCTCAATCACTGCGTCTGTCATCATACTTTCAAGAAATAAGTCTTCTTCCAGTAATGCGAGCTCTTCTTCGGTAAATTGGTCAAGCACTTCTTCAGCCGAAGCAAACTCAGTTACGGTGGTTTGCTTGGTATTAAAGATAGCTTGTGAAGCAACCAATAAACCCACTAGTAGAACAGATGCGGCTATTGCTATCCTGGGTTGGAAAATAGAGATAATCACTCCACTTTTCCTTTCCTTTTCTTCTGCAATACGGCTGATTACTTTAGAGGGTAATTCATCAAAATACTCATCAGGTACTTTAAAAGAGTTACCCTTGCCAATTGCATGCAATTGTGGTGCATCCTTTTCAGGATTAAAGTTGTCGCTATAATTACTTTTGGTTTCCATTGCTTATATATGATTCAAATTTCAGCTAAAGGTTTAATTCTCAGTTAAATAAATCTCAATTTTCTTTACTGCCAGGTGATAAGAAGCCTTGAGTGCCCCCACTGAAGTGCCCAATATTTCCGATATCTCTTCGTACTTTAAGTCCTCAAAATATTTCATGTTAAAGACAAGTCTCTGCTTCTCTGGCAGCTTTAGAATAGCCTGGTGCAATTTCTTTTGAATGGCTTCACCACTAAAGTAAACATCGCTCTCCAGGCTTTCTGATAGTTTATGTTCCACATCAACCATGGGGATAAACATTGCAGTGCGTTTTTTCTTTAAGAATGAGAGAGCTTCATTGGTGGCGATTCGGTATAGCCAGGTATATAGCTTACTCTCCTCTCTAAAATTTCCCAAGCCTTTCCATACTTTGATAAAAGTATTTTGCAGTACATCATCAGTATCATCATGGTCAATTACAATTCTACGGATGTGCCAGTATAGCTTTTGTTGATATCTGCGTATAAGCAGGCTAAACGCAAGGTTACGTGTTTCCTGCGCTTTGAATTGACGGATAAGTTCTTTGTCTGACTCGCTGCTCATGGCTGGCTTTTGCATGAAGCAGACAAAAGTTGTGCCGAGTTTGGTATTTACTTTCTGGCGATGACTCTCTCCACCGCTTGAACGATATCAGGAGTGTCAAGGCCATACTTGGCTAGTAGTTGTTCCGGCTTTCCACTTTCACCAAACTTATCATCCACTGCTACCATTTCAATAGGTGCAGGGTAGTGCATCCCCAATGCTTGGGCAATTGAATCTCCCAAACCACCGTTGCGTTGATGTTCTTCTGCAGTCACTGCACATTTCGTCTTCTTCACACTTTCTATAACTGCTTCTACATTTAAAGGTTTAATGGTGTGGATATTAATTAATTCAGCATTGATGCCTTTTGCTTCCAATTCTTTAATAGCAGCAATTGCTTTCCAAACCAAATGTCCTGTGGCGAAGATGGTAACATCACTACCTTCTTTCATCATCAATGCCTTGCCTATCTCAAACTTTTGGTCTGCAGGGGTAAAGTTAGCCACCTTTGGTCTTCCAAAGCGGAGATACACCGGGCCATCCCATTCTGTTATGGCCATCGTTGCAGCATATGTTTGGTTATAATCGCATGGGTTGATTACCGTCATATGAGGTAGCATCTTCATCATACCGATGTCTTCTAATATTTGGTGAGTAGCACCATCTTCACCTAATGTGAGCCCTGCATGTGAAGCACATATCTTTACATTTTTACCTGAGTAAGCTATAGATTGACGGATTTGGTCATAAACCCTGCCAGTTGAGAAATTGGCAAACGTACCCGTGAATGGGATTTTACCACCAATGGTCAACCCTGCTGCAACACCCATCATGTTGGCTTCTGCTATACCTACTTGAAAAAACCTATCTGGAAACTCTTTCGCAAAAGCGTTCATTTTTAGTGAGCCAGTAAGGTCAGCACATAGCGCTACCACATTTGGGTTTTGTTTTCCCAATTCGGTAAGGGCCGCACCAAATCCTGAACGGGTATCTTTATCATCACTTAATTTTTCAAAATACATGGGCTGAGTAGATGTTTCCAAGGTTATTTGCTTTTAAATATGGTAAAAAAATCAGTTAGTATAGTTTAATTACTTCAGAACTTCCAGATTCTATTTTGAATGATTTTTCAATGGTATAAATAGACTTTTTAGAATTCTTAGGGCGGAAAACGGCGCGATACCTTCCTGGCAATAGCACCAGTGTTTCTTGCTGGCTTTCTACGCGTATGTTGTATATCAATTTTAGTTCATTACCATCCTCATGATATACACTAGCATACCCCGCTGATTGCTTCAGTATATTGGCAATGCCAGGTTGCGGAATGGCTACTTTTGTAGTGTGACTTTGCTTAATCTCTACATCGCTCACATACATTCTTGGCATGGTAAGTATTTCCAAATCATATTTCCCAACTATATATCGCTCTTTGTCCATGAAATCCTGCACGTGTAGGGTTTGCATTTCGCCAGCTTTTCGCACAATGGCTTTCAATTCTTTATAGTCACTCCTGCCATCAGCGCGTAAATCAAGGTCACCTTGTGGCGCATCGATAGCTATTATTGTATGCTTGCCTGGGGTAAGTGTAACGCTATCCACAAAAGATGGAGGGATAGTATGGGCTACCACTCGGTAGGTTGGCAATGGGTCGATTACTAGGGTGTCGGGATTACCATGGTTATCCATTGTATGCACAAAATTGTAAAGCACTTTGCTCGACTGGCTATGGTAAAAAGTCATGTTAACGTTAGTTTCTGTTGGATTGCCTGCAACATCTAATAGATTAACTTGGGCCGTAGTAGAATTCAATGCTTGAGAAATAACCACATTTAGGGCGGTTTTGAATGTCCTTGTATCACTTGCATCGTAAAAGTTACCCACACATTCAAACTGTTTGATTAGGTCTTTATCCAGTCCAACGCCAATCACAAAAGGTTTTAACACAATTCCTTTTGCTTGAAGTGCCTGCGAAAGGGCGCAAGGGTCACCATCACACTCCTCAATACCGTCAGTTATCAGGATGATAATATTCCGGCAATTGTCGCAGCTAGGAAAATCTTTGGCTGATTGTTCCAAAGAGTAGGCAATAGGTGTTGTGCCTTTGGGTTGAATAAGTTGCAGTTTGTTCTTGATGTTGGGGATATTACCCTTATAGAATGGAACTTCCAGCTTGGTGTCTTTGCAATCACGCATGGAATTGGATACATATTGTGATTGGTGCCCATAGGCCCTCAATGCCAATTCAAGGTGGTCCACATATTTAAGGCTATCCAATAATTCATTCAGGAGCTTTTTGGCGACATCTATTTTCATTTTGCCATCCATTTGCCCAAACATGCTTTGCGAACCATCAAAAACGAAAAGAATGCGCGTAAGGGGTTTTTCTTGTGCTACTTCCTGCGCATTAGCAGTATAGGCCAAGCTTATCAAGCATATTAGTACTAGAGCAAAATGCTTGATACTAGTTTTTGCAAAGGATGCAATTGTATATTTCAATTGAACCATTTTATATGCAACTGCACAAACCGTGCAGAAATTGGCTAGTAATCTCCCAAAGTTTCTTCCAACTGGGCTAATGCAGCCTCTAATTGTTGGTCGTTTGGAGCAATACCATGCCATGCGTGTGAACCCATCATAAAGTCAACTCCCTCGCCCATTTCCGTCTTCATTAGCACAACTACAGGCACACCTTTCCCTAAGTGATTTTCTTTTGCTTCAGTCAGGGTTGAAATAATACTTTCAAAACTGCTTCCGTCCATTTCCATCACATCCCAGCCAAATGATTTCCATTTAGCTGATAAATCTCCCAAATCCATCACGTCTTTGGTGTCACCATCTATCTGTCTTCCATTAACGTCAATGGTTGCAATGATATTGTCTACTTTGTGGGCTGCGCCAAACATGGCAGCTTCCCATATTTGGCCTTCTTGCAATTCACCATCTCCATGCAGGCTGTACACAATATGATGGTCGTTGTTCAATTTTTTTGAAAGCGCCGCGCCCAATGCAACTGACAAGCCTTGACCAAGTGAGCCAGAGGCAACCCTTATTCCTGGCAGTCCTTCTTCAGTAGCTGGGTGGCCTTGCAGCCTTGAATCCAGTTTACGAAAAGTGTTTAGTTCTGACACTTCAAAATAGCCATATCTGGCCAGTGTACTATACCAAATAGGTGAAATATGCCCATTAGAGAGAAAAAACACATCTTCGCCATTGCCATCCATGGTAAAGTTTTTGGCATCAGGCTTCATGATTTGATGGTAAAGGGCAAGAAAAAATTCAGTACAACCCAGTGAGCCTCCTGGGTGGCCCGATTGCACTGCATGAACCATTCTTACAATATCCCTTCTGGTTTGTGATGCTAGTCTTTCTAACTCGTAAATATCAGGCATAACTTTACTCAGTTTTTGTCTTTCTTCTAGTATTGATGATTGGGTTGAGGTAGTAGGCATGAGCTCGGCTGTTATGGTCTCAAAAGTAGGTATTTTGAACCCTTTTACCGACTTCTGTTAATAACTTTTGATAAGATGAATCTAGTCAGGAAAGAAAGAAAACCAGAGGTTTGTCTATCTAAAGAGTAATAACATCAGAGAAGTTATATATAATTTTGTAATTACCTGACTATCAGCAATATCCAATAATGACTTTGTTTATTCTGCTTGTCTTTATATGGACACAGCTTAACGAATTAGCAAGGCAGAAGCGTTATTCAACACGTATTTTCACTTGGCGGAAATACAAAAAAAAATTCATAAATATGAATCTTCTAAATAAAGTAGTTTTTATCGATGATGACATCTACACCAATGAGTACCATAAGAGGTTTGCTGCTAAAGTCGGTTTAGCTAAGGAAGTAATTTGTTTTGAGACAGGTGAGAAAGCATTGGAGTACCTGAAGGCAATTACCGAGAAATATGATTTTCCAGAATTGATATTGGCGGATATAAACATGCCACAAATGAACGGACATGAGTTTGTGAAAGAGGTGTCAAATATGTATGGCTACAATCCATTGAGAACTGTGGTTGCTTTTTTGACAGCTTCAAAGGATGCGAAGGATATGTTGAAGGCGAATGAAGAAGATGTGGAATTTTACTACTGGAAGCCGTTGGATGAAAAATTGTTAGCAACCATACTAAATGACGGGTTTGGAATCAAATTAAATTGATGGATATGGAGATTCTTAAGAAAGCTGTTTTTGTGGATGATGATAAGTTTGTAAATATGTATCACAAACAACTGACATCTAAAGTTGGGCTGGCAAAGGAAGTGCATTTTTTCGAAGATGCTGAAGAAGCACTTTCTTACCTAAAAGGCATTCAGAGTGAAGAAGAGTTTCCTGAACTTATTTTGGTTGACATTAATATGCCGAAAATAGATGGGCATCAATTTGTAAAAACCGTAAATCAACTGGATAATTATAATCCCAATCAGGTGATGATGGCATTTTTAACCAATTCCAAGGATATTAAAGATGTGATTAAGGCAGATGAGGATAAAGTGAATTATTACTACTGGAAGCCATTGAACTTCAAGCTAATCGATAAACTGCTTTATGACGGTTTTAGCCTCAGGCTTATGGAGGAATATGGATAAAGAATCTTACACGGCAAATATGCATATTAATATAATTCGTTGATTTTTCTGTAAAGTCCTTAAAATCTTACATTGTGGACAAAACTTATAAAGTGAGGGAAGATGCAGCAGGTAATTGAATTTTTTCAAAAACTCTTTCTTGTTGAAAGTTGGCCACCAAGATGGTACTGTGGCAAATGGACTGATTTTCACGGCTGGCTTTATATTCTCTCTGACCTTGCGATTTGGGCAGCGTACTTTGCTATTCCATTGCTATTGATAAGATTTTTATCTCAGAAAAAGGGCATTCCCCTACCTTCAGTTTTTTTGCTATTTGGGGCATTTATACTCTTATGCGGAATGACGCATTTTATGGATGCCATTATCTTTTGGTGGCCAGCATACAGGTTAAGCGCACTAATCAGATTTTTTACTGCTGTAGTTTCTTGGGCAACGGTTTTTGCTCTTTTTAAGTTTTTCCCTATAGCACTGAGTTTGCGTACTTCTGAGGAACTGGAAGAGGAAAACAGAAAGAGGCAAGAATCTGAGCAAATGTTCAAGAATTTGCTTGAGGCTACTCCTGATGCCTTGGTTATAGTGAATCAGGAAGGAAATATAGAATTGGTAAACAAGCAATGTGAAAATGTATTTGGGTATGCTAAAGAGGAATTAATTGGACAAAAAGTGGAAATGCTAATACCCAACAGCTTTATAGCTGAGCAAAATGGACATAGAAACAGTTTTTTTGCTAATCCTAAAATACATTCATTGGAGGGTAATTTGGAATTGGGCGGCTTAAGAAAGAACGGTCAGGGATTCCCTGTTGAAATAAGCTTGAGCCCTCTGCAAACTGAGAGTAAGCTGCTGGTGTCTGCTGCAATAAGGGATGTAACCATGCGCAAGGAAGCAGAAGTGAAACTCAAACAGTTTAATGAGAAGCTAGACCAGAAGAATAAGGAATTGGAGCAGTTTGTTTATGTGGCGTCACATGATTTACAAGAGCCAATCAGAACTATTAACAGTTTTGTAAACCTTTACAAATCAGAGTTTGGAGATACTCAAAGTGATGAAGCTATTGAATATCTTCAGTTTATTCAAGGTGCAGGTGAAAGAGCGCAACAACTAATCGTAGACCTGTTGGATTATTCAAAGCTAGAGAGAAACAGGAAATTAGCAAAAGTTAATCTAAATAAGATAATCGATAATGTAAAGAGTGACCTTGCTGTTAAAATAGCTGATAAAAAAGCAGAGATAAGGGTAGGGAATTTACCTACCTTACAAGGTTATGAGACTGGTTTGAGACTACTGTTTCAAAACCTTATTAGTAATGCAATAAAATTTGCAAGAGACGGGTTTGGTCCTCTTGTAGAAATATCCTCGAAAGAAGGTGACAATGAATGGGAGTTTTCTGTTAAAGACAATGGTATTGGCTTTTCAGAAGAGTTTAAGGAGAAGGTTTTTGTAATATTCAAGCGTTTACATCCCAAGAGTAAATATGAGGGTACTGGTATTGGTTTAGCCCATTGCAGAAAAATTGTAGAACTACATAATGGAAGAATTTGGGCCGATTCAGTGCCTGGAGAAGGGAGTACTTTTTATTTTACCATATCAACTAATTTAAATGAAGAAGAAGCTTAGCTGTATTTTACTGATTGATGATGATGAACCTACGAATTATTATAATAGTAAGGTTGTAAAAAAAGCAGATTGTTGCAAACGAATACAAATATGCCTTGGTGTAGATGAAGCAATTGCATTTTTGAAAAATGGGGATGGGGAGGATTATCCAAGCCCTGAATTAATATTTCTTGATATTAATATGCCAGGCAAGGACGGTTGGGATTTTTTGGATGAATATAGCTCTTTGTCTGAAGAAGCAAAAGGGGATGTTGTTGTGGCAATGTTGACGACTTCTCTCAATCCGGCGGATGAAGAAAAAGCTTTTGAGAAAGGAGCTAAGGGGTTTGCGCGAAAGCCCCTTTCAATTGAGCAAATCCATAATATAATCAAGAAACACTTACCTGAATATTGGTAAGTGTTCCTTCAAGTGTTAAAGGTTTTTTATCAATCTACTTTGGTAGGTTGATTTTTATCTTAAAAAGCATACTTTTGGGCTTCCAAACAAATATTAGCCATGAACATTCACGAATATCAAGCCAAGTCAATCTTAAAGGGTTTTGGAGTAGCCATACAAGAAGGTATTGTTGCTGACACTCCAGAAAAAGCAGTAGAAGCTGCAAAGCAGTTGAACAAGGAAACAGGCACTGATTGGTGGGTGATAAAAGCCCAAATACATGCAGGTGGCCGTGGTAAGGGTAAGATAGTTGGCACTGAGCAAAGAGGTGTTGCATTAGCTAAATCGTTGGATGATGTAAAAACAATTTCTGGCAATATATTAGGTGGAACTTTGGTTACCTTGCAGACTGGCGAAGCAGGCAAGCAAGTAAATAAAATACTTGTTGCTCAAGATGTGTACTATCCAGGGGATAGCGAGCCTAATGAGTTCTATATGAGTGTATTGCTTAACAGGACAACTGGCCGCAATATGATAATGTATAGCACTGAAGGTGGTATGGATATCGAGAAAGTGGCTGAAGAAACCCCACACCTGATATTTAAAGAAGAAGTAGACCCAAAGGTTGGTTTAATGCCATTCCAAGCGAGAAAGGTAGCTTTCAACCTGGGGCTTTCAGGTCAAGCTTTCAAAGAGATGGCCAAATTTGTTACAGCACTTTATAGAGCTTATGAAGAGTCAGACTCAAGTATGTTTGAAATCAACCCGGTGTTAAAAACCTCTGATGATAAAATCATAGCAGTAGATGCTAAAGTAAGCTTAGATGATAGTGCACTTTTCCGTCATAAGGACTATATTGAGTTGAGAGATAAGTCTGAAGAAGACCCTACTGAGGTTGAAGCAGGTGAGAATAACTTGAATTATGTGAAGTTGGATGGTAATGTGGGGTGTATGGTAAACGGAGCAGGTTTGGCGATGGCTACCATGGACATCATTAAACTATCAGGTGGTGACCCTGCCAACTTCCTGGATGTGGGTGGTACTGCTGACGCCGCAAGGGTGGAACAAGCATTCCGTATCATTTTGAAAGACCCTGCTGTTAAGGCTATCCTGGTAAATATTTTCGGAGGTATTGTTCGTTGTGACCGCGTGGCACAAGGTGTCGTGGATGCTTACAAGAATATGGGTAATATAGACGTGCCAATTATCGTAAGGCTGCAAGGAACGAACGCCGAAGAAGCTAAGAAGATTATTGACGAGTCAGGACTGAAAGTTCAATCTGCTATCCTGCTTCAGGAAGCTGCTGAGAGAGTAAAAGAAGTCCTGGCTTAATCAGAATTTTAGAAATCCCTCTATTTGTTTTTCGAGTGCCTCAATAGTAGGGGCATCACTGAGCATGTCATCTTCATAAACCATTTGGTGAACCCTTGAGATTGGTATTTTCCTGGAGTATACTTCTGCACCCATGTGATGGAAAACATCTGTCAGGTGGTCCATGCCACGAATGTTTCCTGCCCTGCCACTGGCAACGCCAACAAGAGCTACCCTCTTACCCCTGAAAAATTTCGGGTCGGTTGCATCAATAAAAAACTTGAAAATACCAGGAAAACTACCATTATACTCGGGTGATATTACTACCAGCCTATCTGAAGGAGAAATGTACTCCTTAACAAGTCTTTCAAACTCTTCATCCACTCCATCAAAAGAATTGTTTTCTATGGCCCGTGCCATCACGCGCTCAAACGGAAGAATTTTGGTTTCTATCCCCTTTGAGTCTAGTAATTCAGCATATGCATTTGCAATCCGCAGTGTGTAACTATCAGGCCTATTGGTAGAAGAAATTATGGTAATCATAGTAAGTTTTCTGACTGACATAAGAGAACATCAGTCTTCAGAGATTTGTTCCAGGTAACCAGGGTCTTTTTCAAAAATGGCTTTACCCAGGTAATAAATGTCGTCGTTTTTAACGTTGTCGAAATAAGGTAGCGTTCTTTCCTTTAATGCGGCGCCAAAGTAATACCAGTCATCTTTTTCTATATAATCCAACTCATTTACAGAAGGATTTACAAGGGTTCTCCCCACATAGTATAAATCATTATCCTTTATATAGGCTAGCGAAGTATCATTTAATTCCAAAAGCGTTTTGCATAGATAATACAGGTCGTTTTGCTCAATCCTTTCGAGCAACTCAGGGTCATGCTTTAAGATGGTATGCCCGAAATAGTAAAAATCATTGCCTTTGTATTCCTGTTGGGCTTTGGCTCGATAACTGAAAGAAAACAAGATAAGCAGCAAAAGACTAGTTTCTCTCACTGCTTTTAGTAAAATGAATATTGGTTTACTAGCCTTCAAATGAAGCAATCGTTTTCTTAATAATATCAACGCAATCCATCATTTGCTCCTCGGTGATTACAAGAGGTGGGGCAAACCTGATTATATCTCCGTGAGTTGGTTTTGCCAATAAGCCGTTTTCCATCAATCTCACACATACATCCCAGGCGTTTTTACCTTCTGCATTTTTGATAACAATAGCATTTAAAAGGCCTTTACCTCTCACTGTAGTTATCATTTCAGTTTCAATGCTGTTTAGTTCATCTCTCAATATCTTACCCAATCTATTAGCATTCTCAGCAAGTTTTTCTTCTTGAACTACTTCTAATGCAGCTATTGCCACATTGGCTGCAATTGGGTTGCCCCCGAAAGTTGAACCATGCTGGCCAGGCTTGATGGTGAGCATAATTTCATCGTCTGCCAATACCGCTGATACTGGGTATAAACCGCCAGAAACAGCCTTGCCAAGTATCAACACATCAGGCCTAACGTTGTCGTATTCGCTAGCTAAAAGTTTACCTGTCCTTGCGATACCAGTTTGTACTTCGTCAGCCATAAATAGCACATTATTCTTTTTACACAGGTCAAAGCAAGTTGATAGGTAACCTTCATCTGGCACCATCACACCAGCTTCTCCTTGAATAGGTTCTACCAAAAATGCTGCCACATTTTTATCGGCTAATTCTTTTTCGAGTGCAGCTGTGTCGTTATACGGTATTCTCACAAACCCAGGTGTATATGGTCCGAAGTCAGAATAGGCATCAGGGTCGTTTGAGGCTGATATTATGCTAATAGTTCTACCATGAAAGTTATTCTCGCACACAATCACTTTAGCCTTATTTTCTTCAACACCTTTTACTGTATAGGCCCATTTTCTAGCCAGCTTGATAGCCGTTTCAACGGCTTCAGCGCCAGTATTCATAGGCAATACTTTATCGTAACCAAAGTAAGTGGTGATGAATTTCTCGTATTTACCCAATTCACTATTGTAAAAAGCCCTTGAAGTAAGTGGAAGCCTGTTGGCTTGTTCCACTAAGGCATTCACAATTTTAGGGTGAGCATGACCTTGGTTAACCGCAGAGTAAGCCGAAAGAAAGTCATAGTACTTTTTGCCTTCTGTATCCCAAACGTAAACGCCTTCTCCTTTTTCAAGTACAACAGGCAGCGGGTGATAATTATGCGCACCATAACGGTCTTCAAGCTCCATTGCTTTTTGCGCTCTAGTTTTTTCTGTCATTACACTTTCCATTGTTGTTCTATTTTGCTTCAAAGATAGCCAAATGACATTGAATAAAGGGGTGAGTTAACTAAGATTAACAAGTGATACTGGTGAACACTTTCAATCCTGCGCTATTTACCAGTACCTTTGGGGGCTTATAAAGAAATCAGGATATGATAGTTGTTGGTGAAATGAATCTTTTGAGAGCGGATAGAAAGACGCTTAACGGCATTTACCTTGTAGATGACCGTGACGGAGCCGAAGTGCTTTTGCCCAATAAATACATACCCGAAGATTTAGAGCTTGGTGATGAGATTGATGTATTTGTTCATCATGACTCTGAGAACAGGCCTATTGCCACCACACTCACCCCTAAGCTAAAAGTGGATGGTTTTGCTTTTTTAGAAGCAAAACAAATGACTAAGGTGGGAGTTTTTATGGAGACTGGTTTAGCGAAGGATTTGTTAATTCCACCCCCATTGATGGCAAAACCTATGAGCGTAGGGCAGACTTATTTGGTGTATACCTTTAAAGATAAAGTGAGTGGCCGATTGGTGGGAACAACCAAAATACGAGAGTACCTTAAGTATGACCATATAACTGTGAAGTCAGGTGAAGAAGTAGACCTAATGGTATACGATAGCACCAACTTAGGATATAAGGTGGTTATCAATGAAAAGCATGAGGGCTTGCTTTATCATAATGAGGTATTTCAGCCAGTGAAGATTGGTGACACGCTGAAGGGGTTTATCAAAACCATACGTGAGGGCAATAAAATTGATGTGAGGTTGCAGCGCTCTGGGGTAAAGAATATTGAGCCGTCTGCTCAAAAGATATTAGATAAGCTAAAAGCCAGTAAAGGTGTACTTCGCTTGAATGATAATAGCAGCCCTGAGGATATCACTGCGGAACTTCAAATGAGTAAAAAGGCTTTCAAGAAAGCTATCGGGAGCTTGTACAAGCAAAGGCTCATCCGTATTGCAGGTGATGGAATACACCTGATAGATAGAAAGGGAAGGAAGAAATAGGCTATTTCTTAAAATACCCAATAATATCACTACCATAAGCTACCAGGTCACCATCTTTAAATAAACTGGGTCGTATATAAACCTTTACAGGAGGGGTTTCATTCTCTTGGTCAATATTCACGACTCGGATTTCAGTGCCATTCGCCTTGATGAAATCCACAACTTCATCGCACTCGTGGCAATCATCGCCTATGTATAAAGTGTAACTCATCCCAATTTGTCAAGATCCCTGATAAGGATTGATTTCCGGTCAAAGTTAATCAGGTTGTTAGCTTTTAGTTCATTGAGTATGGTAGTCACCGTTTGTCTTGAGGTAGCTGTTAGGTTAGCCATATCCTGATGCGTAAGGTTGTGTTCAATCAAGGTTTCAAAACCTACCTTGCGCCCTCTTTCTCTGCCCAAGTCTCTAATAAACTCAATAATCCTCGTTCTCGAATCTTTAAAAACAAGAGCTTCTAATTTTCTTTCCAGCTTCACCAACCTATCACCAATTTGCTTAGTTACTTTGATATTGAAATCCGCATTATGGCGCATGATATCTAAAGCATCTTCCACACTCAACGTGCAAAAACGAACATTATCGTCCATGGCTTTTGCCCAATCATTCCGGGTTTCATAGCCAGCAAGCCCTAGTTCTCCAAACATTTCACCAGGGTATAGAATAGTTTTGATTACTTCTTTACCATCTTCAGAATAGGTACCAATTTTAACTCTACCTTCTTTTAGGAAAAACACCACTTTCGACGGCTCGTTCGGAAAATAGATATAGCTATCCTTTTCCGCCGTTTTCATGGTGGTTTTCTCATCCATCTCTTTCAACTCGCCTTCACTTAAATCGTCCAGGAGGCTTATTTTTTCAAGATACCAGAGTTTTGAGCTTGGGTTCATTTATGGTGATTTGGTACAAATATAATCAAGGAATCATATGATGAATTATAACGCGAGATATATTAGGTTTGTTCATCATGAGGGTGAATATGGTGTGCTCAAAGTAAATTATTGTAAATTTGTACACCCTTGCCCAGGTGGTGAAATTGGTAGACACGCTACTTTGAGGGGGTAGTGGCCGAAAGGCCGTGCTGGTTCGAGTCCAGTCTTGGGCACAGTTTTTTAGGAGGCAATTATCAAGACTTTGAATATCAAAAATACACTCATATTATCAATAACATTAGTTATTACAATGCTAATAACCAATAATGTTTGCGCGCAAGAAATCATTTTTTGCGAAGGTAATACAGAACGTGGTGAGCCGAGAGGAGAACTAAAAGACGAGTGGAAGTTGAGCAAAGAAGGTACCAAGGTTCACATGCTTTACAATAATGGGAAAACAACCATTAACTACGCCAAATTGTACGTATTGATTGAGGAGAAAGAACCTAAGGAAAACCCTGAAAAGCTGACGATTACAGTAAACAGGCAAAACAACTGGGCAGCCATCGACTATACTTTTAAAAAGGCTGGGGAGTACATGATATCCATTTTTGGGATTGATAATAACATTTTGGCATCTAAGAAGATTATGATTACGGGACCTGGAGCGCAAGTGACTGAGACTATGAAAATAGAAAGAATAGAGACATCACTAAAACTACCAGGCCAGAAAAAAGAAGTAGAAGAAGAGAAGGCGGCAACTCGCGGTATGAACTTTAGCAAAGAGGAAGTGGCAAAAGTACATACGTATGATGGCAGTAAGCTAAGCTTTGGTCAAGGTTTTGATGAAAAACTAGTGAAGCCATCAAATCAGTTTGCATTGGGTAAGTCTGGTGTTTATGTAGCCATGTTGTTGGAGAACCCTAATCCCTTGAATACATCAACGGTTACCATTGATGTTTGGAAGAAAAATAGCGAAGGCAAATACATTGAACATGTAGGGGCTAAGGAAGTGAAGGTGAAAAGTGACAAAAAAGCAGCCGACTTTCATTATTCGTTCACCAAACCGGGTGAATACAAAGTTTCCATCTTTAGTGGTGATTTTACCTGGATTTGCTCAGACTACCTTACTATTTACGGAGAATAACTATTCCTTTACCAACTTCAACTTATCCAATTCCTGAGTGATAAAAGCAACTTCATCGGTGATTAAACTAATATCACCCGTTTTGGCGTTTTGAGTAGCTTGTGCAGCATTGCGGGCACCTACTAAAGCAATGGTGATACCTGGCTGCTCTAATGTCCATCGGAGAACTAATTGCGCTAATGTGGCTCTTTTTTCTTTCGCCATCGGACGCAGCTTATCCAAAAAAGCTCCGGTTCTTTTCAGGTTCTCGTCGTTATAGAAATAGATGCTTTTCCTGTGGTCACCTGCGCTGAACCGGTGGCCAGGTTTCATTTTGCCTGTGAGTAAGCCGCGCTCTAGCGGGCTATAAGCCAATATGGATTTGTTGTTCTCGATACAATAAGGTACTACATCTTCCTCAATACCGCGTTTTACCATGCTGTAGGGCACTTGATTGGAAACTATGCCCAAAGTTTGTTCAGCTTCTTTCATCAACTCTGCTGAGTAGTTGCATACTCCTGCATAACGCACTTTGCCTTGTTCTATCAACTTTGCAACAGCCTCCATTGACTCATTAACAGGAGTGGTTTTATCAGGCCAATGGATTTGATACAGATCTATATAATCTGTTTTGAGCCTTCTCAGGCTGTCCTCACACTCTTTAATGATACTTTCCTTGCCGGCATAGCGGTGTATTTCCACATCATTTCCATCATTGTCTTTGCTTCTAAAACCAGGAGTGTCCAGCTTGGCATCCCAGCGCATCCCAAATTTGGTAAGTATCTGCACTTTATCTCTAGGTATATCCTTAATGGCTTCACCTACTATTTCTTCACTCACACCCATACCATAAATCGGGGCTGTATCAATGGAGGTAACTCCTAAGTCATAACCAGCCCTGATGCCTTCAATGGCGTCTTTGCTTTCGTTTCCACCCCACATCCATCCTCCAGCGGCCCATGCGCCAAAGGTTATTTCTGATACTTTAAGGTCACTATTCCCTATTTGATTGTATTTCATTTTTTGGTTTTCTTTTTTGCGCCTTAATTTCTAACCCCAATTTGACCCCCAGATGCAAAGAGGGTATACTCACTCCTCCTCTTTGGCGATGATAGTCATAGTATTGACGATTTACGTTGCCATTAAATGTCTCAAAATAATAAGCTTTGTGTCTTAGTCCTAATCCCCAATAAAAATCTAATGTTGGTGATACTCGTTTTCCAGGAGCCAACAACGCGCTGTATCCCATTAATACTCTAAGGCAGTATACATCAAGGTTTTCTGACCGAACGCCATTAAAACTATGGTCTGCACCGGCAGTGTAATTATAATATTCATACTCTACATAATCTTTAACAAACCCTAAATGGCGGTAGAAGAAGTTAAGTTCGATGTAAGCTCTTTTCTGTTTCCCAAATAAGCGTTTTCCACTGGCTGCGAGCAATACACCTGAATAGTGGTCGTTGTAAAGTCCGGCAGCATAATAGCCTGGTCTGAAGAAATCGCCCCCAATTCTGTGTCCTATAGTTGTGTAATTTATGTCTATGTCATTCGAAGGTCTGGAACGATAACCAAAGGTAACGCCAAGCATATATTTGTTGAACTGCTTTTCAAAAGTTAGTCGGTATTCATAGAATAAATACTGGGAAGGGAGAGTACTAATTCTATATATTACCGTGCTATCTTGAGCTGTAGCACTAACCGAAAGAATGAGTAAAAGAAGTGAGCATAACAATTTTCTCATAGTGTTACTTTATTTCCAAATATAATGAAAAGCGAAATCATTTTGTTAAATGGGAGTGAAATAGGGGATGAGTTGTTATTATGATAACTACCATAAATATCAGCGCAAAACATGATGGAGGTCATTAGGAATAACCTGATAATCAGTCTATTTTAGCGATGGCGTACTTCATAAGTATTACATGGTAGTATTAAAATGGATAATATGGGCACTGGCTATCTATGTGGTGATAGTGATAATTTTCTATTTCATCCAACACTATTTCTTTTTTCATCCTGAGAAGCTACCTGAATTTTTTCACTTCAAATATGATGAAGAGTTTGAAGAGTTTATTATTGATGCTCCTGATGGAAATCACATTGATGCATTACTTTTTAGGGCAGAAAACCCTAAAGGTGTCGTGCTGTATTTTAAAGGAAACACAAGATCGATAAAGGGTTGGAGTAAATTTAGAAGTGATTTTCTAAAAGCTGGTTACGACTTTTTTATATTTGATTACCCAGGGTTTGGGAAAAGCACAGGCTCGCCAACAGAGAAGGAAATATTTGACGATACCCAAGCTGTTTATGAGAAAGTGATGGAACTATACCCAGAGGATGAGATAGTAATCTACGGTCGCTCATTGGGTAGTGGCTTTGCTGCCCGGATTGCCAACTTATATAGCCCTAAACTATTGATACTGGATTCTCCGTTTTACAGCATGCATAAGTTGGCAAACTACTATAGTTGGATACTGCCACTAAAAATGATACTGAAGCTGCATGTTCCACTTAATGAGTATATAAAGACCATGAGATGCCCGGTAGTTATATTTCACGGTAACAGGGATAGGGTGATACCCTACAAGTTTAGCACACAATTGAAAGAAGAAAATCCTGAGAAGGTGAAGTTAATTACTATCAATAAGGGAAAACACAATAATTTACCTACTTTTCCAGAGTATCATAAGCAAGTGATTGATTTATTGAAGTCTTTATAGGTGAATACCGCTCTTATAATAGTTGGATGCATTATTGGTGCTTTTGCTTTGGGCAACTTAATGACCTTTTCCCTGCAATATTATTTCTTGTTTCGCCCCAGCAAATTGCCCGATGATTATGAATATAATTTTAAGCCTTATTTTGAAGAAGTAAACTTAAATACCCCAACCAATGGAAAAATAAATGCCTTGTGGTTCAGAAATAGGGCTGATGTATCTGGTAAAGGGGTGGTAATCTACTTTCATGGTAATAGGGGAAATCTTACCAGGTGGGGCGATATTTATGAAGGTCAATTCCAGGAGTTAGGGGTAGATCTGTTTGTGATTGATTACAGGGGCTATGGAAAGAGTAAAGGGAGAAGAAGCCAACGCTTGTTTTTTGAGGATGCCAAAGCTGCGTATATATATGTTAGTCAGTACTATCCACCAGATAAAGTAACCATTTATGGTAGAAGTATTGGCAGTGGTATGGCTAGTTTTTTGGCGTCAAGGGTAGATGCCAGAAAGTTGATACTGGAAACCCCATTCGCTTCTATATCCGACCTTTTTCATTCTTATTATCCCTTTTTGCCCAAATGGTTCATATTCAAATTCCCTTTTAATAACAAGAGACACCTCAAAAAGGTCAAATATCCAATAGTGGTGTTTGCAAGCGGAAGGGATGGAGTAACACCATTGAGGAGTTCACAGCCAATAAAAAAGTCACTTAAAGAAGGAGACAAGTTTATCGTGATTAAAGAAGCCAATCACGGGAATTTGTTGCTGTTTGAAGAGTTCAGGGAAGCGCTAAAACGAGAATTATATTAACTAGCATTAATTAAGCTAGTTGAATATTCATTTCCTCTAAATTTACCAACTCGCTAATTATTCTGCCGATTTCATAAGGTACATTATTACTAACGTTACTTAGGTCGTCAGGGTCTCTGAAGCCTAAGGTATGACAGTACTCATGTGCATAATGACCAGCTAGCTCAGCGATTGATAATGCATCAAACATATTCTTAAAAGTAAATATCTTTAAACCCATTGTATACCCCACAGCAGCAGGGCTATAGGTATAGTCAAGAGATAGATTTAGATCTGCTTCATTATCAGTTTGGGTCCCCTTTTCTTGCCCTGACATTATTATTTTATAGATTTCTTCATTAGTAAGATGTTTATCTGTTTCAAAAGGGTTGTGATTAATGATTAAGTTTTGGAACTCTTGCATATTAGCGGCAGTCCTAAAGCCAGTTAAAGCACTTCTTAGGGTAGGCTCGTCACCCTGTGTATAGCCGTAAGCATTAACCACCTTAATTTGTAAATGCATAGTAATTAATTATAAGGATTATCTAACAGAGAATAAAACACCTAAACTTCCAAAATAATGCCACCTAGGATCAAAAATTTTCGAATCAAATTCGGGAGAGCGATACACTGAACGGAATTGTATTGCCCAGGAACTAATTCCTTCGTCTCCTTTTCTTTTCTTGTCAAAAGCTATAACTCCACCCCATTCAAATTCAAATAAAGTGGTGTTTGGCCACCTTTTATCCATCATGTATTGGTTGTTTCTGTATATCCTTTGTCCCACAAGCATTGAGTTTCTGAACATGAAAGTAGTGTTGATTCTACCATAAGCAAAGATTTCGGGTACGTTCTTAAGGAAATTACGGGTCTTGCATTTACACTTTTCTTTTTTCTTGAGACTTTCGCAATCTTCGTACCTATTATCATTGTTATCTCTAAACTGGAAACTTGCGCTATTGAGCGAAGCCCAACCGCCGTTCCAGCGGGCTTGATTTCCATCTTTCAGATAACCAACTCGTCCATAAAGCCCTGTAAAAAGTCTATCATAATAACCAACTGAGCCACCCAAATTCCAACCTGCATCCAGAATGTTTCTCCCAATGTCTTTGGCTTTTTTGCAAGGGTACAAATTAAATAATGGCCTGAAGCGATTATATTCTAGCAACAGAGTAGGGACTCCGCCCAGTGAAATTTGAGTGTTCCAGCCCTTGGGGTCTTCAGGGCGACCAGGTACCAAATGTTTGTGTGCAAACGATTGAAATTCGTATCCTAGTTGAGTACCAAACATTCCATAATTAATGGTGAAAGTATGAAATATGTCTACTGGTTTATAGGGAGTAAATGAAGGGTCATCAAGTTTTGCACATTTCTTTTCCTGACATTTTGTGAGTTTCTTTCCTTCGCTTTCATATTTAGCGCATTTTTTTTCAATGCAATAATAACGGCGTCTAGTAACTGATTTTTGTTTATGAAATGACGTTGACGTGGACAAGTATATGAGAAAAGCAAATGGCCTATCACCAACAATAGGGTTAACACTATCTATTATCAATGGGGTGAAGGCTGTGCCACCCACTGCAACTGAAGAAGAATATGGAGTAAAATTAGCATCAAATTCACCTATTTTTTTTATTGGCCAAAAGAAAAAGAAGTCATTTAAGTCTTTGTGTGAGTATATAAAACACGTACCCTGTGTATAATTTCTATCCTCATTGCGCGAGGCTGGAAATTTGAACAAATAATCCTGGTCTGTTTGTATAAAAAACGAACCTGGGGTTCGCATGTTTTGGGCATGTGAATAGTTAAATGGAACTATGAGGCTAATTGCTAGTAATGTATAGGAAAGAAAAGCAGCAGTGTTTTTTCTCATGGTTGGTTTGGATAGCAATATAAAACAATATTACTAAAATAAAATCGAAAGTTCTTGTTTGTCCGTCAGAGTTTTCAAAGCGCAAAACAAAAAAGCCCTTCTCGAGTGAAGGGCTTTTTTTAAGATGTTATTTATAATGCCTATTGCACACAGTATACTTTAGTCTCAACCTCAGACGAGACAACAGTTGGGCTATCCGCAATAAACTGCAAGTATAACTCATAATCAATACTGTCCATTAACGCATTCTGGCCGCATACCTGTTTAGAAACAAAAATGATTACACCATCACTATCCTTCACCGTAAAAGTTTTGCAATAATAGGTTGCAAGCAAGTCTTTTTCGTAAGTGGCAATCTCACTTTTGGTGCCACACTTCTCTTCTGCATAATGGATAGTATTGCCAACTGCATCTTTCACCTTACAGGTGTAACACTTTTTACATGCTACGGTACCAATTATCAAGGCTACCAGAATAGTTGGTAATATGAGAGCTTTATTTTTCATCTTAGGTCAATGTGTGTTCTAAAACACCTTATACTGTATTACGATTCTGAAGTTTCAGATTCTACAGCAGTTGAATCAGAAGCAGCACCTTCTTCATCCATAGGTATTTCTTCTATTTCCGGCTCCGGATCAGGTAAACTTTCAACATGAGCTTTCAAATCGTTAAGACCTTGGTCAAAAACAGGCCCCATCCATTTATCCATCATTAAGCCCATATATCTGGCAATTGGGTTACTACCCATATCGGTTTCCATTCCCCAAGTTACCTTGGTTCCTTCACCTTCTGGCTCAAGCTTGAAAAACCCTTTTCCAGTTCCCTGTTCTCCAAAGTCTAATTCCGACTCAATATAGCTGGTGGGTTCACTCTTGACTATAGTTTGAGTCCCAGAGCCAACGTTTTTCACTTCACTTGTCCATGAGTCAGAATGCCCTACACCAGACTCAGGTCCGCTATATTCATGTGTCATATTTGGATCCATCTCTTGCCATGGAGACCAAGCTGTCCAGTTGGGGAAACTGTTTAATTGATTAAACACTTTTTCAGCTGGAGCATTTACTACTATTGAGCGCTCCACATGAACTTCAGGAGAGATTAAAAATCCGCCCAACGCAACTAAGACGATAATGACTAATAAGCCAATGAGTACTTTTTTTAACATGGTTTTTGGTTTTTTTGAGGTTAGTATTTAAAATTGATTTAAGTGACTTCTAGCATCCAGTTATGCACATCAGTTTCAATCCCAGCACGTATTTTTGTCAAGCGGTCTCTTATTTGAAGTGAGATAGTGCGTTCTTCCAAAGGCCTAAGGTAATAATCTTTGTTGTTGTATCCAATAGCAGAGAAATGAGCAATGGTAACGGCTGTTCCAACGCCAAATGCATCATCAAGCCTTCCCTCTTCAGCGGCCGTGATTACTTCGTCTACACTTACCCTTCTCTCTTCCACTTCTATACCTATGTCTCTGGCAAGGGTCAAAACACTATCACGGGTAACGCCTTTTAAGATAGTATCCCCGACAGGCGGTGTTACAATTTTTCCGTCTATTATAAACATAACGTTCATAGTGCCTGACTCCTCAAAGTACTTATGCTCTTTGGCATCGGTCCATAAAATTTGTTGGTATCCTTTTTCCCTGGCAAGAATGGTTGGGTACATGGCAGCACCGTAGTTGCCAGCAGATTTTGCATACCCTATGCCACCTTTCACTGCACGTGCAAAATCGGTTTCTATCAAAACCTTTACGGGTTCTGAATAATAATAACCAGCTGGTGAAGCGATGATAACAAGAGCATATTCATTAGCTGGGCGCACGCCTAGTAAGGCCTCAGTGCCAAATAAAACGGGCCTCAGATATAAAGAGTGTCCAACAGTTTCTGGCACCCACCCAGCATCTGTAGTCACCAATTGCTTAAGGGCTTCTAAAAAGAAGTCTTCTGGTATTTGTGGCATACACATGCGCTCTCCAGAGACATTCATTCTCCTTATATTATCCATAGGACGGAAAAGAAATACTTTCCCTTCCTGGTTTCTATATGCTTTCAAGCCCTCGAATACGCTTTGCCCATAGTGCAAAGCAGCCATGGCAGGCGGTAATGATATATTTCTAAATGGTTGTATGGTGGCGTCTTGCCATTTGCCATCAAAGTAGTGAGATATAAAAATGTGGTCGGTAAAATGATTGCCAAAGCTCAGGTTGTTGAAATCAACTTCACTTAGTTTTGAACTATCTGATTGTTGTATAACAATTGGAATAGTATCGGTTGTTATGCTGTCTATGCTCATGTTCTAAAAGTAGGAAAAAACTTTTAATAGCGAATTACTTTTACTGTTTCAACTCTGCCTTGATTTTGATATAGGTTCAAGAAATATACACCTTTTGAAACGTTTGGCTGTATTGTGAATTTTTGGTTATTTCCTGATAAATCCTGGGTTAAGATAGTCTTTCCTGTTATGTCTATCATTTCTAGTATATAACTTCCCTGAGTGTTAACTAGCTCAAGTGTAATTTCATTGGAAAATGGGTTAGGCCATGCTTTTAAACTAGGCTTCGAAGATTCTTGAATGCCAATACCAACATATTCTTCAACGAAGAAATGGTCAAGCCCTGCTTCAACCAAATGACCGGGTTGATTGTCAGCAGCTTCCACTATCAGCTTCATTTGTGAGGTGAGAGCAATTTCTTCTTTAACCAGGTAGCTTCTATGTTGCCATGAACTATTGTTAGGAGAGTTATGGCCTACTTGCTCTAGCGTTACTGTAGTCTGCCCATTGTCTAGTATTATTTTCATGGGGTCGTTGGGTGTATCACCTGGTGAGCCACCATCATTAAAGAACCATCTTTTAAAATGTAATCGTGGGTTGGTATATCCGGTAAGGTCAAATGTAGGCGAGGCAAGTATGGTTGCTCCATCGTCTATATCATCATCACCGGCATCACCACCGCCGTTGCCAGTTACATAGGCCATGCCAGAGCAATCACCTGTCACATCATCTTCGGGGTTTGACTCCGTTCCGTCGTAATTAGTGCCTATTGGATTGCCCCTTTCCCAGATGCCAGTGCTGGCATTGCCAGTTACCGTCCAACCAAAGTCGAAAGAGAAATCATCATATATACCTTCATCAAGAGATATGGTAACTACCCCTGTAGAGTTAGTAATCACTCCGTTGTCACACGTAGTGATGTAACCCCACTGCCCGGCAGTAATCTGATAATCGCCTGAGTAAAATGTTGGGACGCCAAAGTTGCCAGCGCTATCAGCTTGAAGGTCGAAACCGAAATTGTTGCTATTCAGCTTAACAAATGCGAATGGGATTCCATCACCTGATTGGCCATCAACAACCTTGCCTTGCATACTGAATGGGATATCCGGTACCATCTGCACATCGAGTGTAGTCACTACTCCATTAGTTAGTGTAATCCCAGTAATAGTTTCAGTGATGTACCCAGCCTTTGAAAACTCAACTGTATAAGTCCCAGCCTGGTAATGCCCAGTAGAGTAATTACCCGTGATATTGGTACTATCTATTACAGGTGTGCCGGTAACCGTAATATGTACATTATTGAGGGGTATACTGGTGTTAATATCCGTTATCACGCCCTTTAAATAACAAGCGGGAGTATAATCAAACGAAAGGACATATAATCCTGTTTCGATGTCAGAGACTAAGATGTTTCCAGAAGGCAGATAAGGCCAGGCGCCCCAAGCACCGTTGAAGCCATTACCTGAGAAGTTGGGAGAAGTATCATAGAAGCCAACTTCAACCAAACTACTAGGGAAGTTTGCATCTAGTATGGTAAGTCCGCTTGCATAATTAGAGTTCACCAAAAACCCATTGATATAATGGGTGTTGTGAGGAATAACACCTGTTCCAGGGTATGATTGATAACCATCGAGATAGGTAATGTCCTGAAAATCTGATACGTCGTAAGCAGCTATAAATCCACTGCTCACTTCATCTGTGGTAAAAGCATAGTGATTATCATCACTTGGCCATACATTATGACTTGCATTATTAGGAGTATTGAAGGTTGTCATTATGGTTGAGTTGGCTTTGTCTGCCACGTCAACAATAGCGCAAAAACCATCATCAACGCAAGCAGCCCAAAGAGTATCCCCACGCACAAAACCGTCATGAACGTAGTAGTCGTCAAACCTACCTACTTCAACAGGGTTCATTGGGTCTTGATTTAGATCCAATATAATCGCCCCACCATTGCCATTATTCGCTCCAAACAAATAGGCATAGCCATTTTCATCGATAAAAATGTTGTGGGCTGTAGAAAAGGAAAAGGTATCACCAGTATAGTAAGTCACTGGCAGGTTAGTTGAATCGGGCAGGCCATTCATGTCAATGATTACCATTCCACCACCACCGGCATCGTTTACTCCATACATATATCCATTCCACTCAAAAGGGTCGCGCCAGATAGTTGATGGGCCAGACTCATAAAAAACCTCGGTAGGATTGGTAGGGTCAGTAACATCAACTATAGAAAAGCCAGAATGCGCCCCAACCAGGGCAAACTCATGATTGTTTATTACACAGCCGCGTACTTCGCTCAATTCTTCATTATAAGCCAGATGACCAAGTTTGGTCACATTTAAGGAATCTTGGGCGGCAGCAGTGAAAGAGATTGTTGCCAGTATGATGGTTAAGAAGTGTTTTTTCATAAATAAGTAAGAGTTGCGCTGCTAAGATAAGCCTTTCCAGTGCTTCTGGGTGTTATCTTTTGGACAGATTGGGCAAAGGCAAGGATGGAGGTGTAGTGATTGAGGATAAATTTCTACTTTTAACGACTTAGTGTCACTTTCTTATACACCTAATGAATTTTACTGAAGCACTAGATAATCCAAAGGTAGTATTCGTATCAATTTTGGCGGTAGTGTTGGTGCTTTATGGTAGTTCCATCACTTTTGAGAAAGTGCTTGATGATACTATCATTGCAGAGCATCCCTACGTACTGGAAGGAATAAGCGCGACGGGTAAAATTTTTAGCAGTGGGTTTTTGAAGGCATATAACGGGGTGAGCGTTTCCTACAGGCCTTTGTCTACCTTTACTTTTGCACTAGACCAAACCCTAACGGGTGGCAGTCCAGCGGCAAGGCATTTTATCAATCTTGTGTTATATGCCCTATGCGGGTTCTTGATTTGGCTGCTCTCAAAATCTTGGTTTCCCAGGCAGAAAAATTGGTTTCATGCGATGCTGATGGTGTTGTTCATTGCCCATCCTATACATACCGAGGTGGTAAGTAACATGAAGAGTAGGGACGAAATACTTACACTTCTGCTGCTATTGGCTAGTTTATTTTTTTTGGACAAATACATATTGAAAAAAGAGAATCTATCACTAGGTTTAAGTGTGGGTTTCTTTTTTCTCTCCCTGCTTTGCAAGGAGAGTGCCGTAAGTTTTATAGTTATAATTCCGTTGGTATTATACGTGTTCTACAAACAATCCTGGAAGGAAATAGGCAAAACCATAGTGCCTTTTGCAGCACCCTTTGTGGTTTACTTTTTAATCCGCTTGATGGTGTTAGATGGTGTTTCAGCTACAGGTTTGACCCATGTGCTCAATAATTCTTTTGTTGAATCTACAGGAATTATAGACAGGCTAGCTAGCAGTAGTTACCTGCTGTTGCTTTATTTTCAAAAGCTGGTGGCACCTGTTGGTTTGTGTTGGGATTATGGTTATCCTATTATCAAACATATTCCGCTGTCAAGTGGCTTAGGAATAGCATATGTAATTGGTGCAATGGCACTTGCTGCATTGGGTGTTTATCTGCTTATCAAAAGGAACGTTTTTGGCTGGGCAATCATTTGTACTATAGCTTCATTGGGGCTAGTGCTCAACTTTCTGGTACTGATTGGTGCCAACTTTGCAGAGCGGTTTTTGTTTACACCATCCCTGTTTTTTGTAATTGCGTTGGCAGTGGCATTTGCTTATGGTTTAAACCAATATAGATACCAAAACATTACCAAAGGGCTTTTGGCTGTTGTATTGATATTTTATAGTTACCAGACTTTTACCCGAAACCTGGATTGGAAAAACCCCGAGACGCTTTTTCTATCATCACTTGAAGTGCATCCTGAAAGCACGAGGGTACAAACCAGCGTTGGGACGTTGTATCGCGGTAAAGCTGAGCAAACGCCTCCATCCCCACAGCAAGAGAGGTTGTATATGAAAGCCCTTAAGCACTATGAATTGGCTATTAAGGCTTTAGATGAAAATTTTGAGGCTTGGTTTAATACTGGAGTTATTTACCAGAATACTGGCAGGCTAGACTTGGCTGAGAAGTGTTTCAGTAAGGTTGTTGAAATTAACGCAGAATATACGGGAGCTTATAATAATCTGGGTTTCATCAATTTCAGTAAGAAAGACTACAAAACCGCCTTAGGTTTTTTCACGAAAGCGGATAGCTTGCAACCCAATAATCCTAAGGTGATTGGGAACATTGCTTCTGCTTACCATAATATGAAGCAATATGATAAAGCAAGGACTTACTATGAGAAGTCACTCAATCTCAATCCGAATCAACCAGATGTGCGGGCTAATTATGGTAAGTTGCCCAGGTAATTACTCTTGGTAGGGTCTTTTTCCGCCCCCAAAGTTGTACTTATAAGTTACCCCGGTCATTAAGGTATTGCGCAAAGGGTGATTGCTTTCAGTTGGAATTAAATAACTTGTATTTATCTCAAATCCCATAAAGCCAACCCCTAAACCGATGGTGAAGAATTTTCTATTGCCTTTGGAATAATCCTCATGAAAATATCCACCTCTTAAAGCAGCAAAAAGTTGATTCTTATATACAAATCGGCCTTCAAGCCCGATTTTATGTATCAATTCTCTTATCTCTTCTTGTGCTCCACCAGGGGCATCATAAAATGATTGTAACATTCCTTGAAAAGCATTTACATTGGGGTCATACCCTTCAGCAATGACTGGAGAACCATCTGGGTTATAGACAATGTTGCCAATACTATCAAGCTGATAAGACGGTGGAGTAGGGACTAGAAGCTTCGCCATTTCATAATTAAAATCTCCAGCTATGTATGTACTATCACCTTTAAGTTTTATTCTGGGGCTAATCATAAAACCGAGTTTCAGTTCAGTATGTACAAACTCGTCTTGAGGTGTGTATATAAAATTGTACCTATCGTCAACTGGTTCAAAGTAAGATATTTTGTTGCCTGCATTAAGTACTGAGAATCCGATACTATATCCCATATCCACTATTGTATCCAGAATTGTCCGATTAGCATAGTTTAGCCCCAGATCTGCTAAAAGGATTTGCCCTGCCTTGAAACCCCCTAATTCACCATACACGTCAGAATGAATGTACTTAAGGGAAGTACCTATTGCAAATCCTCTCAATGTTCTGTAAGCGTATCGGAGAGACATGCTTTGTTCATAAGGTTTGTGAGAGCCAATTGGTATTCCAATAGGGTCCGTAAATGTTATTTCGCCTCGATTGAAACCCGTATAATCAAAACCAACAGCATGTCTTTTGTTTATTTCAGCAGCAATGCCGGCATTGATAATGTATAAGTCTGAGATAAAAGCTCTTAGCCAAGGGGAGTGTGAAACTTTTGCGGATATGTAGGGTCTGCCAATGGCCAGTAAAGCTGGATTGTGATAAAGCCCTGCGTTTTGATAAAAGCCCGTATTTGATACTCCTGCCCAAGCCTTACCAGATGAAGGAATGTCTGTCACTATTCCAAGAAAGACGGCTTGCGGAGATATAACATTTAAGTCATTAGATTGAGCCTGGGTTGGGTTGTATGAGATGATAGACAAAAAAACTAGTAGAGAAAGTAGAAGTAACTTTTTCATTAGGCGTGATTTCCAAACAAAGTTAACGAAAAAATACTAAGCAAATTGTAAATACAACCTCTATGAAGTAAGTGGCTAGAATTCAAGGCCTAGCTGTGCAGAGCCACTTCCCGAACCTTTATCGCTAGATTTTTTGGGTTCTGGCTTCTTCTCTTCTTCTTTCTTGGGTTTTTCCTTCTTAACTGATAACTCAACTTCAACTGGCTTTTCAGGCTTGGTTTCGGCTTTGGGCTTTTCTTCCTTTTCAGGTTTTGGTATGTCTTCTGCCTTAGGCTTGTCTTCAGCTACTCGTGTTTCATCACTACTACCGTTATCATTCCCATCATCCTTACTTTTAGGGTTTTCTGATTCTTCAGGCTCTTCATAGGGTAGTGGTTCGAGCAAGTCAACAGAGTTGAGTGTATGGGTTGTGAGCCTATTGCCTTGAGCCTTGAGGCCTTTGACTGAGATAAAGTCGACCATGTTAATCACTTCAGGTTCTCGTTGGTCTTTATTCTGCTCTTTCCTAAAATTGAGTTGTATTTGTGGTATCCAATCGCTGGAAACTATTTCCAGTTGTGAGTTTTCATGCTCACTGATGAACTTGACTTTTTTGTCCGTTTTTTCCACTAAGAAACGCTTTACATAGTAGAGTTTCTTATCCCCATCAAAATAAACTACAGATAATGGTTTTTTAGGGTTCCACTTTTCTATCAGTATCATGTCTTCATCAAAGTGTGTGTCCAGGCTATATGGGGTAAGTTTATACTCGCCACTTTGCATAACAGTAAGTATAAGGTCTTCACCCAGGAATTCGCCTAGAAGTTCACCACGCTCATCTACATTCAAGCGCTGAACGGTATCATCAAACCATATCTTTCTTGCCCCCAGAGTTGACACCCCTTCCTCACTCTTCACTATTTTTCTCACGGGGTTTTTAGTGAGGATGTTGCCCTTAGAGTTACGCCCTTTGATGGCCAATTCACTAAAGTCAAAATCAAAGTTGAGTTTTTTGATTTTTGGTAGTGCCTTATGGTGAATAGTGATTACTTCAGCCTCACCATTAGGATTAGCAGTGAAATATAGCACACTAGAACCTTTGGTTCCTGCCGTTAGATCATACTCTTTATCACGGGTAATGCTAGTTACTGCAAAGCGTTTAACCATGGTCTTGCCTTTAGGTCCATCACGGTATACCATATTGTAAATCGTACGCTCGTCGCTTTTTTTCCATACGTTCACATGGATAACATTTTTGCCAACATAGGTCTTGTCATCAGCCTTTACCACCATCATCACACCATCTTCGCGAAAAATAATGACATCATCTATATCTGAACACTCACAGATAAATTCATCTTTTTTGAGGCTGTTGCCATACCCAACAAACCCTTCAGCCCTGTTAACATATAGCTTTTCGTTTTTCACGGCCACCCTTGCAGCTTCAATATTGTCGAATGGCTTTATTTCGGTTTTTCTTTCCCTGCCTTCGCTGTATTTTTTCTTCAGGTTTTTGTAATACTCAATGGCATAATCTACCAGATTGTCCAAATGGTGTTGAACTTGATCTAAGGCATCTTCCAAGCCCTTGATATGTTCATCAGCTTTGAAGGAATCGAACTTGGAAATGCGTTTGATTTTTATCTCTGTAAGGCGAATGATATCATCCTCGGTAACTTCTCTTTTGAGTTTTTTCTTGTGTGGCTCCAAGCCTTTGTCAATAGCCGAAATAACGCCTTCCCAAGTTTCTTCTTCCTCAATATCGCGATATATGCGGTTCTCAATAAATATCTTTTCTAGAGAAGAGAAGTGCCATGCTTCCAGCAATTCCGCTTTCTTGATTTCCAACTCCATTTTGAGTAGGTCAAGCGTTTGCTGGGTGCATATTCTCAATATCTCATTTACATCAAGAAATTTTGGTTTCTCGTCCTCAATGATACAGGCATTTGGTGAGATAGAAACTTCACAATCGGTAAAGCTGTAGAGTGCGTCAATGGTCTTATCAGGCGATATACCTGAAGCCAGGTGTATAATTATCTCGACATGTTCAGCAGTATTATCTTCTACTTTTTTAATTTTGATTTTGCCCTTATCGTTGGCTTTAACGATAGAGTCAATCAATGAAGTAGTTGTAGTACCGTACGGTATTTCAGTAATTACAAGTGCCTTTTTGTCCAGTTGTGATATGCGGGCACGTACCCTTACTTTTCCACCTCTTAGGCCTCCATTGTAATTGGAAAAGTCGGCCATACCACCACTTGGGAAGTCAGGAACTATATTGGTTTTCTTTCCCTTTAAAACATCAATGGAGCCGTCAATCAATTCCACGAAGTTGTGAGGTAATATCTTACTTGCTAAACCTACCGCTATGCCTTCAACACCTTGGGCCAATAGCAGTGGAAATTTAACTGGGAGTGTAATGGGTTCCTTGTTTCTTCCATCATATGAGGCCTGCCAGCGTGTGGTTTTTGGATTGAAGACAACTTCAAGTGCAAACTTGGAGAGTTTGGCTTCAATATACCTGGGAGCCGCAGCTGAGTCACCTGTAAGTATGTTCCCCCAGTTACCCTGAGTGTCTATCAATAAGCTTTTTTGACCTAAGCCCACTAAGGCATCGCCGATTGAAGCATCACCATGGGGGTGGTACTTCATGGTATTACCAATGATGTTCGCGACCTTATGGAAACGGCCATCATCCATTTCTCTCATGGCGTGGAGTATCCTGCGCTGAACGGGTTTTAGGCCATCTTCAATTGCAGGCACAGAGCGCTCAAGGATTACATAGGAAGCGTAATCCAGGAACCAATTCTTATACATCCCAGATATATGGATAATGGAAGAGCCCTGCTCATCACCAACTTCTTCACCGGCATCCTCCAACTCGTGTTCTTCTTCTGGATTCTCAGGTTCTATGTCGTCTTTTTTGCTCACTTTCTTTTTGGTGCTCATAGACACAAAATCTTGTGTCTCTATATATATGTTTTGTTTTTTACCAATTCGCTATGCTGCGTCTTCTACCAGGTCTTTTTCTACTTTCAAATTCTCAATGATGAAGTCCTGTCTGTCTGGGGTGTTTTTGCCCATGTAGAATTTCAACATTTGTGGTACTCCATCATCTTTACTGATAATAACCGGGTCAAGACGGATATCCTTACCGATAAAGTACTTGAATTCTTCGGGTGATATTTCGCCCAAACCTTTAAATCGGGTTATCTCTGGGTTTTTACCCAACTTTTCCATTGCCTCTAATTTCTCTTCTTCACTATAGCAATAGATGGTTTCTTTCTTATTCCTCACACGAAAGAGCGGTGTCTGCAAGATATACAGGTGCCCTTTCTTCACCAAATCAGGGAAGAATTGCAGGAAGAAGGTTATCAATAGTAAACGAATGTGCATTCCATCTACATCGGCATCAGTAGCGATTACTACGTTATTATAGCGCAATTCATCCATGCCTTCTTCAATGTTCAAGGCATTTTGTAAAAGGTTGAACTCTTCGTTTTCGTATACAATCTTCTTGGTCAGGCCATAGCAATTCAGGGGCTTACCCTTCAGGCTAAACACGGCTTGGGTAGCCACATCACGGGCTGTTGTGATGGAACCACTAGCTGAGTCACCCTCGGTGATAAAGATGGTGCTCTCCAACCTTCGCTCTTCTTTAATATCATTGTAATGAACCTTGCAATCCCTCAATTTTCTATTATGAACGGCAGCAGCCTTAGCACGTTTTTTGGCTAACTGCTTGATGCCTGCCATGTCTTTGCGTTCACGCTCTGACTGGAGTATCTTTTTTAACAAGGCATTGGCAACTTCCTCATTCTTATGAAGGAAATTATCCAAAGCTGTCTTCATGAAGTCACCCACAAAAGCTTTAACAGATTGCCCATCAGGCTCCATATATTGTGAACCCAGCTTGGTTTTGGTTTGCGATTCAAACACTGGTTCAATCACTTTCACAGAAACAGCTGCAATGATGGATGCACGCACATCTACTGCATCAAAATCTTTTTTGTAAAAATCACGAATGGTTTTAACTACAGCCTCACGAAAGGCTCCTTGATGGGTGCCACCCATCGTGGTGTGCTGGCCATTCACAAAAGAGTAGTAGTCTTCACCATAGCCATTACCGTGCGTCATGGCTATTTCAATATCATCACCACTAAGGTGTATAATAGGGTATTGTATCTCTTCGTCTATCTTATGCTCCAGCAGGTCTTTTAAGCCATTCTCTGACTTGATTTTGTTTCCATTGAAGTAAATGGTCAACCCAGTATTCAGATAGGCATAGTTCCAGAGCATATTCTCGATATACTCATTGATAAAATGGTATTTGCCAAAAATCGCTTCGTCAGGAGTGAACTTTACCAGGGTGCCATGGCGCTGACCACTTTCGTCAACGGGATGGTCAGTAGATATATTCCCCTGCTCAAACTCGGCTACTTTTTTCTTGCCTTCACGAACTGATTGCACCAGAAACTCACTGGAGAGTGCATTTACCGCTTTAGTCCCCACACCGTTCAAACCAACGGACTTTTTAAAGACAGCACTATCATATTTGGCACCGGTGTTTATCTTCGAAACACAATCAATCACCTTACCCAGAGGAATGCCACGGCCATAGTCGCGAACTTTTACCAGGCTGTCTTTTACAGTTACCTCAATTACCTTACCATGGCCCATCACGTATTCATCAATGCAGTTGTCTATCACCTCTTTTAAGAGGATATAGATGCCATCATCTTGTGAAGAGCCATCACCCAACTTACCGATGTACATACCAGGCCTCAAGCGAATGTGTTCGCTCCACGATAAGGACTTAATACTATCTTCGGTATATTGTTGTTCTGCCATTTCTATAAAGTTTTTGGTTGCCCACAAAAAGGGCGAGGGTTACCTCTCTTAATACTTTAAGGGTGGAAGGCTCGTAAAATTATAAAACATTAGTAATATCAGGGGATGTAGCCCTGAAAGTTACCAACACATTATTCACAAAAAGTGGTGGTTTTACCCTCTGAAAGAGTTTGGAGGCAGGTTGCCCTATTTATAAAACCCTAAAAGGGACTTTAAGCCCTTTCATGGTGATTAAACATTAAACCTGAAGTGCATGATATCGCCATCTTGTACCACATATTCTTTGCCTTCTGCGCGCATCTTGCCTTGCTCTTTCACAGCCGTCTCAGATCCAAGCTGAACGAAATCAGCATATTTGATGGTTTCCGCTCGGATAAAGCCTTTTTCAAAGTCAGAATGGATGACACCAGCTGCTTGTGGGGCTGTCATGCCTTTATTGATAGTCCATGCACGGACTTCTTTTTCTCCCGCGGTAAAATAGGTTTGTAAGTCTAATAAGCTATAAGCGGCTTTTATCAATTTGTTTACACCAGGTTCAGTCAGTCCCACATCGTTAAGGAATTCCATTCTTTCCTCATAGGTTTCTAGCTCAGCGATATCGGCTTCTAAAGCTGCAGAAATCAAGATTACTTCAGCATTTTCATCCTTTACGGCTTCTTTCACTTTTTCACTATGCTCATTGCCATCTACTACCGAATCTTCGTCCATGTTGCAGACATAAAGCACAGGCTTACTGGTCAATAGGAATAATTCTCCTACTAACTCCATTTCTTTGACATCTAAGGGCGCAGTGCGTGCTGATTTAGCTTGAAGCAGGTGGTCTTTTACTTTGCTTAGCACGTCAAACGTGCGCTTGGCATCCTTGTCGCCTACCTGAGCCTGTTTCTTTACTTTCTCAATACGTTTTTCAACTACTTCAAGGTCTTTCAACTGAAGCTCATAATCAATGGTCTCTTTATCACGAATTGGATTAACGCTGCCATCAACGTGGGTTACGTTATCATTTTCAAAGCACCTTAAAACATGGATGATGGCATCTGTTTCACGAATGTTGCCTAAGAACTGATTGCCCAATCCTTCACCCTTACTGGCGCCTTTCACCAAGCCTGCAATGTCCACAATCTCGATGGTAGTTGGTAACACCTTTTGTGGTTTTACCAGTTCGGCCAGTTTTTCCAGCCTATCATCAGGTACGGTTATCACACCCACATTAGGCTCAATGGTACAAAAAGGGAAGTTAGCTGCCTGTGCTTTGGCATTAGTCAAACAATTGAACAAAGTAGATTTGCCTACATTGGGCAAGCCTACAATTCCACATTTCAAGCTCATAAAATAATCTGTAAAAATTCAGGGGTGCAAATATAGGGATTATGGAGGGAAATTCGGAGTAAAGTTATCAGGCTATTTCTACCTTAGAAATACTTTTAAATCATCCTCAGACCAAGTGGATGTTTGAAGGATTTTCTTCTTGTAATTGTCCATAGTCTTGGCTCTATCCTCTTTTTGCTTATGCAGAAGGAAATCCAGGAAATTGTCAATTTCCTTTTTGGCCAACTTGCTTAACTGTCCATATTTGGTTGCTATGTCATTTACCTTGCTCAAAGTGCTTTTGATTTCTTTTATCAAAGATACGGAAAAATTGGGGGATTTATCTTTTCAAATCAATGGTTTTTATCCTCTTCGAGGTTATTATTTTCCAGGAAAATAGTAGCTATAAGAAATAATGCTAAAGCTACATCAACAACATTCCAAATCAGCCTACCCAATGCGATTTTTACAAAAGGCTGAAAAAGTAAAGCTATTGCACTGTATACAAAAGGCATGACCTTGTTCCCAATCGCAAAACTATGGTAAGCTAAATAGCCGCAGCCTGCAAATACGGCAAACCTTACAAATTGGTAATAGCCATAGGGCATGTTAAAAAGGCAGAGCAGAAGAATGAACGCAAGACCTATTTTGAGGATTTTCAAACGTCGTTTGATTTAAGGGTTTTTATGCTCCAACGAATAGCATAGAATAAGTATCTCAAGAAAAATAGTACGATGAATGCCATTATTGCACCGATAATTCTAAACTTCTTACAATCGTCTTCATTAAAAAGAGAGTTAAGCCATTTATTTGAAGCAGAATGCTCCAAATCAAAAATTTCATTATTCAATCGGATTCGTTCCATATCACAGTTTTTAAAAGCTGTCACTAATTTTTTGGAGGGGGTGGGGGTAGCACTAATTCTTTCTTTTTTAAGTCAGATAAAGGAGGTAGTTCATCTATTTTACCCTCTGAATAAGTTTGGGATAGTGTAGTATTAGAAAGTCTATCGTTAGATTTTGAGACTTCTTCATTTACATCATCAAACTTATCTTTGACAACAAAATCTTCGGATATTTGTGTGTCGGAGCTTTCAGTCGCAGTATTTATTGCTTTTTGTAAAGAATCACAAAGAAGGGTAACTGCTTGCAGAGAATCCTTTTTGGTATCTATGCTGTATTATTTTCAAGGGAGTATCTTAGGTAATGATAACCATTTGAAAGTAATGGAAGAAGTGCGGCTAATCCTCCAATTACAAAGACTAAGAGAAAAATTAAAAACTCTCTAGCAATTATTTTTTTAGTCCGTTTATGCATCATTAAACTTCTTGAGTGACTGTGATAGAACAAACTGTTCAAGATTTTGATGATTTGAAAATATACAATTTCTTTGTTTTTTCTAATAAACTGAGGACTTTCAAAAAATACCCTAATTTCGAGGCCGAACATGATAAGCGCGAAAAATATCACTAAGAATTATGGCGCCTTGCAAGTGCTGAAGGGGGTTGACCTTGAAGTGAAGCAAGGGGAAATAATCAGTATTGTGGGGGCTTCAGGGGCTGGTAAATCTACCTTGCTGCATATTATCGGCACCTTGGATAAGCCAGACAATGGTGAAGTAACGGTAGATGGTGTGAAGGTGCAATATATGAGTGATAAGTCGCTTTCTACTTTTCGTAATCAGAAGATTGGTTTCGTGTTCCAGTTCCATCATTTGTTGCCTGAGTTTACAGCTCTGGAGAATGTTTGCATCCCTGCATATATCAATCGTAAATCAAAGGCAGAGACAGAAGCCAAGGCTTCTGGAATACTTGAATTTTTGGGGTTGAAAGATAGGTTGCATCATAAGCCTTCCGAACTTTCTGGTGGCGAGCAGCAAAGGGTAGCTATAGCCCGTGCATTGATTAATGACCCTGCGGTGATATTGGCTGATGAGCCTAGTGGTAACTTGGACTCAAATACCGCTAAGGAGCTTCATGAAATGTTCTTTACCCTACGTGAGAAATATGGGCAAACCTTTGTGATTGTGACTCATAACATAGAGCTAGCCGAAATGGCTGACCGCAAACTCACCATGACAGACGGCAAGATAGACGCCTGATTGGGAATAAAAATCCCTCTGTTTGCGTAACTTTTTGGGTAAATTAGCATAAGAATAGGCTAAAACACCCCGCAAATGAAGCATTATCTATTATCAATTTTTTCCTTTTGTATTTTGTTGGCGCCTACCTATTTATATGCCCAGGATGACATGGCCCTGCAAATGATGGAGAATGGTGAAGAGTATATCAAGGGCAAGGTGATATTGAAAGTGAAGCCTGGGTATCGTTCTCAATGTACTTTCAATTCTGTTGATGTTCTAGCCTTGAAAGCCGTTTTTGAAGGATTGAAGTATAAAAGGATAATCAAGAAATTTCCAAACTCGCAAGCACCCGACAGAAAATATAATGACTGGGGTAAGGAGATGGTGGATATCTCTCTGATTTATGAATTGTATTTGCCATTAGATGCAGAAGTATTCAAAGCGGTGGGGCAATTAATGGCTACAGGTGTTTTAGAGTATGCCCAAGCTGATTACGTGAGCTATCCGCATTATGTACCAAATGATTCTCACTTGAATAACGTAATGCCTTACCATTTTGACAATATCCAAGCTTACCAGGCCTGGGATAGTATACAAGGGGATACTAATACTATTATTGGTATCACAGAGACTAGCTTTGATTTGAACCATCCCGAGTTGATTAACCAGATACAGTATAATTATGCTGACCCAGTGAATGGAACAGACGATGATAATGACGGCTACACGGATAACTATGCAGGTTGGGATTTGTATGATGATGACAACAACCTTTTTATCAATAACGACATACATGGAACAGCGGTGGCTGGCATTGCTTCAGCAGATGTAGATAATAATGTTGGTTATGCTGGTATTGGCTTCAATTGCAGATTTATGCCAGTAAAAGTGGGTAATGCTTCAACCATCACAAAGGGATATGACGGTATTGTATACTGCGTGGATAGAGGGTGTAAAGTAGTCAACTGCTCATGGGGTAATACTACCTTCAACCCATTGGCGCAGGATATTATAGATTACGCGGTTATAAATAATGATGCAGTTGTTGTTGCATCTGCTGGTAATATTGACTCAACCGCCTATTACTATCCAGCCTCATATGAGTATGTATTAAGTGTAACGAGTGTGGACTCAGACGATAAGTTCAATAACCCCAGTGGCCCGCATACCAGGAATGATTCAGTTGATTTGTGTGCTCCGGGATATGGGGTTTATACTACAGCTACCTTTGGTGGTGTTTATTACTATTCTCCACCCCAAGGAGGTACTTCAATGGCAGCGCCTATAGTGTCAGGTTTGGCTGGTTTGATTAGATCGCGTTATCCCTGTTACAACGCTATCCAGGTGATGGATACCATCAAAGCGAATACTGATATAATAGACACCATAACCGATAACATTCCTTTTGTAGGTATGTTGGGAACAGGACGTGTGAATGCTTACAAGCCAATGTTGGCGCCTCCCTGCATGTTGGTAGGTGAAGTTGAAAAAGAGCGCCAGTCCAGTGAACTTATAGTATATCCAAACCCAGCCAATGATAGGGTTAACTTTAACATATACATCCAACAAGAAGGTATGATAACCGTTAGGTTGCTCAACTATCTGGGGCAAGATATTTACAGTGAGCAAAGGACCAATTTAATTCCTGGTGAAAACAGGTTATCACTTAGCCTTAATGGTATATCAAATGGTACTTATTTTGTGCAGGTATTGGGTGATGAATTCTCTTATTCCCGCAAACTGATTATCGCTGGAAAGTAAATTCTGCTAGTCTTTGCATTTCAATCACGAGTGCATTTTTTACATTTGCACAAATTTCAATGCATGGACATAAGTCAAATAGTATCGGTTTCAGGTCATGGTGGCCTCTTTAAAGTTATCAGTCAGATAAAGAATGGCATTATTGTCGAAGGTCTTGAAGATCAGAAGAGAATGCCTATTTACGCATCACAAAAGGTGGTAGCCTTAGAGGATATCAGTATATATACTTACACCGATGATATTCCATTGAAAGAGGTATTACTAACCATTCAAGAAACCTTGAAGAGTGAGCAGGCACCAGAAGGTAAAAAGGCTAGTGCCAATGACTTAAAGTCTTTCATGGAGACAGTAATGCCCGATTATGACAAAGAAAGGGTTTATGTTTCCGACATCAAGAAGCTGGCCAAGTGGTATAATATTCTGAACTCATTGGGATATATCACCAAAGAGGAAGCCAAGGAAAAAGAAGAAAAACCTAAAACTACAGCTGATACCAAGAAAGGGACTAAAAAAGCAGAGAAAAAGCCTAAGCAAGCATCAAAAGCATCTGCTAAACCAAAGGGCGGAGCCAGACAAGCTAAGTCGTCCGGCTCGAAAAAGGGCTAATAAACTTATTGATTATGGATTTGAAACAAGTAGAGATTCCTGTGAGGGAAAAGCGTAGGTTTTTACCTGATGGTTTAATTATTGACTCTTGGAATGCCATCGAACCTTATTTTCTAGACCTGGAGAAAAGGGAGTTTAATTCAATTGAAGATTTGCAAGAGTGGTTGCTTGACCGCAGTGAGTTAGAGGCTGTTCTTGAAGAAGACTTGGCCTGGCGTTACATCAAAATGAATATTGATACTACAGACAAAGAATTGGCTAAAGCATTCCAGTTTTTTGTGACGGAGGTACAGCCCAAGATAGCACCATTTGACAATAAATTTGATAAAAAATTTGTTGACAGCCCTTATCTGAAAGAGCTAGACCAGGATAAGTATTATATCTACTTACGTGCAGTGAAAAAGCAAATGGAGATTTTTAGGGATGAGAATATTCCATTGTTTACTGAAATGCAGACAGAGCAACAAAAGTTTGGTAACATCTCTGGTGCCCAAACCATAGCATATGGTGGTGAAGAAATGACCATGCAACAGGCCAGTAAACTTCTAAAAGATACTGATAGGGCAAAGAGGGAAGAAGTTTTTCTTTTGATGAAAGCTCGCAAACTGAAAGATGTTGATGCACTTGATGAGCTTTATAGTGCACTTGTAAAATTGAGACATCAGATAGCAGTTAACGCGGGCTTTGAGAATTACAGGGATTACAAATTTGCTGAGCTAGGGCGTTTTGACTACTCGGTGCAGGATTGCTTTGATTTTCATCAAGCTATTGGTAGCGAGTTGGTGCCGTTGAATAACCAACTAAATGAGAAGCGCAAGCAAGACTTGGGTGTCGAGAAACTAAAGCCTTGGGATATGGCAGTAGACCCTACTGGTAAAGCTCCACTCAAGCCAGTTGAAGATAATGAAGAACTGATTAATAAAACTATTGAGTGTTTCAAAACTATTAGGCCTTACTTTGGTGAGTGCTTAGCGATAATGAAGGAGATGGGACACCTTGACTTGGGGTCAAAAGTGGGTAAGGCACCAGGTGGGTTCAATTATCCATTATACGAAATTGGTGTTCCGTTTATCTACATGAATTCAGTGGGCACTTTCAGGGATATGATTACCATTATCCATGAAGGTGGGCATGCAATTCATTCTTTCTTAAGCAGGGATTTGGAGATTACCGCGTTTAAAAACCTTCCTTCAGAAGTAGCTGAGTTAGCCTCAATGGGTATGGAGTTGCTTTCGATGGACTACTGGCAGTTCTTTTTTGACAGTGAAGAGGATTTGAAAAGGGCTAAAAAAGAGCATCTGGAAACTATCCTTGAGATTTTGCCTTGGGTGGCAACTATTGATAAATTTCAACATTGGGTGTATGAGAACCCAAACCATGGCGCTGAAGAAAGAGGCAATAAGTGGGTCGAAATACTGGGTGAGTTTGGTAGCAGTGTAATTGATTGGAGTGGGCATGAGGACAGCAAGGCAACTTCTTGGCAGAAGCAAATGCACCTGTTTGAAGTACCTTTCTACTATATTGAGTATGCTATTGCCCAATTGGGTGCTATTGCCCTTTGGAAATCGTTTAAGGAAAACCCAGAACAAACATTGGATAACTACCAAAAAGCTTTGAGCTTAGGTTATACAGTCACCATTGGTGAAATTTATGAAGCTGCTGGTATCCGTTTTGATTTCTCGAAAGAATACGTTCACGAAATAGTTGAATTCGTTAAAGGCGAGTTAGCACAGGTTTCTTAATAGTTGTACGGGTGTAGTCAGTCCCGAGATATCATGCAAACGCCGTTCAGAGATACCGAATCTTCATTGAATTTCGCTTGGCAACGGGGTTGTGTTCGCGGGCGTAGACCCGCGATCTCAACCGTACCAGTCTAAAGCTAAATCGTTCCAGTTAGGATTGTCTTTCTCTATTAGCTCATTTTTCTATTGGCGAAGCCACTTCTTAATTCGTTTTTCTTGCTTTTTAGTCTCAGTAGCAGTGCTAAAAGATTGGTGCCAAACTAGTCTGTTACAGTTATATTTGTTTATGAAACCTGCAACCTGTTTGGTTTTGTGTTCTTCTACTCTCCTTTTTAGGTTGTTCGTGAAGCCTGTATATAATACCGAGTTGGATTTATTGGTGAGTATGTAAACCCAATATGCACGTTGCATAGTTTTGATGTTTGGTGAGTAAAGATAAATACAAGGCTGGGATCGCGGGTCTTCGCCTTGCTTCGCCCGCGAAGAGTAAGGTGCCTTATTCTCTTCAGATTATGGGTTTTCGTTTCACTGCTCCCGCAATAGATGGGTTACTCTCCCATTTCCTGCTCCCTCAAGGCCTTGCCACGTGCGGCTATTAGTTCGTGGGTAAACATAGCGCCATTATTCTTGAATAGGTTGTAGAACTTAAGCTTGTTGTTCATGGATTCCATCAGCCACTTCTTGTCGTCCTCGTTCTCGGTCTCAAACATTTCGTCAAACACTTTTTCTGTTTCATCTTGCAGCCAATCCAGTAGTGTGCGCCCGTCGTGTTTTTCCACCAGGTTCATATCCACCTGCATTTCATACACCATCATAAAAGCCACCGATAGCGAGTTCTCATACACTACTTTTCTCAGTATTGACCCGCCTTCAAACCCAGGCTCATCTTTACAAATCATGCATGGGTAATTTTGCTGAACCCATGCCTTTATTTTAGCGGCACTGTTTTGGTTGCTTTTCCTCTGAATTTGGTTTTTGATAAGTACCGAACTGTTGTTTTCTATATCATTGCAAATGTTCCTATTGAAAGAGTTGCTTGACTTGCAATCAGGCTCTTTTTGTTCAATAATCTTAGTTTGTTCGGGTGGTTTTATTCCACCAGAAGTGTGCACTTGGCCTATTGCTGTAATGTTCAATGCTAACAGCGATAGCAGGCAGATAAACCACTGGATGTTTCTTTTTGATTCTGTCATCGTTGGCCGTATTAAATGATGTTCACTTCTCTTTCGAGTTCCACTCCAAATTTGTTCTTTACTGATACCTTAATCTGTTCTGAAAGGTCAAAAATATCAATACCTTTTGCATTTCCATAATTTACCAATACCAAGGCTTGTTTGTCATGCACGCCATAGTCACCAAGTTTTTTCCCTTTCCAGCCACTTTGCTCTATCAGCCAGCCAGCGGCTAGTTTTACATGGGCAGTATCAATAGGGTAGGAAGCTAAATTGGGATAATCTTTGCGAATTTTATCAGCCAACTCAACAGGCACAACTGGGTTTTTAAAAAAGCTGCCTGCATTACCAATTTTACTGGGGTCGGGCAATTTACTGCTGCGAATGTTGATAACTGCCTGGCTAATGGCACTGATACTCAATTCAGTCACACCCATATTCTCAAGTTCTTGCTCAATTGCGCCATAACTGGTATTAAATTGTGCTGTTCTTTTCAATCGGTATGCAACTGAAGTTATGATATACTTGTCTTTGGCTGTGTTCTTAAAGATACTTTCTCGGTATCCGAAATTACATTCATCAAGCTTGAAAATAACTTCCTCACCGGATGACATATCAACAGCCGTTAGTTGATGAAATACATCTTTTATCTCAACGCCATAGGCACCTATGTTTTGCATAGGGCTGGCTCCAACATTTCCAGGTATTAATGACAGGTTTTCAATGCCTGCATACCCATTACTTACACAATGCATCACAAATTGGTGCCAGTTTTCACCCGCACCAGCCTTAATAACAAGGTTTTCTCCATCATCTTCCACCAACTCAATGCCCTTGAAATCATTCTTAATCACTAAGCCATCATAGTCTTTCGTAAAAAGGATATTACTGCCACCACCAAGAATTAGTTTGGGGGAAGTATTGAAGTTTTTCCATCCACGCAACTCATTGAAATCGTCTACTGACGTGCAAGTCGCCATGTGCTTGGCATTCGCTTCTATACCAAAAGTGTTGTAAGGTTTAAGGGCAACGTTATCTTCTATCTGCATATCCTATCAATTGGTTGCCTGTTCTACAGGTTTAGTATCAAGTATTTCCTTAAGCCTTTCCATAATTTTTGTTGTTGCCCCAGTGTTCTCCTGCATGTAGGTAGCTACACGCCCTCTAGCAGCTTCTAATTGAGACTCTTCAAAAAACAAATCGTTAATCTTATGATTGATATTGCGGAAAGCATACACAGCAAAAGCACCACCTACGTTTGTCAGGTCGCCTGCTTCCTGGAATTTCTGAAAATTTGGCCCAAATAATATGGGGATATGAAAAGCAGCAGGTTCTAATATATTATGAATACCCTTATCAAACCCTCCGCCAACATAGGCTAAGTCAGCATACTGGTAGAGGTGGGCTAACTGGCCAATAGTGTCAACAATAATTACATCGGCGTTCTTCACATTTTCTTCATTAAGCTGGCTAAATAGAACGCAGTTTAGCTCAATTTTACCAATCAACTTTTCAATCTCAACAGCATCAATTTCATGCGGAACTATAATATACTTGAATTCGTCCTCACGTTTCTTAATCAACAGTGTCATCATTAGATTGTCTTTGGCCCAGGTACTGCCTGCAATAATGAGCTTTCGTTCACCTTTAAACTGCTCTATCAATGGAAACTTTTGAGGTTTTGAGGCTATTTCAATTACCCTGTCAAAGCGGGTGTCACCTACAATCTCCACTTGAGTAATCCCATGTTTGTTAAGCAATCTTAAGGAATCTTTACCTTGCACAAAGAAGAGATTAACCAATTTTAATTTTTCCAAAAACCATTTACCCTTTGGCTTAAAAAAATGTTGGTCGGGCCTAAAAACCGCTGATACATATACTATTGGGATGTTTTTGTCGTGCAGCGTTTGAATAAAGTTGAACCAGAAATCATACTTCACAAAAAGTGCGATTTTTGGATTTACAGCTTCCACAAACCGTATTGCATTTTCTTGGGTATCAGCGGGTAGGTAAAAAATGTAATCGGCATGTGGGTAGTTTTTTCTTATTTCATACCCACTTGGGGAGAAGAAAGTCAGTAATATCTTATAGTTAGGATAATCTTTTTTGAATTGCTCCAACACTGGCCTGCCTTGCTCAAACTCACCCAATGAGGCACAGTGAAACCAGGCTATGTCAGCGTTTTTATCAATGGTGCTCTCTATTCTTTCCAGCAGGTCTTTTCGTCCTTCTACCCACTTAGCGGCTTTTTTATTCCACATGGCAGTAAGCCTGGCCCCAAGCACATACATTTTTATGGAAAAATTATAGGAGCGCTGCATTGCTTAATCGTAATAGGTTCTTACTGAGCCTCGCTTATAAAAGGGGATAATCCAACCTATCCTCGCGCCATATAGCATGTCAAAGCGTTGACTATCATCTGTAGTCATAGTATCAAAATTATAGTTGCGCCTATTCTTGGTCCAGGCCTGAGTAATATCAATACCAATATAGAAATTGAACAACCTGCTATTGCTCAGGTTAAGATATCCTACAAATTGGTTGATGGCAAAACCATTGGTAAGCCTGTCATAACCTTTCTTGGTGTCATCAGTGAGTTGCGGGGCGGTATTATTGGCAACATCAATTCTAATTTTGTGTTGCAAAAGACCAGCACCTGCCAGTATAAAAATTCCACTGCTGGGATTGCGATTGAGAACAGGTAAAACCCAACCACCTTTCAGTGATGTATAAAAACCGCGCTCATAAAGCACAACATCGGCAGCCAAACCATCTTCACCAATGATTACCCCTTGCTCGGTTTTCAGGTTATCCAAGATGCCGTTTTCTATAATATCATTTCCAAAAATGATGTCAAACTCAACGCCATACACCAGGTTGTTTTTCAACTTATGGAGAAATGAAACACCAACATTAGAGTTAGCGCCAAACCTATCAGCCAAATCCCCTCCAGGTATTTGATAAGCATAAGAAAGTGAAGCCATAGGAATGCTCAGGATAGAGTCCTTTACATTCACTTGTGATAGGCTGCTAAGGCTTAGCAGGCAAAAGAAAGCGATACTTAAGTGCAGTTTCATGTTCAAGCGCAAACTTACTACTATTTCACTGAGCTTGAGAAGGCTAGACATTGAATTATTCACCAAGTGATGTGTAAATAGTCTAAAAATAAACATAATTTATAAAATATACAATGTTATTCGCAGCTCAAGATTTTCCGTGAGTCCCTCGAGGGTGTCTATGAAACTTTGTTTACTTTGTAAATAAATTGTAATGTACACTCAATTAACAACATCATGCAACCTGCTAAAAACAGCAGCTTTAACCATTGGTCAACAAACAATATTTAGTATAAAAAATTGCCCTTCAGGTAATCTAACAAAACTACCCTCCAGTAATTCCTTTTATAGTCGAATATTAAGCCCATATTACACGTTATTTCTGGTTTCTATTTCAAGGTTTTTTAGTTAAGTTTGCAGCCGCTTTATAAATCTATCAAAATTCAATAAAAAATGAAGATATTAGTATGCATCAGTAAAGTGCCTGACACTACGTCAAAGATTGCTTTTACTGATGGCAACACCAAGTTTGATGAAACAAACGTTCAATTTATTGTTAACCCATACGATGAATGGTATGCACTTGTGCGTGCACTTGAGATTACTGAGCAAGGTGGTGGCAGCGTAACTGTTGTTAATGTTGGTCCAGCTGCCAACGAGCCGACTATACGCAAGGCATTGGCTATCGGTGCTCACGAAGCTGTTCGTATTGACGGTGAGCCAGGTGAGGCTTTCTATGTAGCTACTCAAATTGCTGAGTACGCTAAAGACAAAGGCTTTGATGTTATACTTACAGGTAAAGAAACAATTAACTTCAACGGTGCTGAGGTAGGCGGTATGATTGCTGGGCTTTTAGACCTTCCTTACATCTCTCTGGCTAGCGACCTTCAGGTAAATGGTAGTACAGCTACTTTGAAAAGAGTAATTGAGGGTGGTTATGAAATGGTTGAAGTAAACGGCCCATTTGTAGCCAGCGCTCAAAAAGGTATGGCAGAAGCAAGAATACCAAACATGCGTGGTATCATGGCTGCCAGAACTAAACCTTTGAATGTAGTACCAGCTGTTCCGGTTGACACTTTAACCTCTGTTAAAGTATTTGGTACTCCTCCACCTAAGTCTGATGTTAAATACATCGATGCGGAGAACCCAGGGCAATTAGTGGAGCTATTGCACACTGAAGCTAAAGTGATATAATTTATTAACCTGATTTTTTAAAAAACGATATAAAATGTCTGTACTGGTTTTTGTAGATACCGTTGACGGAAAAGTAAAAAAGTCGTCTCTTGAGGCGGTTTATTATGGAAAAAAGACTGCTGAGCTAGTTGGTGGCGAGTGCGTTGCTCTTGCTTTCAATGGTTCAGACTTGGAGAGCCTTGGTAACGTTGGTGCTTCAAAAGTATTAAACGTTGCTGATGAAAAACTAAAGCAATTTGACCCATCTGTGTACACAGAGGCTATCAAACAAGCAGCCAATTCAGTTGGTGCTAAAGTAGTTGTGTTTGTTCAGGACTCAACTGGTAAGTCATTAGCTGCAAGGCTTTCTGCTAAATCAAAAGCAGGTTTGGTAAGTGGTGCTACTACATTGCCAACTGTTGATGGTGGTTTCAAAGTAAAGAAAAATGTATTCTCAGGTAAAGCCTGGGCCGAGTACGAAATACATACCGATGAGAAAGTGATATCAATCATGGCTAACTCATTGCAAGTGGAGAAATCAGATGCAACTGCTCCTGTTGAGGGCTTGAGCCTTGACTTAGGTGGTGTTAATGCTTCACTAACGGTGAAAGAAGTAAGCAAAGCTGCTGCAGGTGGCGCTGCTCCATTGCCAGAAGCTGAGTTGGTGGTTTCTGCCGGTCGTGGTTTGAAAGGGCCTGAAAACTGGGGTATGGTTGAAGAAATGGCTGAGATTTTGGGAGCTACAACTGCATGCTCTAGGCCAGTTGCTGATAGCGATTGGAGGCCTCACCATGAGCACGTTGGGCAAACGGGTGTTGCCATTAGGCCAAATCTGTATATTGCTATTGGTATTTCGGGTGCCATCCAACACTTGGCTGGTGTAAACCAAAGTAAAGTGATTGTAGTAATTAATAAAGACCCTGAAGCACCATTCTTCAAGGCTGCTGACTATGGTATCGTTGGTGATGCCTTTGAAGTAGTGCCTAAATTGAATGAGGCATTCCGTAAGTTTAAAGAGAGTAACGGCTAATTTTTCATACCTTAGTAAAAACCTGTTACTGAGCTTGTTGCCAAAGGCGTCTTAGATGAGCATGAAGAAGATAAGACTGGAAATCATCGGGCTTTCTTATAGCCAGACACAATCAGGAGCCTATGCACTGGTGCTGGCAGAAGTAGAGGGTAATAGGCGTTTGCCTATTATCATCGGAAGCCCTGAAGCACAGTCCATAGCCATTGAGTTGGAGAAAATGACACCAACCAGGCCACTCACACACGACCTTTTCAAAAGTTTTGCTGAAGCCTTTACTATTGAGGTAAAAGAAGTAATTATCTACAACCTGGTTGAAGGTATTTTCTTTGCAAAACTGATATGCGTAAAAGGAGAAGATGAAGTGGAGATTGACTCCCGCACCTCTGATGCTATTGCTTTGGCAACAAGATTTGATTGTCCGATTTATACTTACGAGTTTATATTATCATCCGCTGGTATAATACTAGAAGAAACAGAAATGGGAGAAGTGGGGCCTGCAGAACCTGCTGAAGCCGAAACTGTTTCTTCTGGCGAAGGCGGAAAAAAAGGATTCAGTGCATCCAGTGAAGAAGAACTGAAAGAAATGCTTAAGGATGCTATCGAGAAAGAAGACTACGAGCGCGCTTCCAAAATCCGTGACGAACTCAACGGACGCAAAAAATCTAATTAAGCACTCTCTTTCCACCTTAAGTCCTAAAACTTAACACAACCCTTCTTAAAAATTCCCTTATTTTCGGAACTTCAACGCATTCGCACCCATGCAAAAGTTTCGGATTTTACTACTGTTAACAGTCATGCTCTTTGGGCTTTTGCCTGTCATGGCAGGCAGCTTAGAAGTAGTAAACGATACCATTTCGACTGTTCAGTCGCAGACTACAGTGGTGCCGCCATCCATGCAAAAGGGTGAAGTCAACTTTACAGCCATAGCAAAGGGCTTACTGGGTTTATTCTCATTGATAGTCATTGCTTTCCTGTTCAGTAGAAACCGCAGGGCCATCAATTGGAGATTGGTAATTATTGGTCTTTGCCTTCAGTTTACCTTTGCCATATTGGTACTCAAGGTAACCTTAGTTGAACAATTTTTTGACTATTTCAGCAGCTTCTTTGTCACCTTGCTCTCTTTTACCAAAGCCGGGTCTTCCTTCCTCTTTGGCGAGATGGTGAATATTGAAGGTTCGCTCGGTTATGTATTCGCCTTTCAAATTTTACCTACAATCGTATTCTTCTCAGCACTCACAAGTGTGCTTTTCTATCTGGGTTGGCTTCAAAAGCTGGTTTATGTGTTTGCCTGGGTGATGAAGAAAACCATGCGCCTATCAGGGGCAGAAAGTCTTGCTGCAGCTGGTAATATATTCTTGGGACAAACAGAATCGCCGCTACTTGTAAAGCCTTACATCGAGAAAATGACCCGCTCAGAACTTTTATGCCTTATGTCAGGCGGTATGGCAACCATTGCAGGCGGTGTGCTGGCGGCATACATCGTCTTCTTAGGTGGTAATGATGAGATGCTGCAACTGTTCTATGCCAGGCATCTGTTGGCAGCTTCTATCATGTCGGCTCCAGCAGCTATTGTAGTTTCAAAAATACTGTTACCTGAGACTGAAAAGTTTAATGAAGAACTGAGCCTACCCAAAGAAAAAATGGGTAAAAACGTGTTAGAAGCCCTATCTAATGGCACGGTAGATGGCATTAAGCTAGCAGTAAACGTAGGGGGGATGTTGCTGGTGTTCATTGCCTTTATAGCCATGTTCAATTATATCGTTCAAAATAAGTTTGCTGAGTGGGTAGGCTTGAACGAATGGGCGATATCTTTTAGCAATGGCAGGTATGATGGTTTCTCGCTCCAGTTTATTTTAGGATATGTTTGTGCCCCATTGGTATGGTTACTGGGTGTTTGCAAAGAGGACATGGTGTTAGTAGGCCAATTGCTTGGAGAAAAAACGGTACTTAACGAGTTTGTTGCATACGCTACCCTCGGTGAAATGAAAGCACAGAACCTTTTTCACGAGCAAAAATCAGTAATCATGTCAACCTATATCCTTTGTGGGTTTGCTAATTTCGCTTCAATAGGTATCCAGATAGGGGGAATTGGGGTGTTGGCACCATCCCGAAGAACCCACCTTTCAGAATTAGGTATGAGGGCGTTGCTAGGCGGGGCACTTGCCTGCCTTTTTACTTCCGTTATTGTTGGAATGTTAATGTAGTATTAAGTGCTTTAAAACCTGTCCACTGCCTGTGCAGTTACACTATTAATAGTGTAGGAGTATAGCATCTTACCATTATTGGTATCTTTCACCTGAAGCTTCACCGGAATACTACCCGCCTGCAATTTTTCAGCTGGGCCAAGTAGTCCTCTTTGCATAAACGCGGGGAAATCAGAAATATTTAATGGCGTCTCGTTGGTCAACCAATACTCAACGATGTGCTCTTTAGCCTGTATGGTATACTTGGTACAGGCATATCCTTGCATTTTAGTTGCAGTTCCTTCTTCAGTCACTACATAGCCATTCACATCATAGCCTGTTTTCTCGAAGCTCGCAGCAGGGATATTGATAGTCTCGCCGCCAGAAATCATTTTGGTAGAACCATTCTCGGCAACAATGGTGTAAGTCAGCATTTGGTCACCAGATTGCGCATTAAAGTCAAGGCTGTGTTTGTTGTTCTTGATAAACCATTCAATATTGGCAGTTTCCTGTGTATTAGTATTGATAGCCACCATGCTTATCTTGCCCTCAAAGCCAGATTGAGCAAAAACAGAAACTGTTAAAAATAAAGCGGAAAGTGTATTTAAAATCTTCATTGTGATGTCTCTTATGTATTATGGTCCAACCTGCCCCTTAATAAATGATGTTTGATATGTATTGTCAGGAATAGTAGTATTAAATCCATTGCGCTTGATGGCATATCCCGCATTACCCGGTGGGGGTGGTGGGAATGGAATAGGAATAGCTACGTTATTCACTACTGGTATTGAAACCTGCCCAACAAATGGTACATTAATAATCAATGTAGCTGAAAGTGTAAGGTTAAAGGCTCCTTGTGTTCCTGGATAACCGTAATTACCACCATCACCACCTATCGCATTCGGGTTAAGGGTAATCACCACTGAGGGCACGTTGATTGGAATAGGGTAGTTAAGTACACCACCGTTACCACCAAGCCCCAATACGCCAGGCGTTCCTGGCAATCCATTGGCATATGCCGACAGACCAATAATACCAGTTGGAGGAGTGCCTCCAACACTGCCGCCAGCGCCACCACCACCGCCAGCACCTAAAAAGATACCAAAGGTTACAAAGTTCACTGGAGGAGGTAAGGTATAACTAAGCGCGAAAGCCATGCCACTTCCGCCGCCGCCGCCGCCCCAAATAAAGCCGTTATTCTGAACTGTTGCATCGATAGTCAAATGCATGGCATCACCACCATTGTCACCAGCACCAGTCAGTGGAGGTGACTGACTTGGGTCATATGCCCTACCGCCATTACCGCCGTCACCAATGATGTACCCATTGTTGGTAATAGCCACAACAGAACCAGATGGAATTGCAGTACCTGTAGTAAATGCAGGGCTGGCATTGGTGTCACTCGTCAAGAATACACCACTGGCAATATCACAAGTCACACAAATCGGTTGACTGGTTGGTGCTAATGGATGTTGTATATAAAGCTCAGTGCCAAGGTCAAACTTCAAAGCGCTATTTATCACAGACACATGATAGCATTGCGTAACTGTAATGGTATAAATTTCATTTTGAGTAGTGGTGCCACAAAGGCCTTGTATCACTACTGGGTATGAACCCGCAGGCGTTAGTGGGCTTACATCAAATGTAACCGTAACCTGCCCACTTGAAAATTGTGGGTTAGGGTTGATAGTATAAGTAATACCCTGCGGAAAAGAGCCTACCACCGACATCAATATATCTTGTGGATTGCCATTGGTTTGACTGATGTTAAGCGTTACTGATACTTGATTATTAGTCACATGGTCTACAGTATCACCGGTTGAGCTAGCTGTCATGGTAAAATAGCAATCATTGCAGCTTCCAAGTATAAATGGTATCCAGCACTGGCCATTCCAAAACTCCATCAAGCTATCCGTTGTATTGAAGATTTGCAAGCCTGGAGCAGGGTTCACAATTGCGCTGCGTTGTGCAGTTGTTAATCTTGGTGGCAAGAAACCCCTTGTAGAGTCTGATAGCTCCAAAATAGCTGATGGGTCAGGGGTAAAAGTGCCAATACCCACATTATTGGTTTGTGAAAAAACTTGTTGAGTAGCCAGTAAACCTGCTAAAACAATCAAGAACCGAGTAAAAAATTTCATTTGTAAGCGCTTATGGTAGTCCTTCAAATTATCAAGGTTGCAAAAATTATGATTTTTATCGAGAAACGCAATGACAATTAGATGAATAGGGCTTTTTCTGTGATGATTGTGCAGTCTCTTTTGAATATTAAGTCATTCAATTACTTTTATCCAGCACTTATTATCATGGTTAGAAGCATTTATGTTCTTCAACAACTACCAAATATTCATATACATCAGCCTCTTTGTAATTGCATTTGGGCTGGTGAGGTATTTTACTAAGCTCAGGCTGGTAAGAAACCTGGTGCTCAGTTTTGCCAATTTAATAGTGTTGCTCTTTTTTGTGAAAGAGCACAGTCTTATTGTCATTTCTGTGCTTAGCCTTTTGGTATTTGTTGCAGGGCAGTTATTGCAACGGCGCAACTTGAACTGGCTGCTTTACTTCATGGTTAGCCTGATGATAGTACTCTTTAGTATTCGCAACTATCCATATGTGCAGCAGCTACTGGAGCAGAGTTACTTCTCCTTTGTAAACACACCCATACTCTCCGTACAAAAGGTTGGTTTGTCTTACATCTTGTTTAGGTATGTGCACTGGCTGGTGGAGTCATCCAAAAGAACTATCCATCAATCAGACTTTCTCACTTTTCTTAGTTATATATTCTTCTTTCCAACCTTTTTGGCAGGGCCTATAGACCAATACAATAATTTCCATTACTGGTTGGGTAATGCAAGGTTTATATACAATCGTAGCCTCTTTTTTGCGGGTGTGATGAGGGCATTTATTGGTGCAGTGAAAACACTGGGTGTGGTCCCCTTTGTAATTGACTACGCTACTGACTACAACCTTTTGTTGCCTTACTTCTCACCTGCGATGGCAGTTTTTGTCGGCGCACTTTTCTATTCATTGTATATTTATTTTGATTTCTCGGGCTATAGTGATATTGCTATTGGTACAGCTTACATGCTGGGTATCAAAATACCTGAAAACTTCAATAACCCATACTTCTCAGATAGTTTGAGGGAGTTTTGGCGCAGGTGGCATATTACCTTTTCATTGTTCTTGCGGCTTTATGTTTTCAAGCCATTCATCAATCTTTATAATCGTATTATCAATCCCAGGCACAGGCTGTTGGTATCTATCATTAGTTATTTGTCCACCTTCTTGGTGTGCGGCCTGTGGCATGGAGAAACCATCAATTTCGCCTGGTGGGGTTTGTGGCATGGCGTTGGATTGTCCATCAACAAATTATGGACAGTAAAAGTAGTTGAGAAAAGCAGCTTTGGCTCCTCGTTTTGGTATCGAATGGTAAGTATACTAGTTACTTTTATCTATGTGAGTATAGGCTGGATATTTTTTCACTACAAGGCGAATGAACTCGGCAAAATTTTTGAATTGATATCATGAAACTGATGCACACCTTCTATAAAACTTCATCTCTTGCCCGCAATGGTATCTTCTTGCTGGTAAGTGTTGTTGTGCTCTTGGGGGTGCTATTTATTCCTGACTTTAAGTGGAAGGAAACTTCAAGGCAAGTATATTCTATACCGGGCATTAATCTCAAGTATGATGATGAACCTTTTGTTAGCCACTTTTTCAAATCAATCAAAGCTAATGATGGTTATTTGATATTGGGCACTTCAGAGTCGTCTTCTTTAAAAGGGGGTAATTATTACGATTACCTGAACAGTGATATTGAGGTACGGGAGAGTTTCTCTGTGCTGGCTGGTGCAGGCCGTACTGGTGGTTTGTACATTCCATTGTTTATCAATCACAAAAAAGAAGTGAAAGGGCTTAGGGTCATCTACCTGATAAACCCCGTGTATTGGGGTAGCAATTTGAGCCAGGTGAATAAAGAGTATTGGAGCCGATACAGTAACTACGGCTACAGTTCTGGTATCGAATTGAGCGAAAAGGAAAAGGCATTCTACCAACCTGTTCAAGAGTATTATGATAAAATCAACCTGTTTGAAAAGGCTACTTACACTATCGAGTATTGGATAAGAAATGTTCGGGAGCCATATTTTAATCATTTAACTTTTTTACTTAATCCAAAAAAATATGAGGAAAGGATTACCTATGTGAAAAAGGGAGCTAAAGATTTGAGCGCATATCCGCTTTTCGGACAAATTGATACTGAAGAAATTGACACAAGCAGAAGCCATGCTTTTAATTTTCACAACCCAGATTGGTTCAAATCCGTTGACTTGAAAGGGGATTACAGGTATGAGGAACTATCAGCTTTTGTTGACCTGTGCCAATACCTGGATATTCAGGCTACCTTTATTTTAGGGCCGTATAATGAGCGTTTTATCAAGCATTATGATGTCGGTAGCTTAAGCCCATACGTGGATGTAACTCAAAAACTAAAGACCATGCTCGAAGAAAAGGGCGCTGACTATATTGATGCAACGGATATCTCACAGGCTCCCGGGGCATTTATTGACCACCAGCATCATTCAAGTTATGGTGGTTATCTGCTGTATCAAAAGATTAAACAACACTTAGAAAAATGAAAAAGTTGGTTTATAAAATAGTAGTGAAGTTGATAATACTGGTGCTATTGGTATACCTATTAATGTATTCCAGCGGGGAGGATATCCCATATATCTATGCAGGTTTTTAGAAAAAAAATTTGGAGATACCAAAAATGTATTTACCTTTGTGAGTGATTACTCACTTTTTATGACTGAGAAACAAGAGAAAATATTGAATGAAGCCTTGAGGTTGTTTGCCCAAAATGGCTACAATGCCACCAGCACCAGTCAGGTGGCAAAGGCAGCTGGTGTATCTGAGGGGCTTATTTTTCGTCATTATGGAAACAAAGAGGGTTTGTTGCAGGCCATTATAGCCTTGGGTGAAGAGAGCTTAAAGAAGCTCTTTTCTGAAGTGATTTTTCAGACAGAACCTAAGGATGTGATACGTAAAACTTTGGAGCTTCCTTTCACTATTCCAGATACAGAGCATGAGTTCTGGCGTTTGCAGTACAAGCTAAAGTGGGAGTTGAAAGAACAGAATCACGCCAAGATGGAGCCATTGCTTCTAGCGCTCACCAATGCCTTTACCAAGTTAGGATATAAGCAGCCAGACTTAGAGGCTGAGATATTGGCACTTATAATGGACGGCATTGGCGGTGCGATATTAAAAGGTACATTGCAAAAAAGCCGAAAGGATACAGTAGACTTTTTGAAAAAGAAATACGGAGTATAAAAAAATTGAACAAATAAGTAAGTGAGTACTTACTTAAATATATTAACCATACAATACAGAAACCATGACAACAATTAACAAAAACAAACCAGTGGCGGTAACAGGTGCAACAGGCTACCTGGCAGGTTGGATAGTTAAAAAACTATTAGACGAAGGTTTAACCGTTCACGCTGCGGTGCGCAACCCTGATAAAAAAGAGAAAACCAAGCATTTAGAAGAAATGGCTACCAACAGCAAGGGTGAAATCAAGTTCTTTAGGGCTGACTTGCTTTCTGAGGGTAGCTATGATGAAGCTATGAAGGATTGTGAGTTAGTCATTCATACCGCATCGCCATTTTTCCTCAATGTGAAAGACCCACAAAAAGACTTGGTTGACCCTGCCTTGAATGGCACCCGCAATGTGCTTAATTCAGTGAATAGAACTGAGAGCGTAAAACGTGTAGTACTCACCAGTAGCTGCGCAGCTATTTATGGAGACAATATAGATATACAAAAGGCGCCTAACCAGACCTTGACCGAAGATATCTGGAATACCACCAGTAACTTAAAGCACCAGGCCTATTCTTATTCTAAAACTATGGCTGAAAAAGAAGCCTGGAAAATGAAAGAGGCTCAAAACCGTTGGGATTTGGTAGTAATGAACCCTTGCTTTATTCTTGGTCCGGCAACCAACCCTCATGCAAATGGAGAAAGCTTGAACTTCATTAAGCAAATGGGCGATGGTACTATGAAGTTTGGTGCGCCGCCATTCCACATGGGCATGGTAGATGTTCGCGATGTAGCTGAAGCACATTTCAAGGGTGGGTTTACACCTTCAGCCAGTGGTCGCCATATACTGAAAGGAAAAGAGGCCTCTGTACTTGACCTGGCTAATATGCTAAGGCCCAACTATGGGGATAAGTATCCATTGCCAAAAAGTGAACTGCCTAAATTTATGGTATGGCTGATGGCGCCAATGGTAGGTATGAAACGCAAAGAAGTAAAACGGACCTTAGGCTATCCATGGAGAGCTGATAACAGCAAAAGTATCAATGAGCTAGGGATGAAATACAGGCCATTGGAAACCACCATCAATGATTTCTTTGGCCAAATGGTGGAAGAAGGGGTTATATAAATGAGACAGGTAGAGACGCAATATTTTGTGCCTCACGTGTGCCATAAGAGTCTCAATACCTAATACTTAATACCAATTACTAAAATGATAAAAGCAATCATCACCGGAACCACAGGCATGGTAGGCAAGGGAGTTTTGCTCGAGTGCCTGGAAAATGAAAATGTAGAGTCTGTTTTGGTAGTCAATCGAAGGTCGCTGGGCATGCAGCATCCTAAGCTGAAGGAGGTCATCCATAGGGATTTCTACAATATCGATGCGATTAGAGAAGAGCTAAAAGGTTATAACGCTTGCTACTTCTGCATGGGAGTATCTGCGGTTGGCTTGTCCAGCGAGGAGTATTACAAACTCACCTATACACTCACTACCCATTGGGCAGATACCCTGGTGGGGTTAAACCCAGATATGACCTTTTGTTATGTATCAGGTGATGGGACATCAACCGAGGAAAATAGCCGAATGGAGTGGGCTAATGTAAAAGGTAAAACAGAAAACTACATTCTCTCCTTGCCTTTTAAGGACAGTTATGCCTTTCGCCCCGGGATGATACAACCACTAAAAGGAGTGGTGCCCAGCTCAAAGCTTTATAGAAGACTAATTACCATTTTCAAGCCCTTGTTTGGATTGGTGAAAGCCATCGCCAAAAATTCTATTACCACCAGTGTAAATATTGGCTTGGCAATGATACATGTTACCTTGAAGGCTTCAGGGAAAAAGCACCTGCACAATAAGGATATTAACCAACTCGCGGGTGAATAGATTAACTTAGCGGAATGGCATCGCAAGATATTGAGTGCTTATTTGAACAATCTAATAATATAGAAGTAAAACGCTTTTGGAAGGAGTTAGAAGCTGCTATTGGACGAGAATTTTCTGGTGAAACAGTCCTTGACTTGGGGTGCAGTTTTTCAGCGTTATTTGTTAATCTCTTGGAGAACAACTCCGAGAAGCTGATGAAGTATTGGGGTATCGAAAAGCTGAGTGAAAAAGAGATAGAAAAATCCGGTGCTTTTTCATCAAAAACCTTTTATATTGAATATGATACCAGTATTGAAGAGTTCATAGAAAGGGATATAGCACAAAAGTTCTCACTTATTTTCTTGAGAAATGTACTTCATTATATAGCGCCTAAGTATGACGATAAAATCATTGACTTCCTCAATAATCATCTATTAAACGAAGGCATTATATACATAGAGGTCATACCCCATACATGCCCAATAAATCATGGTAGGAAATATCCGTTTGATGAGGGACGTTACAAGAGGTATCTCAAGGCATTCAGCGTGGTGTCATCATATGAATATGGAGTCACAGATAAGCACCAATTAAAGGCGACATTAAAATTCGTCGAATGATTATTAACATGTTATCAACAATTCCTGTGTTTTGTTGAAAATATGAGCGCCCCGAAGTTGAGCAAGGCAGATTTTTAGTATATTTTTGTGACTATCCAAACTATGACGGAATTATGGGAAAGATAATAGCTATTGCCAACCAAAAAGGTGGCGTTGGTAAAACAACTACTGCCATTAATTTGGCGGCCAGTCTTGCAGTTTTAGAATATAAAGTATTACTCGTTGATGCCGACCCACAGGCCAACTCAACATCGGGGGTGGGCTTTGATCCCCGCAATGTAAAAACAAGTATTTATGAATGCCTCGTAGGTGAAACCAACCCAAAGGATATCATCCTGGAGACAGAAACGCCCAATATGTGGTTACTGCCAGCACATATTGATTTGGTAGGTGCTGAGATTGAAATGATTAACCTGCCCAACCGCGAAAAGGTGATGCGCAAGATGTTTGAAGGCATCAAGGATGATTACGATTTTGTGATTATTGATTGCTCCCCTTCTCTTGGACTGCTAACTATCAATGCATTAACAGGTGCTGATTCTGTCATCATACCAGTGCAATGCGAGTATTTTGCTTTGGAAGGCTTGGGTAAGTTGTTAAACACCATTAAGATTGTCCAGACCCGCCTGAATACTGACCTCTCAATAGAAGGTATGCTACTCACCATGTATGATAGCCGTTTGCGTTTATCCAACCAAGTGGTAGAAGAAGTGAAAACTCACTTCCAAAATATGGTGTTTGATACCATTATTCAGAGAAATACCCGTTTGGGTGAGGCACCAAGCTTTGGGCAAACCATTATCATGCACGATGCCAGCTCAAGAGGTGCAGTCAACTACCTGAACCTTGCAAGAGAACTGCTCCAAAAAAACGGAATGACAAAGATTGACGAGTCGGAGAAAATAATACCAGTTATAAATGAGCAATAAGAAAGGGGCATTAGGCAGGGGCCTGAGTGCACTGCTCGAAGATAATAGTACAGACGTCACCAACAACCAACCTCAGGGTGCGGTTGTAGGTTCTGTATCCAATATCCAATTAGACCATATTGAGGCCAACCCATTTCAGCCGCGTACTGAGTTTGAACAGGAAGCCCTTGAGGAACTGGCAACATCTATCAAAGAGTTAGGTGTTATTCAACCAGTAACGGTTCGCAAGCTGGGTTTTGATAAATACCAACTGATATCGGGTGAAAGGCGCTTTCGTGCATCAAAACTAGCAGGACTAACTGAAGTGCCTGCGTATGTACGTGTGGCTAATGACCAAACTATGTTGGAGATGGCCTTGGTAGAGAATATCCAAAGGGAAGAACTCAACGCCATTGAAGTATCGATAAGCTATAAGCGTCTGATAGATGAATGTAAGCTTACTCAGGAGGCTTTGAGTGAAAGGGTAGGGAAGAAGCGTTCTACCATAGCCAACTACATTCGATTACTCAAGCTGCCACCAGAGATACAAGTCGCACTCCAGAACAATGAGTTAACCATGGGTCATGCCCGTGCATTGGTCAACTTACCAGACGATGATACTCAACTAGCCATTTTTGACCAGATAGTAAAGAATGCCCTTTCAGTAAGGCAAGTAGAGAACATTGTGCGTGAGTTAGGTGAGGGGGGCAGCCTAAAGAGGAAGAAAGGTACAACAACTCCAGTAACACTTTCTTATGATATGCAAAGGGTTAGAAACAGCTTGAAAGACATGTTGGAAACCCCTGTGGAAGTAAAAGCCAGTAAAACAGGTAAAGGTCAAATTGTCATCAAGTTCAAGTCAGAAGCTGAATTGAGGGAAATGGCTAAGAAACTTGGGGTGGAGTAATTATTCTTGGCATGTCAGGGTATTTCTTTCCCTGTCATTCTGAGCGTAGCGGAAGAATCTACAATATTCTCATTCAAAAATTTCCAACTAGGATTAAAAGAAGTAATAAGTTCTTCTTTTTTCTTCCTAACCCATCCCTTTATTTGTTTTTCTCTTGCGATGGCTTGATCTATCCACTGAAATCGTTCCCAATAAATAAGATAAGTGCAATTGTATTTAGTCGTGAACTTAAACTCCTTATTATTATTGGTGTTTTCATTATGTTCAATTAATCGACGTTTTAAGTCATTGGTAACACCTATGTATAAAACACTCTTATTGTGATTAGTTAAGATGTAAACATAATAGTTGTGTGTGCCAAATGTTTTCATTACATATTGTTCACAAAGGTAGATTCTTCCGCTACGCTTAGAATGACAAAACTACTTCCTCACTACTTTTATATTCTCACAACCAGCTTCAGTGCACCAACGCACGAAGTATACCCCTGAGTCACTTTCAGCCATTGAGATTATCTTTTTGCCTTGCGAAGCACGAAAGCTCTCGTGAAGGATTTCCTTACCAACAACATCATAAACGTTCAGTTGAACCATCCTTTCATTAGGCTCTGCGTATTCAATTGTAAGTCGGTCACTAAATGGGTTGGGATAAACCTTAAGCTCACTTTTTTCTATCTCAATCACTGAAATTGGCTCTGCCCCGCTGTATATCTTCACGTTGTCAATCACCAAACTATTTCCTCGCCTATTCTTTCCTACAAATTTTACCAGTATATCACTTCCATCCGCGAACTGCGCAATATCAATAATGGTATCATTCCAGTGTTGGGGCAGACTGGGTAAAAAGCCTTGCACTTTGTCTTCATCTACCACAGTATTCAAGTCCTCACCACCTGCAAAAAAAACACGACTCCAATTTTGTCCGCAGTCATTTGAAATATCAATACCCACTGTATCACTCAGTACATTATGTCTATGTTGATAAGCATAGTTAAACTTAAGCCATAAGGGGCCACCATTTGGCGTCGTTATTCTTGGGGTCACAATCTCATCAATTTGATTGTGGGGCACTTGGCTAAAAAACCTCATATACATGGAGGTTTGTCCCCCATCAACACCTAAAGTAGATATGGTATCCCATGTAAAGTTGAAGTTTGGGTTGTTGATATACCAATGTGAGTGCCCTAGGTTCACAGCTTCAAACTGCTCAATAAATGGTATAGACTCAACACCCCTGTAATTGAAACGCGCAATACGAGTGTTGTTTATTGAGTCTAATTCAGTAATGTTTGCAACGGGTTCCACATTCACCATAAGTTCGTAATTGCTGCTTTGCGGCATAGTCAGATTCGGTAGGATTATAGTGGTGCTTTGCCCAGCTTGTAATGTTCCAGTCCAGTTGTAGGTGTTGGTATTTGTACCTACCAGGCCATAATAGATAGTAGCATCGGTAATGGTACTATCACCCAGGTTTTCAAGCTTGATTGTAGGTGTTATGTTGTCATCACAAGTATAACTGAAGTTAGGGTCTTGTATTTCAGTAATGGCTATATCAAATGGTGAAGTATGCGGTGGAACAGGAGTATGGCTCTGCGCCAAATAGTTGAAAGCCGCCAGTACATCAATCATGCCCCTACCATAACTGTTGTCTTCTCCCACTGGGCCTAGGTCAATTGCCGTATAGTATAGCGCCAAAAGTATTTCCTCGCCTGTTAGGTAGGGAAAAGCTTCTTTCAGCAAGAGTACTGCACCAGTAGCGTGTGGCCCCGCCATCGAAGTTCCTTGATAGGAATCATAACCTCCGTTGACTACTGCGGAGCGTACATTAACACCTGGGGCAACAACTTCAGGTTTTATTATCTGTATGCTATCTCCCCAACAGGTAGTTGGTCCGCGGCTAGAGAAGCTGGCTATTGGCAATGAGTCATAATAATGATTCACGGCACCCACAGTAAACGAATTTACCACTCCGGTATTTATATGAAATGGGTAGGACATAGTGCTATCCCCAGGTCCGTCATTGCCCGCAGAAGCCACGTTTGCTATACCAGCTGCTTCAATAGTAGTGAGCATATCTGCAAAATAACCTGTGCACAAAGTGGTGTCGTCAACTACTACAAAGCCCCACGAGTTATTAATGGCATCTGGTATGTCGCCCACTGTGGAAGTATCACCATCAGGATTCAAGGCAAATTGAAAAGCAGGTAAAAACTCTATGAGTGGTATCACGGTATTGATACTTGTTGCCACTGGGTCTGAGGCAATGAAGCGCGCGTTAAAAGCAACCCCGATAGTATCATTGGTAGCCCTGTCTAGTCCCATTGTAGTGCCAATAGTATGGGTGCCATGTGAGCCGCTTTTATCTCCAGGGAATTGAGTGTCATAGGCATACCAACATTCATCTAGTGGCCTGTAGTTACCCAACCAGTTATTGCTAATAGCGGGGTGGTCTGGCCACACACCAGTATCCACGCTATGTCCAAGTCTGCCACGTCCTGTATAGCCCATAGCCCATAGGGCGGGCGCATTGATTGCCTCCAATCCAGGTTCTATTCCATTGGGAGCCCTGAGAATACTACCTTCTCCTCTTTTGATGGGGTCTAGCGGTTTCATCATTCTGGCACTGCTTAGGTCTATAAATTCAATATCACCCCTTTTTACCAGTTCTTGCAAAAGTTCGATGTTGGCCTCAAGCGTAATCATGTTGCATATCCATAAACGATTTAAGTCCTTGTACATTCCTTGGTAAGTAATCTCCAAATCAGTAATGAAAGGTACTTGAGCCGCATCAGCTGCAGCCATTAGGTCATGGATAATTTGCTTTTGCCGTTGGGCAATCGGGGTTTTGTTCAGATTAAACTGTTTTTTAAGCTCAAAAGGTTCTACCTTACCTGCAAGCACGATGTCTACTTTATGAAACTTGCCATCTGGATTATCCAATAGGCTATTAAGTGAGGAACCAACGTAAGCGCTTTGTGAAAAGGCAAGTGCAGGTGTCAACAAGAGTGCCAGAACGAAGAAATGTTTCATTAAGAATGGGTTTGCGGTAAAATTAGGGATTAATCCTTATTACTTAAATCTGTTGTTAGTAGAAGCGGTAAAAATTGATTTTAAAATAAAAAACACCTTGATGCGTTATGTGGGTGTTTTTAAAATGCGAACCATCGAATAATTAATAACTTTGAAATGAAAACAAACACCGTTATGAAACCCATCTATTTAGTTTTATTGATTGTCTTTACGGGTATAACCTTTTCTGGCTGCAAAAAAGATAAACCTGGAGATACAACCACACGAGATGCTGTCCTTTACTGGACTGGTGACGTTGCGGTGGATGGTTGTGGCTTTATCATTGAAATCGCCGGAACCGAGTTTAAACCCTACGATGAAAGTGTAATCGACGACTCATTTAAGCAGCAAGACCAAACCGAAGTGGTGGTTGAATACAGAAACAATAATGAGCATAAAGTTTTTGTATGCGGTCTCCAGCAACAGCATTTTGGTATTATTCATGTGGTTTCTATTCACAAGAAGTAAGGGTTAGCGTTCCACGCTCTCCCCAATCTCCATCAGGGTAAGCTCTTTACCTTTCTCTGAAAATTTTTTTTTGGCTTCATCATGGTCAACTACAATAAACCCAAAGGTGTCATAGTGTAAGCCTATTATATTGTCGCATTGGATAAAATCACTGGCTATCACGGCATCATCCACGCCCATAGTAAAATTGTCGCCGATGGGCAGCAGCGCAAAGTCGGTTTTGAGGTAATCGCCTATCAGTTTCATATCCAGAGTTAAAGCCGTATCACCTGCATAATAAAAGTTATCTCTGTTGGTAGTGATATGGAAACCCATAGGGTTGCCACCATAACTGCCATCGGGCATGCTACTCGAGTGAATGGCGGCGGTGCATTTTACGGTGCCGAAATCAAACTTCCAATTGCCACCAGGGTTCATGGGGTGGTTGTTTTCAAGCCCCTTTTCTGCAAACCAATTTACTACTTCAAATGAGCCCACTACCTTGGCATTAGTGCGTTTGGCTATCGCTTCAACATCTGCAACGTGGTCAAAATGTCCATGAGAAAGCAATATATAATCAGCTGGTATGGCATTAATGTCTATATGGCTGGCCTTTTCATTTTGTGAGATAAAGGGGTCAAAAAGTAAGTGCTTACCGTCAACTTCAATACCAAAACAAGAGTGTCCGTAATAAGTGATTTTCATGGGTTCGCTTTTTAAGGATTAAGAATGCTAAAATTATAAATCCTGTTGGAAAGACAATATTAACTTTCTACTTTACCATACACTCTATGCAAGGTAACTACCATCACCGTATAGAGTACTAATGCTCCCGCTTGATGTAGACTGCCCCACAGCAGTGGCACGTGGCCTTTGCAACTTAATATTGTAATCACACCAATAGTAGCTTGAAGTAAAACGGCAATAAGAACCAGCATTGTGGGATTAGTAGAAAGCTTAAAATTGTCTTTATATCTCCACCAAAAGAGGAGAGCGAGCAACACAAGTAAGTAGGCAGTTATTCTGTGGAAGAATTGAATAAAGGCAACTGCAAAGCTATCTCGGTTATTCATAAAAAAGGTGGAAAAATCCCAATCACTTGGGTTGAGCAAAACTATAGGTATCCACACATCATTCATTTTTGGGAAAGTAGGATAGAATAGACCTGCTTTCATCCCTGACATCATCCCACCAAGGAATATTTGAATAATTAAAATACCCATAAAGACCAAGGAAAAACGTTTGAGCTTGGTAGTTCTCTCCACATTCGAGGTCGGTGATAATACATCCATTGTCAACCAAATCAAATAGCCATAGAGCAATAGGGCCGTAGATAAATGAAGTGTGAGTTTATAAGGTGCTACCCAAGGCATGTCTTGCAGGCCACTTTTTACCATTATCCAACCAATTAGCCCTTGGATGCCTCCCAAAAAGAACAGGACTAATAGTTTGTAGAGAAAGGTTTTATCCAACCATTTTTTGATAAGGAAAAAGATAAACGGGATGAGAAAAACTATACCAATCAACCTGCCCCATAGCCTATGAAAATACTCCCAAAAAAAGATGAACTTAAACCCTTTTAGATTCATATCGCTGTTCATCAATTCATACTGCGGAAATTGTTTGTATTGCTCAAATGCTTCCTGCCACTCGCCTTCATTTAAAGGAGGAATTGCTCCCATTATCACATTCCATTCAACTATGGACAACCCTGAACCCGTTAATCGGGTAACCCCGCCTATTATCACCATGATGAAGGTCATCACTACGCCTGTTATTAGCCAGGCTCCTATCCACTTCCTTGCTGTATCGCTCATATCATATTACATTCCTGCACCTGTTGTAGCTTGCTTCAATGCGCTGGGCTAGTTGCCTGTCTTTGCTGGTTACCATATTACCCGCATCGTGCGTGCTTAGGTTTATTTCTACAGTATTATACACATTACGCCAATCAGGATGATGGTTCATCTTTTCGGCAGTCATGGCTACTTCTGTCATAAATGAAAAAGCCTCAATAAATGTGTCGAACTTAAAAGTCCCTTTTAATTTGTTGTCTTCTTCTTTCCACATGGTTGGTCGGTTTTAGTTAGTTAGAGGATGTTTATTTTTTCAATTAATAGAAGGAAGGTTTTTATTTTTCTTGGCAAATTTAAGTTCTGCGACGATAATAAAGCTCACAATTACCAATAATCCCCACGAACTTATTTTTTGATAGCTCACAATTTGCCAGTCGGTATGCTGATAAGCATATTTCCATGCACCAAAAAAAGTGGCAATGTTTTCAGCAATCCAAATGAAAAGTCCAATAAGTAAGAATGCCAATACCAAGGGCATTTTCCTGTGTATTGCATTGTTGTTGTATACCACTTTTGACTTCCAAAAAACTACTAATACGCCTAAGGCCAATACCCATCTCACATCAATTATAAAGTGGTGAGTGAAAAAGTTGAGATAAATACCAATGCCCAGGAATAGAGCCAGCCATCTGTTAGGCCAGTTAGTTATATCCATAGAAAACCTTCGCCAGGCTTGGCACATGAAGCTAACTACGCTGGCATACATAAAGCCGCTATAAAGTGGCACTCCACATACTTTAGTCCATGCAAACTCAGGGTAGCTCCAGGAGCCCATATTCACTTTAAAGATTTCCATACTCACACCCAAAAAATGGAAAAGGCAAATAACCAATAGCTCGTCTTTGGTTTCAATGCCAGTAAAATACATCAAGGCTTGCATGGTAATGCATGCCAGTAATAAGAAATC
>JANQJC010000138.1 GCA_028281825.1 Flavobacteriales bacterium
TTACTGTTTTTGAAGCTTAGCCAAAGTACTTTTGAGTGCTTCCCCTCTTAAACTTTTGGCAATGATAACACCATCACCATCCAGCAGGTAGTTGTTAGGGATGGAGTTTATCTGATAAGTTTGAGCAGCTTTGCTTCTCCAACCGCCAAAGTCAGAAACATGGCTATCCCAAACAAGCCCATCTTGTTGAATAGCAGTAACCCACGGTTCTTTTTGCTTGTCAAGTGATACGTTGAACACCACAAAACCATTGGCATTCTCAAATTCTGCATCTTTAAATTCGTTGTAGGCATTTACCACGTTTGGGTTTTCATAACGGCATGGCCTGCACCATGATGCCCAAAAGTCAACTAAAACCAGTTTGCCGCGGTAGGAGGATAATGCTAATTCTTCACCTTCAGGAGATTGCATCTTCAGCTCAGGGGCTACGTTTCCGATGTTTAATCCAACTTCAGGTTCATCACCTAAGTAGGTGAATGAAAAGAATGAAAATGTTGTAATTAAAGCAGCAATTGCTATAGCTTTTGCTCTCATAATTTTGGTTTTTGTGAGTTACAAAGTTAAGGATAATTACCTACTTAAAGGTCGCATCAAATACGTTTAATATCCGCCCCTAGTGCATTGAGGCGTTTATCAATATTTTGATAGCCGCGGTCTATCTGCTCAATGTTGTGTATAACGCTTTTGCCTTCGGCTGAAAGTGCAGCAATGAGCAATGAAACACCAGCCCTAATGTCAGGTGATGTCATTTCAATGCCTCGCAGCGGGCTTCTTCTTCCTAAACCGATTACTGTTGCGCGGTGGGGGTCACATAGAATTATCTGCGCACCCATGTCAATGAGTTTATCCACAAAGAAAAGCCTGCTCTCAAACATTTTTTGATGGATGAGCATACTGCCTTTTGCTTGTGTGGCAACCACTAAAACGATACTCAATAGGTCGGGGGTAAAGCCTGGCCAGGGAGCGTCAGCGACCGTGAGTATAGAACCATCAATAAAAGTATCAATCTCGTATGATTCCTGCTCAGGGATGTAGATATCATCACCACGCCTTTCCGTTTGTATACCCATGCGGGAGAAGATATTTGGGATAAGCCCTAAGTCATCATAGCTCACATTTTTAATGGTAATCTCAGATTGGGTCATTGCTGCCAGCCCAATGAAACTACCTATTTCAATCATGTCAGGCAGGATGTTGTGGGTACACCCTTCCAAGCCATCTACTCCATTGATGGTCAGTAGATTAGAGCCAACGCCTGAAATGTCTGCCCCCATGCTGTTTAGCATTTTGCAGAGTTGCTGCAAGTAGGGTTCACAAGCGGCGTTATAAATAGTGGTGGTGCCTTTTGCCAATGTGGCTGCCATGACAATATTCGCAGTACCCGTTACTGATGCTTCATCCAGTAACATGTAGGCACCTTTTAGGTCATTTCCTTCTACTTCATAAAAATGATTGGCTTCATCATAGTTGAACTTAGCACCGAGATTTTGGAAGCCCAAAAAGTGGGTGTCTAGCCTGCGGCGACCAATTTTGTCACCACCTGGGCGAGGCATGTAGGCCTTTCCAAAGCGAGATAGCAATGGGCCCATTATCATAATGGAGCCACGAAGGCCGCCACCTTTTTGCTTGAAGGCATCGCTGATAAGGTATTCCAAGTCGATATCATCAGCCTGAAACTCGTAACTGCCTTCTCCTAATTGGTTGACTTTAACACCCATATCCCTTAATAGGTCAATGAGTTTGTTTACATCCCTGATGTTGGGGATATTGTTGATGGTTACTTTTTCAGGAGTGAGGAGTACTGCGCAGATAACTTGCAGCGCTTCATTTTTGGCGCCTTGTGGAACTAACTCCCCTTTTAGTTTATTTCCACCATTTATCTCAAAAATGCCCATGGGCTGTGGTTAGTTTTTGTGTCTATGATTGCGTTTTGAACTTTTTCTCTTCTTTTTCTTCTGGTTGTTCCTGTTTTGATTTTCTACCTGAACATGTGTAAGCTTCATGTTTCTGTCAATTTTAAGCTTACCGTCAGACATCTTTTCTAAATGATCAAATATCACATCATCGTTTACCGAATCGCGATTCCATGCTATATATGACTTTTTCAGCTGGTTCAGTATCATTTCTATCAAGGCGTCTTTTTCCTGACCTTCAGGCCAGTCGATGGCTTTTTTAATCATGGCATCCATTATTCTGCCATAGTGCCTAAACCTAATATTACTAGAGGGATAGCTCAGGTTCTTGGGCTTTTCTTCAAACGTTTGGCGTGTAGGGATAGGGTAGGGTGAGTCAACGTCTAGTTGAAAATCTGATATAATGAAAAGGTGGTCCCATAGCTTGTGCGTGAAATCGTTGATATCTCTCAAGTGTGGATTTAACTGACCCATCACACCAATGATTGCCTTGGCAGCCTTATTGCGCTCTTCACGATTCTCAATAGTCATCGCATGTTCTATCATCCGTTGGATGTTTCTGCCATATTCAGAAATCACCAATCTATTCCTCTCCGTATTGTATTCCATCAATGATTATGGTTTGTGTTCAAATATAAGTGTTTTTATCAAGTTACAGAAGCCAGAAGCTAGAAGTCAGAATTAAAAAGTTCTTGGATTGCGGGTCTTTGTTGCTGGCACTCTTCGTGTGTTGCCGGATGTAATGAAATGAATATCCGGTATCAAAAAAACGGCCTGCTTCCTATTGGGGAGCAGGCCGAAAAAATAAAAAAAATAAAATCTATTAGTACCTGTAGTAGTCTGGCTTGTATGGGCCTTCTACTTTAACACCGATGTATTTAGCTTGGTCTGGAGTTAACTCTTCCAACTCAACACCAATCTTAGCCAGGTGAAGCTTCGCTACACGCTCATCTAAGTGCTTAGGTAAGGTATAGACCTTGTTCTCATAAGCATCAGTATTAGTCCAAAGCTCAATTTGAGCTAGTGTTTGGTTGCTGAAAGAGTTACTCATCACAAATGATGGGTGACCGGTAGCACAACCCAGGTTTACTAGACGGCCTTCAGCCAAAACGATGATGTCATTACCATCTACGGTGTATTTATCCACTTGTGGCTTGATTTCATCTTTGGTGCTGCCGTAGTTTTTGTTTAACCATGCCATATCTATTTCATTATCAAAGTGACCGATGTTACAAACGATGGCTTTATCTTTCAGTGATTTAAATACTTCACCAGTGATAATATCTTTATTACCAGTAGCAGTTACAACTATGTCGGCACGTGGGGCAGCATCTAGCATTTTCTTCACTTCATATCCGTCCATTGCAGCTTGTAGTGCGCAAATTGGATCAATTTCAGTAACGATAACACGAACACCAGCACCTCTCAATGATGCAGCCGAACCTTTACCTACGTCACCATAACCAGCAACAACGGCAACTTTACCAGCTAGCATCACGTCAGTAGCCCTGCGGATAGCATCTACTAATGACTCTTTACAGCCGTACTTGTTATCGAATTTTGATTTAGTTACTGAGTCGTTCACGTTGATGGCAGGCATTGGCAATGTACCATTCTTCATTCTTTCATATAGCCTGTGAACACCAGTTGTAGTTTCTTCAGAAAGGCCTTTGATGTCTTTCACTAGTTCTGGGTAACGGTCGAGCACCATGTTAGTTAGGTCACCACCGTCGTCCAATATCATGTTTAATGGTTTTCCGTCGGGGAAGAAAAGCGTTTGCTCAATACACCAGTCAAACTCTTCCTCGTTCATGCCTTTCCAGGCGTAAACTGGGATGTCAGCTTCAGCAATTGCAGCAGCAGCGTGATCTTGTGTAGAGAATATGTTGCAAGATGACCAGGTAACTTCAGCGCCTAGTTCCACCAAAGTTTCAATTAAAACTGCAGTTTGGATTGTCATGTGAAGACAACCAGCAATTCTTGCACCTTTCAATGGTTTTTGAGCACCGTACTCTTCCCTAATAGCCATCAAACCTGGCATTTCAGCCTCGGCAAGTTGTATTTCTTTTCTGCCCCACTTGGCAAGCGAGATGTCTTTTACTTTGTAGGTCAATTTTTCGTTCACTGTTTCCATTAAGAATAGATTTTATTTTCGGAGTGCAAAGATAACCCTTATTGTTTTAATGAACAAGAAAACAAGGCTATTGAGGGTTTTGTTCAGCTTCTTCGATTATTATTAATGTCTCATAAAAGTCTTTTTCGCTATCATCTATTTCAAACAATTGTATTTGATGTTTTTTGCAATAAGCAATAATTGCAGACTCATGGAAGGTATCAAGACTCAATGAGCCAGTAAAAGGATAATCAAAAGTGATAAACAGGCGATTATCTTGTTTAGGATTTTTGTAAATAATCATTTCCACAATCCTGTCTGAATCTACTAATATTCTAGAATCGATAGGGAAAGGTCTCTTTAATACAATTTCGTCATTCTCCATGTATTCGATTTTATAATAAAGGGACGTTACTAATAGTACTCCAAGAGGGGCAACGAAAACAATTAGAATAACTAAAAGGCAAAATATGAGCATTGCAATAAACATTGTAGCTATTTTTTCCTCAACACCTTTTTAGAAATACTGGTTTTTACTTACCCCAACTACACTCAACATATAAACCCCAGAAGATAGGGTAGGTTACTTGCCAATCTTTACTTTGGTGATTTTTCCATTCTCAGAAAAAACAAGGGTACCCTTATCCCTTTTCTTTTGAGCAAGAAGCTTTTTGAAGGAGAGTTTTAAACCTTCGTATATCTTGGTGGCAAGGTCAGTATGTGAATTTTGAGCTTTCATAAATCCATCAATTTATTCCAAACATCTGAGTTATAAATCTTCATGCTTTTTTACTTGCTGTACTATCTTTTTACTATACAAGTTCGACTTGTTTCTGTGGTTCCAGTATTCAATAACAGAAACTAACTCGTTTTGGGCTTGGGTAGTCCAAACTATTTTTCGTCGAGCCATGTATCAATTTCACTCCAAAATTGCTGACTATCTTTGTATTCTCCCTCTTCAAACTGCTGCATTCCTTTGTTTATTGCTTTTCGCATAGGTTCAGTTAATTCAATTTTATCTTCATCAGTTTTATGTAGTTGAAGGAGAAGTTGAATTTCCTGCATCAGTTCGTCATTCTTTGAATGAATGATTTGGTCAATGATGTTTATTTTAAGGTCTGTAGATTTCATTTTCAATAAGTTCAACTATTCAAATATACGGAATAAAATATTGATTACTCCCTCACCACCTTCCTCGAAACCCTCATATCCATCCCATCAATGGAAAGCATATAAACCCCAGAAGATAGGGTAGGTAGGTTATTGAGAGTAATGGTTTGTTTACCTTTTTTGTAGGGCTGTTCAGAGGAGAGTATTACTTTCCTGCCAGTCACGTCCATGAGTGAAATGGATAACTTTTCATCTTTCATTAATAGGAAAGAAACCGTCAATTCATCCTCGAATGGGTTAGGGGAGATACTGAAATTGGTAAGCCCCTCTGTTTTAGTTGAAGTAATAATCACTTGCTCAGTGAAATCAATGCTTTGGTTAACGTTTACATTAGTCATGCTATTCACATAGCCACTAGGCCAGCGAACAATAAGTGAATCAAGTGTAGTGTAATTACCCAAACCAAAGTGCACAATTGAACTGTTTTGTGAAACAAAGGAAGAGCCGCCGTCAACCTCACGGATAAAACGCCTGCCATCTACAACTGCTGTTACAATAGCGCCATAACCATCACGATTGCTAATGGTGCCAATGGTATTCACTTTCAGCCAGTTGCCTGACGCAGTTTCGTTATTGTAAAGGATTACGTTGTGTATGCCAATAATTGAGTCCAAAATTGGAACCAGGAAGTCCAAATCGCCATCATTATCATAGTCACCAGCTGCAAAGCCGCGAGACATCCAAGGGTCTCCAACGCCCATGATTTCTGTTACATTACTAAAAGTGCCATCCCCATTATTATGGTATAGCATGTTTGAGTCCAGAGAAGGGTAGGGCGGTGCATAGTTCAGGTCGCCGTTTACTTCATATAGGTCTAGATAAGTATCATGGTCATAATCCAAAAAGGCAGTACCCCAACTTGTTTTTGGGCGAACAGTGCCACCTGTTACTTGTGCCCAATCGCGGTCAAGACCGATACTATCAGCTACATTAGTGAAGCTTCCGTCACCATTGTTTCTCATTAGCACATTGCGCTTCATGTTGGTGATGTAATAATCAAAGTCACCATCTTCGTCATAGTCACCAACAGCCATGCCCATGCCGTTCATACCATAGTTAAAGTTCGCCGGGTCGCTGACGTTCAAGAAAGTATCAACTGGGTATTGGTTTTGGAAAAGCTCATTTTCCTCATTATCGTGTTGCCCGAAATCATTGGCTACCAATATATCTGCATCACCATCCATGTCATAGTCAGAGAATACCACACCCAAGCTGGCAGAAATAGGGTTCACCATTCCAAACTCAGTTGCCTTATTAGTGAAGGTGTTATCCCCATTATTGATGTAAAATAGGTTAGGATAAGAAGGGTAGGGTGGTATCGGAATTGGGTCCAATACAAAATCTTCGCACCAATTACTCACGAAAATATCCAGGTAACCATCCTTATTATAATCACCGAAGGCAGCAGAAGCGCTTTCAGCAGTGTCTACTATTCCGGCGGCATCTGATATATCAGTAAAAGTACCATTGCCGTTATTTAGGAAAAGGTAGTTGTGAAAACGGCGATCAGTAGTGATAAATACATCCCGATCGCCATCATTATCAATATCACCCGTTACCACACCCATTGTGTAAATGGAAGTATCTAGTCCACTAAAGCCAGCCTCTACTGTTTTATCAGTAAAAGTGCCATCACCATTGCTTTTGTAGAGTTTGTCAATGCTTTTGCCACCTGTGAGGTAGATATCCAAATGACTATCATTATTGTAGTCAAAAAAAGCGGCACCGCCTTGTGTGGGATATACCTTTGATACTAATAGCGCACAATGGTTAAGTCCAGCATCACCAGCAACATCATTAAATGGTTGCGAGAAAACCTTATTTGCTAAGAGAAGAGAAAAGGAAACAGAGATAGAAAGCAGTAAAACACGCATAAGTTAAAGGTATCAGTACACTACTGTAATGGTTCCCCTTCTATCAAATTGCTTGCCTGTATACCATTCCAATTCAATGTAGTAGCTATAGACCCCTTGGGGAACTGCTTCACCATTGGCATCAAGCCCCCTCCAAGGTTCATCAATGCTATTGGTGCGATAAATCATTTTACCCCACCTATCAAAGATTCGGACAGAGATTTTTTCTATGCCCTTGCCAAATACTTGCCACGACTCATTCAAGCCGTCACCATCGGGGGTAAAGGTATTAGGTACAAAGAAGGTCTCTTGTTCCAATACTTCCAAATCAAATTGGAAGGTATCTACACAGCCCAAATCATTGGATGCGTAGAGAATAATAGGATATATCCCCGGTTCCTGGTAATAGACTTCGGGGTTGAGCAAGTCTGATGAATCACCATTGCTAAATTCCCACTCAATACCCGTAAAGTCGGTACTGTAGTTAAATATCTGCAAGATAGTATCTGGCAACTGGAGTACTGTGGAGTCTGGTTCAAAGTATGCGTCTGGGTAGGGAACCACTTCTATATACAATACTTTTTCCAATGTATCAGGGCAACCGAGGTTGTTCATTACAGCTTGGGTGACTGTATACTCACCTGGCTCCTCATAGGTGTACTCAGGAAATTGATTAATATCTGTGAATGAGTCAACCACTCCAAAATTCCAGCTCCAGCTGGTAGCATCAATAGAGGAATCGTTAAAGAAAACAGGTACAGTAGCGCAAACCACTGTGTCAGCAAAGAAGCCTGCCTCAGGTGAGGCTAATATTGTAATGTAACTATTCTTGGTCATCACATCGGTGCAGCCTTCATGGGAATTAACCGTTAAAGAAACGGTGTAGGTGCCAGGGTCTTCATAAATATGCCCCGGGTTTTGAAGATTAGAAGTATTACCATCACCAAAATCCCACTGCCAACTTACTGTATTGTTTGATGCATCATAAAATTTGATAGCACCTGGCGAGCAAGCCGTTGTCCTGTCAGATGTAAACTCGGATGTTGGATTGGCAAACACAACCACATGGTTAGGATATACAATGGTATCAGTAAAGACACCATTACCGGCCGCTAAGGTTACCGTGTAAACACCAGGCTGGGTATAAGTATGTGTTGGGTTTTGTGTTGTTCCGGGTGTTGTTCCATCTCCATAGTCCCAATTCCAAGTAGTGGGGTTGCCCTGAGTCATGTCAGTAAAATTGACAGTAGTTTCACCACAATCCTGTGCTATGATACTGCTAAAATCAGCATATACATATGGAGGAATAACGATAGTTACGGGCATGTTGCAAATACCCAGGCAACCATAATCATCTGTGACTTCAACAGAAACGTTATAGGTTCCAGTACCACCATAAGTGTGGATAGGGTTTGCAGTATATGCGGCGCCGCCATCGCCAAAGTCCCAAACGTAACTATATGGTGCTGTGCCTGTTCCCGGAGTTACAGGAGCATCAAATGTGGTGTTACCACCTAGATAGTTGTTCACTGATGAACAGTTTACTACAGGATTAGGGTGTACTGATATTACTATTTGAGCGGAAGTAACGGGGTTACTCAAAGCACAAGGGTAATTGCTTGTCATTCTACAAGCAACTGTTGTTCCGTCTGTAAGTGTAGAGGTGGTGTAAGTGCTACCCTGCGCTACTACTGAGCCATTGAAAAGCCATTCGTATTGAGGGTTATCACCACCATTAACGCCTACTGCACCAAAGGTTACTGTTTCACCCTCGCACACGTCGGTACTGGTAGATGAAATAAAAACTTCAGGCGTAACAAATGGTATTACATGTATCTCGAAAGTGTCAATTTTTGACCACCCACAGCAAGGTGATTCTGTTTGGCAGGTCACCAGATATGTTCCTATATCATTATAGGTGTGAGTGGGATTGGGTAGGGTAGAGGTATTATTGGAACCCGAGGCTGTATCGCCAAAATTCCACTCGTAGTTCAATACGTTAAAGTTGCTGGGGAAAGTAGCAGAGAAGCTAGCTACATCACCTGGGCAGATGGTGTCGTTATTCGCCTGAATGGTAGGCAGGTATGGCGTACCATCAGTAAAGGTTCCTTGAAAATCAGTCAATACATAAGGGATGCCATTTACCACCAAAGTAATGGAATGCCTGCCCAAATTGCTGTATTGTATTTCCACATCATTGCCAATTTGGCTCAATGGGATAGCACCACCATCAAAATACCATTGGATAATACCCGTAGCATTGGTTGAGAACTGTATGTCTGAGAAAGTACAACCTGTGTTTTTCAAGAACACTTGTGGTTCAACTGGGCTATTCATGCTTAACTGAGCAGCTACAATACCAGCAGGGTCTTCATAAATTGCCTGGCTAAAGCCGGGAGCACCGCTACCACCATTACCACCACGACCACCATCACCAGCACGACCACCGTCACCACCGCGGCCTACGGAGCATCCCGTACCACCGCCGAGTCCACCACGCCCACCATTGCCACCCATACCTCCGGGTAATCCTCCAACTCCACCCAAGCCGGGTATACCTGATGTTACCTGGCAGTCTCTAATTTCACCG
>JANQJC010000001.1 GCA_028281825.1 Flavobacteriales bacterium
CCGGTCTTGCTTTCAAAAGTACCGGATACCAGCGTCCATCCATCGCGGCCGGTCAAGGGGTTATTCTCCGCATCATTGACTATTTGGGGAATGGTACCAAAGCAATTATTATTGGAATAAACAGGTGGATCAGATGAAAAATACACCCCCATTTTATTCACTGCATATTGGTACCTTTCCGGTAAATTCACATAATATCCCACGAGGTATTCCATGCCCTTCACAATGGGCTGCGTCAACTCCACCTGCAAGTACTCCCGAATATGGGGTTCAAACTTTTTAAAGGCATATATTGCAGCATAGGCCTCCCCGGTGCGGGCGTATTCAAAACCCTGGGTGTTTTCAGGAACTCCGTAAAAAGGTTGTCCAATCACAGGATGTGGGGTGTAACATTCATGGAAGTAAATTGGTGTTCCATAATTTACAACATTCCACGGGGGGATTTTCCCACTGCTAAACCACCCCTCAGTTTCAGGGCACCCGATGTGCTCCTCAAAGGAGGGATTAGGCACCAGGTTGTCTTGTGCCAACAGCCCTAAAGGGCTGAAAATAAACACCATAAACCACCGTTTCATAATAGTAAAGTTAATGCCTGATAATCACCTTTTCCCACGCTGTGCCCTCATCAGTGGCAAGCTCTAGGAGGTACACTCCCTCACTAAGGGTACCCACATCAATGCGCAAGGCAGTCGAAAGGTTGGACAGGTTTTGGGAAAACACCACCTCACCAATAGCATTGTAAAGGGACAGGTTTACAACCCCCTGCAAAGATTCTTCCGTTTGAATTGTAAATTGCTCACTGGTGGGATTGGGGAAAACACCCAATCCAATCACATGCTTGTAATCATCAATACCATCTATGGTATCCTGCGGAATGACAAAGACATCATCTATGAAATAAACCGAATTGAACCTCCATCCAATACTATCATCAACGAAAACGGTATCACTTTCGCCATTTTCAAAGAAATTACCGATGGTGATGTATTTCTCCCCCCCGGTCTTGCTTTCAAAAGTGCCGGATACCAGCGTCCATCCATCGCGGCCGGTCAAGGGGTTGTTTTCCCCATCATTGACTATTTGGGGAATGGTACCAAAGCAATTATTATTGGAATAAACGGGTGGGTCAGATGAAAAATACATCCCCATTTTATTCACGGCATACTGATACTTTTCCGGTAAATTCACGTAATATCCGACGGAGTATTCCATGCCCTTCACAATAGGCTGGGTCAACTCGACTTGCAAGTACTCCCGTATATGGGGTTCAAGCATTTTAAAGGCATATATCGCTGCGTAGGCCTGTCCTGTGTGGGCATATTCAAAACCCTGGGTGTTTTCAGGAACATCATATTGAGGTAATCCACTTACAGGATGAAAAGTGTAACATTCATTATAGTAAGCCGGGTCTCCATATTTGCTTTGGTTCCACGGTGGTACTTTATCATATACAAACCACCCTTCATCTTCAGGGCACCCGATGTGTTCCTCAAAGGAGGGATTAGGCACCAGGTTGTCTTGTGCCAACAGCCCTAAAGGACTGAAAATAAACACCATAAGACACCGTTTCATAGTAGTAAAGTTACAAAAAAGCCCGGGAATTGCTTCCCCGCTTTTTTGATTATCGATGTATGACCACCTTTCCTGTTTTCAATTTTACGTTTTGCTGGCCCGTAACCTGGTAGGTGTACATGCCACTTTGTAATTTTTCCTCGTTGATGATGATAAGCCCACTGCCTTCATTCAGGGTATACCGGGCCACTGTCCTGCCTGCCAGGTCATGCAGTTCAAATACTGCCTGTCCCCTCAACCCGGAATAGGCCAGTTGCATCCTTCCCCCGTTGGGGTTGGGATAAAGGCGGAAGGCGGTAACATCACCACTTTCTTCCCCACTGCTATGGGGTGCGGGCCTCCTGGGTGAAGGGGGTGGCACAAAAGCCTCGCAGTCATTCCAGTAGGAGGCATTGAAGGGCACGGTATCCACCTCCAGCAGGTAAGCCCTGGCCATGTACACTCCCTGGCCTTCCTCGGTGGGGCAAAGCTCCGCAATATCCCGCGGGGTGGTAATTTGTGTGCCGGTAATGGTCGTATCATCCTCGATGTTGTCCAACAGTATTTCCAGCACCTGTTTGATGCGCAACTCCCCCTGGTTATCGGCGGTCATATCGTTTAGGGTGTCCTGGTAATCATCCAACTGGTTGGCAGAAAACTTGGCAAAATCACCCAATGCTTCCATGAGCCGGTGCAGCTGGCCCATATTGCCGGCATCACAACTGTCGTAAAAGTTTTGTATGACCGTATCTGCATTGAGCAGGGTGGTATCCATCGGCAGGTACTGGTAGAGGCCGTACAACACCTGCCACCTTTGGGTGGTATCTGCCAGGGTATGCAGGCTGTCCGTTGAATTGATTAGAAGCAAGGTACTGTCCCGCATCTGGTTGAGGGTATCCAGGGAGCGGGGCGGGTAAAAGTAAGGGCAGCCAATAGGCTGCACATCCATTGCCGTGTCAAAAGGGACGGGGTCAGTGGCAGTTCCATCCTCAACATTACTTACCGTCGGGGGGAACCAGGGGTTACTGTTGGAGGTGGGAATGGCTCCCCAAATTAAAGAGAGGAATGGGTTAATCGGCGGGCTGGTATAATCGTAATTGACGATAGAGGGCAAGCTGGCATTCCAGGTGGTTGTGGTATCCCATTCATTGAGATTGGGCTTGTTATACCCGCCCTGCACACCAATAGCCCCGTGGTTCAGCAATAAGCCCGCCCGCTCATTGTCGCTGAAGGTGTTGCGCACCAATAGCTCAAAGGGCCTCACATCCCCGCTGATGAACATGCCGCAGCCTATATCATGGGTATTATTGCAAAACAGGAAGGTGGTGTTTCCGCCGTCCTGCCTGATACCGGCTTCCCACCAGTTCTGGTTGCTGTAGTATTGGGAAACATCATTATCGATCACCAGCGAGGTGCCGGTGTTGTTCAGCAGGATACCGGAGTAGGCACCGGCGGAAGTCGGTTTATCCTGGGTGACATCATTATTGCCCACGTAAACCGTACTGGTCAGGCTATCTAAAAGTATGGTGCCCAACAGGTTATTCGTCCAGATACCATTGACCGCTTTGGTAATGGTATTGTTCCTGACATTTACTTTTGTTCCCCTGTTGGGTACCAGTTCCCAGATGGTAATTCCATATCCGGTGCTGTCAATATTGTAGGCAAAGTCAATGTCGTTTTCCTTGATGAAAATGTCCGAAAGGCGGTTATTGAAGCACACTATCCCCGCGTTGACCCTATCGGTAAATTCATTACCGAAAATGTCAATGTCCTCACTCTCGTGGTTAGAGGCCACTATACCAATCTCATCTATTTCCGTAAAATAATTGTCTTCTATCAGCACATCACTGCCCTGGACACTCACAATCCCATAGTCTATCTTATTGAGCGTATCACCCACCACTGTAATTTGTGGCCCTTTGGTATTGCTGTGATAAAACCATCCTTCCCTGCCGGAGCTATATATCCCAAAATCCGCCCATTCCACCAGGTTGGGATTATTGACACTTCCAAATTCAAAGTCCATCCTTCCGGCCAATGAAACAGCCATGTGTGTCCTGGTATATTCATACGGTCGCCTGCAATTAAAATATAACCCAAACGGGTTAAGGTTCTTGCAATTAAACTGGCTATTGGTGATGTCCCCGGGGTCATAGGCAGGGTTGGATGAGCCTATTACGGAGAGGTGCACATAGTTCCTGTTGAATATCGCGTTATCAATGGTGTAGGTACCACCTGTCACCACTACGGCATTGATCCCGTCCTCTATCTTACTGCCCTGGTTAAAATCCAGGTGGGCACCGGCAGGTATGACGATGCTTTGCCACATGCTGTCACAGGCATAGATATGCGTTGAGTCAGTGATGGTCAGAGTATAGGGCGAGTTGACATGGATGCTTGCCTCACTTTGCATGATGACCACACAACTGTCCAATGTCAGGTTCCCATTGACCGTAAAGGTCTCGTCAATGACAATGGTATCATTGGAAATGGTGTAATTGGAGACAAGCAAATCATCCAGAAGGCCCAGGGTATCATTTCCCGAACCGTCCGGGGTATAGGTTTCATCGTATATCTTGTTGAGTATGCGTTGCCTGCAACACTGGTAAAGGGGTGCGCCATTAATTACCACCGTAACCGTATCATACAGCGTACATCCAAGTGGTGTTGTCACCTCAACGGTATATTCGGTGGTTGAATCAGGCACCACCCCGATAACCTTCGTAGTATCCCCCGTGCTCCATAAATAGGAGGAGCCTTCCACACTCTGGGCTGTAAGCTCCGAGAAGTGTCCATAGCAAATGGTGTCCGGTGCTGCCGAAACTTCTAAAACAGGAATTACCGATACCTGGTCGATATAGTAATAACTCCACTCATCCCTTTGGGAGTGGTCATAGGAAAGCCAGGGCATATTCATGGTGTCTACCTGTAAATCCGGAGGCCCAAAGAAACATCCGATGGTCAGGTGGGTTTCCCCGCCACCCAGGGATACGGTATCGGCCAATTCTATCCAGTTGTTTATATCCGTTACCATAGTATCTGTCACCAACTGCGGGGTAGCGTTGATACCGGATTGCCCATTGTTGGTTACGGCATCCTGGCTCAACAACATGCCCAGGCCATTGAGGGCTACCGAGAAGGTATCTGCCCTGCTGACAAAAAACGATAGGCGGTACTTGCCCGCCGTAATGGTATCCCTCAACTGTTGTTGCAGGTATTCCCTCCAGGGAGAATCCATATCGTCCGCTATGATTCCCGCGTATCCATGACCATGATAGGCCGGCTGGTGGCCTAACAGGTTTATCGGCACTCCCAGGCAGTTGGATGTAGTGGTAGTGTTCGGCGGGCAATCCGGGTTGTCAAAAGCGTTAAAATAGTCCGGGCTGGTCTGGATGGGAGAATACCAGGGAGTGGCCCGGTTTATCTGGCTCATTTGCAGGCTCCCCGTATAAATCACGTTAGTGGTCGTATCCTCAAAACTGGGGTTGCACACATAATTGCAATTCTGTGTAGAGTTACAAACGGTATATGTTATCGGGTCGGTAGGGCCACCGCCACCCCGGAGGCACAAATCAAAATAGTCTCCAAGCGTATCGGTCACTACCTGGATAAAATAGGTGTTTCCCTCCTGTATCGGGAAAGGGCGGTTCTGGAAATAGTCCAGCGGGTCTGTAACATCCCTGCTTTCAACCAAATAAAGGTTCTGGCAATCATTTCCTTCATAGATATAAATGGAATCTATGTCACCAAAAGCCAGTACACCAGGCTCCTCGATTTCCAGCAACGCGTCATTGGTCGCCTCCACCATGAACCATAGGCTACCGCTTGAAAGAGCTATATCCCCATAACAACTATCGGAACTTGGCAGTATAGTCGCCTCATTGCATAGCAGGCATTCAAAGAAATCGGTGGTACCCAGTGCAAAGGAAAAGTAATTTGAAGAAGCAGAGTTGGTAATGATACTGCCTGCATTGGTATCTCCTGTTGTTCCGCCATTGCCCAGGTTTTTCCACTTGACCCCGTCCCAGCTTGCCACCCGGAGGCTGTCTATGGAATCGAAATGGCAAGCGGTAATGGTGTCCCAATAGAGGGTCACATCCACCGTGTTGGTTGTTGCCGTCCTGTCCAGGCCCCAGTACTCATTCCTTGAAATCTCATCGATGGTGGCATCCTTACTGCTGTGGTCATAAACCCAATCAGAGTTGCTTTCAAAGTATTCGGCTATAAATTCAGCTGATGTACTTGAAGGGGCAGAAATGCCCATAGGCCTGTAATGCCCGTTTTTACCTACTGGATAGGTAAAGGCCTCATTACCCGTTTTCTTCACCTTGCCTTCTACATAGCTGGTATCAGCCGCCCCGACAGCTTTCGCATTGTCCTTGATTTCGATGAAAAAGGTATCTGTATAAATAATACCATCTGTAAGGATAAGGCTATCGAGGATACTGACGTTTCGTTCAAGAAACGCACTTCCTTGCGACTTGTTAATTTCCAGGTCACGGAAGGCAATCGTTCCTGCACTATCCGCAGATATGGTTTGTGTGCCATCTCCATTCAGCACCACCTTACTACCAGCATAATCCAATCCAAAGGTAACTTTGGCTGGGTCGTTGGCATGGATGTTTCCTTTGAAGGTGTTAGTGCTGTAATTCCCAGGGCGTAATTGACCTGTAGAAGTCGCAATAAAAGTGGCATCACCATGATAGGTATCAGAAGTGCGGAACATCAGGTAACCGGTTCCTTTATTTATAAAAGTGGCATCGCCGTGATAAATATTGCTTCCCAGTAATTGTTCATTGGCAGTAGTGTCCCTTGTGAAATGAGCATCACCATCAAAAACTACATCCTCTAAAATGAAGCCAGGGCCATCATAAGTAAAATGCCCTCCAATCTCACTGTCTTCTATTTTAAGGTTAGCTGCATCAGTTAGAGTTAAATTCATTGGATACGAACCTTCCTGCTCAAACTTCCTTATTGTCAATGTTCCTGCGCTAAAACCAGTGTCACCAATCGCAATTGTGTGTGTGGGTGCCATAGTAAGAGTAGGGGTGTTTCCAGGGCCAAAGGCCACTCCACAGATGCTATTTACATCGGTGATGTCAGTTCAACCGCAAATGATGTTTATGTCTTGGGAAATGTTGGAATTGGAACGACCAGCCTGGTAGATAAACTCACTGTACAGGGTGATGCAAGGTTACAACGCTCAAATAATTCAAACGACCTTTCTACTTTCACCATAGAGGGTGCACAGATAACAGGAAATGCCCCCTTTGCACAAATCAACTTCAGAAATTTTGATGCGGGTACAGACTATTTGGCCGCCAGTATTATTGCCTCAAATGGTCTTGGTTCGTCAGATGGTGAATTGAGATTTTACACCACATCGACCGGCAATGTGGGTGGGTATGACACCCAAGCACTTCGCATCAACAGAACAGGTAGGGTTGGAATACTCACTGGAAGCGATAACCTGCTGTACACTTTTCAAATTGGGGCATCAGGAGACGGAACTGAAGCAATAGCAAACTCATGGGCTACGTGGTCTGATAGACGCTTGAAAAAGAAGTTTGAACTGTTGGACGCACCACTTGAAAAGCTTTCTCAACTCAATGGATATTACTACCACTGGAAGGGGAAAAATAAGGACAAGTCACGTCAGGTTGGAGTTATCGCGCAAGAGGTGGAAGCTGTTTTGCCTGAGGTTGTAAAAACCAATGATGCAGGCATGAAATCTGTAGACTATGCAAAGATTGTTGCTCTTCTTATCGAGGTGAATAAGGAACAGCAGAAGCTATTAGATAATTCCATTGAGCAAACCCAATTATTACAAGCAAGATTAGCTTCACTGGAAATGCAAATAGCCGAGTTGACTGATTCGGTATCTAATGTTCGACATCAAGCGCAGAAATAAAGCCTTTAAACCAAAGGAGATGCTGGAAAGACAAACAGCCATAAAACCACCCGTTCTTGATGGTCCCTGGCCTGCAGGCGGAATCAAATACTTTGCTGAAGACAAACTAAAATTCATCACTGAGCAGGTTCCTAAATATGCGGGGTTGTTTGAAGTAAAGTCGTTTTTCTTTGGTAAAATCGGCGGTGATTTTGACCGGATGTATATCGTGAGTGAGCCCGATTACGTGCAGCACATTCTTCAAAAGAACAATCGTAATTATATAAAGGGACACGCTTATGAAGAACTGAAACATTTACTAGGCAATGGCTTGCTTACCAGTGAAGGTGATTTTTGGCGCAAGCAACGAAGGTTGATACAGCCAGCATTCCATCGAGAAAGACTAACGGGTTTTGCGAAAATCATGATAGAAGAGTGTCAGGTAGTGATGGGAAAATGGAGAGTACTTCCCAATGGTTCTACTATTAACCTTTCAAAAGCTATGATGGAAATGACTTTGCAAATTGTCTGCAAGGCCATGTTCAGTTCTGATGTGGCGCACTTGGTTGAGGAAGTTAACCGTGAGTTTAATTATGCTAATGAGAAACTAATCCAGCGAACAACGAACCCATTTAGCCTGCCATTATCAATTCCTACCCCTGGCAACCTTAAAGAAAAAAACTCCTATGAGAACATTCGAAAAATGGTGGATGGAATAATAGAAAAAAGAAGGCAATCATCAGAAAAGTATCAAGACCTGTTGGCTATGCTAATGGAAGCGCGTGATGAACAAACCGGTGAAGGGATGAGTGATGAGCAGTTGCGAGATGAAGTGGTAACGATTTTTTTGGCAGGACATGAAACAACAGGTGTGGCTTTAACATGGCTTTTCCATTGCCTTGATGAAAACAATGAGGTAGAAGAACAGCTGTTAGAAGAATTCAATAATGTTTTAGATGAGAATTTACCCGGAATTCAGCACTTGAGAAAATTGACTTATACCCGAATGGTAATTGATGAGACATTACGTCTTTATCCGCCTGTCTGGTTATTAGGTAGACAGTCTTTGGAGGATGATATGTTAGGGGACTATATCATTCCGAAAAATACCAATTGCCTTATTCCGGTTTACTCCATACATAGAGACAAACGTTACTGGAACGAGCCATTAAAATTCATGCCTGAGAGGTTTGAGCCAGAAAGAAGCAAAAGTCGCCACAAGTTTGCTTATTTCCCGTTTGGTGGGGGACCAAGGTTGTGCGTTGGTAACAATTTTGCCTTAATGGAGATGCAACTTGCACTGCCAATGATACTTAGGGAGTTTACCCTTCATAAGCCTAAGAATTTCACTTTTAAAAAAGACCCATTGATTACCATGAGACCACATCCCGAGATGCAAATGGTAATCGAAAGACGAACTAAATAATCAAAACCGATGGCAAGTAATCCGATTCTTCGTTTTTTCACTTGGCTACTAGAGTTGAATTCGAGCATTGACCCCAGTATGCGCAAACCTTTGAAGGCACTTATAGTTGGAAGCCTTTTAGCGATTACTTATTGCATCATATTCGGAGTTATTTTTATCATTATTGATTACTGGATGGTATGGATGTCGGTTGTATATGGCCTCTTAACAATGGGGTTTATATATATGCTTCGGGAATATGGTCGCGGCGATTACTTCATTGGTGGTTTTAGCATTTTGCTTATCTCCTATTTGCTTACCGGAGTTTACAACTTTGGCTGGCACTGTGGTTTCCAGTACCCATTGGTTGCCGCATTGATCTATGCTTTCCTTCCTCGTTTCAACAATTTGTTCTATCCAATTGCAGTTTGTGTTGCCAATTTGGGAGCGTTTTTCGTGGGGTACTATTATGTACAACACCTAAAGATACCTCATGAAGGCATTAGCGCTTCCATGGTTAATCTTATGCATTCGGTCAATGTAATTATTGCTTTTACAGCCGTTGCGATTATGGCCTTCCTGTTTGAGCGGGAAGCTTATATATCAGAAAAACAAGTAGTTGAAGAAAAGGAAAAATCAGAGGGTCTATTGCATAACATACTTCCTGTTCCTATCGCAGACAGGTTGAAGGAGAACCCTGAGATTATTGCTGATGGCTTTGAGTCGGTCTCAGTGTTGTTTGCTGATATTGTCGGATTTACCAGGTTGTCTTCAGTACTTTCTCCTGATCAGTTGGTCAATTACTTGAACACAATTTTTTCACATTTTGATGTATTGGCTGAAAAGTATGGAATGGAGAAGATTAAAACTATAGGTGATGCCTACATGGTTTCTGGTGGGTTGCCAAGTCATTCTCCAGGTCATTTAGAACGTATGGCCAATATGGCGTTAGAAATGATGCAATATGTAGAGCAGCACCAATATGAAGGAGCGGAGCAAAAGCTCCAAATCAGGATTGGTTTCCACACAGGGCCAGTAGTAGCCGGTGTTATAGGAATAAAAAAATTTGCCTATGACCTTTGGGGTGATACGGTAAACACTGCAAATAGGATGGAATCTCATGGCTTACCTGGAAAGGTGAATGTCACCGAAACGGTAAAAGAACAATTGGAAGACAACTTTGAGTTTGAAGAAAGAGGTGAAATAGAAGTCAAAGGGAAGGGAAAAATGAAAGCATATATACTGGTAGCCAAAAAAGAACTTAAAGAACAACCTCGCATAATAAATCTTAACTCATGAAAACCTATTTTTTTCTTGTCTTT
>JANQJC010000071.1 GCA_028281825.1 Flavobacteriales bacterium
AGAAGAAGCGGCTTCTGCCGGTAATACTGACGTGTTGGTATTCCATGGTGCAACCGATGCCCCTACCGTATCCGTTTGGGAAACGGGCATAGGTGCCGGTCAGTTATTCAATGACTTTATGTACAGCGATTTTGAAGGATACCTGCCATTGGCTACCAACGATTATACTCTTGAAGTAAGAGATAATGCAGGCACTACAACGGTGGCATCTTATGATGCTCCATTAACCACTCTAGGACTGGAGGATTCAGCATTGGTTGTCCTGGCCAGCGGTTTTCTAGACCCTTCAATGAATAGTAATGGGCCAGCATTTGGATTATGGGCAGCATTACCTGGTGGTGGAGATCTCATTGAGTTGCCAGTTTCTTCAACAATTGGCTTCGAGGAGAATTCAAACCTGGAAGATGCTTCGGTTTATCCTAATCCAGTAAGCGTTGAAGGGTTACTATGGGTAAACTTAACCTTAAATGAAACAAGCAATACAACTATAGATATTTATGATGCTAGTGGAAAAATGGTTAGGTCTATTGCTCAAGGAACGCTTAGTTCAGGACTTAACACTTTACAAATAAATGTGAGCGACTTGCCACAAGGTTTTTACCATATGAATATCTCAACTGATTTAGAGATAAATTCAAAGAGCTTCGCGGTTGTAAGATAACCGGAAGATTGATGCACGCCGAAAAGGCTGTGGACATTGTCCATGGCCTTTTTTTATTCAAACTACTTGTTTCTCAGTTCCACAATGATTTCAGGAAGTTTCTTGATCAGGGCAAGTTCCTTCATTTTCTCACGGGCATCCCTGGTTGGTGAGCCAAAGTAAGTTTTGTTTGGCTCAAGGTCTTTGCCAATTCCCGACTGACCGAGAACAACTGCACCCTTACCAATTCTAAGGTCTTTTTGAACGCCTACCTGCCCCCAAAGAATAACGTCATCTTCAACAATAACTACTCCTGCAATACCCACCTGACCGGCAAACAAACAATTCTTTCCAATTTGAGTATCATGGCCTACGTGCACCATATTGTCTAGTTTGCTACCATCGCCAACTGTTGTATCTCCTGATACGCCTTTATCTATGGTTGTACCGCAACCTATCTCCACCCTATTACCTATTATCGCGCGCCCGGTTGAGTGCATTTTGGTATAGCCAGCAGCCTCTTTTTTATAATAAAAAGCATCACCACCTATTACCGCGCCTGAATGAATAATAGTCTCATCACCAATCACACTATGGTCGTAGATGGACACATTAGCATGTATTAAGCAGTTCTTTCCAATTTTTACATGGTTGCCTATGAAACCCCCCGGCTGAATGATAGTTCCCTCTCCTATGTCAGCACTATCACTGATATGCCTGGCCGAAGACTGAAAAGGACGAAACTTCTTTGAAAGGGAATTATAAGCGGTAAAAGGCTCATCTGAAAACAACAAATGTTTGCCTTTTGGCCTTTCCACCTTTTGATTGATGATAACCACAGAGGCAGCCGACGATAAAGCCTTTTTATAGTATTTAGGGTGGTCTACAAAGGTGATATCCCCTTGCTCTACCATGTGTATCTCGTTGATGCCCGTAACTTGAAAATCAGGGTCGCCATCTAACTCCAAACCAAGAAGTTCAGCAATTTCTGAAAGCTTCTTTGGCGGGTTGAATTTCATGGCTCTATATTCGAGTTTAGCTTATTCCTTTACCCTTTCAACATAGGCACCCGTGCGGGTATCCACTTTAATCTTATCACCCTCGTTTACAAACAAGGGAACATTAACGGTAGCACCAGTTTCCAAGGTAGCAGGCTTTAAGGTATTGGTAGCCGTATCGCCCTTAACACCCGGCTCAGAATAGGTGATAACCAGCTCAACAAAAGTTGGAGGCTCAGCAATTACAGGAGTATCATCTTCAAAACCCAGCTTCACCATCATACCTTCTTTAAGATAAACTACAGCATCACCAATAAGTACTTTTGGCACATATATTTGTTCGAAGTTCTCAGTGTTCATTAACACCAGGTTTTCACCTTCTTCATAGATATATTGCAGTTCACTGTATACCACACGGGCGATATCAACGTTTTCACCTGAGCGGTAACGGGTTTCATATGAACGGCCAGTAGTAATGGATTTCATTTTAACCTGGTAAAATGCGCCGCCTTTTCCAGGCATAGTATGTTGCTTCTCTGATACCATACAAAGCTCGCCGTTGTGGCGAACTATGGAGCCTACTTTTAAGTCAGATGTTGTTGCCATTGTATTTTTCTGAAATTTGCTGCAAATTTACTTTTATTAGGCGTACAGGCAAGTATTGCCCAACCACAATATAACTATTTGAGTAATTATGGAAAGAACAAATATATCATCAGGTGCCAAGTGGGAAGATATAGTAGGGTATTCAAGAGCAGTAAAAGTGGGTAATATTATTGAAGTTTCAGGCACTACTGCTGTGGAAGATGGTAAAGTGGTTGGAGTGGACAATGCCTATGAACAAACCAAGTTTATACTCGGCAAAATAAACAATGCGTTGATTAAAGCTGGCGGAAATTTGGACAATGTAGTGAGAACACGAATGTATGTTACCGACATTACGCTTTGGGAAGATATTGCCAGGGCTCATCGCGAGATTTTTGGTGAGATAAAGCCAGCCGCTACCATGGTTGAAGTCAGTCGATTGATAGATGATGACCTTTTAATAGAAATAGAAGTAACTGCGGTGCTTTGATTTTAGATTGAAGATGTTAGATTTGAGATTAACACCCTCCTACCTACGTCCCCTAAAAACCAACAGGGCTATAATCATCCCTCAAGGGATGATTGTATTACTATTGCTGCGAAAAGAAAGGAGTTGGTGAGGGTGTAATTGGCAATTTTACTGGCATTCGTTTATGTTTGATATTTGTGATTTTGAATTTGTATTTTAAGATTTATGAGTTTCAAAGACCTTTTCTCCACACAATCGGTTGACTATTCAAAGTATAGGCCCACCTATCCGCAAGAGTTGTTTGAATTTATTGCTTTGCAAGTGGAAGATAAAGGCGCCTGTTGGGATGTAGGAACTGGAAACGGACAAGCTGCAGTTGAGTTAGCTAAGTATTTCAAAAAAGTAATTGCAACAGACCCTAGTGAAGCTCAAATCAATAATGCTACACCAAAGGATAATATCGAGTACAAAGTATGCCGTGCAGAGAGCTCATCGCTTGATAATAACTCCATTGACCTGTTAACAGTAGCACAAGCCTACCACTGGTTTGACCATATAGCTTTTTATAAGGAAGTGAAAAGAGTAACTAAAACCAAAGCTAAAATTGCTATCTGGTGTTATGGCTTAAGCACCGTGAATGCAAAAGTTGACGCTGTTTACATGAAGTTTTACAAAGGTATATTAGATGGATTTTGGCCGCCAGAAAGAGTCCATGTTGAAAATGCTTATGCATCACTTCCATTTCCTTATAAAAACCACACCCAGCATGAATTCAAACTAATCAAGAGTTGGAATTTGCAGGACTATATGAATTACCTTTCCACCTGGTCGGCTGTGCAGAAATACATCAAGACTAACAATAAGCACCCCCTGGATTTGGTGACAGATGAATTTATAAAGACATGGGGCAACCCTGAGGAGAAAAAGGAAGTGACATTCCCTGTAATTTTAAGGATGGGAGAGGTGGATGAATAAGAGAATATCATTTCAACTGATAAGATTTTTTCTTGCCCTGTTTCTCATTTTTGTGTTGCTTGAAGTAGGTCTCAGGCTTATTGGTTTTGACTACCCACAACTTCCCCAAAGAAGCTTTATCGTAAAACCTGATGAACCATTTTTTATTCCACATGAAAGATATGGCTTCGCAATGAGTCCAGGGAAGTTTGAAATCAATCAGGATGACCAATTAAAATGGACTTCTACCCAAAACGAAAACGGATATAGGATTACATCGGATGTAAGTGACACTGCAAGGCCAGAGATTTGGATATTTGGCTGCTCCTTCACATATGGATGGGGAGTAGATGATGATGAAACCTATCCCTGGCTGTTGCAAGAAGCTTTACCAGAATATACCATCAAGAATTATGGTGTAGGCGCTTATGGTACTCTTCAATCCTATTATCAATTGAAAGATGAGTTGGAAAAAGGCAAAAAGCCAGAATTGATAGTACTGGCTTATCTACCTTTCCACGACCAAAGAAACACTGCAAGTAGGTTTTGGATAAGAGCTATTTCCACCCATAAAAAATTGCTTAATCTACAATATCCATATGCCAGGCTAGAAAAGGACTCTTTGAAATACGCATATACAACATTAAGTTATCAAAGTGTGCCTGGCTCATCATGGAGTTGTGCTTCTGGTTTTATGGAAGTCATGTACAACAAGTGGCAAGATAGAAGTTGCAAAAATAGCCATGTTACACGGCATTTGTTAAAGCAAATATCAGATGATTGTACAAATGCAAATATACCTTTGGTGTTATGTGGCCTTGATAGCTATCCAAGAGCAGTAGACCATCTTGAAAAAATGAACTCTAGTGGATTAGAAACCCTTAATATTGGTCTTGATTTGGTCTCACCAGAATACACTTTCTTGCCTGTTGACCCCCACCCCAACCAAGTTGCACATCGCTATTATGCCAAGGAGTTAACTGATTTCTTAAAAGCTAACGAACACCATAAATAACTGGCAAAAAAAGTAATAACATTGGCAAGAATACTGAACTTTTCAAATTGTCATCTGTTATAGGAAAAGTTGAGCAGAAACAAACTCTTGAAAAATATCTCATTTGATATGCTTCACAATTGGATTTTGTTTTTAAATTTACTAAGTCCATAACCACCAAGACTATGGAAAAACTTTCACTGAATGCCGGGGAAGTGTGGAAGCGTGATGATGAGATTGTGGTTATTAAGTGTGCTGATGAGAAGGCACTTCATTTTGATGACGTGCAAGAGATTTTTGACGCATACCTCAATTTAACTGATAGTATTCCCCACAAGGTAATGATTCTCTCGGGCGAGCATGGTACTGCAACCCGGGAAGGGCGTGAGCACGCCCAGAAAACTCCATTGCCCTGCCTGGCTGAAGCCATAGTTGTGCAATCCTTTGCCCAAAGGATAATTTCTAACATATATATAGCTTTCAAAACTTGCTCCCACCCTATCAAACTATTTAATGCAGAAGAAGAAGCTATAAAATGGCTACAAAACCTGGGAGACCTGTTGAGCAGCGAAGATGATGATGCTTAGGATTGATATTTAACACCAATCTAACTCACCTAAATACTATTAAACACCAACTGAGTTGACTCAGATAGCGTATATACGCTTAAACTTTGTCATACAATGCGCTCTGATTGATTTCTTTACAATTAATAGACTTTATGGTGTTGAGATTACTGACCCTACTTCTTATATCATTGCCTTTGATTATATATTCTCAGGAACCTGATATAGATACTTTGAGCAATAGCAAGAGTGGTTATTTGGAGAAAAGAAAATTCAGAAAACCGATTGATGCTGCCCGAGGTGTATTTTATCGCTTTACGTACAATCCTGCTTTTACAGGTATTGAAAACTCTTTCTATGCAGCCCAAAGACGTTCTCGGCATAACTTGAACATTGGATACTATAACAACTGGCCTGGGCTTGCAATAAATAATGGAGATAGCCGCTTCGCGGCACCTTCTGGCTATTTCACTACCTATGAGGTTGCATTTGGAAAAAAACGCAAAAGCAGTCTTGGAGCTAACTTTTTAAGAAATCAAAATGGTTATTCAAAAGGTTGGAATACGGGTTTGGCTTATGCCTTTGAGATGCGTTTTTCCAGATATTCATTATTAAGACTTGGCTTAGGCCTTAATTACTTCCAACGCAGTTTAGTCATAGAAAACCTGAGTTTTGGTGACATGGTAGGCCCTCGTTACGGTTATGTTTTCGAAACTCAAGAACACCCTGAAGCCTCACAGATTAAGTACCTTGACATCAACGTAGGTACATGGCTAAAGCTTAGGGATTTTCAATTAGGATGCTCTATGATAAGTGTAACCCAGCCAGATATGAGCTTCTCAGGTTTATCACGTAAACCTGTAGTTGTTTTTCTTCATGGACAATATGATTGGCTTGTATCAAGGCATACTGTTATCTCACCCTATCTGCAATTTAAGTTAAGCATCATTAACAGGCTTACACCAGGGATAACAGCCAGTTTTATGGAAAAATATATAGTTGGCGTCAACTTAGAGAATATGAATGTAGTGAGAGGGCTAATCGGGTATGAACTCAATAAAAAGTATAGATTGGCATTAACAGGAGGTGTGCCGATTGAAAAAGAGATAAGAGCCATGAGTTACTCAGCGCATGTAGAAGCCTCGTTTAGATGTCTACTGAACTTTAAGAAAAAAGAAAAGGAGGTAACCAATGAATAGAACATTATTGTTTTTAGTCTTTCTTGCAATTCTTTTTAATGCATGTGATAAGGGTGAGTTTGAACCAAAAAGCATTGGCGACTATCCAGACACCTTAGTTGTTAATTACTATCCGGGGCAGTCAAACCTTTTTGACGATTGTATCTACCCACATAAAGTAGTTGCACTTAATCTCCATATCGATTCTGCAATAGCTTATCAATGGATTGATAATTACTCCACCCAACCTGTTAGATATATCTCTTATGAAGGCAATTATGACCTACAGGTAACTTACTCAAACACTATAGACACCCTTCATTTTAGTATACTTAGTTGCAACCCGAGGGTATATGCACCAACATCATTCACACCCAATGGTGACTTCAAAAATGATGAGTGGTTTCCCGTTTGGAACTACATAGAAAGCATGCATTGGGAAATACGAACTGAAGATGGTATCAAAATATTTGAAACGGATGATAAATATGAAAAGTGGGATGGTAGTTTACTAAACGGTATATCAGCACCAGCAGGGTACTACATGTATTACATCAATTATACTACCCTCACCGAAACTAATGTTATACTTACAGGACATATTGAATTGCTGAGATAGATGAAATGGAGTTTTATCCTGATAGCCTTTTTAATAAACTTAGTCGGTTTCTCACAAAATGTGGAAAAACCCGTTGTGTTGTATGGAGCAGTAACAACTACTGATGGTTACCCACTAAATAGTGCACATGTGAGAGACCTTACTGAAGGAGGCAATACCAGCATTACTGACAAGGAAGGTAATTTCTCATTGATTGTTGACTCACTCCCTGCAAACCTTGAAATCACTTATGTAGGTTATAAAAATAAGCTTGTGTCAGTAAGTAAAAAAAAACTTGAAAAAGGCACCAATAAAATTCGGTTATCAGTGGTGATGGAACTTGACTCGGTTGCGCTACCTACCATACCAGTGCGACCTGAAGAAAAAGTTGAAACCGTTTTTGACCCATATAGAGCCTATCTTTTTGACTACATATTTATGGATGGGCAACTCTTGTTGCTTGTTTCAGAAAGTGGGCAAAGGCGATTACAATTATTAGATGAGAACCACAACACCATCCTGAAGCAGAATATTAGCCACACAGTTTTTGAATTTGAAGAAGATTGCATGGGCTACTACCACCTTTTAGGTGAAGACTCAGCCTATCAGGTAATATTGGAAGATAACCAGTTTACCTTATTTGCCAATACCTCACGCAGTGCATTGGAGGAGGCACTTAAGCCATGTGTGAGTTGCAAAGGTGAAATATGTATAGTGCAGGGCTACAAAGACCACAATCAAACCAAAGTGATTTATAAAACCAACAGGCAAGGCAACCCCATTGATAGTATTTATGGTATTACCAATAAAGTAACTAAAAATTATACAGTAAGCACTTATAATGAAATACTGGCCCAGCTGTGTATCGACCCAATGGACATTGAAGGTGAGCTGGACCTGAGTAAGATAAATGTACCCAGACAGTTGGAACAAGAAATTTGGTTTTACCAAAAAATACTCACCAAACCTGTTTTTTGTCCAATCTTACCAGTTAATAACCATTTCTACATTTTTGATCATGTAAACAATGAATTGGTTGCATTTGACATAGCTGGAAACTTGACACATCAAACAAAGTCAAGCTACAATAAAAAGAGAGCTGGGTTGAAAGAAATATTGGTAAATGGAAGCGAGACCAAGGCTTTTGCCTTATTCATAAAAAGTGGAAGAGCGCAATTGGATGAAATTAATCTTGAAACAGGCGATAGCGAATCGAGTTATGTGCTGGCTGAGCATTACTTTCCTGAAAAAATAGGAGTAAAAGATGATTATGTATATTATCTCTTTAAGGAAGCAGGATTTGAGAACAAGTTCAGGTTATACAGACAAAGACTTAGGTGAAGCTATTTGGTAATTAGTTTGTAATTGAGTTGGTTGCCCATCGCCTTTTGCTCCAGTTCCTTGATTTTTGGCACCAACACTTCATCTTCTATCATAGCATGTATCTTCAAATCATGGATAAAGGTCTCTATCTGACTTATCAATACCCTGTGCAGGCTTTCTTCCACCTCCTTCGGGGCGTACTTTATGATGGCCTTACGGATAAGCATCAATTCTGTTTCCGTATCATCATGGTGTTCAGCAAAATCATTTGCAGAATACTTTTGCAGCTTTTTGGAGAACTTACTTAGGCACCCACCGCGATGATATTGGTCATATACATATAAGGCATGCGGGAAAAACTTTTTCTCCTCTTCCTGGATATGTATCTCAAGATTTTGCTTATATCTTTTAAATAGCGCCTTGATGGCCACCAGGTAGGGCTGGTGGTACTGATACCCAAACACCAAGTGGTTGATAGACTGCTCTATTTCAGGCAATTTTTTTAACAGGTATAATTGGTGTGTTCTTCGCAGGTAGTCAACAATGACAGGCGTTGGAAAAGAGCTAAATTTTCCTGCCTGGTCGTATTCTAAGTTTTCAAAAGACTCAAGGATATCAACCAAAAACCTGCTGTTCAAGCCTTTTATTCTGCATGCAACCTCCAACGGTTTATTAACAAGTCGTGAACCAAAGGAGTAACGTTGTAGGGCAAGGGGTGCGTACAAGCCACGCTTTGAGATTTCTGCTACTGTGTGTTTCTGATTGAAGTACATCATTTGAAAAAGAGACGGCAAATATACAATTAAGCCACCAAAATTCATACTTACCCATAAAACTAGTTGCTTTTAAAAGGCTAAACTGATGAATACATTTTGTTATGTGGTTATTAGCTGTTAATAATTCTGTATAACAATCAACTAATGCAATTGGCGTTTATAAAATCATTAAAAAAAGTTGAGATTTTATAAGGTTTTATGGTTGATTAGTACCTATATTAGCGCTGTCCAAAACCGAATCTTACTAACTAGTAAACCGATGATGATGAGAAAATCCCTCTACACGTTACTGCTTATAGCATTTGGCTTGAGCGCATTAGCCCAGGCACCAAAATCGATGCAATACCAAGGTGTTGTGCGAGATGCCAATGGTGCATTAATCACTGAAAAGAATGTTCAGTTGAGAATAAGCATCATATCAGGTGCAAACCCAAATGATGTAATCTATAAAGAAGCCCATACAGTTCAAACCAACATGTTTGGCTTATTCAGTATCAAGATTGGGCAAGGTAAACCCCTTGATGGAAGCATGAGCGACGTTGATTGGGGTAGTGCCGACCATTTTATTTCTACTGAACTTGACGTTGACAATAACGAGCATTTTGTGCAAATGGGAACTTCCCAATTGCTCTCAGTACCATATGCTTTGTACGCAGAAAAAAGTGGTGTAGCAAAAGATGTAGAAGGCATGGACTCTTACCGGACCATCCCTTTTGGCGGAACTTTTGGGCAAACTATCCGCCATAACGGCACTGATTGGGAAGCATCATCATTCTTATATAATGCTGGAACAAATATAGGCATCAATACTACCACACCATCAGCTACCTTAGACGTGAATGGTGGAATTAATCTAACTGAAAGCAACCAAATTACTATAGATGGTAAACGAGCGCTGAAGATAGACAGAAATAGAAACCTATTATCAGGTGAAGAGTCAGGTAACTCTATTACCTCTGGAAACAACAACTTGTTTCTCGGTTACAATGCTGGTAAGGCAAACACCACTGGCTATAACAATAGTTTTATTGGTACAAGAGCAGGATGGGACAATACCACTGGATTTCAAAACGTGTTTATAGGTCACAAAGCGGGACAAAATAATACTACGGGTCGCAATAATTTTTATGGAGGCCTAAACGCTGGTCGCAACTCTAGCAGTGGCCTTAATAACGTAGCCATTGGGCCCAATGCAGGTTTCAACATTGGAAGTGGTAATGACAACACCTTCTTAGGCCGCTTCGCTGGATTTAATACCAGCGGTGCCACACAAAACGTATTTATAGGTTCTGAGGCTGGTAAAAGCAATACATCAGGTTCAAGAAACACATACATAGGTGCTGAATCCTTTGGTGCCACTGCAATAACCAATTCTACCGCTATTGGTTATAACTCATACGTAGCCCAAAGCAATTCGATTGTACTGGGTAATGGGGCTAATGTGGGTATTGGTACTAATGCGCCTAGCCGTAAATTACAGGTAATTGGTAACGCACATGTATCAGGTGCATATTATGATAGTAATAACCAGGCTGGTACTGCTGGTCAAGTGCTTTCTACCACAGGTACAGGTACCGATTGGGTAAGTACTTCAAGCCTTGTTGGACCTACTGGACCTACTGGTGTCGATGGTGCTCAAGGACCTACTGGTGAAACTGGACCAACAGGCGCTGATGGCGCTCAGGGACCTACAGGTGAAACAGGTGCTACTGGCGCTGATGGCGCTCAGGGACCTACAGGTGAAACAGGTGCTACTGGCGCAGATGGTGCTCAAGGACCTACAGGTGAAACGGGTGCTACTGGCGCAGATGGTGCGCAGGGACCTACGGGTGAAACCGGACCTACTGGCGCTGATGGCGCTCAGGGACCTACAGGTGAAACGGGTGCTACTGGCGCTGATGGCGCTCAAGGACCTACAGGTGAAACTGGTCCTACTGGTGCTGACGGTGCTCAAGGGCCTACGGGTGAAACGGGGCCTACTGGTGCAGATGGCGCTCAGGGACCTACTGGTGAAACTGGTCCTACTGGCGCTGATGGCGCGCAGGGACCTACGGGGGAAACTGGTCCTACTGGCGCTGACGGTGCTCAAGGACCTACGGGTGAAACGGGGCCTACTGGCGCTGATGGCGCTCAGGGACCTACAGGTGAAACCGGACCCACTGGTGCTGACGGTGCTCAAGGGCCTACGGGTGAAACGGGTGCTACTGGCGCTGACGGTGCTCAGGGACCTACGGGTGAAAC